>JAZDCZ010000141.1:0-2058 GCA_036679605.1 Gemmatimonadota bacterium
GAGGGTGTCCCAAGCGTAGTGGAAGGTTGGAAAAAATGGCGGCTCCAATCGGTCGGATTCGGTAGAATCCGGCAGGTATTTTCATTTTCTTACGAAAGGAGCCACCATGAGCAAACCGTACCAAATCGCGACGAAGAAGCATACCCGAAAGTTGGCCGAGTTCTTGAGCCAGGAGACAGAACTTCTGTTGCCGATGTTGGATCTGATTACCGAGTCACGCATGGCCGTCGATGAGTTGATCGATACCGCCGGGCGGGCCACAATCGAGGCGGTGCTGCTGATGTCCGCCAAGCAGATCGCCGGGCCCAAGCATCCGGGCAAGCGGGGCTCAAGGGTCCGTCGGCACGGTCGCCAGGCCGGCGTGGTCAGCTTGGCCGAGCGCAAGTTGCGCGTGGAGCGGCCGCGGCTGCGGACCAAGGGCAAGGGCCACGGTGGCGAGGTGAGCTTGCCAGCCTACGAAGCGATGGCCGATGGCGCGCGCCTGGGGGAGCGGATGCTTGAGATTCTGATGATGGGCGTGTCCACGCGCAACTACCGCAAGGTACTGCCCGAGATGGCCGAGGCGGTGGGGATGAGCCGTTCGGCGGTCAGCCGCGAGTTTGCACAAGCCAGCGAGGCGGCTCTGAAGCAGTTGGTCGAGCGGAACTTCGACGATCTGGACATCCTGATCGTTTACCTGGACGGGCAGCGCTTCGCCAAGCATCACGTGCTCACGGCAGTAGGCGTGGATACGAAAGGCTACAAGCACGTACTGGGGATGGTGGCCGGAGCCTCGGAGAACTCGGCGGCGTGCAAAAGTCTGTTGGAAGGCCTGGTCGTGCGCGGGGTGAAGCCGGATCGCAAGCGCCTGTTTGTAATCGACGGCTCCAAGGCACTGCGAGCCGCGGTGGACGCGGTGTACGGCGAAGCCAACCCGGTGCAACGCTGCCGCAGCCACAAGGTCCGCAACGTAGCGGACCAGGTTCCCAAGGAATTGAAGGGCCAGGTCGCCGCCGCGATGCGCGCCGCCTACCGTCTGGAACCCCAAGAGGGGATCGCCCGCCTAAAGACCCAGGCGAGCTGGCTCGAAACCGAGTACCCCGAAGCGGCCGGCAGCCTGCGCGAAGGCTTGGCGGAGACCTTCACAGTCAACACCATCGGGCTACCCAAGAGCCTGCGGCGCTGCTTGAGTACCACCAACATCATCGAATCACCGCACTCCGGCGTGCGACAAAAGACGCGTCGCGTCACCCGCTGGAAGGACCAGAGCATGGCCCTGCGCTGGGCGGCCAGTGCCATGCTCGCGACGGAAAAGAACTTCCGCCGCATCATGGGCTATGAACACCTCTGGATACTCGACGCGTACCTCAAGGAACCGGAGGGAAGCCACAAAAAGGTTGACCCGACCAAGCAAGCCGGATAGAGTAGAATCGTGGAGTCGGCCCCAACCTTCCACTACGCTTGGGACACCCTCTAGCGGGAACGGTTGCTGCGGCGCATGCTGACAACGCCCCCGTGTCGCGTTGGGCAGACCCCGACACGGTACTCAAAATGACGTTTTCTCACGAACTGGGGCATTGTATCGGTTTGAGGCACCCGTCAGACACCGCCACGGGTGGCGCTCATAAGACGATGATGGACGGTGGAAGTAATTGGTGGGGCGATGGCGCCATATTGGGTACAGGCTATTGGAGTTCACATAAAGAGGTGGGGACAGCCTTTGATGATCGAGTGGGTGAATTCAAGCTTCGTGACTAATGGCTTCTCAATTTTGGTCGTGACCCGATAAGGAGTTCGTTATGAGCATCTCACGACTCTCGAAGCGTTTTTGGAGAGTGGTTGTACTGCTTCCGCTTCTTGTTAGCGCCGCTTCCTCGGCGCGTGCCGATGCAGTAGCGAGCGCCGCACCACAGGCGGAGTTGAGGGTGACCGTGCAGGTATCCAAGCATGAGCATTCTGTTGGCGAACCGGTTGTTCTAACGGTAACGATTGAAAATCTGAGTGCCTCAGATGTCAGCGTGCTCCGGCCCAACTTAGTGACGCACGGATCTCGAGTAGTTCTCTACAGCATGCCTGCCG
>JAZDCZ010000142.1:0-2181 GCA_036679605.1 Gemmatimonadota bacterium
ATGTGCGGGGTGTTGAATCGGATGACAGGATTAGGAATGCCGGAGTCGGTGCGGATCTAAATTCACCGACAGAGGACGCACTGTCCGCCCGCGTGTGAATTATGCAACAACGCCCCCCGCTGGAGTGAATCGACGTCTCGGTCAGGATTCGTCGATCCATGTTGCCTTCGCCTTACAAACGGAGGCTCGGCCTCCGGATTATACTCTGTCGGGGCCACCTATGGGTTCACTTACGTTGCGGCCCGGTGACTCGCTTACCATCCCTCGGATGGCTTTGTCAGTCGGCTTCAGATCATTTGGTTTCCCTCCTGTCTGCGACTCAAGCTACAGGGCTCCTGACTCCTGCCCTGGCGGGACTGTCTCCCGCTGAACGCGCCAGCCTTCGACTGGACGCACATGTGTACGAGTACTCGACGGCTTTGTCAGGCCTTAAGCTTTTCTGCAACGAAGTCGGACATCGTCTGCCCGGCCCTCTTGGCCTGACGCCGCACCCTTTCAATCAACTTCGGCGGCAGTCTCAGTGTCACGGGTTTGTTTCCGGAAGCCGGACGACCGGCACCGGCACGCGCACCTCCATGACCCGGCAAAATCTCGGCGCCAACTTGGCGGCCAATTCTGATCGGCTCATCGGTGTATTTGGTTCGCTTTTTCATAGAACGCCTTTCCCTTTCGCCAGTAGCCGGCACCGAAGATTCGCACCTGTTCACCGCGAATGGTGAATCGAACTGTCACAATCCCGTCCCCCACATCGCCGAATGCAAAGTATCGGTGTTCAGCCACGCTATGTTCGAGGTCCTCGGCCAAGACGAGCCTAGGATCCTCGAAGACCCTTGAGGCCAACTCAAATGAGACCCCGTGCTTCGCAATATTCTCGCGGGCCTTGGCCTCATCCCACTCAAACTCCACGAGGCTACTATACCTCAGGAAGCTTGATTATCAATGGCATTTTTCAAGTATTCCATTCCCCATACTGTGCCAATATTCGGCCGAGCCATCGTTTGGGCAAGGGGGACTCCCTGTTAATTCCCTGTTATCCCTTTTCGAACTGCGCCCGAGAGACTTCTAAGCGGCTATATTTGTTAGAGATTCTCCGGACAGGGAGCCATCGGGACGGTGCCCAGCCGGGAATTTTCCCTGCATTTTCCCGACTATCAGGGAAGGTACTGTCCCGTGAGGGACAGCGCGCAAGCCTCCCGCGCCGTACTCCGACAGCCGACCGTCTGATTTCAGACACACGTCGCCGCCTGCCAGTTACCGAATGCACGATCTCTCAGCAGCCGGGAGTTCGCAGCGTGCAGCAAATGACGGCCAACTCGAAACAGGTTTTGGATCACTCCGTGCACTGATAAGAACCGCTGCGCTTGAGCCCAGGATTTGAACCGCCGCATCTGTCGCTCTCGTTGTCTCGTCGGATGGTGCGAAACTTCCGCTCGGTTGTTCGTGTACTGCGTCGTGTCGTGGACAACCGAAGGCATGACGGTCCGATGCGCAACCCGGTAACTCCCCAGCTTGTCTGTGACCAACCGGCGAGGCCCGCCGCCCTGCCCTTTTAATAGCTTACGAAAGAAGCGCTTTACCGCTCGCCCGTTACGACGGCGCTGAACCAAAATGTCGATGACATCACCATCCTGATCGACCGCACGCCACAGGTAGTACCGCTGGCCACGAATGGTGATGCAAACCTCGTCGAGATGCCAGGTATCGCCGAGCCGGCCTTGCCGCTTCTTCAGCCTAGCAGCGTAGCCCGGGCCGAACTTCCCGCACCATTGGCGTATCGTCTCAAAGGAGACGACGATTCCTCGCTTTGCCAGGAGATCTTCTACATCGCGGAAGCTTAGGGAGAATCTATAATAGAGCCACACCGCGTGGCTGATGATCTCAGAAGGAAATCGATATCCTTTATATGACGGCGCTGAGTGGTTCATCGCCCTAGTCTGCGAAGCGGCCGCTCGAGTTGACAATGCCGTGTCTATCGTGCTCGGCGAAGTGACTGGTCAGGCGTTGCGGCTGTGTCCCGCCTGTGGTCGGTTCCATAACACGGTACAATTGACGTCGAAGACGCGCCTCAGGAGGTAAGGCAATGACGGATTTCATGCAGGATCTTGGCAAGTGGTGGGGGCCGGTAAGCACTATCGTCGGCTCAATAATCCTCGGCCTTGTAGTCCATTGGATTGCGTTCGC
>JAZDCZ010000143.1:0-4487 GCA_036679605.1 Gemmatimonadota bacterium
TCCGACTCTGGCACACCCAACAACCATGTTCGCCGAGAAAATCTGTGCTCGCACGGAAATGGAAGAATTGGAAATCGAGAGAAAACCATCGCTGGACCCGCGGAAAGTAGGCTAAAAGCGAACTGCTCTCTCTGTTCGCAAATAGGGAACGAATGGGTACCCCATGTAGGACTCAAACTCCAGATCAGTTGAGATAAGACGCATCGAAACAACAGCTTATCTCACGGGGTCGATCCCGGCCCGGCCCTGCTCTCCGGTTCGAGTCCCGATTGCGCAGCTTGTACCCCACTCGTGCACGACAAACTCGTGCTCACCCGGTTGACAAAGCCCGCTCCTTCGACAGTGCCCCCCCGCGCTCGTCGGCGGGATTTGGCGGAATCAGATTCGGACCAACCCTTGCCGCCCCCTCCGCCCATAACCTCATCGGAGCCAACGCGGACGGAGTTTTCGGGAGCGAGTCCGGGTCCTAGTATAGATCACCCCGAAGTGTACGAGAACGCACAATCGTCACTCTGCAGTAACCGGATTAGCGTACCCAGTGCCAGGCAAGCGGTCGAGAAACATATTGCTGTTAGAGGCTTACATCATCGATCAGGGCATTGGATCGCTAATTGCATAGGGTAATGGAGCACGTCCAACGGTACACCTTCGCGATTTTTGAGGAACAGTACATGTCCACCCGCTCGGGGAAGGGAAGTGACCGCGTAGCAAAACGAGCGCGCGGTCCACGGCTCTTTTCCGGCTGTCCCTATACACAACAGATCAGATGAGGTGCATCATGCGGACTCTGCTGAGAGCTATGCTCGTTATGTCATTCGTCGCGGTGCTTCTGGAATTGGGAAGGCCAGCCGCTCACGCACAGTGTTCGTCGCAAGAGAGGCAAAAGATCACTGCCTCCGACGGAGTCGAGGGAGACGAATACGGATTCTCCGTATCCATCAGTGGTGATACGGCAATTGTTGGTTCACTCGGCGACGACGACAACGGTGATCTCTCCGGATCCGCATACATCTCTCGCTGGAACGGCGTCATCTGGATGGAGGAGCAGAAGCTTCTCCCGTTGGACGGCTTTTCTGCCGACCTCTTCGGCGTTTCGGTCTCCATCAGCGGTGATGCGGCAATCGTCGGTGCGTACCTGGACGACGACAACGGCTTGAGTTCCGGATCTGCGTACGTCTACCGTCGAAACGGCGTCATCTGGATGGAGGAGCAGAAGCTTCTTGCCTCTGATGGCGCGGTCAATGACCGATTCGGAACCGTTGTCTCCATCAGCGGTGATACGGCCATCGTGGGAGCATCTTTGGACGACGACAACGGCCTGGACTCCGGCTCGGCGTACGTCTATCGCTGGAATGGTCTTTTGTGGGTGGAGGAGCAGAAGCTTCTCGCTTCCGACCGCGCAGCCGGTGACCTGTTCGGCAGCTCTGTGTTCATCAATGGCAATACAGCCATCGTTGGAGCACAGGGAGACGACGACAACGGTGACTCGTCTGGCTCGGCGTACATCTATCGCTGGAACGGTGTTTCGTGGCTAGAGGAACAGAAGCTTGTTGCTTCCGACGGCGCACTCTTGGATCGATTCGGCGTCTCCGTCTGCATCCGCGCCGACAGAGCCATCGTCGGATCAAGCTTCGACGACGACAATGGTAGCAATTCCGGCGCGGCATTTATCTATCGGTGGAATGGGGCAACATGGGTGGAAGAGCAAAAACTTCTGGCTTCGGACGGTTTCGCCCAGGACTCCTTTGGCATCTCTGTATGCATCAGTGACACAACCGCCATCGTGGGCGCTCACTTGGATGACGACAATGGGAGTGATTCAGGGTCGGCATACATCTACCGATGGACTGGGGTCGCCTGGGTGGAGGAGCAGAAGCTTGTCGCCTCCGACGGTGGCGCCGTGGATCAGTTCGGACTCTCTGTCTCCATCAGTGGCGATACGGCCATCTTGGGCGCAAGCTTGGACGACGACAACGGTGCCAACTCCGGCTCGGCATACATGTTCTCCGGAGTCTCACAACCTGGCTGCCCATCCGGAAGGGTGAACCTAGGCGTGGGAGCGGTGACCGACGTTCTACTCGTCAATGGCACTTCCGGAGATTTGCACCGCACGGTCAGGGTCGGAGTCGGTGCATCCATTGGCTTCTCATTGGCCGCCGCCCCAGCTGGACCCGACCCGGGAACCTACATCCTCTGGGTCTGGCCTGGGACGCCCTCGAACTGTAGTAACTTCGTCGTTGCTGGTCAGACCATCGGTTGCACCATCAACCCCACTCCTCTTAATCCACTACAGATTCCGCAGCCCATCCATTGCTTGGTGGGAGTAGGCATCCCCGGTTCAGCTTGTGGCGGGGCCAGAGTGCGCCAAGGTACACCGATGGTACCTTGGACAGTGAACCACCGTGGGGTCTCTCAACCGGCGGTGTTTACCATCCAGGGCGTGATCCAGGACAACGGCGCGGCCAACACGAGGCGGGGGAGCGTGACCAACGCGATCACGCTGAGGGTCGAGTAGCCCCCCGCACCATCTCCAGCACATCCCCGCAGAATCTCCAGCAGTCACGGTGCGTCTCTTTGCGACGTGGTGCGTCACGTTGCGACAACTACCGGGGCAGTAGACCCCACCGTATCTCGGGACGTTGTCTAGGGTTTTGCGACGTGGTGCGACACCTTGCGACCCAGTGCATCAGGGTGCGATGGAGCGGACGACGAGATTCGAACTCGTCACATGGTGAAAATCTAACCTGGTGGTGGTGCGCGACTTACTACCCTAACGATCTTCCCTCCTGGAGCTTGCGCTGAGAATTGAGTTCCCGTGAGTCCTCAGGAGTCCCCGGGAGTCCTCCCCAGTCTTGGAGACATTGTGGAGACGCCTTCGTCAGGCTGTCCATGCTATCCCTTCCCAAACGCACTTGGGAGAACCTCTTCTGCCACAGCCCGGACCCTTCTCCATCCGGGGCCTGTAGAACTGTCGGCCCACCGCAGGAGCTTTGCAGCCTGCCTCCGAACGCCATCATTCTCCGGAACATGCGGGCCGGCTTGCAAGGCAACAATCAACTGCGCCATATCGTCCGGAGTCAGATTGTTCAGCACACCCATGAAACGTCGTCTTTCCATCTCATCAATCTCACTGGCCCCACCAGTTCCCGCTCTCACGCCAGAAAGTACACCCGCCCCCCCGGCTACTTTCTGGCTCGGCGAAGCTACAGTATTCTCCTTGTCTCCTGCCCTCGATATCAGCTCGGCGAGACTGTCAGACATCTCACTGCCTTTAGTGACAATCACCTCACGGATCTCCTCCAACGCCGCTCTCGTGCTCTTCCCAAGCCTCTCACTGTCCCTCAACTCAGAGATCACATCCTCTAAGCCATCCGACCGTTCAGCAATCGTATTCTCAATGCGCGCAAGTTCTGCTCTAACTACCTTCATTTCCTTGCGGGCTTCCTTCTTCGACAATGTGCTAAAAACGGCTTCCTCCAGAATACCTCCGATCACAGGGATGACCTTCACAACACCCTTGCCCAAGCCGAAGAGAACATCTGCCGCTATTCGCCTTTTCTCAGATTTCGACCCCGCCGCACCATCTGCGCTACATTGCTCGCCGGACGCACCTGACTCCTCCGTACCGCAAAAGCCTATTGCATCGGGTGTTGAGTGACTCGTCTTAAGGATTTCCCTCCAAGTCCGATCAAAGCCATCAGTATCTCCGCACGCGGCATAAAGTGCGTTCGCTTCTCTCAGCGACCGAAGGGCTCCATCCTCATCGTCGCACTCTGCAGCAATCAGCGACTCCATGACTGCAGCCCGCGCCGCCGCCTTTGTCGAACTCCGATAGTCGTGAAGGTCGTTCTCGTACAGCTGCTGCGCCTCCACGAACCTTGCCTTGCCCTCTGCGGCGTCTTCCATCTTCCGCTCATCTTCAAACCGATATTTCGCGCGAAACGCCTCAATCGTCAGAATACGTGCTCTAATGTATTTCCCATAACACTCCCGCGTAGACGCATCTCGAAAAAGATACGATCTTTTGACACGACCAAGTGCCTCAAGAGCTCCCTCCAATTCATCAACAGACTTCGCATATGCTTCTTCGTAGCTTCTTCCTTCTTGCCTTTCGTTCATTCCTCTGAGAGCATCGGCCACCCCTATCATAAATCTCCTGAGCACCTCGAGTGCTGCAGCGTCGATCAAAGTCGACTTATGTGGCTCCGCCCTAATCATGCACTCTCCTGCCGCCCCCATATATCTCTTGACTTTCTCCAGCTTTTCTTCAACCTCCTCGTTTGACACTCGCCCCGGCGCACCGACAATAAAAAGATCCACGAAGATCTGGAGCGCGCTTGCTAGATTCTTGTGACAACAAAGGCGTGCCGCCAGTTGCTAAGTCCCACATTATTTGACCCGGGTTCTCCCACAAACCTTGGTTCGGTCGGGGCGGAAGAAAGGGACCTTTCGGCCCCTCGTTGGTTCGCGTGATTCGTCAGCTTTCG
>JAZDCZ010000144.1:0-4782 GCA_036679605.1 Gemmatimonadota bacterium
ACTGGCGAGCCACCCCGTACCCAACAGCTCGGTCAAACCCGTGAGATCGAGCACACTGCCTGCGCCCTCCGCCCTCAACAAACCTATTTGGTCGGAAGCAAACGCGTAGCTGCGCGCCCCAGGAAGCGAGACACGCCCACCACCACTGGCGAACAAGGTCGCGCCATTGATTATCGCGTTGCCGGCCACGACGAAATCCGCCGCAGGTCCGTCTGCTCGTATGGTTGCACCAGGATCAAGAACGAGCATACCCGAAATCGCCGACTCAGCGCTTACCGCCAGGGCTGCGCCGGAGATCGAGAGCGAGCCGAATATCGTCAGGCTGCGGACTGTGACATCAGCCCCTGTGATCGTGACCAGCGCATCGACGCCGCCTGCGGCGATAAAGACGTCATCGTCTGCACCGGGCAGTACACCGCCGTCCCAATTTGCTGGGTTCTCCCATGAGCCGGCAGGGGCACCGACCCACACCACGTCGGCTGCAGCCGTAATAACGAGCCCAATGTCCGTAATGCCACCTGGTACAGGGTCTGTTGGGGCGGACACCCCACGGACCATTGCTCCTGTCGTGTCTATGCCGTCGACGCGACACTGTATCCGACCATCCGCCGTCGGTGCGTCCGCAAGCGAAAAGCCTCCGTCGCTGGCTGTAACAGTGTTCTTGCCTGCGCACACTACGGCCGCGTTGGCAAGGGGATCGCCGTTCTGCGTGATTACCGTACCCACTACCTGGGTGCCGGGGTCTGGGATCACCTTCAAAACGACGGGATTCGAGTCGCCTTCGGAGCCGGCTAGATCGAATGCCAGTGCGCGCAGCGTGGCACTTGCAACACCCAGAGGCGCGCGAACGGTAAACGCATAAGGCGCCGCAGTGTCAGTTTGGACAATCGTTCCGTCTATTTCCAATGCTACAGAGGCTACCGCGACATCGTCGGTCGCATCAACCGAGACGAACACGCGACTTCCTTCTACGACGACGTCGTCGGTGCGAGGGGATGTGATATCGGCAGAGGGCGCCAGCCCGGCGTTGTCGGATAGCGAGGAATACTGCCCGATGAACAACCCATTTTGCGCGGTCATGTAGACGAACCTGCTGTCTGCTGCGATACCCGTGCCGTCGTCATCAGCCAGGGATCGGAAATCGATGATCCGTCGTGGTTTGGGATTCGCCGGCAAAGACACGTCGATTACCGGCACTCCATTTACGAAAAAGAAGTCGGCACCGAAGGCAAAATTCCCGTTCAGTGCCACATCGGCAAGTCTCCCTCCGGTATCAAGAGGAGTCGACGCAACAATTCGCGGGGCCGAGGGATTGCTAATGTCAACGACGGTCAGGCTATTCTCGCCGTCTGCTACAAAGGCAAAGGTTCCACGAACGACGACATCGTTGGCTGTGCCGGTATCGACAGATCCAAGCGGCAGGGGATTGAAGGGGTCGGTAACGTCGATGATATCGATGCCGCTGCCGCCCACCGCGACAACCGCCAACCGTCCGCCGCTACTCGTGTCAACGACGTCCACGCCCAGCGCGTCGGCTATAGTCGGGGTCATACTGACCAAAACCGGTAATGTCGGGGCGCCGACATCCATGATCGTCAAGCCGGCCGGCCCGTCGGCCACATAGGCGAGCTGCTCGCGAACTACCACGTCGTTGGCAGAGCCGGCACCAAGAGCACTGCCTATGAGTCTGGGGTTTTGCGGATCGGTGACATCCACCACGGTCAGTCCCGCCGTGCCCGAGGCCACGAACGCAAGGTTGCCGACCATTTTTACGTCGTTCGCCTCGCCCGGAAGGAAAGCATTGCCTACCACCTGGGGATTATCGGGATCGGTTACGTCAACAATCTTCAGTCCATCGGGGCCAACCGCGACGTAGGCGAGCATGCCGTTCACATCAACGTTGCGTGTATTGGCCAAGCCGAGTCGCGAGACAGAGGCAGTAAATACCCCGACATCTCCACTTGCTTGCGCCGTGAATCCATTGTTGGTTGCTGCAATCGTGCACGTGCCGGCTTGACCAGCAAAGATTTCGCCGGCCGTCGCCCCGAAATTGCACCGCGTAAGGTCACTCGACGTGTAGTTTGTCCCACGAGCTGTCGAGGTAAGGTCGATCGTGTTGCCATCCTTTAACTGGCCGATCACGCGCAACTGGACAGAGGAGTCTCCGAATAAGTCATTAAACGTGAGGACAAACGCGCGTGGCGTAATCGACAGCGACGTCAACGCGGCGGCAAGGTCGACACTTGCCGGGTCGTTGGGATCGCTGCCCGTCTGGATCTCGAGTGCGTCATTTACGCCGTCGCCGTCAGAATCGGCGAGTAGCGGGTTGGTGACAAAGCCGTCATTACCGGTTGCCACTTCCTCCCCATCATTGATGCTATCGCCGTCGGTATCCGCATCGCGGATCTTGGTTCCGTGTGTGAGCAATTCGTCGCGATTGCTTAGGCCGTCACCATCAAAGTCCTCGAGTGCATCGACGGCGTTGTTCGCGTCCATTCCCTGGGATTGTTCCAGAGCATCGGACAGGCCGTCACCATCGCTATCGGTGCCTGGGAGTACGACCTGAATTCTGATGGCACCGAGCGCACCTTCGTTCAGCGCCGATATGAGGGCGATGCCACTGGATTTTGCTGTAATGAGCCCATCAGCGTCAACATCGACGATAGCCGCATTGCTTGTCGTGTAGGTGGTGCCACTGGCCGCAGCTGTCAGGTCCGCCGTCGAGCCATCCCCGAGCTGTCCGAGCACTCGGAGGGGCCCGGTGGCGCCGATACTGGTTAACACGGACTTTACAGCATCAACCGTGATCGATGCCGGTACTGGTAACTCAGCCCCAAGTACAATCGGAGGGATCGTAATCGAGCCGTTTGCCGATACCGTAAAGAAATCAGAGGTGCCCGTAAGAGTGACGCCGCCTCTTACGCACGTCGCGCGTGCGCGTACTTTGCCGATGCTTGCCGGAACGTTGGACAGAATCCATGTGGTGCCGTCCGCCCGAACAGGTGCAGTGCGGTTGAGGACGCTGACCGCGCAGTCGGGGCCTAGCTCTAACTGCGCGCTGGCTGGCGCCGAGCACAAGATCGCAAGGGGCGCCCCCAGGATTATCATCCGAGCGATTGACCGAACCATTAACGGTAGCCTCAGGCTTCGGCACGCGCTGTTGTACTTTGACCGCGTCATTCGCCCGTCCTCAAGGTTGTAGACAGCGATCCCAGTTTATTTCTGAGGCAGAGACTCGATAAGGATGCCGGCACTGTTGTTGTGGCCGGGACACAAGTCGCAGCGGCTAGACACACTGTTAGCGTGACAGCGTATCGCACCCCTAAGCTTACTCGCAGCACTGGCATGCCGCCTTCTGCGCCGGCTCATAGAATAGGGTCGGCGGAATGCGCCTTACAGCATCGAAGAAAGTGAAGGCACCTGCTAGGCATTCGGCTCTGCAGGCTCGGTTCGTTAGGGTCATACACAGTTTCGCCGCATCTTCGCCCAATTTGCGGTCGCAAGAGTCCTTGTCGGCCTTGCAATCGGCATAGCAGTCGTCGTGCCTCTTGCAGGCGCTATTAAACGAGACGCCTATACCTAGAACGGCGCAGACGAAGGGAGCGGCCGGCACGTCTGTGCAAAAGTTCTCGTCCGGATCGTGCTTTTGGGGTTTGGCCAATGGTGAAGCAACCCGGTTGGGACATTCAGCCAAATCACGGATAGGATACTTTGGAACCGTACTTCCAGACTGGCAACAAAAAAATCGTGGATTATACTGTTTGCCCCCGCAACAGCCCTCTTCTTTCGAGATCTGGCTATCTGCCTTATCCACCTTCTCGCCGTTCTTGCATACTTTGCAAGGTTCGACGGGTGTCTGCGAGTCGTCTGCGACGCAGCTCGAGAAGGTCTGGGTACCATCGCACCGCTGACAGACGGGGCAGTCAATGTCAGAAAACTCCGGGTCGCAGATGTTGCCGCATGATGGACCCGCTTGAGGTATCTGATCGCCGAGAATCTGGGCGCTGTTATTGCTACTGGGCATTGGGAAGACACACGCACCGCCGCTGCAAACTAAGCATGGGTTGCTTCTGCACTGGCTGCCGTCTTGTTCACTGTCGGGAACACATTGATCCGTGTCGCATTTCTGGCACTCCGGACACCCACCTGCCGCGCCTGACGCTGACGGGTCGCCACCACAGTGCCATCCTCCCTTGACAATGCCGACACCCGGGTCGCTAGCGATAACCATCCCGTCCTGTGAAACCGTTCCAGTTCCGATCGACACAAACTGCCCAAGGTCGTGATCAAAGGAGTAGAACTCGGTTACCGCTCCCGGCGCGAGACCATCTACGTTGGGAAGTGTGAGCCGCGCCGGCGGTGTAAACAGCGCACCGGTGGGTTGTATCGTCACCACCGCCCGCGGCTGCAGACCGAAGCTCGGAGTCATGGGTATTTTGTCTGCGTGGACGAGTGTCGCCGATACGATTCCTTGTTTTCCACCGTCTGGGAAGGTCACTGAGCCCGGTACGATCTCAAGCTCGAACCCCGGTAGTCCCGGCAGCGTGATCATCCCTCCCGTGGTCTCATCAACGGACACTACATTTGGCTGTGACATATCGTCGGCGATCGGCAGTAAATGAATCGGCATTCCGATACCGTTCTCACGGCCGGGAACGGTGACTAGATCAAAGGCGAGGCACGGCCAGCTTTGCCCGTCGGCCACACTCGAACCATCGGCTATGAGTTCAAGCTCGCCGACGGGAGCATTGAGCAAGCGAAATTGGCCCTGGGAGTTTGTGG
>JAZDCZ010000145.1:0-3358 GCA_036679605.1 Gemmatimonadota bacterium
CGCAAAAAGCCCGTTACCGTCGGCGACCCATTGTTTGAATACAGCTACGATCGGGTAGATGAAGGCCACTTCTATATCGAAGATGAGGAAGATGAGTGCGACCAGATAAAAGCGGATATTGAAGTTGATCCACGAATCTCCCCGTACCTCCTCGCCGCACTCGTAGGTGGTCAGCTTGGCCTTCGTCGGGTTCGACGGCCTCAAGAGCGAGCCGAGCCCCATCATCATGCCGCAAAGGAAGAACCCGAGGCTCAGAAAAACGAGTACGTTGGCGTAATCAAAAAGCATGGAACCTCGCGAACCTTAAAAGGAATCTCGCTAACATCGCCTTTCCCGCAAGTCAATCTCGTAGGCGATTTGCTACCGTAACGTAAGGAATCCGCGATGTCATGCTGTTCTCGTATACGTCACCCTAACCAAAGAGGGTAGGCACCTCGAAAACCCGTCACCAGTTCCCCTTCCGGCGGCGAGTGGCACTATCGGTGAAATGGTAATCAAACAAAATGGCATGCACGTAGTGCGGTGGGGTTTCGCGGAACGGGTTGCCCGACAGCAAAGCGAGCACTGCGGGGGATCCTTGCAGCAGACATCGCTGAAACCGCGTGAACCAGCGATTCGAACTCTCGTTGCCGAGGGCAAGACACGAATCGTTTCTGTCTGGCGGCAATCAGTGCTTCGTAGTCCCCACCCTGCTTCAACGCGACAAATACCGCGAGATCTAGAGGATCTGCGTTCTCCTCTCTGCTCGCAAACGCCGCGACCCGGAGCACGTCGCGCGCGTCATGATCGCCGAAGGCGACCGCTTCACCGAGAGGCATGAGATGTATCTTCCGTGCCTAGCACTTCATCCGTCATGGCTCCGCGCCGCCGTCGTGGTTCATACTGTAGTCCTCGGCGTCCCGTGGATTGATCAATAGTCCGTCACTGCCGAGAAGTTCAAAATTCGACGTGCCCCGGACGGGCTCGGACAAAGCCAAACTTAAAAGCAACACGAAGCCTTCAGAGAGTAACCTGCTCGCCCAACTCGACCACTTGGTTGGGCGGAATGCCGTAATGCAGGGTAGCCTGCTGAGCGTTGCGCAACAGGAACGAGAAAACCGCCGACCTAGGGCGACTCATCAGACGGGATCTTCGCCAGCGAACGTTTTCCCGCGCAAGAAAATAGGTGGTGTCGCCGCTAGCTTCCTCGAGGCCCTGAGCACGGGCTTGGCGTAGAATCGCCGGTACTTTCGGAGACTCCATGAATCCATAATGAGCAATGATCCTGTGAAAGCCTGGTCCGACCTCGAGGATCTCGATATGCTTGCCGCGCTTGACCCTCGGAATTTCCTCGTGATCGATAGTCAACAAGATAATGTTCTCGTGGACGATCTTGTTGTGTTTAAGATTGTGTAGCAGAGCGTGCGGCACGCCGCTGGTCTGACTCGTCAGATACACGGCCGTGCCGGGAACACGCGGAACATCATGGTCGGCTATCTCGTCGATGAGATAATCGACGGGCAGGTCGCCGTCGTGCAGCCTGCGATCGAGAACCTCACGTCCTCGTTTCCACGTCGTCATGGCCAGATAGACCAGGCCCGCTACGCCCAGCGGAATCCATCCACCTTGAACGACCTTGAACATGTTGGCCGCGAAATAGGCCAGATCGCCTACGAGCAGGGCTGCCCCTACGCCGAGCACCGCATAGAGGGTCCAAGCCCAGTTTCCCCGCGCGCACATCATCAACAGTATGGTCGTGACAACCATGGTCGAGGATACGGCGACGCCGTAGGCACCAGCCAGATTCTCCGATGAACCAAAGATAAGCACCAAGGCCGTCGTTGCCAAGAACAGCATCAGATTCACCGCAGGAACGTAGACCTGCCCCACTTGTCCCTCGGAGGTATGAACGATTTCCGTGCGCGGCCAGTAGCCGAGCTGCAGAGCCTGCCGTGTAAGCGAGAACGCCCCGGAGATGACCGCTTGCGATGCAATGACCGTCGCCGCCGTAGCCAGGCCGATCAAAGGGTAGAGGGCCCACGAAGGAGCGAGCAGATAGAAGGGGTTGCCAATAGCTTGCGGCTGTCGAATCAACAAGGCTCCCTGACCGAAGTAATTGATGAGCAAGCCCGGCAGGACCACCCCGTACCACGCGCGCCGAATCGGCGCTGCGCCGAAGTGACCCATGTCGGCGTACAGCGCCTCGGCGCCGGTTACAACGAGGAATACCGAACCGAGAACGAGAAAACCCGTGCTCCCGTTACGCACGAAGAACGAGACGGCAGGGACCGGGCTGAGTGCCGTCAGTACGATAGGGGTCGAAGCAACCCACGGCAGCGCCATGAGTGCCATGACCAGGAACCACACAAGGGTCACCGGTCCGAAAACGAATCCCATCGCAGCCGTCCCCTGCTTCTGCGCCAAAAACAGCAGGGCCAGCAGGACGACTGCGATCGGTACTACGTAGGGAGCAAGAGCGGGGGCGGCTACTTCGAGACCCTCGACAGCGCTGAGAACCGATATGGCGGGTGTGATCATACCGTCGCCGTAGAGCAGGGCCGCGGCAAAGAGCCCTACCGCGACAACCACGCCGCGGTAGGGAGTCGCCTTGGCCAGAGGTCCGGTAACAAGCATTGTCAGGGCCAGAATGCCCCCTTCTCCCCTATTGTCAGCGCTCAAAGCGAGCATGAGATACTTGATCCCTACAACGACAATGAGCGACCAGGTAATCAAGGAGAGAATGCCAAGGACGTTCTCAGTCGTCGGCATGACACCCGAGCTACCAGAGAAACATTCGCGAAGTGCATATAAAGGGCTCGTTCCGATATCCCCGTACACGACACCCAGGGCACTGAGGGCCAGAACGTTTGAGCGTGACGATGAGCCCGAAGCGCGTGGGCTTCCGGGGCCTGTGCCGGTAGTGGCGGAATCAGGTTCTGCCGACATAAGGCTCACCGATAATTACGACCTGATTCATCCCACTACACGCACCGGCAACGGCAACACGTTGAGCTTGCCCGTAAGATCGTTGCGCGCGACGTAGACGTCGGTATCGAACACTTCACGGACGTTGGCATATGTAATGACCTGTTCAGGCGGTCCGGCTGCAAACAAAGCTCCCGCTTTCAACATGGCGACGGTCTCGAAGTACAGAGCCGCCAAGTTCAGGTCGTGCAGAACCGAGACCACTGTCAAACCGTCCTCACGGTTCAAACGGGCCAATAGTTCGTAGAGCATCACTTGCTGCTTGATATCGAGGTGCGCGGCAGGCTCGTCGAGAAGCAAGACCTTCGGTTGCTGAGCCAAAGCGCGGGCCACGCAAACCCTCTGTCGCTCGCCGCTGGACAGACTGTCGAACGGTCGCTCGGCGAGGAACTCT
>JAZDCZ010000146.1:0-17292 GCA_036679605.1 Gemmatimonadota bacterium
TGAAATGGTAGAAGCGATGCAGACCTACATGCAACATCTGGTTGCTCCACGGTAGCGATGCTGCTCGTTATTCTTTTGTGTGTCTGTACCAGAACTTTCCGATTGTTGCACTAGAATGGCGAAAGCTCAGGTGGTGAACTTCCCGATTCGACTCAATTAGAACAAAATTTCAGCAGGAATATGTAGTTTTGAGAAGGCCGAACTCCGCAAAATGCCATGGTACACACTCCGCCGTTCTCGGTCGATCCGGAACCAAGGGGCGAGTCCAACAGCAATCATAATTTGCTGCGAACAGCCCAGACCCAAGACTCCCCGAATTTCTCCGTTGTCGCATAGCAAGAGCAACAGATCTGTCAGATTCCACTCACCTCAACATCGACTGCGTAGAGACGAAGTTCCGCGGCTGCAACCGGCATTTCATCCGAATCGACGACGACACCACCATCTATTCTCGCGACAGTGGCGCCATCCGTGTTTGTGACGAGCAGGTTACTGATCGAAAAAGTGCTGGGATCCGAGATGTCACAGGGCGAGTCGAATTTGTCGGTGAATGTCAGGTCGATGAAGGGTCCGCTTCCCGCGAGGGTATTGTCCACGAATATGGCGTTGTGGAATTCGAGGTCGAACCCGTCGGGCTTGACGAGCAGCACATGAACCGATGAGTCGCTGGGGCCCACGATCGGCGAACTGACGATCGTCGTGGCGGTCGCAGCCTCGGTGTTTGGATAGGCACGAACGTCGCTCAGGCAGGAATTTGGGTAGGAAAAATCGAATTCGATGCTGGCGAGCGACCCTTGGTCCTCATAGAAACGTTGATCGGTGCCTCCGGCTGGATCCGGATCTCGCTTGCCCCGCAGGCGGATCATGCGCTGGGGCTCCAGTTTGGCCTGGAAGTTCGGGAACCCCCCGAGCGCTTCATCTGCGATGGGGTTGGGAAATCCCTGATTCCCCGTAATCGAAAACTTCGGACCGCCAAGCGGCGTAACGCCATCGATTGCCGCGCGTATCTCGACGAGAAATGGCGGTGTTCCAGAGAAACCCGGGAGTTGTGCCTCGTTGGGCAGATCGAACAGGACCGTCGTGAAGGTCGCGCCCGGATTTGTCAGCTGGCGCTTGCTACTCGGAGGTGTTTGAAGGGTGAATACGGATCGGACGTTCGCTGCGACGCGGACGGTAAACTCGCCGTTAAGTGGATAGACCCACACATCGATCCGGTCCGTGTGCAGGTCGTGGGTCTCCCAGCCATCTAGGAGTACGTTGTAATTTGATTCAATTACCATTGCGGCCGTGCTACCGCGTTCGAGATTGCCAGGTGGGTTGTAAAGCACGGGATCTCCAAGTTGCCCCTCAAACGGGAAAACCAGTTTCTGTGCTTGCGGATATGCGATGGGGTCTGGACCCAAGTTGCATGCCGATGCGACCAGCGCCATGAGTACACAAAGTATCGAAGGGAGCGAATTCAAGGAGAGCTTGTGTCGGATGCGCTGAGTGACCATGGGCTACAACTTCTCGACGTCGACAGGATAAATTCGGAAGAGCGCTAGAGAGTCAGTGGCGGCACCGGAATCGATTTTGACAGTCGTCAATGGGCCGATGATGGGCATTCCATTGACGTCGGTGACGAACAGATTTTCTATCGCGAACTCGCTCGGAAACTCATCTGGGAAAACACCCGGGTCAAGGCAGGTGCTGCCCATTTCGTCATCAAATGCGAGGTCGAGCAGCGGGCCCGTGCCCGCCAGCGTTGTATCGGCGTTGTTGTAGGTGGGGAAATCGAGCAGAAATCCGAGATCGAATCCCTTGGGGTCTGTGAGGATCACTTTGACCGTCTCGAGCCCTGCCATTGCATCCACGACCGGAGCGCCGACGAACACAGTTGCGTTTGAAGCTTCTGTGCGTGCGTAAGCTCTCAGGTTATTGAGGCAATCGGAGGGATAAATGAAATCAAATTCGATTCCAGCGATGGCGTTTTGCCCGATGTAGAAGAGATCATCACCCGATAGCCCGCGCTTGCCACGAAGTCGGATCATGCGTTGCGGCTCAAGACTGGGCAGGAACTCGTCAAACTCTGGATACAGCGCAGCAATGGAGTCTGCGACGATCGGATTCGAAGTCCCGGATACACCGGTGATCAGAAACTCAGGCGTTGGCGTGGCGACCGCAACTTGATCGATCCATACCTCCACATTCGCAACGAAAGGAGTTTGCGGGGCTAGTGGGACCGCGCTGGCATTCGGAAGGTCGAACAGCGCGATCGTGACCGATGCTCCGGGCTGCGTTAGGTGCCGCTTCGAACTCGGCGGAACTGCGAGCGAGAATACTGACCGCGGAATGATCTCGACCGAGTCCCAGACGTCAGGGGCGACGTTGCTCAGCCATATTCTGACTCGATCCGTGTGGAGGTTGTGAAACTCATGTGAATCAAAGAACGGGATGTACTCGGAGTCGAGCACGATGGCCACGGTAGTTCCCGTCGATGTGTCTCCGAGCTGGCCCTCCCAGGGGAACAGCAACTGCGCGGGCTCCGTCTGACCGTTGGGCCCCTGATTGCATCCGACGGCAATGATCGCGGAGACCAGCGCTAACAAAACGAGATTTCGGGTTCCTGTTGTCACCTCGAATCTCTCTCGGACTTTCCAATGAGACACGCATCATATCGCCGTGCAGTGCACGCCAGCCAACACTCCTTGTTGACCCGATCGCGACTCAGCGCGCCACATTCAGCGACTAGGCAAATCTCGCGGGCCTTCTCGCAGTAGTCGGGGGCGGCCGAGTCGATTTCCAATCCGCGGACCAAGTCATTGGCTTCTCGCTCACTGATCGTGGGCTGTACGCGATCCAGTGTTTGTGCGAAGGCTGAAGAAGCCAGCCCCACGGCGCAGGCCAATAGGCCAAGAAGGGATCTTGTCGCATTCATCGTCAGCACCGCCTTCTCGAAGATCGTCGCGAATCTCGACAAGCCTACACCACCAATTCCGCTTCAGGAACCGTCGGCTACCAATTGCTTCGACCCGTGATAGGGGGGATAGTCTGAGCCAGCCCACCCAGATCGCATGGGCGCAGAAGACAGCCCCCTCCACCGTCGGCGGCGACGCCGCATCGAGTAGAAAGAGTCTCGTCGAACTTGCGCGTTGCCTTTGTCTTCACTGCCTTGATGCTCTCTGCGCCGTGGTTGGAATCAAGCTATATCCGATTCCAGAGGACGCTGCTTATGTTGGATCCGCATCCTGCGAGTCATGCCACCGAGGGGAATTCGCACAGTGGAGCCAGAGTCAGCACACGAAGATGATGCGACCCGTTGATGCGCCCGGAGTCACGATCGCGGATTTCGACTCTGAGACGCCCGGACTTGGATTCGACCGTAAGGAGGCCGTTTGGGCCATCGGCGGAAAATGGGAGCAGCAATTCATGGGCGTCGAGGCTGGCCACGAAACCCTGTTGCCAGGCGTTTGGCTGCGATCAGCGAAGCGTTGGGATTTCAAGGGATGGGATGGATGGCAGGTGCCCGACCCGCTTCGACGCTGCCACGGCTGCCACACCGTTGGGCTCGATGCTGACACAGGTGTGTTCGTGGAACCGAACATCGGTTGCGAGTCCTGTCACGGTCCGGGCGAGTGGCACGTCGAGACCCACGGCCTCGGCCGGATATTCGACGGCAATGATGTCCAGGTTTGTGGACAGTGCCACACGCGCGGGCAGACCAAGTCCGGGGAGTACTTCTTCCCGGTTTCCTATCGCCCCGGGGGAGACCTCGACGCGGGTTTCGCGCACGACAAGCCTTCTCTCGGACAAAACTCGACATTCTGGTATGGGAACGGCCGCGAGAGGAAGCGCCACCAAGAATACACCGCTTGGAAAAGCGGCGGACATTCCCAGAGCCTTGAGAACCTACGCAGGGGCTACGACGGTCGCTTCGGAGAAGTGTCGTCTGATTGCTTGGGGTGCCACTCGGCCGACTACATCCGGGCCACCGGTCCCAAACCGCCGTTTGAAAGTGCCCGGTCCGGAATCACCTGCAATGTATGCCACAACGTTCATGGCCAGCTCGACGAACTGCGGCTTGGATGTGACGGGTGTCATATCGACGGTGCGTACTACCATCTGCCGAGCCGAAACGCGAGCCACGTCGCATGCCCGCCCGAAGCTGATACCGGATGCACCGATTGCCACATGCCGAAATCGGTCAAGATCGGGGGCGTGTTCGCACTTCACGATCACAGCCCCGGCGTCATCGCCCCGTCGGAGACCCAGTCCTGGGGCACACCCAGCAGCTGCTCCCAGGGGGGATGCCATGCATCGCAAACGCCACAAGCCCTGCAGGAGTTGTTCGAAGTCTACTACCCGACGGGCTCTCACATCGACTTGATTCCTGCCGGCGTTCGATGATTTCATCGGCGCAGACTCACTCTCGAGTTTCATTCTGAGCCGGTTGTGCGTATCATGCCTATTACCGTCACGTGATCGGAGCATCCTCTCCGGTGCGAATATCGTCCACGGCGGACAGGATGCTGGCAGTGTCTGGAAGTCGTCTCGTTCGAAATTCCATCAGACAGCGAATGTTCGCTAGCGGCCGTCGCCAAATCGGAATCGCATCACTGATTCTCGTCGCCTGGCTTGTCCCAGGAACGTCTCTGGCCGCCGGCAAGGGCGATGTCAACCTCGATTGTGAAGTCAACGGCGCTGATGTCGTGCTGCTGTTTCAACGGCTGGGCGGCGTCACCCTGATGGCCGAGCAAGAGACGGCAGCAAATGTCGGACCGGCACCGGGTGGAGTTTCGACGCCTGATGCCGTCGTGGATGTCGCGGACTTGATCGTCTTGATGCGAAGCGTTGCCGGTCTCGTCGGCTTGGCTCCCCGCTGTCCTTTCTTGACAGCGCCTACCGAGAGTCAGACGACGGTCAATCCCGAAGAGGTATCCGGGACGGCCACGCCGGGAATCCAGTTGACGCTCTATGTCAACGGTGTTGCCCAACAGACCCTTCAGGCAGATCCGCTGGACGGGATCCGCTGGACGGGAGCTTCACCTTCGACGAGGTCGTCCTGTACGACGGAACCAACGACATTCACGCGATCGCACAGAACGCGACGCACGACAGCGGGCCATCGAATACGGTTCAGTTCGTCTTTACGAACCCGATCGACAAGACTCAACCAGACCTCACCATCGATGTGAACGACGAAACCGTCGTATGGACGCCCGGAACAGTTCCGCGCGACCCCTATGAAGTGTCAGGGCCGCTGATGATCAATTCGGGCGGCAAGCTGATATTGGTGGAGGGGACGCAGCTCGAGTTTGCGAGTGGTCAGGCGATCACAGTTTGCGGCGGCGAACTCGACGTGCGTGGGGCAGACGGAAACTCGGTGGTGCTGTTTGCACCAGAGATACCGGTGACACTGTGGGGCGGCATTGTGGTCGGTGGTGTGGTCGGTGGTGTCGGCTGCGACCCGAGCAGTGCAACGATCGAGTTTGTCACGATCAAGGACGCATCCGATGGCATTCAGGCGACCGGGTCGAATACGACATTGATCCTTCGTGAATCGCACGTGACAAAAATCGGAAGTAGCGGCACAGGCATCTTGATTGACGATGGCGCAACGGGAACGATTGAGAACAATACCCTCGACTTCTCTGACGGTAACGGAATTGGTATATCGTTGTCGGCCCCGTCGGTAACGACGTCCGTATTGGGGAACGTGGTCCGCAATTTTGGCACTGGGCTTCAGCTGCTCGGCGGTTCACCCCCGGTTGACGGCAACAGAATCCAACAATGCCTTACCGCCGTTCACATTAGCGGAGCCTCCTTCCCTCTGATGACGAACAACATCATCGGTCCCAACACCTACTGGGGGGTCTATATCGATAGAGGCGACTCCTTCTCTGTTTCGATCCCACCAAATCCAGTCATGCGAAACAACAGTCTAACGGGGAACCCCTTTGGCAATCTTCAGTATGACAATGGGATCGAAAATATTGAGCTCGATGCCAGAGAGAACTATTGGGGCGATGACGATCCAGCGATCGCGATATTGACGATTGGCCAGGACCCAAACGCCATCGTCTTCCTCACGCTTCCGTTCTTGGACATTGATGGGCTTCCGATTTCCATTGATGGCAGGACCGTTGTCTACGGAACGGTCAGTACCCCCACAACCTGGAGCGATCCCGCAGGGTACGCGATTGACGGCACCCTCACGGTGACCAACGGTGCGATGCTGACCATCGGTCCGGGTGTTTCGGTAGACCTCACGAATGGACAGAGTGAACGAGCCATCCGGATCGAAGATGGAACTTTGAGCGCAATCGGTATGGATTTGCAGCGGATTGAGTTCATCGCAACGCCTGGCATGGAATGGGATGGCATTCATGTCGGGCCGGGTTCGTCGATTGTATTCGACTACGTGGACGTCAAGAATACGCAGTCCGGTGCACTGACGATTTTCGACACGGAGCCCGGGGACATCGTCCAGATCACCAATTCGATGTTTACGGATTCTTTCGGCGGCGCCGCCATTTCCCTCGACAACGTCGCAAACGCCACGATTGACAACGTCGTCATCGATACCCCTTCTCAACCTTCGAGTGCGACCACGATCGGAATCGAGATCATCGACTCGTCGCCCGTCATCATGAATTCGATCATTGGAAACGTTGCGACTGGAATTTCGGCGACGGGCTCGTCCGACTTCGTCATCGGTTCGATGAACTCGTTCACGAATACGATCAGGACAGCGATTTCCGTAATCGGGAACGGTAATCTCGGCGAAATCGCCGACAATACAATCAATACCTCGTGGCGAGTCGATGCAGGATTCGGCATCGAAATAGTTGATTCGTCGCCCTATATCCATGGAAACTCGATTACAGCATTCGAGACCGGCATCAAGATTGCGCAGGATTCCCACCCGACGATCACCAATAATACAATCGCAGGAAATATCTTCGGAGTTTGGCTCGAAGGTAGTGGCGGATTTGGTGGCGGGCTTGATCCGAATCCGATCATCACCGGAAATACGATTGAGAGCAATATCGGCACTCTCTCTGCCAACAATCCACATCCCTGCTTGAAGGTCGGTAAGAACTTGTGTACGTCGAACTATCAGTTCGAGTCGCCGTTGCAGATCGATGCTACCGGGAACTACTGGGGCGCAACAACCGAATTGGCGATCATCGGGACGATTCTCGCTCAGTCAGACAACTCGGTGGTTATCGACATTTCGTTGTATCTCGATGAGGTCAACGGCAATCCTGTCTCAATGGATCCAACATACTCATTTGTGTTGAAGTCGGTCGTCAGTACCCCCAGCACTATTTCCCCCACTTACGGTGACACGGCAACAATCTCGTTCGACCTCCTCGTGGATGCGAATGTCAAGATCGAACTCTACATAGAGTCTGATGACAGCTATTCGCCCACCGCGCCTGTGGGGGATCTGGTGAAGACCGAAGATCTCGGCAGCCTCTCTGCTGGCGCGCATTCCTGGATATGGGACGGAAGAGACGATTCCGAGGCCTACGTCGGCGATGAGGCGTACCGCTACGTCATCACCGCAACACGCGGTACCCCTCCCGACCCGCAATTGCCGTCGTCAGTCTTTAATCCCCCGAGGCCGCCGGACGAGAGGACTTCCACGGCGGCTGGGCACGAGTTCACACAGATGTACGACGCATTCAAGAACGAGTCTTACATCATGTCAATTGACAGCACGGTACCGGTCGGTAAATCAGGTGCTGGTGGCTCGCGAGTTAGATGGCGAGTCGACGAATACGCAAGTGGCCCGGAGATTCGGGGTTGGAAGGAGCGCGTGCTTCCGATTCGGGACGACAACTTGTTCGTTTATGACGGTAGAGCCGACTCGGGTGTGATCTTCGACGGCAATCTCAATAATTGGTTCTTCTGGGCTGTCCCCATTTCGGTCGGCCGAAATTCGATCATCGTCGAGAATACAAAGCCTACACCGCGAAACCCGAACTATGACGTGAGCACGTCGCCGCCTCAGATCGAAGTGAAGTCCGACCCGTACTTGATCCATCCCAGCTACGAGCAGTTCACGACAATTGCGTACAAACTCGATCAGGACGCGACCGTTACGATGAAAATCCTGAAGCCTGGCTCTGGCAATCCAGGCAGCATGCCAGACGACGTGGTGGCAATCATTTATGACGAAGAGGCGCAGACGGCCGGAACGATCTACCCCGCGACGTGGGTCCCACGCGACTCGATGGGCAGGCTCGTCAAGGAGGAGGGAGTCTTCACGTTCTGGATCCGCGCCGAGATCACCGGCCAGCCCAGTCTCTATTCGGAATATCGGGGCGTCATCCAGGTTCACCCCTAGGGCGCTGGGACGGGTCGCATGACGCGGAGTGTAGTTGCAGGCTTGGTACTGGTCTCATTGGCTGTGTCCAATGCAAGTGGTGGCGAACGAATCGCATACCTCGCGTCGACCGGGAGTTACTGGCAAGTCTGGACTGTGGCACCTGACGGGGCCGAACCGAAGCCCGTCACCTCATCCAGCTACGAAAAGGCGCGCTGTTCCTGGTACCCCGACGGAAGGCATATTCTGGTAAATGCGCTCGACGGGCGCTTGTTCAAAGTGGATTCAGAGTTGGGCGACGAGACGCCTATTCCCATTCCCCTTCAGGGCACCAACGACGCAGCCGTCTCGCCTTCGGGGAAATGGATCGCGTTCTCGCTGAGCACCGCGGGAAGCGTCGACGACAACGAGATCTGGGTCATCGATACGCACGGACAGAACCTACGGAAGCTCACACGCATGCCGGCGCTCCAGCACGACCCAGCCTGGTCGGCGGACGGGCGTTGGATCTACTTTTTATCAGGCGATGGCGGGCAGTCACACGATATCTGGCGTGTCGCGGTCGAAACCGGATCGCTCGAGCAGCTGACAGTGGCATCGCTATACCACTTCGATCTCGCACTCTCGCGGTCGGGCCAGCTCGCGTTTTCGAACAATCGGGACGGAAACTACGAGATCTACTCTCGGACCGAACAGGGACGATCCGTCCGGCTGACAAACAATCCTGCACTAGATGCTGCGCCGAGCTGGTCACCAAGCGGCGACACGCTGGTTTTCCATTCGAACCGTGAGGGCGCGCTGAACCTGTGGCGAATGACCGCCGATGGCGAGGACCTCCGCCAGATCACGTTCCACGATGGTGGCGCGCGCCATGCGCGTTGGTCACCGGGAGCGGCGCCTCAGTGAGGATGAGACTTCGATTCGGCGTGGTCTTTGCGCTTCTGCTCGCCTTCGATTCCGCCGCAATCGAGCTGAGCCGGGT
Organism: Gemmatimonadota bacterium; assembly: GCA_036679605.1. Taxonomy (GTDB): domain Bacteria; phylum Gemmatimonadota; class Gemmatimonadetes; order Gemmatimonadales; family GWC2-71-9; genus JAZDCZ01. The sequence continues at coordinate 9,297 of JAZDCZ010000146.1, forward strand.
GTCTCACGAGCCGAACGAATTCGATCCATCAGGTGGTGACACCGCTCGCGTGCGCTTCGTGCTCTCGGACCCCGCACGGGTCGAGGTGCAGATCCACGATGGGCGTGGATATCAGATTCGGTTGATCTCGAGCGGCCTGTTGACAGCGGGAGACAACCATATCGATTGGGACGGTCGAGACTTTGCCGGCCGTCTCGTCCCATCAGAGGCGTACAGCTATTCGATACGGGCCACCGCCACCGATGAGACTACGACCTGGGAGGGCGCAGCAGCCAACGACAAGTTCCATTCGATCCAGGATCTCCGCTGGGACCCGGAAGCTGAGAAATTCCACTACTCACTTCGCGCAGACTCGCGCGTCCGAATCCGGATCGGGCTCGCAAACAACGGCCCGCTGCTGCGTACGCTGCTCGATTGGGTGCCGCGTGCCGCTGGGACACGCGAACAAGCCTGGGACGGACTCGACGCATCGGGTGCCCTCGACCTGAAAGATCACGCACATCTGGTCTTCGACGCAAAAGCCTTTCCACTAGCGTCCAACGTCATCCTGATCGGGCCCACCGCCGACGAGGTGACCCTGATTTCGGACGTCCCGAAAGAGACGCCGCGACTGGCGTCCCCCAAGAGGCGCCGGCGCGTCTACGATTACCCCTATCAGTCGATTGAATCACGTCGCGACTTTCCGCTGGAACTCTCCGTGGGGCAGAAGCTGGCGCGCAGCTCTGACGGGATACCGATCGTAACGGGGCCGCTCGCCGTTAGGCTCGATGTGGCGGACGAGAGGCGGGCAGCAGTACTAAGCGAGCGCTGCGAGGTAGTCTTCTTTGTAGACGGCCGCTACGTATTCGAGACCGAGATGGGTTTCCTTCCGATGACCTGGACATGGAATCCGCAGGGCACCAAGTCCGGTGTCCACTACATCACGGCGAACCTCAGAGGCTACGAGGGGCATTTCGGGATGAGCACGTTGAAAGTGCGGGTGGGAGGCGAGGAAAACCGATGAGTGCGAACCGGCCCGGAACAAAGGAAATCGTCAACTTCGCGGCATGGGTGGCGGCGTATTTGGTGTTCGCCGTCCCCGCTCTGGCTCACGACTTCGGCGAGGCGGCAGTCGGCCAATCGGAGGAACTGCCGAAATCCGAACCGGCACTTCCTTGTGACGAAAATTCGTGCTGCCCGGCTGCCGGGTCCAACGGCAACAGCACTGGGGAGGCATCGCAAGCGACCACGACCAACGCTGACGGAACCGGGAGCACGAACGTTTGTGGCAAGGGCGGCGACCCTGTCGATGGCTTCACCGGCCGCTTCACTCACACCCAGGTAGATCTCGTGGTTGATGGCGTCTACCCAATCCGTTTCGTTCGTCGCTACGACAGCCAGAGCGAATACGACTCGCCGCTCGGCTACGGCTGGACTCACGGCTACGACGTGCGGTTGTTCGAGTACACCGACGGCTCGTTCGTCGTTCGGACGCGCGACGGGGTGCGCATCCACTACGAGTCGACCTACGACCATGCGAACAAGGGACGCGGCCGAGCCCCCATGCTGAGTGAAGAACCGGGCGCCGGCACGTTTACGCTGCGTTACCCGAACGGTGAACAACAGTTCTTCGACGCCGAGGGTCGCCTTACCGCGCAGCAGGATCCCCAAGGCAATCGGTTGGAGATGAGCTATACGCCCGATCCCCTCCTTGATCCCGTCAAGATGCCTTTGATGGGCCGATCACCATACGCCGTCGACCCCGCTGCCACGCTGATGGTCGCTGAGCTCTATCAACTCACGAAAATCGAAGAACGCACGAAAGACGGCACAAAGACAGGCCGACAGCTCGAGTTCCAATACGACTCTGCGACCGGACGATTGACGACCGTCGAAAGCGATGACGGCCGTCAAGTGAAGTTCTTCCAAACATCCGACGTTGAAACCGAAGATCGGGGCGACCTGGCGCGCGTCGAAGGACTCGAGGGGATCGATTCAAACTATCTCTACGACAGCGACCACAACCTGACCCAGTTTGAGGATGCACTCGGTGAAACGCCGACGGTCAACGTATACGATGCCTCGGATCGGGTGATGACCCAGACGCGCGGCGATCGTTCCTGGGCGTTTGACTACGACGCACAACCCAATATCACGACCGTCACTCGTACCATCAAAGTCGGAGAAACCCAGAAATTCGCGATCACGGACTTCACGTTCGATGCGTTTGGCCAGTTGATTCAGAAGGTCGACGCGCTCGGAAACCGGATCGACTACAACCGGGCCGTGCCGGACCGCCATTTCTTGACTCAAGTCGTCGTCCAGCGAAATGATGGGGGTACCAGAGCAAATCCAAGCTTGGTCTCGGAGAAGACGATCGATCTTACGTACTTCCCTGATGGCAATCTAGAAACCCGCAGCGCAACGATCGGTGCCGGTACTCTGACCGAAAGCTGGACCTACGACAGCGACTGGGTCAGTTCGTATCAACGTGTCTGGGACATCGAGCCGACGAAGGTATTCAAAACCGAATACACCTTCGAATACGATACCGGCGGCCTTCCGACCAACGTCATCGAGATCAAACGCAAGATCTCGATGGGCGTGTTCGAGACCACGACACTCGACTACGACGATGACACGGGACAGCTGTCATCGATTACCCCGCCCGCACTCACGCCAAATGATGGTTTCAAGATCGTGCGCACCTACTATCCCACCAACACGATGAACGGAAATGCCGGCCTGCTCCACGAGGCCTACATCGAGTTCCCGGAAGATCCGGGCCCCGCGAATCAAGACTACCTCGCGCGCACTCTTGTCTACGATTCGAAGAGTCACCCCGTCAGTGTCACGGATGCGCGCGACAACACGACGTCCTTCGGATACGACGCTCTGCGTCGGCTGACGACGCTGACGAATCCCGACGACGAAACGGCCGTGCTGACCTATACCGGCCCCAACGACGGGGGTGCCGACCTCGAAAACCCCGCCAACTGGACGCCGGGCCGGCTGCTGGCCCGCATCGAGACCGGCCAGACGATGGCCGAGGGCGAAGGCCAGATTCGACGGCTCATTTACGACGCACTCGGTCGCTTGATTCGCGTCGAGCGAAAGGACGACGCGGACAATATTTCGACCTTTGCCGAACATGAATACGACAGTGACAACAACCGCACCCTGTTTCGCGACGGCGTACTGCGCGAAACCCTGTTCGACTACGACGAACTGCTCCGTCTAACCTCGCTCATCGATGCCGACACCAACGAAACCACCTTCGGCTACGACGCCGTCGGCAATCGCACCCGTGTAACACAAGCCGATGGTGATCTGATCGAGACCACGACGCTGTTTGCCTACGATGCCCTCAACCGGCTCACCCAGGCCAATCAACAGGGTGAGTCAGCCATCACGCAGTTCGGGTACGACGCGGCGGGCAACGTCACAAGTGTCATAGACCCAAACCAGGTCGGCGAAATACCGCCCAAGAAAACCGTCTATGCCTACGACACCCTGTCGCGCCTTCAGTCAGTCACCCAACCCGAAGGCGAAACGGTCTCCTACTGTTATGACCCCCGCGGACGCCTCGATCGGGTCATCAACGCACGCTTGCAAGGTCTCGAGTACACCTATCTGCCGTGGAGCGGGCTCGAACAAGTCGAACATTTCGATACAGCCACGACCTGCGCTGCAGCGCTCTCCAACAGCAGTCGTACTGTCGCCTACACGTACGACGAAAGCGCCAACCTGCTGACCACTACAGAGACCTATGAGGGCCAATCATCCGAGTTGCTCTACACCTACACCTACGACGACTTAGACCGCGTAGACACCACCATTGCCGATTTCTTGTCGGGCGCCCCCAAGCTCGACAGCGGCTACGACCGTTTCGGCAACCGCAATCTTCTAGAAGTCACCGAAGGAGCGCTCACATCGAGTTACGCATGGACGTACAACGACCTCGACAGGCTCCGCACGATTGACCTGCCGGGCGTACCCGTCAGCAACTACATTACCTACCTCGGCAACGACGACCTGAACACCTGGCCGCACAGCAACGGCCTGACGACGTCGTACACCTATGCCGCGGCCGGCCCCGTTCAGACGATTACCGTGAACGACCCCAGCCAACTTCATCAGCTCACTTATACACTCGACGAGGTGCTCAACGTGAAAACGCTGGTCGAACAGATCGATACCGACCCAGCGGAGACCTACACGTACGGGTATGACGGCCTATATCGGCTGACGAGCTCAAACTACCCGGCCGCCTACGGACTTCCGGCGGACGAAACCTTCGACTACGACGATGCCGGAAACCGGGAGGACACCGGCTACGCCCACGACGACGACAACCAGATCCAAACGAGCCCGGGCAAAGGGTACGTCTTCGATGCAGACGGGAATCTCACTGAAATCAACGATGGGGTTACGCCGACCCCGAACCCGTTGCGCACCTTCGCGTGGGACACCACGAACCGCTTGACGACGACCACCGACGAACTGACGAGCGAAGTCACGACCTATCGCTACGATCCGTTCGGCCGCCGAATCGGCAAGACTGTGGCCGGCGTCACAACCCAGTTCCTGTGGGACGGCGATCAGTTATTCGGCGAGTACGACGCCAGTGGAAACCGGTTGGTGCGATACGCATACGCAGGAGGTTTCGCGCCAGTGCAAGTGTTCTTCGGTCCTGGTAGCGAGTGCAACGACGGGCTGGACAACGATGGTGACACGCTGACCGACTTCGTAGGCGGTGACCCCGACTGCGAGGACGCGAACGATCCAAGCGAGGGCACGGAGCTGGAAGTCCACACTGACCACCTAGACACACCCAGAATGCTGACGGACGCGTCTGGACAGGTGGTGTGGTACGCAGCGTACGAAGCCTTTGGGCAGGCGCACGTCGACTCAGATCCCGACGGTGACACCAACGACGTTGCATTCAACATTCGGTTCCCGGGGCAGTATTACGATGTGGAGACGGGGCTGCACTACAACAGGTTTAGGTATTACGACCCCAACATCGGCAGGTACATCTCGGCGGATCCGATTGGGCAGGCGGGCGACTTCAATATCTATCGCTATGCGCGAAATGATCCGGCGAATATCGTGGATCCGACTGGCCTCGATGTAGACATCGTCATTACGCGCAGTGGTACGACGTCGAATTCGCAAGCCGGCACGTTCACCGCCACGAGCTCGGTGGCCGGCGACTCGATCTCAGGCCACACCCTTGAGGACCCCAATCCACCCAATCCTAATCTTCCAGCACCGCCTGGGTCGTACTCTGCGCACGTAGATTCGCGTGCAGGTCGCTCCGATCGAATCGAGCTCGACCACGTACCTGACGCTTCATATGTGCAGATTCACAGCGGCAACACCGCTGCAGATGTCGAAGGTTGTTTCGTTGTCGGGTAAACGACAGTTCCAACGCTATGAGTGCGCTCAACAATTTGATCGCTGCCGACGGTACTGGAAACATTACTGTGACCGTTGTCGGTTCGGGAAACTCCAGTGAGGCTCCGCCGAACTCCAGCCAGTCCCCTCCGAATATGAGCTACGCCCCGTGAACTCAACTTGGAAAACGATGTGATTCAGATGAGACGGCGAGATCGGCTGCGATCCCCCTCTGTGCGATGCTCGGTGCGCTCATCGCGTGTGAAGCTTCGGCTGGTGACCCTTGGGATCGCTTCCTTCTGAACCCTGGCATTGAGTCGTCGAAGGGTCTGTTGAGGGTCGTTGATGGGAGTCAATGCGGGTGGGGGAACCCAGCCAATGAAGAGGTCGCCCCCGGGCGCGTACATGGGCCGCTCTTCAATCTCATCGCTACTGGGAATGAAGGCGCGTTCCGTGTCGGTCTGTCGGTAGTTCGATGTTTCGATGGTGGACATCTCGAGGACTTCTATCAGAGTGGCGGTCGATTCATGGAGCAACAACCAGGACGCTTCCTGGCTGCGGTTACAGAAGAGAACGTGGCTGAATCGGACATTGCATCATTGGCTTCCAGCGTTGTCGTAGTGGACGATCTTGACGCCGAACTCCGACAGATCGTCGAGCGAATCGAGTTACTTCGTGACCTCAATGACGAGAAAATTGCTCGCGCGCGAGCGGAGAGCCTGCGCGCGCTTCAGGTGCGCGAGACGGACTTGCGGCGGATGAAGGCGAGCCTGGAGTAGCGATGCGGGACAACCCCCCGCCCACCCGTCCGTCCGGATCCACGCACGATGTTCATGAGCCAGGGCCGAGCACATGGGTAACACGGAACACTGTTCCCGACCCTTGTTTAGCTGCTGCAGTTGTGCTTGCACTCTTGCGCCGACGCCGAGCTAAGCCGAAACTCGCGTCTAGGAAAAAATGTAGATAACGGCCAATTCGTCCAGGGAGCTGCGTTGCTAACTGTGCAGTCGCACATAGGAAATCGAGTTCGTAGCCGCGAGCTGTCGTATGGACGAGTTCTTTACAACAGGTTTAGGTATTACGATCCGGGGATCGGGAGGTACATCAGTGCGGATCCGATTGGGCAAGTCGGCGGTCCCAATGTCTACAACTATGGATCCAACAACCCGGCGAACTTTGCCGATCCGCATGGCCTATTCGTAGTCACAGTTCCAGCAGCTGCGCTGGCGCTTGCGGCGGCCAGCAGTCTCGGGGCGGCCTGCTACGCCTCAGGCCTGTGTGAAGCAACAGCAGGTTTACTCGGGGATGCACTTGACGCGGCGGCTGATGCTGCAGCTGCGGCTGGTCAAATCTGTGCGAATGCGATCAATGGCGAAGACGATGACGCCGATGATTCAGCCGCGTTGGACGCGATTGAGAAGGCATTGACCACGAAGCCCACCCAGGCCGAGAAGGATCAACAGAAGGCGAAAAAGCGAGATGCGCGAGACAAGACGGGCCGAGAACTTCTCGAAGATGCTGATGCCATCAGGCGCAACGATCCGGATCCCTTTCAGAATGCCGACAAGATGAGGCAGAGAGGCCGAAACCGGCTGCCAACTGATGACTTCTAAACCTCCGAAAGAAACCCAACGACCTCTCCTCGACGAAGCGAGAGACGCTAGGGAATCGTCCGATTGGGTCCGATGTGTGAGCAAGGCCACCGGTGCGATCCAACGACTGGGCGCACGACCCTCCGATGATTGGATCTCGGCACGACTCATAATGGGTAGCGCGGTTGCATCTGGCGAGCTGGAGTCAAAACAGGAAGCAGCGCTAGAACGGGTGTCCGAAGCCATCGTGGCCATGCACGGTACCAGCGATGACCGGATTGGTGCTGCTCACCGGATTCTTGGTCACCTGTTCGAGTCGCGCCATATCGGAATTGAAAGTGTCAACTTGACTCTCGCGATTCACCACTTTGAAAGATCGTTCTCAAGGTACTCTCGCGAAGCAGCTCCGGAGGACTGGGCCCATGCCAAAGTTGCGATCGCGCTCTGCCTCAAATTGAGATTAGTTGCGTGGGCGCGGGAAGGATGTGCGATTCGAGACCACGGTGACTATGAGTACCGTCGGGACGATGCCACCACGGCACTCAAAATCGTTGGTGACGCACTGTCTGTCTTCAACAAAGACGACTTTCCCGACGAGAACCGTGAAACTCGAGGAATTGAGTCAGGCTTGGCACTGTTGCTTACCAAACTTCCCGGGAATGGCGAGTGATGGTTCACAACGCGGAGAACCCCCCGCCCAGCCGGCGCCTCACGGTCGATACTCGTAGCCATGCGAAGAGCGGCCCGAAGGCGGGCTTTCGGTAACACAAGCCTGATCCCCGCCGAGCCGCCCGTCCCAAGCTGCGGAGGGGGCCGGCCTCCCTCCACTCGCTGCTCTCGCTCCGGGCACGGGCAAGCCGGGCGAGCAAGCGCCGCGCCCGGGCTGCTCGCACTTGGGTAACACCCAACCCTGTCCCCGGCCCGTTCACGTCGCTTGCATGCCCTGTCCGATAAGAAGCTTCTTATCCGACCTTGCCCTGGCCGACCCCCTCCTTGGGTCGGCGCTGCGCGCCGACCTTGACAGA
>JAZDCZ010000147.1:0-3005 GCA_036679605.1 Gemmatimonadota bacterium
TAGACGTAGCACTCGTGCTCAGAAGTCATTGTCGAGCTTCCTCCGGCGTGGCGCCTCCTTCGGGCTTCTGGCGCGTTCCAGTGCCTTGCCTTCCTCGTCGCGCTCGGGATCGGCCAACTCGCCCATCTGGTCGAGCAGACCGAGCGCCCATAGCGCGCCCGCGTAGGCAGCCATCGAGGTGCCGGGCTTGCCCTTTTCGACATCCGCGAGCGTGAAACGCGAGGCACCCATGCGATCCGCCAGGTCCTGAATCCGTAACTTGCGGCGCAGGCGAGCCGTGCGGATGTTGCGGCCCAGCCGTTCGAGAGCTGCCGCGATGGCGGCGGGCGGAGACTCGGTTATTCTACTGGTCTTCGTCATGGTGTATTTAGCCTACTTATAAGTGATTTAGGTTGTCTTTAGCCATCGTACGGTAGGCTTTCTGCTCCTGTCAACAATTTTGGACCGAGGAGATAGGTGGACGCGACGCTCGCCACCAGGCAGATGACGAACGAGCGAATTGGGGAGGCAGCCCCTGCAGCCATCGATTTTGGTAGTAGACCTGTTTATGGGCTATATTTAGTCCTATTGAAGGAGGTGCCCATGAAGCTGTCCCGCCGGATCAAACCGATAAGCTATCTGAAGGCCCATGCCGCCGAAATTGTGCGCCATCTGGGTGAACAGAGGGAACCGCTTGTCATCACTCAGAACGGTGAAGCCAAGGTGGTCATGCAGGACATCGAAAGCTACGAACAGACGCAACAGACCATGGCGCTGCTGAAAATCCTGGCGCTCGGCAACCGCCAGGTCGAGGAGGGTAAGGTTCAACCCGCGGCAGATGTCATCAAACGTCTGCGCGAGCGCCGGGAATCTCGCTGATGCCGTTTTCGGTCATGTTGACCGATGACGCGGCACGTGACCTGGACGAACTCTACGACTACATCGATCTGTACGATGCGCCGGGCAAAGCAGATCACGTTCTTGAGCAGATTGAAGCAACCTTGGCCAGCCCGTCCGAATCACCCGAGCGCGGGGTCTACCCCAAGGAACTGCTTGCCCTGGGAATTCGGGAGTACCGCGAGATTTTCTTCAAACCCTACCGCATCATATACCATCTGATAGAGAACAACGTCTATGTGCTCCTGATCGTGGATGGACGTCGCGATATGCAGTCGTTGTTGCAGCGACGCTTGTTTGGAGCCTGATCCTCAACGACGCTTGCGCTTCTTTCGTTTCGAGCCGGCATCTTTGGGTTGTTGCCCGGTGGATCGCCCTGCGGCCCTTCGCGTGGCGTCGATGAACGCTTTGTCTAGTCTGACACCGTGTCCGTTTTGTGTATCTCCAGCGGCAGCTGCTTCGGCGTCTCGATTACCTCGGCCTCGGAACTGTCCTGGTGGATCACCTGGTGCACAACGCGATCGGTCACGCCGGACAGATAGGACTGCAGGGTCTTGGAAATCTCCTGGAACTCGGGCCATAGCGTTTCATCGACGAAGCGTTTTGACACCTTGGCCATTACCGTGGTGTAGCGCTGGCCGCTAAAACGGTAGGGTCGGATACCATACCGCCGAAGAAGGGCAACGAAGACCTTGCGCGACCACATGTCCGTCATGGAGAAGCGGTATTCGACCGGCGGATCTTCCTCCTCCCAGAGCTTGAGCCGTTCGAGAATACGGGCCTTGGCGCGTTCGGCTGCGACCTTCTCTCCCGCAGTGGTCGCGCCGGCAAAGAGCGCCTCGATCGAGCGCAACTTGCCGATGAGCTTGGCTTCGTCCGTCTGTTGATCCGCCACTTACCTCTGGTCCTCCGGCTCATTTCCGTATGACGTTCGTATCGCCTTTTCCATCCGGGCAACTTCCGCGATTGTTCTCAGATAGCCGCCCGTGGTTTTGAAGGCAGAACCGAATGAACAAGTCGATCAACCGGTAGCCACCTGTTTTCAGGTCATTGACGGGGAGCCTGCTTCCCCGCAGCCGAACGTGTTATCGTAAGCGACGTGGCGCTATTTGAACCGCTATTCAAAGCACTCAACGATGCAGAGGTTCGATACGTCGTAGTTGGAGGGGTTGCGGTTGTCCTACACGGGTTCGCCCGGTTAACGGTCGGCATTGACTTAGTCGTCGATCATGTTGTTGCACCCAGGGCACGGCGATCAGCAAAAGAGGCAGCGAGCCTCTATGGTTGAGGTCATCTTGGTAATCGAAAAGCTTGCCGAGGCCGTCGTGCGCCAGCTCGGTTGCGCTAAACAGAAATACCGGGTCCTCCCAGTTATGGTTCGTGTCGTAGGAGCTGACCAAAATCGTGACGCGGCTTGCCAGGAACCACCCGAGGATCAACACAACTGCTATGGCGAGGAGTTTCGCGTGCATGTGCGTTGGTATTGGGCGAACGTGGCTTTAAGCGAAATACTTGGGGGTGCTGCAACGCGGGCGTGCGCGCCCTAAGCTGCCTTACCACTTTTCCGAGTTGTTCGTTGGCTTGACAGTCGGGGACCTCGATCTCAAGGCGGTATTTCCCGACAGGGGTGCCCGCAACTCGAACGGCTCGTGACAATCCGTCGTTGGCCGCCGCGTTCAGCCGTCCACTTTCCCCGGAACGACTGTCCACCTTCATCAGAATACGCAGCCGGGACTAGCGACGCTGCAGAGTGGTCATTTACCCTTGGAATCTTGTCAGGGGTACAGGGGGCAGGGCAGAATGGCCGACCACCCTCTTCGGGCTTGAAGCGCGGGATACTAGTGGTATATTGTAAGTGTGAATTTTCCCGTATTTCGGTACAATTCGCACCTGGAGTATACCCCACATGATCGCCGTCGCGCCGAAGCTGACCACACGCCGACGACTCGCGGAACTTCTCCGTAGCACCGGGGATACGTTCACCGTTGAGGAGGCCGCCCGAGCGCTCGAACTTCCCCGGCCCCAGGCCGCAAAACTCCTGGCTCGCTGGACCAAGAGCGGACGGCTCGTCCGGGTCAAGCAGGGGCTATACATTGCGGTCCCCCTGGAGTCTGTCAGCGGCGAGGTGG
>JAZDCZ010000148.1:0-2680 GCA_036679605.1 Gemmatimonadota bacterium
ATGCGCAACGTGACGGGGGTATTCAGGGGGGGGACCAATATCCTGGCCGATGGCCCGGGAAGCGTAGTCGATCTGTCCGGTGCTGCGACCTTCGATTCTACCGGTTCTGATGCCTACCGACTGACGGCGACAAACAACGGCGTCATCGATGCCTCGAGCGCTGTTGGCCTGGCAAGTACGCCAGGTGTTACCATCTCCGAATCCAGCGGAGGCAGGGTACTGATCCCGTAGCACTAGGAGTGTAACGACGATGGCTAACGCGACACGGAACGCGCTTATCTGGGCGATTTTAGTACTCGTGCTTGTTGGGGCGCAACGCGCAACGGCGGCCGATGTATTAGAGATTGGGCAGCGATTTACCTATCGCCCTTTTCCCCAGCCCGGCGGTGCGTTCGCTATCCTGGAACGACTACAGCTTACACCCGACAATAGGTATGTCTTGGCCGAAGCACAGCCAGATATACGTGTGGCCGCGCGCAATCCGATAACTGGTGAACTGAGTGGGCCTGTCGACGTCTTTCCTCCCCCGCCGTTAACTATGCCGGTCAGAGGAGTGTCTACCTTTGCCCTCAGCCCCGATGGACTCAATGTATATGGACTCGTATTCGACGGAATCGACGCCTCGGGTTTTTCCACCGAGTTCAGTATTGTCGTGCTGGATTTCGATCCCTCAAATGGTTCTCTTGCAACGAAGCAGGTTCTGAACCTGGCCGACTTCGTAGTTGGTCCGGGACTGATCCAAGAGCCTGATGACGTTAGCGTAAGCGACGATGGCCTCAACGTCTACGTTCTAGCCGGTGGGAACGCGCAATTGCTGGCCTTCTCCCGTGCGGTTGATGGGCAGCTGTCCTTCCTTGAGAGCGTCTTTGACACAGGCGGTCAGCTTGGACTCTTTTTGCCAGACAAACACTCTCTGTTGGAAATCACGTCTATGTTAGCGGCTGCATAACTTCGAGTCCGCCGACCTGCGATGCGGACGGCTTAGCTATGTTCGAGCGCACACCGGGGGCCGGGCTTACCTGGAAAGAGTTCCACAACCTTGGCAACGGGTTTTTCGGTAGTCCCTTCACAACGGCTTTCGCGGCTAGTCCAGACGGTGCTCATTTATACTTAGCGCGTAAAACCTGCGCCGGCTGTATCAATCCGCCTGGCCCGGCCGAATTGGTCGTGCTGAGCCGCGATCCAACCTCAGGGGCGCTGACGCTTGCTCAGCGGCTTGTTCATGGTGTCGACCTAGCCAACAATGCCCTCATGGAGTCGATAGCGGTATCACCGCGCGGCGACTTCGTATTCTTGGGGGCGGATGAATTTATCGACCCCAACAATCCAGACCCACCACCCGCAGAGTTGCTCGTCAGCCTGACGGTCTTCAGGCGTGATGAAACAACCGGGCTGCTCGCGCAAGAGCAGCAGATCGTAAATCCGATTACGGAATCGGCTACCGGTCTTTTCACCACGGGCGTACTCGCAGTAAGCTCCGACGCGTTTGGCCGCCGGGATGTCTACACCGGGGGAGACTTTGACCAGAAAATCGTACAGCTGAAAATCTTGGACTGTCTGTCGGCTGGGAAGTCATCTTTTGCCTTGAAAACTAAGCCGGGTAAACCGAACAAGGACAAGCTCAAGTGGCGTTGGAAAAAAGGCAAGAGAACTGTTCTCGCAGACATAGGTACGCCGTCTATCGATACGGATTACACGCTCTCGGTGTTCGATGAATCAGGGCTGCAGCACGAGTTCACAATTCCTGGCGGCCAAGCGACCCTGTGGAAAGGCAACGACAAGGGCTGGACATACAAAGACAAAGCTGGGTCATCCGACGGCGTTACCGGGATAAAGCTAAAGCGTGGGGACAATGGCAAAGCTAGTGCCATTATCAACGGCAAAGGTGTGAGGCTTGCCCTCGGAACTCTGAACATCACGACTCCGATGACCGTTCAGTTGAGAAACTCGCTAGGACGCTGTTGGGAGACCACGTTTACTTCCGCGGTCAAGAACGACTCCAACCAATTCAAAGCCAAGCAGTAGTTCCTTTATTATCAGGCTTAGAGAGACAATTTGAAGCATTCACCCAGGTTTGCAGTTGCACGCCACTGGCCCTTCGCCGAGATTCCGAGCAACTTCTCGCATTTTCTGCACAAGCATTCGACAGTGGGATAGTGAGCGGGCCGGCAGACGGGATAAGTCGATCGACCAGCTGCTGACCTACCTCTCGGAAATAGCGTCGGCCGCGCAGACTGAAAGAGCCAACAAGTTTCTCTTCAAGGACGCGAAGATCGTATATCCGGCTACCTACGACCTGCACATTGTCTTGGCCGATTTCAACGACCGCGGGAAAAAGGGGCCGATCACGACAAGCACCCACATACTGGCGAAGAAGTTCAAAGAAATCCTCGATGGCCGAGCCGAGCAACCACACCACGTGGGTCGAGTAATGTGCCTGCATATGGACGTCGACATGTTCGACGGTACGCTCGCGCTGGAGTGGTGCGCATAGAAGGGCTCAGATAACCAGAATTGTCCAGCTATGTCTGGTCCCGCTTTTTCGGGAAGAGGTCAGCGCCCGTCGCAACGCAGCGACTCGGAGTCTTCTACGCGCTATCGCGCGGGGCGAGCACTTTCGCGGAATGCGCGGAGCGCGATCTCGTGATCGTCGACTCCGTCGTCGCGACTACGCACCTCG
>JAZDCZ010000149.1:0-4454 GCA_036679605.1 Gemmatimonadota bacterium
AGAGGATCATTCGAGCGCGGCGATAGGCACGGGCTTCGCCACGTTGCTCTCGAACAATACGTTCCAGCTTTGCGCGATCGCGACGAAAGAGTTGAAGGGCCATACATATGTATCAGTCTATCGCGCACCAGACTGTACCGAAACTTTCCGTGCGTTGCACTAGTCTGATGTAGTAGGCGAGGACCGGAAGGATCCCAGGCGCTTGATGGCCCGCCCGAAACCTCCTGCATCCTCGCCAACCGACTGTGACAGTTTCGTTAGGATATCTATGGTCGTGTCAAAATCTCGGCCGGTCGCGCCGGCGCGCTTGTAGTGGTCATAGCACCTGAGGGCATCTTCCAAACGACCCGAAAGAAGGTAGAACTGTCCAAGGTCAGCCCATGCCCAGCGGCTCTGTGAACGCTCATCTTGAACGGCGTCTTCCAACATTGGAATGATCTTCTTCAGGCGGTCTTGAATTGTGCGAGACGAGAAACTCTCTCGCCCTAGCAGGATCGGGAGGACAATCGAGTTCGAAAGGCAATAGGTGCTTTGTCCTCCGAGTTGTTCGTCTGTGATTCCCTTGAGATACTCATCCAACGCCTCCTGAAGGTCTTCGGGGTGCTTCCGCCGTAGCACGCCACCGCGCATGCCATAGCAATCCGCCCTATCGGCGCACATCGCCCGTTGTTCGTCGGAGGGTCTATCGGAGGGTCCAATAGGCATCGTTTCAGGTGTCGATAACCCCTTGTCGAGGATTCCGATTGCTTTGTCGAGCCACCCAAGTGATCGTTCATAGAGTACTGCTGCCTCATCGTTCTCGCCTCTCGCTTGCTTATCTTGTGCGTCAATACGGCACGCGTTGGCGTCTTGCTTGAGGACTCTGATTCGTTCTTGTTGCGCGTATTCCGTCATGATCTTACCTTTCCCTTCTAATCCTCATCGAACTCAAGGTCTGAAGCTTTTCGGACAAAATCATTGATCTCTCCCTGCAAGGTGGCTGTGAGTCTGTTCCAACGCTTCTTGTCCGCTTTCATGCGCTCGGCAGCATCTTTGATCCGACGTCGAATGGTTCCGTCGTTGCGCATCTTCCGAATCCCGTATTTCCAGCGAGCGAGCAACCACATCGCCATATGCCCGTCGAACGCAGACTCCAGGCGAAGGTCGAGAAGGTCCGCTCGGTCAAACAAACTGGAGTTCGTTTCGTCGCTAGAGGACCAGAAACGCTTCCTTGCGGCGCTGATGAGTTCCGCGTCCAGGGGCAAAGACTCGGGTTCGCACGTGACATCGAGTTCACTGACGATCCAGTCATGCACCGCAGTATCGTCCGGAAATATACCGCCCTTGTTGTCGCGACGCGGTGACTCCGGACCAGCGGTCCCTTCAAAATCTGCTTCGGGATTGTCCTGCGGTTCCGCGCTGTACTCGATGACGCAGAATAGCCTCATTAGAGCACGGAACTGTCTGCGAAGCTCTAGTAATCTGGTCAGACCTGGATCCGAATTCGACGCGAACGCGCACAGCCCTAGGGCAAAACCTTTTGATGTTGGTGGTTTCTCGGACTCCATCGCGCGGAGAAAGTCTCGCTCAATCAGATTGATCGTGCGCGTCCGTCGTGCTGGTGGCGCAACCGCCAGCCGGACACCCAACTCGAAGAAGATATTCGGCACCAACCATGTCCAGTCGGCCACGCACGTTGTATGGGAATGCAACGCGCCATATATTGCAGTAGAGACCAGTTTGGCCGACTGCAGCTCGTAGCTGCGGCGGATACGAGAAAGCAGCTCGTGCTCTTTGAGATGACGGTTTCCCTTATGCTTCTTGAGTTGACTGGCTAGACCCTTTCGCAACCATTGTCCCCAGTGCTTTTTCGCATAAACGTCGAGAAACGGGCACAAGACCACAACTCCTCGGGCAGCGGGAACAATTCTACGTTCACTCTCCTCAAGATTACGAACTCTATGGTACACGGGCAAGTCTGCGTAGCCTGGGTCGCCTGCAGCTTCGAACGCCCGTTGTATCCTTGCCGTTAGCAGATACTGAGGGGCTTCGCTGCTGGGATCAAAGTACTGGTTCTCGGAATGAGCAACTAAATTCGCTTCTTTGATGTTAAATGGAACGTCGAGTTCACCGCCCAGTACGTACTCCCCTCCCGCGCTCAGGACAGTGACGCTTCGCCGAACGGCGGCTCGAATGCCGATCAAAAGCATCACAGCGGGTTCAAAATTGGTCACATCAAATACAACAACCGGAGCACGGCACATCAACGTTATAGCCTGTCGGAAGGCCGCCCGCGATTCGACAAGATCGGTTG
Source organism: Gemmatimonadota bacterium (assembly GCA_036679605.1). Lineage (GTDB taxonomy): Bacteria > Gemmatimonadota > Gemmatimonadetes > Gemmatimonadales > GWC2-71-9 > JAZDCZ01. The sequence continues at coordinate 2,294 of JAZDCZ010000149.1, forward strand.
CCTCTACGAAGTAGGGAGGCTCGAAGCTCAGGTTGTGCGCAAAACTGCTCTCCGCGTGATCGAGGTCTTCCGCCGTGATCGACATCGCGTGACGCAGGCTGTGGACCTGCTTGTCCTGGAACAGCTTAATGTCGGCGGAAGACTGCACGACCACGCAGTCCGGCAGCGCCTGGAGAACAACGTGTTCATCGTTGCTTGGCTTCGGCGATACTTGCGTGGAGATACTGGCAAGGGCCTGACCATCGTCGCTGCACCGCAAGAGAAAGGCGGCGTGTGACCCATGAATGCGTACTCTTCCGTTCGATTTCCATCCCGTGGTCTCCAGCTGCTCAATATGCTGGAACGACAGTGCCGACCAGAACGGAAAACTCACACACATTCCGCCGTTATCTGGCTCCCCTGAAAGCAAGTCCGTTGCTAGCACAGTAGCCCCGACAGGAAGATTGCTTTCGCCCGGTCCGTTGACAAACGCGACCGGCCCTGAGTGAAGGGCGACTCTCAATAAGATCTTGCTACCAGCAGCTTCCCGGGCGAGCTTCTCGGCCACAATCAAGAGCGCGCCCGCCGAGTTCGCGTCGAACACGACAACACCTCCATCACCACCAGGTGAGTACCAAGTGCGGCCGTTTACTTCGATGAGGTCGGACTTGCTCGTTCGGACATCCCGGAGCGCCTTAACAATTTTCTTTCCCAGTTCCAACACGGCGTCCAATTGCCCCTTATCGTCTAGATCGCTGTAACCCGCGATGTCGTAGAGGAGCACATGGACTTCACCACGTTTGAATGTTGTTGCCGAAGGCGATGGCGTGCGCCAGTGTCGGCGCAGCTCCCGACCATCGTCGGGGCTGTACCAGCGATATTGTAGGTTTGTCTTTTTCACGAGGCCTTCGAGTGGCGAGTCGGCGGGGTCGAATACACGCGGATTGTGCGTATCTCCTCGAAGTTGTTCGCTGGTGGACTCGGAAACAGAAATACGTCCGTCGCATGCATCGAGGAATGCGAGACGTGCCGCTCTGTTGATGGTCGTCCCAACAAAATTCTGACCATGCAAGTCTTCAAATTGGGTGATCGGTCCATGGCTGATACCGATTGCTAGTTCGACACCCTGATCGATACAGTACTTGCGTACCGAAGCAGCTAGTAAGAGGGGATCTCCATCCAAGGGCACCAGCAGGAAACCACCGTACACGCTGCTGTGGAACGAGTTGTGTTGCGAAGGCGATTGTGCATTGACGCCGGCATACAACTGCTGCATTGAACCGACGATCTCCACATCAAGGAGTCTTGCCAAGCCAACGATCCGGAAGTAAATGACAAAACAGTCAACCATGGGTTGCTCCGCCATTTCCTCGTCTGGGTGAGCGAGCCGCGCCTGCAGCGTTCGCTGTGGATGAAGAAGCAGACGAAATCGACGTACACAGACGCAGGTCCTATATTTCAGGAAAGTAAATTGGACACATCTCACTCCGGCCGACCGGATGGGGTTTCGATTTCACCACCGGTTCACCGCAGGACGGATTCTGTGCCCGGGGATCCGATCACCTTCCCCATGCGGCTCACCACAGAGCCAGATTCTAACCCACCCGGAGAACAGCAACCACCCCACCTTTCACCGCGGGGACCCCGATTTCGGAGGTTTGGACCCCGAACCATGAATCCGCAACCCCATTCGGAGATCGGGAAGCCTCGGGAATTCAACATGGCCAGGTTCGGGCGTTGGTCGGTAAACTTGCGCTTCCTATATCCTCCCGAAAACCCTGTCCCCGTGGCTCCGTTGAGGTTATGAGCGGTAGAGCGGCGAGATCTGGCGCTCAAACCGATTCCGCCAAATCACGCCAACCGAAATGGCGGGAGAGGAACGGGTCCGTCCCATCGGCAAACAACTAGGCCTCAAACAAGCGTGTGAGAGAAGGTTGAGCGTCGCGATTGTTCGCGACGAATCGAAAAGATCAGAGCGCACCTTCCTCCGGAATCCCACTCCGGATTCTTACAATCGTTCGTCGGTTTGATTTCCTTCTTTGGCTCGCACCTCGGTTCTTTTCCGCAACCGGAATCGGGGCGTCCGTACCCCGACATCGTTTTCGCCTCCGTCAGCAACGTTGCGGTGCGCCGATTGCATCCCAAGCGCGAAAGAAAACGTGCTGCCAGGGTGTCCACGCCA
>JAZDCZ010000015.1:0-21369 GCA_036679605.1 Gemmatimonadota bacterium
GAATCGCAATGGGGGAAAGGGGGCGCTGTGCGCCGATGACGCCGATGAACACTTCAGCCGATCAGAACTCACCAAGCAGACCAGAAAACTCGGAGTCATGAAATATGCGGGCTACCGCGAGGTTGCCGGGGTTCTCTTAAGCTTGCCCGGGTGGGTGAGCCAAGAGTAACCGCCAGGGATTTTTCTAATCAGGGAATGGGGGTAGGAGTCCTGGGGGTTGGCGCGCAGAGCCGCTTGGCACACTTTCCGCATGGGCTCCACCTCTCCCGTGCGAAACAACTCGATGAACCCCTGTCTGAGGATGCGCGAGGCTTTGACGTATTTGCCGGGGAGGTCAGGCGGGTCTTCAGCAATGTCCTCATCCTTGCGGAGGGCGCTGTGGAGGAGCTGGAGGTTCTCGAAGGCGTAGGCAGGAGTGGCGTGAGGTTCGAACCTCTTGTAGTTGATGAACTCGAGAACGGGATGGTCCCAGGTGTTCTTCTCGGCATTCTTCACAACGGATTTCAGGCGCGGTCCGTCGCTTACGCGGGAGGCCAGCAGAAACATGGGATGCTCGACATAGAAGCCAGCCATGTCCTCCCGCGCAGCGCCGATGGCGAATCGGGAGGGCCACGCACTGGGGTCGGCGCCGACGGGCTGCTTGGATCCGATCAGAACGATGAGGTCGGGGACGAAGTGATAGGCGGCTACTTCGGGGAAGACATCACAGAAGGAGCGCACGGTGGCCCGAAAAGCGCGCGGATGAGAAGCGTATGACAGCCATTCTATCAACACGCCGTCGGCGGCGAGGCGGTCGAGGCAATAGCGGTGGAATTCCTCGGAGAGGATGGCGGCATTGCCGGAGAATTTCGGGTTCTGCTTGCCGTCGGCAATGATGATGTCATAGACGGTGTCGGTGGTGAGCAAGAAGTGGACCGCGTCGTCCACGTGGATTGCGACGCGGGGATCGTTCAGGGCGGCGAATTCGTCGAAGAACCGCGCTGCGCTGAGCACCTCGGGAACGATCTCGACACAGTCTAGCAACTCGAGGTCGGGGTAATCGGCCAGGATGGCGAGTGTGGTTCCCGAACCGAGGCCGATGTTCAAGGTGCGGCGGGCGTCGGGGACCAGCAGCATGGGAAAGTGCGCGAGAAGTTTCTGTTTATAGCCCAGGCTGTTGTCGGTTCGGCCCCCGCCGATGAGGTACCCGTCGATGGTTATTGCCAGGTAATCATCGCGGAGATGGTGGACGACTTCGACGGTAGCAACGTCGCCCTCCTTTAGAAACAGTTGTTCGTAGGAATCTCCGTCCCGCAGTTCACCACGGAACGGGATCTGGGAGGGCAGGGCCAGTCCCAGAATGACGACGCCGGCGAAGGGGAGGGCCACCGCGAAGAAACGGCGCAATGACCAATGACCCAGATGAAGCACCACGGCCAATCCGAGCACCAGATTGAGTCCGGCCACGAGTTTGGTGGCTCCGGCGGTGCCAAAGGCCGGCAAAAGGAAGACCGAACCGGCGATCACGCCCGTGACGCTGCCGATGTTGGCAAGCAGATAGGCCGTCCCCACCCCGCGCCCGAGCCGCCTGACGTCCTCCACGTAGAGCCGGCTGGCCAGGGGAAAAGACAACCCCATGGCCACGGTGGGAGGCAAGAGCAGGACGATCGACACGATCCCGGCAAGGAAGAGTCTCGACGGCCACGAGACGCTCTGGACTCGCAGGGAATAGATGCTGACATGCTCGGCGAACCAACCCTGGTTGAGCAAAAGGGCTTCGAGCCCTACCGCGCCCATAGCGAGTAGCGCGATGGCGAGTTGGCACATGCCCAAGTCGTGCTCCGGATGGCGGCGTTGGATTACTCTTCGAAATAACACGCCGCCTATCCCCAGGCCGGTGAGAAAGACCACCAGGACCATGGAGATGGCATAGGTGCTGTTGCCTACAATGTACTTCAGGGCCCGAAGCCAGAATACCTCATAGGCCATGGTGGCGAACCCGGAACCGATCAGAACTGCCCCGACCAGAGAGCGGGGCAGCCGGGATTCTAGGGCGGTTTTCTCTGTGGAGGGGATCTCGTCAAGGGTCGTCTCCTTGACACGCCTCCACAGCCACACGGCCGTCAAGGCGACCCCGATGTTGCAGGCGTTGGCGACCCATGTGCTCGCGCGGTTGCCTACGGCTTCGATGAGCACGAAGCCGGCGGTGATGGCTCCCGCCGCCGCGCCCAAGGTGTTCAGGCCGTAGATCATTCCCAGATGGCGCCCGACCCCCTTGGTGGACCGAATCAAGGCGGTGCATAGGGCCGGAAAGGTCGCCCCCATGAGGGCGGAGGGGAGCAGCAGCAGAACAAAGACCAAGACGAAACGGAAAACAGGCAGGAGCCAAGACGTACCGCCTAGGGTCCGATGGACCTGGGCATACACGTGCGGGAGAGAGTATAGGGTAAGCGTGATTGCCGCCGTCGTCAGGGCGATGCCGAACTCCAGCAGGGCGTAGAGCCTGAAAGCATGTCGGGCCCGCCGGAATAGCGGATCATAGAGACGCGCCCCAATGCCCATGCCGGCCATGAAACTACCGATAACCGCGCCCGCCGCCAGCGTGGTGCTGCCGAGGGAGAGAGAGATCATCTTTACCCAGGTCACTTGGTAGATCAGAGCAGCAGCACCAGAGAGAAACGCAAGCGCGTAGGTGGTGTTGGCGATCTGTTGTTCGGAGCGCGCGGAGGCCTCGGAGAGACCTCCGGTTTTGATGCCCGCTTCTGTCATGTGTTAGCTGATAACGGATCGTCGGCGGAATGACAAGACGGCGGATCCTATCGGCTGCCGTCTTCGTCGGGAGGTCATGGTGCCGGCCCTGCTAGCGAGGTCCGCACTGTCATAGGAGGTGACAACCGGGTGCGCGGCGTGTTTACCAAGGCGAGTGGCTGGCCCAGGAAGGAAGACCCCGCGCTGGCGCTTGAGGCCCTGAACCTCAACGCCGAGACCATCATGCACACTTCTTGGTGGGTTCCCGCCGCCGCCCCTACTTGCGCCGTTGCTGATGAGGGTGTTGCGTTTTCAGGGAACCGCTCTCACGGTCGCGGCGCTCCTCCAGCGCCATCTCGATGTCCTCGACGGGTGACAGCTGCGGCGCACCCGTCACTTTGTAGGCGAGCCATGTCAGGCTGAACTTTTGCGGGAAAGCCATCGGCAGTGGATAGCACGCGTCGGGGATCTCGGGATGCTGCATTTGCCAATCGGTGCGCAACTGTGGGTACTCCGCGAGGAACTGCCGGACGGTGGCGTCGAACTCGGCTGGGATGGCCTGGAGTTGGTTGATTACGATCTCGACCTGGTTCCACGTCACGAAGTGGGCGTTGGCTGCGGCGAACGGGCGGGCGTGCTTCTGCAGCGCGTGGCGGGCCTTCTTCTCGATCTGCTGGAACTTCTTACTGGTCTTGTCCGGATCGAGCAGATCCTTGGTGCCGAAGCTGGCGATGGCGCGGGCGTTAATCCGGTCGGACGTTTGGGCCTCTCGCTCTCAACGCGTGTCGTCAAAGGATGATTGAGGGCGGCCTTACGAGGGGAATGATCAATAACCACATCGGGCGAGCGAGACGCTTCTTCAAGTGGGCCGCCGTGAGAGAGTCCGGGAAGCCTCGGGCACGGGGAGAAAGTCCCACAAGTGGTAGGCGCAACGGGGGGGGAGGCTGTATAATGGCGGAAGCATGATCGGGCGGCATGGCCGGGCAAGGTCATATCGGACGTGGGTTTTCAGAAACTGTGCGCGTCCGCGCCAGATTCGTCTGCCGCGCGCATATACTACGGTAGGGGCGTGGGTTGACGCCACCGTCCATCCCACGGGGACTCGGGCCACGCGTGTACCTGCCCACGTTGTGACCGCTATGCGCAGAGGGAATCAGACCGTCGCTGCGGTGGGCCGTTGCGAAGGTTGGAACCGACCGTTCAAGTGGACCAAAGGAGGAGAATCGATGCGCTCAACATATCGAATCGCCGCTCTGACATTGGGTTTAGTAATCGCGCACGGTTTCCATGGCGCGTCGGCCCACGCGCAGACGGGGGCGTGCTGTCTGGGGCAGGGGCAATGCGCGGAGACGGACGCCACAACCTGTGCGAACTCGAGCGGTGTTTATGGCGGAAACGGGTCGCAATGCCCGACCGAGTTCACCGTGACCGCCCATCTGGGCAGCGGACCCACGGACCTCTATCTCCGGCCGGCCGTGGATTGTGCCAACGTCGGCACGACCGGTCCGGACTGCGTCGCCGACCCACTGGTCGATGGATGGATGACCGTGCCGCTGGGATTCGGCGAGGACACCTGCCATCAATTCGGAGGGTTTCTCGAATCGCCGCCCATACCGGCTGACTTCTTCGAACCGGGCTCGGATCCGTTCAACGGGCAGGTGTGCTTCCTCGGCCAGCCCTTGGGCAACACGCAGTTCGGCGACTACGGCGAGGCCGACACGCTCATACTGCGCTCGGACGATCCATTCGACCGCTGCGATGCGCCTTTCGGCCCACCGGCCCAGATCGAAATCGAAATCGTCGCGCTGCAGCTAGTGAGCTCCCAACCGATCACGGTCATGGTCAGTGGGAACCCGACGCAATGGGACGTGGTGATGGATATCTCCACGCTGGGATCACCTCCGGGTCAGCTCACGGCCACAAAAACCCATTGCAACGGTGGTACTTATTCTTCGTTCCTGCCAATTCAGCCGCGGTTTGCGTTTACCAAGGTGGCCGGCACCGGTGTACCTATCGGTTCGTCTAGCGCTCTCGATACGGGCCTGGAAGGCATCCCGTCCACGTCCCTCAACGACAACGGCAGCCCCTGGGTACACGATCTTGATGAGGGCCTGTCTACCGAACCTGATCCTCCGATATGCACGGAGTTCCATCCGGGCATCGAGGATCCTGATCCACCGGCGAATTGTCCAGACAGCCAGGTTGCAGACACCCTGCACTTGCTGAGCCCGTCGACGGAGTTGTGGCTCGATTCCGCCTTGGTCTGCCTTAACGCGCCCACCTCCGGTTTCGATTGCATTCCAGGCCCACTGATCGACGCCTGGGAGACGGCGCCTCCGGGAACCGGCCAGGACACTTGCCACACGTTCGGGGTGGGGATGGAATCGCCGCCCATACCGGCCGACTTCTTCGAACCTGGTTCCGACCCCTTCACCGATCAGGTGTGTCTGGTGGGCGAGCCGCTGGGCTCCACGGGTTTCGGAACCTACGAAGTCGCCGACACGCTTGTGCAGCGCAGCGCCGACCCCTTTGATCGATGCGAATTGCCCGGCCCAACCCAGAACACCGTGGACATCGAGATCGTGGAGCTCAACCTCCGGAGCATCGAACCGATCACCGTGCAAGTTAGCGGCAGCCCGACGTTTTGGGATGTCACCATGGACCTGTCCACGGTTGCGGCGCCTTTGGGTACGTTGGGGGCGACCAAGACCCATTGCAATGGCGGTACGTACTCCGCGCTCCTCCCCGTGCAGCCGCGGTTCACGTTTACTAAGGTGGCCGGCCCCGGTATACCTATCGGTTCGTTTGGCGTGCTCGATACGGGCTTGGAAGGTACCCCGCCGGTACAACTCGCCGGACAAGGCAATCCTCCCTGGGTGACGGATGCCGACCCGCTTTTGCGTCTGGAAGCTCCCTTCTGCACGGACTTCCATCCGGGGATCGAAGATCCCGCAGCGCCGACCGACTGTGACTGCAATTCCAACGCCGTGTCCGACAGCTGCGACATCGAGGAAGGCACGAGCAAGGATTGCAATGACAACATCGCGCCGGACGAGTGTGAATCGATCAGCGGGGGAGATTTTGACGGTGACGGCGATGTGAACCTGAATGACTACATCTCGTTCGAGCAGTGCCTGGGTGGGCCCGACGCCCCGCCGGGTGGCTTGCCGGAATGCGTAGGCCTTTGCCTGGACGCGTTCGACGAGGACAACGACACTGACATCGACCTGCACGACGGCGGTGCGTTCACGCGGAACTTCACGAATTGACGGTGTTGAGGGGGCGGGCCGCGAAAACGTCGCCCGCCCCGAATGCCATCAGGTCAAGCCGCATCCACCCCGAGTTACGTCTCCGCGTCCGCGACGATTCGCTTGCAGAACGCGAACAAACAGGGCCGTCCGCTGCAATCCTGGGCGATCCGGGACAATGACCGGGCAGGGTAACGTCGTGGTGGTCATCACCCACACACAAACCACTCAGAACACGCCCACCAACCCAACAGACTTGGAGTTACGGAATATGCCGGCTAGCCGCAAAGCGGCCTCCGCCGTTCTGCAAATCCTTGCATACGGCTGGCCCTGTGGTGCCGAACAACATATCTTATCCGCGGTTTTTGAAGAGAGCGCTAGAATTGCATGGCAGCGGGACGACGCTGCACGACAGAGCTGTCCAGGGGAACGCAGCACTCAGGAGGCCAACGATGCGCCGATTGTTCACCAGCCTTGTAATCTTCGCATGTGTACCCTCGGTAGGTTGTAATTCTGCACCAAGCCCTGTTGCTGATAGGGCGTCAAGCTTGACGGGTAGCGCGCGCATCCGGGCAGTCGTGCCGCAGAACGCGAGTCTGCGTCGCATTGTCCCGGAAGATGTGGCGCAGATCTTCGCGGAGATCGAATGGGGCGGAACCGGAACGGGTGCGGTTGAGATGTTCGAAACCGCGCAGAACAGTTATGAAATCGTCGTGCTCAATCTGCCAGTCGGTGTACCGTGCGCGCTTTCGGTGGAAGCCTTCGACGCCCAGGGCAACCAGATCTACTCCGGCGAAGTTAGCGACCTGGTCCTTCTCGATAACGAGCTTCTCAACGTAACCGTCAATCTTACAGCGGCTGACAGCGGTATGGATGCGGGTTTGGGACCGCGCGTCGAGACCGTGTTTCGACCGCTTGAGCCCATTCCGAAGGGGATGGTGATTGACCTGCGTTTTGTCCTCACTGATCCAGACGATAGTGAACTTGCCTACGCGTTGTCCTCATCAGGTGACGGGAGTTTCGATGCACCGAACGGTACGGTCGTGCTCAGCAACGGAAGCGGTGTGTTGGCCGTGCGGTACACGACCCCCACTCAGGCGGGCCCCGCGGAGGTCACACTCATTCTCACCGATGCCGCAGGCTTGGTCGCCGAGTTCTCTTTCTTTGTCACACTGGTGGATGCGCCTGACACCACGATGCCCGGTGCGGTCCACGTCTTGTCGAACTTTCCTCCGACCGTAAGAGCTGTACATGCACGGCACATGCCAGCCGACGGTGTAATCGAGTTGCTTGCGGACGCCACGGACGATGGCGGTGTCTCCGGGCTGACCTACGCTTGGGGATGGGACGGCAACCGATATGCGGTCGGCAACCCGATCAGTCATCCCGCTGGTGTGGGCACGATTGGCTGGACGCTGACCGTCACCGATGCTCAGGGTGCCGCGACGACGCTGCGTTTCGATCTCGATACCTCGCCCACGGCGTTGGAGAAGCTCCCGCTCGGAAATCTGCCGCCCATGATCGATGGCGCCTTCATGTCGCGCAGGGAGGCTTCGTTCGGTGAGATCGTGACGTGCCTGGTCTACGCTACGGACCCCGACGCAGACGAGCTCGGGGCGGAGTGGGAGACGAATCATGGCTCGATCAGTTCCACCGGCGTGGAGGCAACTGACCAGGGATACATCTTCCGCGCCGAATGGGGAGCGGCGGTCGACGCGGGTATCGCACAGGTCACCATCGCTGTTTCGGACGACGATTCCTCCACCGTGACCTACATCTTTGAAATCAATCAATCGATGGGCAGGGTCAACATCCACGCTGACGCGCGCACGCAGCAGGAAGCCTTCATCAACAGTTCAATAGATCTGGACGGCAGCGGCTCAGAGAGTGACGACGGCACGATTGAACGCTACCTTTGGGAACAGATCAGCGGGCCAAGCTCCACCATCGTCTCGCCGGAATCCGAATCGACGGAGACCCTCCTGACTTCCGTCGGGACATACGTCTACCGGCTGACGGTTTGGAACGTGAACAACAGCGACTCGGTTACGGTCGAGGTACTGGTGATCGATCCGACGCAGTTCAGCTATGCAGATGCCGCCATCGATGATACCGGCGTCATCTACTTCCTCGACACCACGACGGACCGCGTGCGGCGCTACGACACGATTGCGGAGACGTTCTTGCCTTCGTTCTCAACGGGGCAGGGCTTGTACCGGTTTGCCGCGGCACCCGAGGGCGATGCGGTCTACGTGGGCTACCAGGGTGGCCGGATGGATGTCATCGACGCTGTCACGGGAGAGATGAGCTTTTTTGCCGCGGGTCCGAGTACCATCCTGCGCATGGCGGTGGTTGGGGACTATATCTTCACGATCGACGCGTCCGGGGCTTGGGAGACACACTCACTCTACTCACGGGCGACCGGGACACGGACGTTCGCGGACGACTGGCGAAATATCTCCAACGGCGTTGCCTACGCCCCGTCCATCGCCCGCCTCTTTACGTTCCGCGATGGTACTTCGCCCAACGATATCATCCGCACCGACGTGAATCAGAATGACGGTACGCTCGGTGCGGACATCGATTCTCCGTACCACGGCGACTATTCGTTCATCCATCCCATGCGGCTGTTTCCAGACGAAACCCGCATCGCCGTGGCCAGTGGGGTGTTCTTTGACACGAGCGACCTGACCTATGCAGGTAGCATTGGGATGGGTTACAAGGATCTGCGCTTTTTGGGCAATCGAGCGTACGTGATCAAGGCCATCGGTGGCAATACGGAGCTGACCGAGATGGACCTGATCTTCAACATCCTTGGCTCCACGACGTACAGCGGAGCACCACGCAACCTGTTCGTCAGCGGGGAATCATTGTTCTTGGCCACGCAGGTGGCGGGGAGAATCGAAATACAGAAGGTCGTCTCCCCACCCGAGTAGGAGCGCCGGGACGCGCTGGTCGATCTGACGGGATAATTAGATCAGACTGCAAAGGGGACGGACAGGCAAAGGGACGCAGCTCTTTTTCTGGTTCTTCACGGATTAGCGGGGAGCCAATCCGGGGGCTGGCGGAACACCGCCAGAGGCTCTCGGGCATGATTCGCAGAGGGTTTCAGGTGCTCGATGTATCACGAACTCAGCCGAAACTCGGGGCATCGCGGGAGTCTCTACTTACGCGAGAGCAAAGGGTCTTTTCTGGATGTAACTCAAACAAAGAACGGCATTTACGCGCAGCCGATCAGCTGATGCCGCCTCGACCTGTGGCTACCGTCCCCGGAAATCCGTGATGAACCCTTTTTCTTGCCCGGCGTTTCGGCGTTTATCGGGACAGTCACCTGTTATTGGCATTTACAACATTCCGTCCGAGTCTTCGGGTAAACCTATGGGCAGCGGGCGCGAGCGGAGGCCGAAGCGCGATTCCACCCGCGCGGAATGCCTTGGACTTGGGTTCGCGTGTTCGCACGTCAATTGCCCTGCGCGGCAGTCGACGGCTCGTGCAGACCCGCGCAGGTCATTCACGCTCTGCCAGCGAGCATATCGCATGGCGCAGTCGTTGATGCCGGTCGAATTGGTGCACGTAATCGGATTCGCGCTGCCCGCCCTTGGCGCGCACGACTTTGACCAAAGCGCGTTTGTCATGGCCGCGCCAGCGCTTTACGCCTGGAAGAATCATGAGCAGCGGAGCCCAACGTTGCCAGGCCAGCCGCTCGCCGGCAGAGAAACCACCCAGCGAGCGCAAATCCAGCAGTTTCAAGGCCTCCGCCGAACACGTTCTCGTCGCCTTCGCGCGATCGAACCCGAAGCGTTCGGCTACGTAGCGCGTGATACACAGTCCGAGATTTGCCAGTGGCAGCACTCCCAGTACGTCGTTGCGGCGTTTTCCGAGCGTCAGGAACACATCTGCGGCTGCGAGCTTTTTCAATGTGGATTCGCTGGAGCGATGGCTGGGGTTGGTCTTCATTCGCTTCAACTCTCGCTGCATGATGCGCCGCGCACTGGTCTCGCGGGGCCGAAACCCCATCTTCTGATAGAACCACCACGCGCCCGAGCGCACCGCGTCGTCGTTGTCTTGGCCAAGCTGGTAGGGTTCGATGAGGAACGTATCAGCCCCGAACAGGTGCTTGGTGATCGCCAGTACTTGCGCGAATACCAAGGCTGCCTCGGCTGCACGAAATGTGTCGAAGATCGTAAACGCCACCTCCGCCGATCCAAAGAGCACCGTGTTCGTTCCGTATCCGACCGGTACCCCGTTCTTCAACGCAAGGAAACCGTAGAGGGTCTCCAGCAGCAAACGTCGCTCCGGCAGCACGCCGATATAGGCCAACTGCAAACCGTTCCCACATCCCACCAGGCGCACGTCGTTCGCCTCGCCATACGCGAAGGCGTCGAGATCGCGGCTGCGCGTTGCCATGGTGGCACGGGCCAGATTGACCAGCGTTTGTCCTTCCCGTCGAGAAAGCAGCCGGACCCGCGGCGGGTCCTGGTTCATCATGCTGGGCAGCGAGGGGCGGGCGCGTGACAGAGCCCGCGACTGGTGCACGACCCCGACGTCGGCGTATTTTTCGCGCGTTCGTGCCGGTGTGTCTGGACCCGGCCGGAGGTGCAACGGAATGTCGAGGTCCTCGAATAGCATCTCGTGCGCGAACGAGCTCATGGGCAGTTGCTCGAGCCGGCGTAGCAGGAAGACGGCGTCCGTTTCGGCCGGTCCTTTCATGCGCTCAATCCAATCGTGCAGCTCGAACGAGTACTCATCCAGGCCGGGTGTCTCACTGTAGAGCGCCAGCAGCGGTAAGATGCGCTCGAGCCTCTCGGAACGATCGAAGTCTTCCCAGTCTATGGTGACATACGCGCTCCACCGGCGCGCCAGCCAGTTTGCAGTCGCCGCGAAAAAGGCAAAGTGGAATGAGGTGCCCGCAATGCCGGTGCTTGCCAGGGCATCGGAATGTCGCCGCAGATCGCCACGCTTCTCAAAACGATGAAGCATGTGCTCGACCTCGGCGAGCACCTCCGCGCTGTCCGGATACGCGCGCAAGAAGCAGAGCACCTCGTGGAGCCTCAGGACGTCCTTCGCCCGAGACAGACGCCGCCGGCTGAGCAGGCGTAGCAGGTCCAGTTTGCGCCGCCCAGCGCCGTCGCCGTAATCTGCCTTTCGTCGTTCAAGCTCTTTGAGGGCGGATGCAACTTGAGTTGCCATGAGACTCATCCTCTGGACCAGTTTCAAAACCTCTCCGTTGCCGTGGGACCGGTCGTTCCGTCCTCCCTGCCGGAGCAGCACCGACGGCGCGTCCGCGATGTCAGCCGCGATGGGGCCGCAAGGCGAAAATCAATCCGACACGATCCTTCTCTTCAACCGCCCCGTCAACTGACTGACATTCCCTGGATCGAGCAGGTCTTTGGTGCCGAAGCTGGCGATCGCACGAGCATCGATGCGGTCGGGCGTAAGGTTCAGCTCATCGGCGGCGTTGCCCGCGCGGCAACTCCAATATTCGCAGCGCAAAACGGTAGTAAGACGGTGGTGTGGCCCAGCGGCTCGGAGGGCCCGCACGGCGGAGCACGCGATTGAATTCGGGGAAATCGGCCTTGGCATCGCGAGTCGGTTTGACGGTGACTGGTTGGTCACTGAGTTGTTCAGCCGTCAGTTGGTGGTACGGTGGTCCGCGCACTCGTCCCGGGGCCACATCGTCATCCGTGTCACGGCCACCGGGCGCCATCTCGAACCGATGACCCCGGCGGACGTGAAGTGCCCGCCTCGTTGCCATGAGCAGGAACGAGCGCGGCCCGGCCTGTGGGAGTTCTGACTACTGCGGGCCGCTCGCGCTGAGCGCCGGCGCGAACGCCTCAATGTCCTCTGGTCCGATGATCCCGTCCCCGGCCATATTGGCCGGCTGACAGTCTCCCAGACCCAGCTGCCCGAAACACTGCTGGAATATCTGGAAGTCGACAAGGTCCACGTCGCCGTCCGGCTCGGAGTCACCGTCACCATAGTTCACGCACTGATCATCCATTTCATAACACCACTGCGTGAGCAGGCACGGATCTGTCCCGACCTGGCAATCAAGAAACTCGTCGCAGAACTCCGCTCCGTCGCAGAAGTCGCCGTTGTCGCACAATCCGTTGCTGGGCGCGTTCACGCAGACGTCGTTGAGCTCGTCGCACGAGTCGACGGTGCAGCCCACCGTGTCGGTGCAATCGGGCGCCGTGCCGGGTACGCAATCAAGGACGTCGTCGCAAATCTCCGCGCCATCGCACCAATCACCGTTGTCGCACAAGCCATTGCTGGGTGCGTTCACGCAGACGTCGTTGAGCTCGTCGCACGAGTCGACGGTGCAGCTCACCGTGTCGGTGCAGTCGGGCGCCGTACCGGCCACGCAATCGAGGACGTCGTCGCAGGTTTCCGCTCCATCGCAGAAGTCGCCGTTGTCGCACAATCCGTTGCTGGGCGCGTTCACGCATACGTCGTTGGATTCGTCACAGGAGTCGTTCGTGCAGCCGACGCCGTCGTCGCAGTTGGGGGCCGTTCCTGCTTGGCAGACCTCATCGATGTCGCAGGTTTCGGCTCCGTCGCACCAGGCGCTGTTGTCGCAGTCGGCGTTGATGGTGCACTCAACGTTGTCTACATCTCCCCAGTTCTTCGGCCTTTTCGTCGGGCACGCGGGGCTTGTTCCCTCGTGGTAGGGGTCCCTCCAGGAATAGATCGAGGTGAGGCTCGGTTCGTTGGCGCTGTCGTTGTCACGGAAGTTGAGGTCCATGCCAAACACACCGTCGGCAGGAACATCCGGGTCAGCAACCGTCTTGTCAATCCTCACCTCCAGCGTCCAACCCGTGCCGTCCGTGGTCACTACCGACGTAACCCCACCTAGAATCTGCGCCGCGTACGGCGCGGTGGCGTGGTATACGTTCTGCTGGTTGGCGACGTCGATGACCAACTGGAAGTCGCTGGCTTCGCTGCCGCCGAGCGGGGATGAGCCGCCGTCATTCCCTGGGTCGAGATAGAACTCGATGCAGTCATTCGCCCAGTTGGCACCGACGCCGTTCGGGCTCTGCAGATCATCGTCTTCGAGGCGCGCCAGGAAATACTGGTAGCTCGCATCGTGCATGCTATACACCCTGACACTATGATCAGCGGCGCTCTCGGGCATGACAAAGCCTGGACAGAAGCCGCCACGGTAGACGGAACCGCTGTCATATCCAACGAAGGCTATGTCGCCGGAGCCGGACGTGCCGCCGTTGATGCGTGTCGTGAACGTAGCGAGGTTCCAGTCGCTCGCATCACCGTCGATCGTGATCGTGCCGGCTTCTTTGGCGTACAGTGTCAGGTTTGGAATGTCCGTACTGTCAAGTAGCGCATCACCCCAATTGTCCGGAATCTTGTTGGGGAAGCCCCCGGTGCTGTAGTCGCCGGCCCAATCGAGGATCGACCTGTCGGGGTTGAGCTCACCAACATCCTGGTCGCGGAAATTGAAATTCACGCCGAAGTCTCCACTCCCCGCGGGCAGGTCCGAATCAAGAGCCGTTTTCAGTATGCGGACTTCGAACCACGTCCCGGCGTAACCCTCGTAGGGAATATCTACCGTGGCAGAGGTCACACCGGCGAGTATCTGATCCCGGTAGGTCGGCGTGGTCATGTAAACTGCGACTACGTTAGCCCGGTCGATGACCAGTTGGCAATCACTTGTTTCGCTGCCGCTCAGGGGGCTCGAGCCCCCGTTGTTGTCCGGGTCTATATAGAACTCGACACAGTCATTGGCCCAGTTCGACGGGTATGTCGTCTGCTTGTCGTCGTCGTCAAAGCGCACCAGGAAGTACAGGTAGGTGTCGTCGTGCCGGCTCCATACTCTGGCTCTGAAATCAGCCGTGCTGGTCGGGATTGGGTCGCCTGGATTAGACGCACCATAGTAAGCCATGCCGCCGCCCCCGTGGTCGTGGTAGCCCACGAGGACAATGTCCCCATTGGTATCGGCGCCTCCTTCGCTGTAGGTCGTGAAATCCCCCAGGTTCCATTCCGCGGGGTCACCGTCAATAGAAATACCCGTGGCGCGCATCACGTTCACTTCTTCCGCAGCTGTCGCTGGGCAAGCGACGGCAAACGCCATGCACACAACCCATAGTCTCAGTGTTGTTTCGCGGTTCATGTTGCTACCTCCCCTCGAGGAAAGAATGAGGTGCCATTCGGGATCCGTACGTGATGGTTACGCGAACCGATTCGCGATCACCGGTTTTGACTTCTCCACATGTCCCTTACCTGTTCATCGTCGAGATCGCCCACGCGCGGCAACGCATGTGGTCTTGCCCTTACCTCCCGTCGCTAATACGGGCCATCCAAGACTGCGGCGAACTCCTCATAGTCGTCCAGATCAATGACGCCCTCGCCAGTCAGGTTGCTGGCCTGGCATTCGTTCAGGCCCAGCTCGCCGAAGCATGTCTGGAAGACGCGGAAATCGGCCAAGTCGACATCGCCATCCGGTTCAGAGTCTCCAAGTCCGTATTCGATGCATGCGTCGGTACTCTCATGGCACCATTCGGTGGCCAGACACGGCTCCGGGCCCGCCTGACAGACGCCGAGCGCGTCGCAGGTTTCCTCGCCATTGCAGTAATCGCCATCAGTGCAGGAACCACCGATGTTGATCGGTGTCATGATGTCGCAGTTGCCGTTGGTTCCTACAGAATCACACGATGCTTCATTGCAGGTGTCGTTGAAGGCGGAGCAGTCGACCGGATCGTAAAGACAACTGCCGTTGGAGCAGGTTTCGACCGTGCAGGGATCGCCGTCACTACAGTCATTACTCAACGTCGCCACTTGCAGATCGTCCCCATACTTGTTGCCCAAGCTCATGCTCCACAGGCCAATGGTGCCCTCGGTCGCTGCGAGACCGCTGGTGTCGATGCAGTCAGCCTGCCATCCGGCGGGCTCCTGCGTTCCATCGAGCCAGACGTTTGCACGGATACTGTTCTGCGGACCGCTGTTGTCGACCTCGATCTTGAACCGGTACCATTCATTTGCTGTTGGCACCACACCGGTGTCTGTCGTGCCAACGAGGGTCGGCTGATCATCGGGGTGCCGGTCAAGGTGAAAGGCAACGCCGCCGGGGAAGTTGCCTCTCCGCAGGCGATAGTATTCATCGGCGTTCGGATAACTCGACAGGAACGTCACCCCGATTCCACCGGCTGAGTTCGTCATCATCATTTTTCCGGTGACCCGATAGGACGACCAAGTATCACCGCCGGGACCACCATAGTGTGAGTGAATGTTCGTGCTGGTAGAAGTCGTACCGAAGACCAGTTCGCCGCCGACGTCGAAGACCTTGAACAGAGCATCGTTCTCTGCCAAGCTGTTGTTCGCTCCCGTGTCGATCCAGTCGAGCGGATCATCAGCCGGGGCGTTCGAATTGAAGTCCTCGGCGTACAGAACCGCGTTGCAGCCGGCAAAACATTCGTCGAGATCCTCGTCGCAATAGGGGACCTGTGGATCGGTGCATGGGTACGTGCCCGGTTGACAATCCAGCACTGCGTCACAGGTCTCTGCACCATCACAGAACAGCCCGTTGCTGCAAAGCGTGTCTTCAGGCACGTTCATACAGACGTCGTTGACCTCGTCGCACGAGTCAACTGTACAACTTACCGTGTCAGTGCAATCCGGCGCCGTTCCGGCCTGGCAGTCAAGCACGTCATCGCACGTTTCTACGCCATCGCACCAGCTGCCGTTGTCACACAGGCCGTTGCTGGCGATGTTGACGCATTGGTCGCCCAGTTCGTCACAGAAGTCCACCGTACAACCTACTCCGTCGCCACAGTCGGGCGGCGTGCCCGTCTGGCAGATGCCGTTCGTGTCGCACGTTTCAGCTCCGTCGCACCAGTCCCCGTTGTCGCAATCGCCATCATCAACACATGCGTCCGCGGGCGCCGCGACAGCATCGCCCCAGTTGTCAGGAATCTTGTTGGGGAACCCGCCAACTTGCGTGTTGTCGTTGGTCCATGTGTACATCGTGGACACGGGATCAGCCAAGTCGCCGTCGTTGTCGCGAAAGGCGAAGTTGAGGCCGTACGTTCCCAGCAGCGGAACCATGTCAGGGTCCAACGCGGTCTTGAGGATACGAACCTCGAGGGTCCAACCGCTTGTGTTACTGTTGATCGCCGAGGTAACTCCGCCGAGTACCTGCGCGGCATAGCCGGGGGTACACATGTACACGTTCGGCTGATTGGCCGCATCGATGACCAACTGGATGTCCGAAACGGAGTTACTCAAGGAACTGCCGCCGCCGTCGTGGCTCGGATCAATATAAAACTCTACGCAGTCGTTCTGCCAATTGGTCTCCGTGGGGGATGGTGTGCGGATATCGTCGTCCGTGAGTATGACCAGGAAGTACTGGTATGTCGCATCATCGCGCGCGTAGACGCGTGCGGTGTGGTCGGCCTCATTGTTCGGCAGGCCGGCCCCCGTCCAGTAACTACCGTAGTACAAGTCACCTCCATCCCATCCGACCAGGGCGATGTCGCCCCGTACGGTATCTTCCCCTCCACGAACCGTGGTCGTAAACGCCGACAGGTTCCAGTCACTGGTAGCGCCGTCGACGATGATCGTACCGGCCGGTTTGACGTTCAGGGTCTCCACCGCGACCGTCTCAGCCGTCACTTCAACCTGCCAGGCTTCGGTGTCGGCGCCAAAACCGTTGCTGGCCGCAATCTCAACAGCAAACGTCTGTCCGACGTCGCCACTTTCCGGCGTCCATCCACTCACGTAGCCGTCCTGGTCGACAGACAAGTTCGCAGGGCCCTGGACCTTGTACCAGACGATGGGAAGCGTGCCTTGGGCGAGCGTGAGCTGCTCGGTGTACTCTACCCCCTGTGCGATCGGATCCGGATCCGGCGACACTTCATCGACGATCGGCGGCTCGTTCACCGGGGCCGATTCCAGCATGCATGTGCCCCAGTTGTCGGGAATCTTGCTGGGGAAACCAGCCGGTTCAGTGTCGTCAGCCCAGGTGTAGACAGTCGTGAGGCCTACGTCGTTGTCATTATCGTTATCGCGGAGGTTGAAATCCAGACCATAGTCACCTGAGGAGGATGGTATGTCCGGATCCAAGACGTTCTTCGCAATGCGTACCTCGACACCCCATCCGCCCGTTACCGAAACCAGCGCCGAAGTTACACCGCCGAGCACGGTGGCGGCATAGCCACTGTCACACTGGTACACGTTTTTCTGGTTGGCGGCGTCGATCACCAGTTGGATGTCGGACGTCGAGTTGCTCAGCCCGGTAGCGCCGCCATCATGGCCGGGATCGATGTAGAATTCCACGCAGTCGTTGGCCCAGTTCAGCGCCACGGCATTGAGCGTTTGCACGTCGCTATCGAGGACCTCCACAAGAAAATACTGGTACGTGTCGTCGTGTCGTGCATAGATCTTGACGGAGTGGTCTGCGGCGCTGGTGGGCAAAACACCGCCGGGCCAACTTCCGGAGTAGTAGGGTCCGCTACCACCATCAAACCCGATGACGGCAATATCGCCGGTCGTCGTGTTCTCACCACCGCGCACTTGGGTGACGAAGTCGACGAGGTTCCAGTCACTCGTATCACCGTCGATCGTGATGGTGCCGACTTTGGAATTCAATGTTTCCACGGTTACCGTCGCACCACCTGCGGCAGCATAGGGGTTGTACACATCTCCCCAGTTGGCCGGAATCTTGTCTGGGAATCCACCAGACCCGGCGTAATCCAGCGCCCAGCCGTAGAGCGCTTGGTCGGACGTATCCTGATCGCGGAAGTGCATATTGAGTCCGAATAGACCACCCGGTGGCAGGGGTGGGTTGCTGATCGTCTTGGCGATGCGCAATTCGAGCCACCAACCGCTGCCATCGACCGCGACAGCGGAGGTAATGCCGCTCAGGATCTGCGTCCGATAGGCGGCCGTCGTCATGTAGACGTTGACCTGGTTGCAAGCATCGACGACCAGTTGGAACTCACTCGTGGTTTCATAGTCCCACATGGGCGTCGCATCCCCGTAGTGGCCCGGATCAATGAAGAACTCGGCGCAATCATTGCGCCAATTCTCCTCGACTTCGTAGGGACATTGAATGTCATCGTCATCCGACCGGATCAGGAAATACTGATAGTTCGCGTCGTGGCGGCTGTAGAACCGCACGGTATGATCGGTGGCGTCCGTGGGCAACGTAAAGCCCGGTTCCGGGCAGAGGTTGCCATAGTACATTGTCCCACTCAGCCAGCCGACTTGTCCGATGTCGCCGATCTCCTGCTCGCCACCCCGACTGTAGTCCGTGAATTCCCCCAGATCCCAATCGTCGGGGATTCCGTCAATCGTGAGTGCCGTGGTGGTTGGTCTGACGTTGAGGGTCTCGATGATGTCCTGGGAGTCCAGGACTTGAACAAGCTCGATGCCGTTGCCGGTTCCCAGGTTCCGGGAGTACTGTTTGTCCGTCGAGTTATTCCAGTGTTCGTGAACGCCGAGGCTGGCGAGACGCGACACATCACCGGCGTTGTCGGGATCATAGAACGTGCCCGAAGGGGGATTGTCGGCGAGGGCCGCCTCGTTCAGATAGTCGTCGGCGCCGGACATCCGCGGGTATTGACGGGGGTCGTCCTCATCCCATAAGAAATCGGCTCCCACCGAGTCGATCGCCACGGGATCCTGGGAAGCAAAAACGCTGGACGTCCAGTCCCCGTTGAAGGGCGCATGGCTCCAGGTTATCGGCGCGGAGTCGTCGGGATGAACCCCCGAGTACAGTCCGTCGATCAGGTAGAGCACCGCCTTGCCGCCGGTGTGCGCGTGGCCGAGCAGGTCGACCATGGCCCGGTAGTGCCCCATACCCGGCACATTCATGGGATCGACGAGGGTGTCATGCAGATTGAAGTAGCCTGCCACGTCCGGGCGTCGGATGGAGCCGTAGTGATTCTTGGTGCAGAGCGTGACTCCGGCCGCCGAATGGCTCTTGAGATTGGCCATGTCGATGAAATACTCGGCCTCCGCGTAGGAAACGAGAAGGTAGTCCTGATTGACGCCTGCTGGATGAGAGCTCCAGTAGATCGGAACCGTTGAAGTCTGTATTGCTGTTCGACCGAACAGCCCACGTGTGTCCAGATAGCGAACCGTTGGGAATTCGCTGTGGAGCGGATCATAGTACTGGTTGGGAAATAGGCATGTGGGATCACCGATCGTGATGTCGGACTCGTTGACGCCCGCCTCGTATACCAGCTGGCGCAGCAGGGCCAGCATCATCTGCGGCGCGGTGTTCATGTAGTCCATCTTGGACACGAGGTCGTAGGTGGCGGGATCCACGCCACCCCAAATGGGGACATCAATACAACCCACCAGGTTGACCTTGATCATGATCTTCTCACCCGCCTGATAACCGACATCTCCCTTGCCGTGCGTTTGATTGAAGCGCCGGATCAAGATGTCCCAGGCGTCTGCGTCGCTCGCTTCCCCGCTCAGTCTGCGGAGCGCCCGCGACATCATCTGATCCACCACGGCCTGATCCGTATGGCTGCTTTCCCACCAATGGCCGTCTCCAACTCCGGCCCAATCGGTCGCGTCCGGATCGTGTACCCAGACGACGCGCCCCGGGTTGACTCCCTTGGCGACGCCGATCGGGTTGTTGGGATCCGGGGGACTCGCCAGCACAAAACGCTCCGGCATGGTGGCCAGAGCAACGATGCCCAGCACCGCAGTGAGCGCCATGCAGACACCCGCCAGCACCAACCGTGACTGTCGAAACATGGTTCTGGTTTTGCGGAATGCCAGAGTCGTGGCAACGATCCCGGCGATCCAGAGCACAAAACCGCACCCGAGAGGCGCCGCCAACCGCTGGCAGGGATAGGCCGCTCGACTCGGCTTGGGAATGACCCGCGCCAGGAACCAGACCGTCGAGACCAGCCCGATGACCGGGTACAGCCAGAACAGCCAGGCAAGTTTTCGCTTGATGTCCCGGGGCCTGTGCGCGCGGGGGCAACAATGGAAACGGCGGCATAGCTGGTTGACGTGGACCGAGAGAGGCTTCATGTCGCCCCCTCCGTAAAAAGGGAGAAAGAGCCCGCAGGCATCACCCACGGCCTCTCTCGTCCCCCTCGGGCAGATTCCTCTCGGCCACCTGCACGATAGCAGATTTCGTGTCGGAAAACAAGCAGGATGCAGTCGGCTTGGGACTCAGCAAAAGCACTTAATTGGTGCGGTTTTCACGGCCAAAATGAGGGATTCCCATCCCCGAACCGCATCCCACAAAGCACGCAGACTGTCAGGGAAGAGCCTTGCAGAAAAAAGGGAGGATTCCGCCGCGGTCTCAACCGACCCGTCTGTTGACGGCGGCGCGGAGGTCGTCAACCGTCGCATGCGAATACCCCATCGTTTATCGGATGTGCCATGTCGAAAACGCGGAGCGCCATATCGCCGCGCATGAGCAGTCGCAGTTGCAATCGCGATGCATGCCCACGTGTCTCCGGCGTCTTTGGGCTGTCTTGCCCCGTATTGTCGCGGGGGAAGACAGCATAAACCTAGCCGATACGGGTGGTTACAACGAATGTCTTTGGTGTCTTTGGCCATCCAAACGAAGTACCCAATACAAAAAGGGATGGACGTGAGAAATAGGCTATCAGCGATTCAGCAGAGGAAGTTCTTTTCTGACGCCGAAGACGGGGGAGACACCTGCACCGGCGATTCATAATCGTTCTTGATCAAGACCGGAGGTGTCGGCCCGGCGACCAAGTCATGTGCTGCTCGCCGCGACCGCAATGGCGGTGCCCTGACCCACGGCACGTGACGCTGCGAACTTCAACAGGGGGCTCGCAGCGGGTATTTCAAGTACGCGATCTCGGGAATACCGAGTCGCTGCGCAGCGCGACGTGGGTCACTGATGATTTGCTCGCGGAGCCAGCTCCAAACCGCCGTCTCGTCGACCGCGTAATCCGGCGTCGAGTCAACGATGGCGGCGGGCTTTGCCTTCGCCTCCTCCGGGGTCATCCAGCCGATCTCGACCAGCGTGTCGCGTAGCACTTGCGGATTGCGTCGATGGGGCAGGCCTGGCAGCGTAACAGCAGCCTTTGATTGCTTCGTCTCCCAGGCCCGGAAGCGGGAAATCGCAAGGTCGAGATTGTCGCCAAAGTAGAGGGGCGGCTTGACGTGGGTCGTGTAGTAACGGCTTGAGGCTTTGTGGAATGACAGGCCGACGACGGGCAGCCCATCGCGATCGCAAACGTATTTTGCGGGTCGACCTCGCCGCTTCGCCATGGCTGCCTCAGGGGGTCTTTGGAACCACCGGAGACGGCTTATTAAAAGTCAGGGTTCTCATCCCGTTTTGGTGGTTGTTTTTCGTCCGGGCAAGGCCTGTTTGACTTTGAGCGCGAAGTATTCTGGGTCGTGGAAGCCGTAGGCCTTGCGTTTGATGACTTTGATT
>JAZDCZ010000150.1:0-18824 GCA_036679605.1 Gemmatimonadota bacterium
TGGGCCAGCCTCCTGGTTCTTGGGCCTCAAGAGCCCGTCCTTTGATATTGGGAACCTCTACAAGGTATCCCGCCATCGGGAGGTTGGCCTTCTCATCTCAATCTCGGCAGCGCTCCGCGCTGGATGATCCTAAAGGGAGTTTATTTGGGAAGCACCTTCTCAAGGTGCGTCACGAAGTGCCGAGCTGGCGTTCGTTAACGCCGGAACACCCCCCCTGGGCGCACGCAGCAATTGCGCCGTGTCAGCGGACCGGAAGCCCGAGCACATCTCCCATAGCCTCGCCAACGCGCCGCAACAGCTCGTCGGGAACTCGAGTGAGCGGGCCTTGCACCAAGCGACGGTTGTCGATCGCGCGGACCTGATCGATCAACGATTCGGAGTCGCGCCGCAGTTGACCCGCAGCGGGAACGCGGACACGCAAGGGCTCGGCATCGGTCACCAGGCGCGTTGTGAGTGGGACGACTATAGACGAAGGGTGACCGGCGTCGAGCAGCGCCTGGGCCTGGACGATAAGCACCGGCCGAGTCTTGCCGGGCTCCGTGCCGTGCCCTGGGTTGAGATCAGCAAGCCAGACCTCGCCCCGTCTAATCACTAGGATCGCTCTCGACCTCTGCGAACTCGGCATTGACCCGCATGCTTTCACCGCGTACGCGTTGGGACACCTCGGCCATCCGCGTGTCTCGCTGCCGTTCCTCCGCGCGTCGGTTCGCCTCGCTAATCGCACGGCGGATGTATTCAGTGCGGCTGAGGCCCAGCGCCTCAGCTACCCGGCCGCTTGCCTCTAGGAGTTCGTCGGGGAGCTTGAGTGAGATAGCCTTCATGAATATCTCCTTGGTATATCAATGAGTATATCCACAATCACTATCCCGACACAAGCCTCTAGCCTGCACGCCGTATGATCGCGGCCTCGACTGTCACCCCCCGGCTTTTGACCGCTCGTCCTCATGTGCCTGCAGGTAATCCATCAAGATGTTGGCCATCGCGCGCATTCCCACCGGGATCGATCCGTCATCCGCCTGAAAGTCCGGGGTGTGGTGTCCACCTGACGTGGTGCCTGGCTTCACCGATCCGAGTCGGAAGAAAAACCCCGGCGCCTCGTTGGCGAAGTAGGCGAAGTCCTCACCGCCCATTGTGGGCTCAATCTGGAAGACGTTGTCCTTCCCAACGACGCGTTCGATGATCGGTACCATCTCGTTGGTCAGAGCGATGTTATTGATGGTGGCCGGCGTGCCGCGATTGTATTCCAGTTCGTAGGTTCCTCCACCGGCTTGCGTGATGCCCGCGACGATCTCTTTCATGCGTCGCTCGATAGCATCTCTGACCTCAGGGTTATAGGTCCGCACGGTGCCCTCGAGGTGGACTTGCGCAGGGATGATGTTGAACCGCTCGCCGCCTCGAATGATGCCGACGGTCACGACGCTTGGCTCGAGTGGTGGGAGATTGCGCGAGCGAATGGTTTGGAGCGCCATTACGACCTGCGATGCCATCACTACAGGGTCCACGCTTTGGTGGGGCTGAGCACCGTGAGCCTGCTTTCCTTTGATCTCGATATTGAAATGATCGACCGCGGCCAAGGCCGGACCCGGCGTGTAACCGATGGTTCCGACATCCATCTCAGAAAAGGTGTGCAGGCCAAAAACCGCTGACGGTTTGAAATTGCCGAACACACCTTCGCGGATCATGAGATCCGCTCCGCCTTCTTCGCCGGGTGGCGGTCCCTCTTCTGCCGGTTGGAAAATGAACATGATCGTGCCGGGAATCTCGTCACGCATCGAAGCGAGCACCGAGACAACACCCATCTGAACGGCGGTATGGACGTCGTGTCCACAGGCGTGGCTCACACCCACATCCTTGCCTAGATAAGTGGTGCGCAGCACGGACTTGAACTCGTATGGTGTGTCTTCGGTAACCGGCAGCGCATCCATATCGGCGCGGACGGCAATGAGGGTTCCAGGTTTCCCGCCCCGGAGGATGCCCACCACCCCCGTATGTGCGATGCCCCTCGTCACCTCGAGACCGAGATCCTCCATGTGTTGCGCCACCAGAGCCGCGGTCTTGAACTCGCGATTGCCCAGTTCCGGGTTTTGGTGGATCTGATGACGGTGCTCGGTGATGTCGGCTCTGTACCGCTCAACAGCCTTGTCGATCGCACTACTCTGCGCTACGGCAACGGCGGGTGCTAGCGTGACGGCGATGATAATGAAGATCTTCGGGAATCGCACAGTGTCTCCTTGCAGAGTCGTTAATGTGGGTCGAGCAGAAAGATACGCTCGGCCGGGCACAACCGAAATGCCGCAGGGTGGTACGTGATTCTGCGCGCGGCCCCGGTTTAGATTGAAGGCAGATCGCTGATCTCAAGTCCCCGATAGAGGAGATTGACATGATCCGGACTTCGTTAACACTCACGGCCGCTGGGCTCTTATTGTCGGTTGCGACACCCGCTACCGGCCAGTCGCCGGTCTACCGGTCTGCCTACCACGACTACCGTATAGTCACAGTGGCGGATGGGCTCGAGCACCCGTGGTCGATTGCGTTTCTTCCCGGAGGCGACATGCTGATAACAGAGCGGCCCGGCCGACTCCGCATAGTTCGCGACGGCAAGCTGCTCGCAGATCCGGTGCCCGGGGTTCCCGAGGTCTTCGCCCGCGGGCAGGGCGGGCTGCTGGATGTGGTCCCTCATCCGGATTTTGCGTCGAACCGTCTCATCTATCTGAGCTACTCGAAGCCGAAGGGCGACGGCTCGACAACCGCGGTGGTGCGCGGCCGGTTCGAGAACGATCGCCTGACAAATGTCGAAGAGATCTTCGAGGCGGTATCGCAAGGTCGCGGACACTACGGTTCGCGCCTCGCGTTCGATGGGAACGGCTTTATTTTCATCACGGTCGGAGACCGTCAAGTACCCTCTCGTGGAGACCTCGAGGCTCACCCTGCACAGGACCTCTCGAACAACCACGGTACCATCAACCGCCTCCATGACGACGGCCGCGTTCCTGCCGACAACCCCTTCGTCGGTCAAACAGGCGCCCGCCCCGAGATCTGGAGCTACGGGCACAGGAATCCGCAGGGACTCGCGATTCATCCGGCGACCGGAGACCTCTGGGCCGACGAGCACGGACCTCAGGGGGGAGACGAATTAAACCTCATTCTTCCGGGGCGTAACTACGGCTGGCCCGTGGTCGGGTACGGTGTCAACTACGGCAGTGGTACCGCGATCCATGAGGGAACGCGCCGGGACGGAATGGAATCGCCCATCCACTTCTGGGTGCCGTCGATTGCCACCGCAGGGCTCTTGATCTACACCGGTGACCGCTTTCCCGAGTGGCGCGGGAACATGTTCGTCGGCGGCATGGCAGGGCAGCAGCTCGCACGCCTAACCATGGACGGGCAAAAGGTCGAAATAGAAGAGACGTTGGTTCACGGGCTCGGTCGTATCCGGGATGTTCGCCAGGGACCGGACGGGTATATCTACCTGGCCATCGACGACCGCCGTGGAGCGCCCACGTCCGTAGTCAGGCTGGAGCCGGTGGAGAACTAACGACCGCGTACGGAAAGTGGTAGGGCCGCCTCCCTATGCATTCTATTATGAATGCGTTACATTCAATATATGAATGCACCATCCGACCCTCCCAAGTATCTCACCGTCCGCAACCTGCCCCCCCGGGTCTCCGAGGCCCTTGAGACCGAGAAAAGGCGCCAACAGACGTCGCTCAACCAGACCGTAATCGACCTACTTCGAAAGAGCCTCGGCATCGAGCTGGCCGACGCGTCCACCAATGGACTGAGGCGGCTCGCCGGATCGTGGTCCGGCGCTGACCTCGAGCGGTTCGAGGAGGCCGTCGCACCCACCGAGCAGGTCGATCCCGAACTCTGGCGGTGAGCCGGTACTGTCTCGACACCTCGGCATATAGCCACTTCAAGCGCGGCGATCCGCAGGTCGTCACCCTTATCGACACCGCGGACTGGATTGGCCTACCGTCGACAGCAATAGGCGAATTGTGGGTAGGGTTTCTGAGCGGCGGTAGGTTGGCGGAGAACCAGCAAGAACTTCGCGAGTTTCTCGCACACCCCGTCGTGCACGAACTCGTGGTCGATCGAAACGTAGCCCAGGTGTTTGGCGAGATCGTTACGACGCTGAGGCAAGCCGGCACACCTCTACCCACAAACGACATCTGGATGGCGGCCACCGCAGCCGTCGCCGGCGCAACGGTGTTGACCTACGATCGCCACTTCGAGACGATTTCAAGGGTCGGTGCGGTAGTACTAGATACAGAATCTTCTTGAGTCGTGCGACCGTATCGTGCCGCATGAACATGCCAAGGCCCCTCTTCGGCAAGAGTGAGGTCTGGTGGGCGCTGAGTTATTTCGGTGTCTACCTGGTCTACCACTCTGCGATTGGCGGTGAATCAGATGCCATGCACTGGCTTGGCCTGGTCATTCTTCCGATGGGCATGCTCGCTGCCGTCCAGTGGGTCGCTGCGGGAAAATTTTCTTTCTGGAAAACCTTGCGATCGGTGGGGAGTCATCTTGATGTCAACACGGCGAATCGTGAAGACGGAGTGGGACCAGTTAGCTGGCTGGGCTTTCGGGGGGTCAAGCGGCGGATCGAGCTGTGTAATCAATTCTTGAACTATCTGAGATTCAAAGACGCCCTCGGTCAATCGGTACGGTCAGAGCATCTAGCCTGTATCCGCACGCGGCAAGGCCTCCGGCTGCCGCTGCGCGCTCAAGAGTCGCTCGGCGAAATCGAGTCGCTCATGCAGTTCGCGATGGTCTCCTCGGAGACCATCTATTTGGCCTCGTAAGTCGGCAACTACTTCTGCTAATCGATCAACCTCGTCGGCCGAGCTAATGATGTGCTTTCGCATGTTGATCAAAGCGCGGACCCAAAACCCGCCGAGCAAGCCGCCCGACACTGTCATCGCGAGCACTAGTAGCCCAATCAACAACGTGGGATCCAAGGTTCGGCCTCCTTTCTCCTCGCACCCAATCTACGACGCAAGAGCACGAAAGGTTGCAGTGCGGGACGTTTGACTTGAACGAGAAGTGGCCGTCAATACTACCTTGCAGGCTGGCAGCTTGACACTATCGGAGTAGGTGCTTGATGCGCCCAGACAAAGCCAGCAAATCTGCGGTGCAGGTCGCCCAGATGCTCATCTTCGTGGGATGTGACCCGCGCCGATCGCAGGTTCCACCTTCCGGCTCTGTCGAGCTAACCCGGCAGCTCCTTTCGGCGCAGCGCCTTTGGCGACCCCTGTATGAGCGTCTCTCCCGGAGTCGTTGGTACCAGCGACTCATCGATTTGGTGGTTGAGCCTCTGGGACCGGGACACTTGACCTACCTCGCACTAAGAAAGCGCTTCCTGAACCAGGAGACCCGAGAGGCAATTCAGAAAGGAGCTTTGCAACTGCTGATAGTTGGCGGCGGTTTCGATACTCTTGCGCTCCGGATAGCGCGTGAACACAGCCAGGTTGCGGTGTTCGAGATCGACCATCCTGCGAGCCAGCGGGTGAAAGTAGATGCCGTGAAGGCGTTGGGCGGTGCACCGGAGAACCTCGACTTCTTGGCTGTAGATCTCGCGGTCACTCCGCTTTCCGATGTAATGCGCGATTGTGGATGGGATTACCAGAAGCCTTCGGTGGTGGTTGTTGAGGGGGTGCTCATGTACCTCGAGAAGGCTGCGGTAGAATCTCTGCTCGAGGCTGTTTGCAAACTGACCCCCAGCGGCAGCATGCTTCTGTTTTCCTGGTTCGAGGTCGGCCCGGATGGTCGCATCAACCTGGGCCGGTTCCCCCGGCTCATGAAGCTTTCTTTCTCCCTGGCAGGAGAACCGCTCCGATGGACAACTACCGAAGCTGACCTGATCGCTCGACTCGCTCACCACGACCTCCGGTTCGACGCGGATCCGGCCCGCTACGACCTTCGTCGGCGATTCCTCGAACCTGAGGGACTGGGCAACCTCGAGGTAGGCAAACTGGAACGCGTCGGCGTGGCGGAGAGGATCGCTCGATGACCGCCGGTTAGCACCACTGTGATCGTCGCAATGAGGGAGCTGCTGCCGACTTCGATCACCGAAATGTTGTCGGCGGCTTCGTTCGGCACCCACGCAGATTTATGTCATAATTGACATAATATCCATTTTGACATATATTGGTTCTGTGGGTAAACCGTTGGTGTTGTATGAGACAATTACCACTCCTCCAATGGGGGAAGAGGCACGCAGGGAGACCGGCTATTTGCTGCGGATGGTCCAGGAGGGACTGTCCCTTGGTATGCCGCATTCACGGCCAATGCCAGGCATCGGTGGTGGGTGCCATGAACTCAGGGTGAATGACAAGAGTCAGACGTGGCGAACAATCTACTATATCGGAAAGGACATCGTCGTGCTACACGTCTTCAGTAAGAAGACGAAGCAGACGCCGAAGACAGTAATTGATCTGTGTAAGGAGAGGCTAAAGGCCTACAAAGCCGAAATGGCCTGAATGGTCGCGACAATAAACTAGGCAAGGCAACAACGATGGCAAAAAGCAGAAAAGAGCGCCTGAAGAAGGCAGGCTTCAGAGAGTCAACGGTTCAGGAGTTCCTCGATCTGAGTGAGGCCGAGATGCGGTATATCGAACTCAAGGTGGCATTGGCAAAAGCCGTCAGGCAACGACGAGTTGAGAAACTCAGGATCTCGCAGCAGAGGTTCGCAGAGCGAATTGGCTCAAGCCAATCCCGAGTTGCAAAGATTGAAGCTGGTGACCCGTCTGTATCGATGGATCTGCTAATGCGATCGTTGGTATACACCGGCTCCACTGCTCAGGAAATCAGCAATGCAATCGCATCGGCATCGAAGACTGCTTAGTGGGAGTGCTGATTTCGGTCATTAGCCGCCTATTCTTCTCCGAAGAAGCGCCTTCTCACCGCATCGTTCACCGGCACCTCTGGCCCCAGGGCAAAGAGGTCCGGTAGCCGAGTTCCGTCCGCGAGGGCGGTGGTGGGGCGGCGGGTGATCTCAGACGTGCGTGCCAAGATATAGTTCTGGGCACGTGTCCCGCCAGACTGCCCGCGGCAGCGACCACGGAAGGCTTGTCCGAGTCGTTGCTCACAACTCTTGGCACCATAGTTCGCAAGGCAAACCGATCGCACCAGTCTGCACTCCACCCTGCGCATACGGTGACTCGAAGCTAGTTTCCCCAGAACACGGATCATTATCTCGGACCCGGCCCTCCCGACCGGACCCCGAAACCGACCAAGAACCAAACGAACGAGGCCGAAAAACCATGCTTTCTCGTCGATCCCTATTCCTTATTAAAGGAACCGCAGTTCTCACAGCACTCACTCTGACCACTCCCGCCATGGCCCAACGCAGCGGCGACGACGATGACGACAGCACCAAGGCACCAACCCTCGCCTCGGCCGCCCGGAGCCTGCGCTGGCGATCCATCGGGCCCGCGCTCATCAGCGGCCGCATCTCCGACCTCGCCATCCACCCGACCAAGCGATCCACTTGGTACGTAGCCACCGCGTCGGGCGGCCTGTGGAAGACCACAACCGCCGGCACCAAGTTCGACCCCATCTTCGATAAACAAGCCTCGTTCGCGATCGGCGTCGTAAGCTTGAGTCCCTGCAACCCGAACGTGGTCTGGGTCGGCACCGGGGAGAACAACGCTCAGCGTTCGGTCTCCTACGGCGACGGCGTCTACAAATCGGAGGACGGAGGCCGCAGCTGGAAGAACATGGGCTTGAAAGAGTCCTCGCAAATTGGATCGATCGTCATCGACCCCCGCAACTGCAACACGGTCTACGTGGCCGCGCACGGTCCGGTCTTCAACGGAGGTGGCGAACGCGGTCTCTACAAGACGACCGATGGCGGCAAGACCTGGAACCTGGTACTGGAGACCAAGAACGAGTGGACCGGCGTCAACGAAGTGGTCATGGATCCGCGCAATCCGGACGTGCTGATCGTCTCCACGTGGCAACGCGCTCGACGCCAGTTCGCCTACATCGCCGGCGGCCCCGGATCGGGCATCATGCGCTCCACGGACGGTGGCGCAACGTGGACGAAGTCCCAACGCGGCCTCCCCTCCGGCGAACTCGGCCGTATTGGTCTCGCAATGTCACCCGCGAACCCCGACGTGGTGTACGCCATCGTCGAAGCGGCGTCGAACGGCGGCTTCTATCGCTCCAGTGACAACGGCGTCTCGTGGCAGCGTCGCAGTAACCGCTCTACCATCGGACTCTACTATCAGGAAATTTTTGCCGACCCGGTGAACGTGGACCGCGTCTACGCGATGGACACGCGGACTTGGATCACCAACGATGGTGGCAAGAACTTCGCAGTCCTGGGCGAGCAGAACAAACATGTCGACAACCACACCATCTGGATCGATCCGGATGACACCGACCACATCCTCATCGGCTGCGACGGCGGTCTCTACGAGAGCTGGGACCGCGGCGCCACCTACCGGTGGTTCGAAAACTTGCCCTTGGCGCAGTTCTACCGCGTCGAGGTCGACAGCACGCGACCTTTCTATCGCGTGTACGGCGGCACGCAGGACAACAGCTCCGTAGGTGGACCGTCGAGAACGCGGACGCGGCGAGGCGGCCGGAACGCCGACTGGTTCCTGACGCAGGGCGGCGACGGGTTCTACTCGCGCATCGACCCGCTGAACCCGAACATCGTCTACGCCGAGTCGCAGCACGCCGGGCTGTCGCGCTTCAACTTGGAAACAGGGGAGCGGATCTCGATCCGTCCCGAAGGCGCGCTCGACGAAGCACTCGTGTGGCACTGGGACGCACCGCTCATGATCAGCCCGCATAACCCCGCACGTTTGTATTTCGCGGCGAATCGGATCTTCAAGTCGGAAGACCGCGGGGGTAGCTGGACGTACGCAAGCCCCGACCTCACGAAAAACATCGATCGCAATCGCTTGAAGATGATGGGACGAGTGTGGGGCGTGGGTGCCGTCGCCAAGAACCGGTCCACATCAGTATGGGGCGCTGTCGTGAGCCTCGCCGAGTCGCCGATTCGGGAAGGCCTGCTGTTCGCCGGTACTGATGACGGCATGATCCAGATCAGTGAAGACGGCGGCGACAACTGGCGCGCTATTCCCTCGGTCGGTAAGGACGTGCCCGACACGACCTTCGTCACCGACATTCAACCGTCGTGGCACGACCCGAACACAGTCTACGTCGCGTTCGACAACCATAAGGCCGGCGACTACAAGCCGTACATCGCCAAGTCCACCGACTTGGGGCGGTCGTGGAAAGTCATTCAAAACGATCTCCCCGAGCGCGGCACCGTGTACACGATTCTCGAGGACTACAAGCAGCCCAACCTGCTCTTCGCCGGTACCGAGTTCGGCGCGTATTTTTCGAACGACGGCGGCGAGAGTTGGTCCAAGCTCGGTGCCGGCCTCCCTACCATCCAAGTGCGTGACATGGTCTTCCAGACGCAGCACGACGACCTCGTCATCGCCACGTTCGGCCGTGGGTTCTACGTGTTCGAAGGCCTCGAGCAACTCCGCGCCCTGACTCCTGCGTTCATGGCAAGCCAGGGCGGGTTGGTTCCGGTTACCGGTATCCCGATGTTCGTCGCGTCGAATCCCGATCCGGGCTGGCAGGGTGCGACGTTCCACACGTCGGCCAATCCGCAGGCGGGAGCCACGTTCCGCTACTACCGGAAAGACGCTATTCGCACGATGAAGCAGGAACGCGAGCGCGCCGACCGGGCAGCGGCCAAGCGCGGCGACGACGTGTTTTACCCGTCGTGGGATTCATTGCGGTTGGAGGACACCGAAGTACCGGCGCAGATGATCTTGAGCGTTCGTGATCCAGAAGGCACGCTCGTCACACGATTGACCGGCAAAACATCGAGCGGTGTCACGACCGTGCGTTGGAACCTCCGCTATCCCTCAGCCACGCCCATTAGGAGTGGAGGCGGAGGTGGTGGAGGGTTCGGGGGTGGCGGCTTCTTCCGTGGAGGCGGAGGCGCGCACAACGGACCGTACATCATTCCCGGGACCTACACCGTCTCCCTGGCCACTTACCGAGACGGCGTGGTGACTGAATTCGGCGAGCCGCAGACCTTCGAGGTCTTCATGCTGGACCAGGTCGAACGGAGCCCCGCAGTGTTGGCGTTCCAAAAGCAAGTCCAGCGCTTGCAACGCGCCGTCTTGGGTGCCAACGCCGCAGCAGGCGAAGCCCAAACGCGGGTCAACAACCTGGAAACTGCGTTCGAGCGCACGCCCACCGAGGACGGTGAGATCCAGAACAAAATCCAGATCCTACGCAAAGCGCTCCGCGGCGTGCAGTGGGACCTGAACGGTGACCCCACCGTGCGTCGTCGTGCAGAAGCATCACCAACATCCGTCTCTCAACGACTCGGCCGGATCACGGGTGGCGCGTGGAGCGGCACCCTCACCGAGGTCAGCGGCCTCCAGCGCCAACAGTACCAGCTGATCGGCGATGAATTCGTCATCATACTGGCTCAGCTCCGCACGTTGATCAAGGTCGATCTCAAGGGAATCGAAGATTACGCCGACCAGGTGGGCGCGCCGTGGACGAGTGGGCGATTGCCGGTGTGGGCGGGGGTGGTGATTCCGTAACCACCCCCCTGACGCCTCGGCGACGAACCACGAGTAAACTGACGATCCACGTCGCTTCCAGCGACAAACAGCCGATCGTGGGTTTACTCATAGTTCCCAAGGAGTGCCTTCCCATCGACCTCCAATCCATTTTGTTGCACCATATATGATTGTAATAATTGATTTTATGAACGTAAGCAGCTAATGTTATTGCATGAATAGAGAAATACGTGAATATCTGGTTCGCATTGGAAGACAGGGGGGCATCAAGAGCCGACGCGAATTGAGTTCGAAGACCGCCAGACGTATGGTGGCCGTTCGCGAGGCGCGGCGCGCGTTCCGTCGGTTCCAGACGCAATGTTTTTGGTCGTACCGAACGGATCTCGAGATCGGAGCTGACGACGTCGCGTGGGTGGCGCGGGAGCTGATGAAACACGGTAACCGCGAGGCGTGGCTGAAAGGGAAGTCGCTGTGCCACTGACCGACTGCCAGCGGGCGATTCTAGCATTGCTTGCGGAGACACGCACGCCTGACAGCTATCTAGCCGGGGGCGCGGCACTTCATTTCTCTCCCCGGTCGATTCGCTACAGCAACGACCTGGACTTCTTTCACGATTCGGCGGAACGCGTAGCTAGCGCGTTTGGCGAAGACAATGCACGACTCGAGTCCGCAGGCTACGGAGTGGAAGTGGTGTTGAGTCAGCCCGGTTTCATCCGAGCTATCGTGACGCTCGATCAGCAGTCGACCCGAATCGACTGGGCACACGACTCGGCATGGCGATTCATGCCACCGGTCCGGGACGAGTTGGGCGGCTTCATCTTGCACGACGTAGATCTTGCGGTCAACAAGACTCTAGCACTTGCCGGGAGAGACGAGCCACGCGACTACGTCGATATCCTCTTTATCCACTCGCAAATCCTGCCGCTCGGCGCACTTTGCTGGGCTGCAGTTGGCAAAGATCCTGGGCTGACCCCGCTTTCTCTGCTCGATCTACTCAGGCGGAGAGGCCGGTATCAGCCGGAAGAGATCTCCCGCCTCGATCTCACCAGTCCCTTCGACCTTGCCGCAGGCAAGACAGCGTGGCTTAGGGCACTCGAAGAGGCAGAGTCGTTTGTTCAGGCGCGGCCGACAGAAGAACTCGGTTGCTTGTACTACCGTCACGAAGAAGATGGCTTCGTTGCGCCCGCACTCGAATCCGACATCGAGACTCAAGGAATCGGTGTCCACTTTGGTTCGCCGGGCGGCGTACTGCCGCAACCTTCGGGGCGGTCTAGCCGGCTGTAACGGAGGAACTGCCATGGCTGTGTTTCCTCAACGTAGATGACGTTGCGGAGATTTCCAGTTGCGTCGCGAAGCCTATGGCGTTGAGAAAGGAAGGCAATCGGCGGCTCACAGGTCCGGTTGGTGGACTGTGCTGCGACGAGAGAGGGCCCGATCCCAATCGTTGAAGACGGCCAGCGGGACACCGAAGAACCCGGAGGCGTTGGAAGGGGTATAAGAACACTGTTTCTTGGACGAACTTCTAACGGTGGACTGGCACTCGCACAAGCCTGACGTCCGCCGACAAGTACACCGACAGATCGGTAGCAGGAGGAAACGATGACGCGGATGTGGACGTTGTTCTTTCTTGGAGTCTCTATCGGAGCGGGTACGGGATGCTCGACATCGAGAGCTGATGACCGAGGTCGACTGTCCTTCGAGCGTGTCGATGTAACAGTTGGAGTCCGAACGAGTGCTCTACTGGCCACCTTCCTGAACAGTGACGATCGCCTTGACCTCCTTGTCGTTGGAGGCGAGCGGGTATTCAGCTTGCAAGGTCTTGGAGACGGGCATTTCGATGTCGTCGGATCGGTGCCAGCAGGTGAACATGCGGTTGACCTCGCATCGTCGGATCTCGATGAGGATGGGGTCAACGACCTCGTTGTGGCTAACCACGATACTGACTATGTGACCTTGTTGTTCGGAGTCGCAGGAGGCGGCTTCGAAGTTCGTGCCTCCTCGCGGTTCGAGGTGAACGTATCGCCTCATCCCCATGCCGTGCGATTGAGCGACATAGATGGCGATGGTCACGTAGACCTCTTGGTCGACGACCGCAGGGCCGAGGCCATCCGACTGTACCTTGGAGCGGGACATGGCCGATTCGCGAAGTTCACTCGTATCTCAGTCGGAGGAGATCCCTATCGTGGAATGTCTCTAGTCGACATAAACGGGGACGGCGAGACCGACTTGCTCACTCCCAATCCCGACCACGTGGCGGTCCTGATTGGAGACGGTTTGGGCGGGTTCGCCCAAGACACGACGCTGCATCCCGGCTTCGGTCCATTCTCGGCGATCGCAGCCGACTTCAACGGCGATGGACTGACCGACGTGGCAGCAGCTTCGGGTGAGGGGCGTGGCGCCCTGGCTGTCTGGTTCCAAAGTGCCACCGGGGTATTCCGGGCCGGGGCCAACTACGAATTGGCGACCGGTCCGACCAAGCTCGCAACAGCAGATCTAACAGGAGACGGCCGACCCGAGGTCATCGTCACAAGCTGGGTTGGGGGCGAGGTCGCCGTGCTCACAGGAGGTGACCGACCCACGCTCCACCGGATTGAGTCGGCAGGACATCCCTACGGCGTGGCTACTGGTGACTTCGATGGCGACGGACGGATCGACTTCGCGATTGCGAACGACGGAGCGGAATACATCACCGTGTTTCTATCGAGGAATTAGGCACACTGAGGCGGCAGGAGTCCCGGCCTGAAGGACGCGTTCGACGGATACTATAGCTCGGAAGAACGCACTACCACCATCTTTTCGATCTGCATGTCCGACATCGTGTACGGAATACCTCCCACGCCGAGGCCGGAACGCCGAAGCCCGGCAAACGGCATCCAATCGACGCGGAAGGCGGTGTGATCGTTGATCATGACCGCCGAGGCATCGAGCCGCTTGGACGTTCGAAGGGCCGTATCCAGATCGCGAGTGAAGACCGCGGCCTGAAACGCGACGGGCAGAGCGTTCGCACGGTCTATCGCCTCGTCGAGTTCGTCGTAGGGGTAGACGCAGATCACCGGCCCGAAAATCTCGTGCGTACTCACGCGCGCATCGGCGGGTGGATTGAACAGGACCGTAGGCGCGTAGCAACTTGCCGATATGGGCTCGCCGCCTGACAAACACTCTGCGCCGCCATCGATTGCCTCGCGCACCCATTCTCCCACTCGCTGCACCTCCGCCCCCCTGATCAGGGGTCCAACATCGGTGTCGGGCGCTGTCGGATCCCCAACCTTCAGGGCGTTGCCCGCTTCGGCCAACCGTTCGGCCAGTTCCCTCGCGATGCTGCGTTCAGCAAACACACGCTGAACTGAGACGCACACCTGACCCGCGTGGTAGAACCCTCCCTTAGCGAGGAGTGGCAGCGCGTAATCCATATCGGCATCAGCGGCCACGATCACGGGCGCCGCCCCGCCGTGCTCGAGCGCGCATCGCGTTCCCGGCGCCAGTTTGGAACGCAACATCCAGCCTACCCTATCGCTGCCGATGAAACTGAAGAACCCTACCCGCTCGTCGCTCACGAGAGCGCCGGCAACTTCGAGATCGGTTGTCTGCAGCGCCTGGCACCACTCCTCCGGCAATCCCGCCTCTCGCAGAATCGCAACGAAGCGCATGCACGATAGAGGGGTCGCTTCGGCCGGTTTCACTATGACGGGACAGCCCGTGGCAACGGCCGGACCCACCTGGTGGACGATGAGATTCAACGGATGATTGAAAGCACTGAAGGCGACTACGACGCCGATTGGCTCATGTCGAGTGAATGCCAGGCGCCCGGTCGAAGCGGGGGTAAGACCCATCGGGATCTCGCTACCGCTCTGACCGCGTAGGTGCTCCACGCATAATTTGACGCTGTCAACCGCACGATCTACCTCGACGAGTGAATCGACGAGCGGCTTACCACCCTCTCTGGCAGCTTCAATGGCGAGGTCTTCGCGACGGTCGTGCATGATGCGAGCGGTACGCTCGAGGATCGCGACCCGTTCGTGCGGGCTCAGCCAGCTATCGCGGTCGCGAAACAGCCGATGTGCTGTCGCCAACGCGGTCTCCACTCCGGCACGATCGGCCCGCTCTACAGTGGCGATGAGCGCTCCGTCATAGGGCGCCAAGACCTCGGCATGTTCGCGGTGAGGTTGGGCCCCTGGGATCATCAACCTGAAGTGCGGTGCCACGAGACTACTCCTTTGGGATGTGTCTTGATCGCTCAACCACTAGATCGAACAAACTAGATTTCCCAGTTTCTCCGTCAGTTTCATGTTCTCCGAATAGTCCACTGGGCAGTCGATCACGACGACGGTGTCATCGGCCACCGCCTGCTCGAGCACGGGAACCAAATCGGCCGCGGCCTCCACCCGATAGCCTTTCGCCCCGAAGCTCTCCGCATACTTGACCAGGTCCGGGTTCTTGAAATCGATATGGCTGGGGCGAGCAAAGTGCCGCAGTTGATGCCACTTGATCAAACCGTATTGGCTGTCACTCCAGATCAAGATGATGACCGGCGTTCCGATCCGGAGCGCGGTTTCGATCTCCTGAGAGTTCATGAGGAATCCGGCGTCACCCGTGACGGTGAGCGCGGTACGATCGGGGAACGCGAGCTTGGCGGCGATGGCGCCCGGCACGCCGATACCCATCGACGCGAAACCGTTGGAGATGATGCACGTGTTGGGCTGTTCCGCTTGGTACATGCGGGCCATCCACATCTTATGCGCGCCCACATCGCTGATCACGATGTCGCTTGGCTCGAGGACCTGCCGCAAGTCCCAGACAATCTTTTGCGGCTTCATTGGGAACGCGCTGTCATTTGCGTGCTCGGACAGTTCCTCAGCGATCGTCTCGCGCAGACCAGCAGCGGGAGTATCCGTCTGCGGCGATGCCTCGCTCGCGATTTGCTGCAGCGCTTCCCCGATGTTGCCGATCACGCCGGCCGCAAGAATGTAGTGTTCGTCCACCTCGGCTGGGGTGACATCGACATGGATGATTTGCCTCTGCTTATCCGGATGCCACAGATAGGGATGATACTCCACCATGTCATACCCGACACAGATGATGACGTCGGCACGGTCAAAGCCGCACGCGACGTGATCGTGCGCCTGTAGACCGACCGCGCCGAGCGATAGCGGATGCGAAGACGGTAGGACGCCCTTGGCCATGAATGTCGTGGCGACCGGAATGTTCAGTGTCTCTGCGAAGGCGACCAACTGGTCCGCGGCGCCCGCTCGGACGGTACCGTTGCCGGCCATCACCAGCGGATACTTTGCTGATGAAATGATGCGCGCGGCTTGGGCAATCTTCTCACTGGGTGGTGTCGGCACCGTCGCGCGCTGCACCTTCAGTGGTTCCTTTCCGTCGACAACCGTCTTGGCAATGTTCTCGGGAAAGTCGATAAAGCTGACACCGGGTTTTTCAGCTTCTGCCTGCTTGAACGCCTTGCGGACGATCTCCGGGATGACCTCGGGCTCGCGGATCTGCGCGCTGTACTTCGAGATCGGCTTGAAGAGATTGACCAGGTCGAGATGCTGGTGACTCTCCTTGTGCATGCGCGTCGTGGCCGCCTGGCCGGCGATGGCGACGACCGGCGCGCGATCCATGTTGGCATCGGCGACCCCTGTGATCAGGTTGGTGGCGCCGGGCCCCAGCGTCGCGAGGCAAACGCCCGCTTTGCCTGTTAGCCTTCCGTACACGTCTGCCATGAAGGCCGCACCTTGTTCGTGGCGCGTCGTGATGAAGCGGAGCTTGCTATCGAGGAGAACATCCATCATGTCGATGTTTTCCTCACCCGGGATACCGAAGATGTACTCCACCTCTTCGTTCTCGAGGCAACGAACAAGGAGTTCAGCACCGTTCATGGGATCGTCACGCTCCTCGCGGGATCACGCCTTGCCGGATTCATACTTGAATGACAGGCTCAGCTTGGCGCGGTACGCAACAACGCTGCCGTTCTCGACCTTGACGTCCAGCTCCTTTACCTCGGCAACTCTCAGGTCCTTCAAACTCTTGCCGGCGACCTCCACTGCGTTCTTGGCAGCATCTTCCCAAGAACTGTCGCTCGTTCCCACCAACTCTATCACCTTGTAAACGGTGTCCGACATATGCTCCTCCTCTGGTTGGATCTGTTTGCGTCGTGCGTGTCCGGCACAACATATACTCCGATAGCTAGGCGATAATGCTGCGCTGTCGTCCACTAGTTGACAAGTCCACGGTGCGCAGCGGCCGGGCCGTTTCTATAGGCACCTTCGTCAGGCTGGAGGCGTGCTCGTGTTCCAAATATCCCTGTGCAGCTTCCAGTCGTCTCCATCGCGTTTCCAGATCACGATATACTTGCCGTGGTCGGCGACCGCACCATCAGCGTCCATGAGTTGGTAGCGGCCTTGCTCCACGGCGGTGCCCCCGTACTCCTCCAACTCAATCGT
This sequence comes from Gemmatimonadota bacterium, assembly GCA_036679605.1. Classification (GTDB taxonomy): domain Bacteria; phylum Gemmatimonadota; class Gemmatimonadetes; order Gemmatimonadales; family GWC2-71-9; genus JAZDCZ01. The sequence continues at coordinate 17,009 of JAZDCZ010000150.1, forward strand.
CTCGAGTTTCGCGCCCTTGAGGCCCATGTCTATGACAGCTTGCCAGAAGCCCGCAATCCCTTCTGTGCCCGCAACTACCTCGCTGTTTGGTGGTGCCAACTGTCCCTCAGCCGTGTAGAGGGCGGCCATACCTGTCGTGTCACCATCACCGAACGCGGCCATAAATGCTTGATTCGCACTCGCGATGCTTTCGGTCACTGCACTCGAAGCTCCCATAGTTGTTCCTCCTTTAGTAGTAGCTTAGTAGTAGCTCAGGCATGTGATCGTGGTCTTACGACACCGTGCTTGCAAGCTTCTCCGCAATCCAGACCTTGATCACGGACTGGCGGGTAACACCGAGACGTTTTGCCTCCCGGTCAAGCGATGCTACCATCCACGAGGGGAAGTCGACGTTGACACGGCGTTGCTCCAACGCCGGTCGGCGGGCCTTGGCCACGTCGAGGTCAGCTGTGACGTCCTCACCTCGGTCGAACTTGCGGTCGAACTCCTCAGCCTTCATAGATAGCCACCTCCTCCGGACGGGATCGACGGGCGGATATGAGTCGGACCCGCTCATCGCTGTAGGTTATGACCGCAGACCAGAACGTGCCGGCGACCGATCCCACCACCAAGAATCGGGGTTCATCTCGGGTACGAGCAGGGATTTCGACGAACATCTCGTCGAGCCACAATGCTTGCACCTCAATGAAGTCGATGCCGTGTTTCGCCTTATTTGCCCTACTCTTGACGCCATCGAACTCAAATTCCACCAATATCTCCTCAATGGCACCCTTTTTGGTATAAAAAATATACTATTTACGGACACAGCGAACAAGTCCGGAGTCAGACAGCCTATCGGAATCGGGACTGCCGGGATTTGATCGAAATGCCTTAAGCCGGAGGCGAGAAATCTTGACACGCTATATGGGGCGCCGATATTCGTAATTTGCGAATACAGAAGTGGCGTTCGATCTTGTAGCGGCCGGCGAGGGCGGTCGAGAGCTTGGACGTGATCTCGGTCATGGGGCTAAGATGCAGTGCCGAAGCTCAGGTGGCCAGCTCCACCCGAGGTTGGCATTATGAAGGAGAACTCGGAGCGACTAAAGTCGTGACAATCGAAGATCAGATCGTCGGGCTCGAGCGCAGCGTTAAGGCCTTTGCGCGGTGCGTTACTTCCCTTGAGGATCAGCGTTTCCTCCAAAAGCTGAATGGCTGGACGCCCAGAGATATCGTGGCTCACCTCGTTGGTTGGAACAGGTATGTAGTCAAGGGTGCTAGACAAATACTACGGGGGGAGCTGCCATTCTATGACATTGATCCTGGCTACAATTACTCCAAGGTGAATGCCGTTCTCGTGCGCGAACACTCGTCGAGCAATAGCGAGGAGCTGCTTACGGATCTCCGACGTTCAGCCCGCGAGCTGAAGGAGTTCTTGAGGTCAGTGGATCTGAGCGACTGGAACCGAGACCACGGCGTAAGACATGGCGGTTCGACGATTACCATAGAAACCACTGTGGACGAACTCATTGCCGACTATGATCACCACCGGAAGCAGATCGAACGGTGCCTATGAGACCGGCGCACACCCCACACACTGCAACCTGCGCACCCCTCACCAGAATCAGCACTTCTCACAGACCCCCCATAATAGTACGAACCCAACCTGCTCGGCTTGGTTGGTGGGGCCTCACCATCGGGCTGCTTAATGGTGGAGGCCTTACCGGAGTTCTATGAAAGCGATTGTCAATGGCACACCTCGCCGCCGCCGATTGCTGGGGATTTTGTCCATGGGCAATCAGCCCTGACTGTTGAGGGGACGAGGCCTTCCGGTGCTTCT
>JAZDCZ010000151.1:0-4415 GCA_036679605.1 Gemmatimonadota bacterium
GTGGCGTATTCTTCGCCAAACGGAGAATAGGTCCGATGAAGCTGCCGCGCGCCCGTCTCGTCGAGCATCACCATTCCCGTCCCGAGCCGGTCTGCGAGTTCCCAATAATGGTTGTTGGAGCCGCCACCACCCGGGTGATCACTGAGGAGAAGTTCGGCAATCTCCGCGTCGGATCCGACGTCGAACAGAGTCATCACCATGCCCAACCGTTCGGCGCGTAGAACAGCGATCGGCGAGTCTTCATCCTGTAAGCGAACGAGTACTGGTGTCTCCCTTGACGCAACCATGAGCCGTGTTCGAAAACCTGCAAGTGAGGCATTCGCTTCTTCCGTCAACACGAGCGTAACAGCGTCAGCGTTCACATGGACCACGGACAGCGAGCACCGACCCAATACGTGATCGGGCTTGCCGCGAACTCTGAACCGGCTCTTTTCGAAGGTTGGCGTCGAGAATTCGAACTCGTCGCACTCCTCACAATTCTTCCCCTCAAAGACTTGGTGAAACCAAATCTCCGCTTCATTCCCGCAGAGATCGCCAGGCTCAGGACAAGCGACAGCAAGAACAGCAATCGGAACGATCAAGCATCCCTTTCTGCCGTACACCACTCTGGGAGCGTAAACCCCGCTGAACTCTCATTGCCCGGATAACCTCGATATGCGCGCATTCAAATTTCGAACGACCACCTTGTTGCTCTCAATGCGAATCGTGTTTTGACGAATCAAGGCCAATCGGTGGCGGGGTGGGGCCACGGGCGGACCTACGCACAAGGCACGGGCGTTGCAGCCGGAGTCAGAGCGGGAGGGAGGGACGGGGGCTACGCCTACAGCACACCCGGGATGCCAATGGCACTGCTGGTCGCCTCGCCCCGCGCCTGAACCCAGTCACCGCGCTCGCTCGGAACACCGATGACATAGCAAGAAGACCAGGTACTCTAGGGTGACGAACTGAGTTCTTCCTGGATTCGTCTGGCGGACTCGCTGTCACCAGCCTGGAGCGCTCTGAGAAGCTCATCAACCAGTTCTTGAATTCGCTTTTCATTCTTCAGCTGGCGTTCCATGCCTGCGAACTCCTCACCAACGTCTTTTTCCAACGTCACCTCTATGGCCGGGGCTCCGTTGTCTCGCCCTACGAGTTGTTCCAGCTGCTTTGCAGTATCAAACGCACCGATAATGAGAACGGAAGCGAGCCCTCCGACTGTTATCACGTCGACCGGACGACCATTGACTGAGATTAGGATGCGCTGCCGAGAGGACTCGCTTGCACTCCGGAATGCTCTCAGATCTGACATCCGATCAGTCGGCAAGTCGATTCGAAGCCGCCAGACCTCGCCTCGCGGGTAACCGCCCTTCACAAGGATTGGCTCGACGTACTGCGCACCCTCGAGATGCAACTGTGGCGTCGATTCGATCAGGAAATCAGCGGTAAGTGTGTAGAGGTTCGGAAGATGGACAGAAACACAATCGGAGCATTCGGCTTCCGAGCGTACCATGTAAACTTCCAACTCGACCTCGACGCTTTCAACCTCTTCGCTAGGCGTCGCGGTGTCAGCGCACCCGTGAAGCCAGAAAGCCAAAGCAGCGATCCGCAAGCACCTGAGCATTCCTAGAAATCTACCCACCTATCCCCCTCCCACTCTGCCATTTAGGAACGCTTGAAACGACGTTGCGCGCCCGCGATAGAAGGCTGCTGCGGCAGCGCGGCTACCGCGATACGCCTGTATCCTGCCTAGATTCGCACGTGCTGTTTCAATTTGTTTGAGCCTGTAGACCTGCATGTCCTGCTGAATGCCAGTAAGACTCTGTCGCCCATGCGTCAGCCCGGCAAGGGTGCCATCCAGGATGCGGCTCATTGGATCGGTCAACGAAGCTCTATCCGATTTGATCGTCCTGGCGAGCGCCTGTTCGGCGCCTGCGATTTCATCTTCCTGCGTTTCGATCGCCGCATCCGCTCGCGCAACGTCAGCGTCGGCTCGATCGGCTCGGTCGTTGAGGTTATTGATCGCGTCGGTGATGTGCCCTTGCTCACCCTGGGACTGGGAATTGTTGGGCGCCGTAGTGCTGTTCGTCGAAGCGGTGGAAGATGCAGGAGCGCTGGAGAGGCTGCCGCCTGGCGCGCTGGAAATAAAACTCGAGAAGCCCATCGGGCTCGACGTTGGGGTCGTCGGGTTTGGAGTGACAATGACTACTAGCTGCCCACCGATGTCGAGATAAAGTGCAGCAGCGCCAGTCGGGTCGATATTCGAGACCGGATTGTTACGGGCGTAGGCGTACGCATTGAAACTCTGTGGATCACCAGCGTCGGCAACCAGTGGATCCACCGACAAGAACGCCCCACTCGCCGGGTCCATCCACCTCGCCTGCATATACACCAGTCCCGATTCCTCGTGTTTCAGATGCCCGCCGTAGTGGCTCGGAAGCCAGTACGAACCAACGGTGGCGTATTCTTCGCCAAACGGAGAATAGGTCCGATGAAGCTCCCGCGCGCCCGTCTCGTCGAGCATCACCATTCCCGTCCCGAGCCGGTCTGCGAGTTCTCAGTAGTAGTTGTTGGAGCCGCCACCACCCGGTCGAGCCACTGGCACCGGAATGAGGATCAGCGCCACGACCAACACGCAGGAGACGCCCGCCGGGTAGGGTTGCTCGAGTACCAGAATCAGCGCGCCGCGTCGCTGCGCCCACGCGAGCCCGCCCGCCAGTCCAACTAGCACCATCCAGTACGGCGTCGTGGGCGGCAGCGAGAAGGGCACCAAGCCGGCTACGCGAATCGGGTCGAAACTCCGCTTGTACGCGATTCGTTCCCCGAAAGCCAATATGTCGATCTTGGTCTCTTCGCTGACACTGCGGTGGACTCTGACTGCGTCATCCACGAAGGCCACGTACTTTTGCGGTTGGGGATGGTCGTCTAGAACCCTCTGCCCGTCGACGTCGCAATGAATCCGGCTGACACCGCATCCGTTCGCGACCGAGTCGTCGATACACACCAGGTGATTGGCGGAGTCGAATTGGAAACAGCGGGTGCTTCCGGTCTCGGCAATCGACGTCACATTGCCGTCGTCGTCGTAGCCGTAGTTCGCGGCGCCGTTGGCGCGTAGCTGGATCGCGTGTGGGCGGCCCGCATCATTGTAGATCTGCGAGTTACCGGCGTGGACCGTCAGGTTCCCGAGTTCGTCGTAGTCGTAGTCGTATGTCGTCGCCTCCTTCGTCCACGAGTCGAGCCGGTTGCGGGTGTCGTACTGGTAGGTCTCGTTGAGGTCGATGTCGCTGGAGGCTGCTTCCGGTGATGACTGTGACGTTTCCCAGCCCGTCAAACGTGTTGTAGTTGCGCTCGAACCAGTAGGGGCCCCGACCGCCAGCGCGCCACCTTGTTGGGCCAAGACAAGCAGACCGCTTCCACCTTGGGACTATTGTCTCGCGACTTCAACTCGGCGTGACGGAAGCGCCGACGTTAACGCGCTCGACAACGCAGCTTCCAAGTCCTTAGTGAAGACCTCATAGCTGTCACCGTCTCGGTCGACGATGAGCACCGATATCTCGTTTGTGTTCTTGTCGCGTCTCACTTCGATTTCGACTCTTGAATAAGCGGTCTTCTCGTCGGCCCGCTGATAGAGCGTCAGGATCTGGTGCGACCAATGATCACCGGCCCCTGTCGACTCTATCAGCCCACCGGGCCCATCTAGATTCCTGCTCTTCCTGAGGCCAAACTCACTCGCAGTTTCCGACACTGTGGTCAGGACAATCGCGAGTTCTTCTTCGCTTGGGACCGCCATCTGACGCTCGGAGTCACGAGGCTCAAGCGTCATTTCGATCCAGAACGGGGCGCAGCCGGTGCACTGGAGGAGTGCAAAGAGCAACGGTATCAGCAGCGTCGGCTGTCTCACCCGTCCGCCACCTATTTCCCGACGGCCCAGAGCGCCGCGCCCGCAGTGCCCAGCCCGACGGTCGCGTATACGCGATACACCTGCCCCCAAGGCCCCATGAACTGCCCCGGCCCAGTAAATGCATCGCGAACGTACTGGAAATGAGGACTGGACCTGAGGAAGCCGCCGTTCGCGGGCGACACGGCCCGGTCGTGGGCCACAGCCGCTCTATGATTCGGCGTGCTTGGCGCTGAGGTCTGTATCGCCCCGGGTGCGGGGTGCGCGAGCCCATTGCTGGGACCTGATCGAAGCATGACAGCCGCACCGAATAGATTCCAAGCACTTTCCTTGAAAAGCGCGCCGTCTAGTGTCACTGCGCTTTTGGCAATCCCGTAGAATCCCGTCAGGATTCCGCCAATATTCCCAATCAAGAAACCACCGACGATACCCCGGGCTTCGTCACTGAACATGTCTACGAGGAAGTTCCCGAGTCCCTGCAAGAATCCGCCGCCCTGATCGGCCTCGTCAAACTCGGCGGGCCCCGAGGCACTCTGGGACG
>JAZDCZ010000152.1:0-6807 GCA_036679605.1 Gemmatimonadota bacterium
AAGTTCCAGCCGAACTTCCACGACAACGATCCCAAGGTGTTCCTCGGCGAGATCATCTTCAACCCGGACAACCCGATCCGCGACATCGAGGAAGCGCTCGACATTCTGGTCGCCCACCCGAGCACGGCGCGGTTCATCGCGTGGAAGATGTCCAAGTGGCTGTGGGGTTACGAGCCGCCCGAGTCGATGGTGGACGAGGTGGCGAGGGTGTACGAGGTCACAGGGGGCGATATCCGGGCGATGGTGCGGGTGATCCTGCGGCAGGGTCGCCTGCGCGACGCCGCGCCGAAGTTCAAACGTCCGTACCATTTGGTCACGTCGACTCTCCGCGCGGTCCAGGCGAACTTGGGGCGACCTCGGGGCCTCACGGCGCTGCTGGAGCAAGTCGGTCAGATTCCGATGTTCTGGCAGACGCCCGACGGTTACCCGGACAGTCTGGAGCATTGGGTTGGCCTGCAGCTCGCCCGCTGGAACGTCGGCTTCGCAGTGATGAACAACGAGGTCGGCGCGCAGATCAACTTGCTCGAATTGCTCGGGGACGCCCGAACGCCCTCGGACATCGTCGATCGCATCGACGCCCTGCTGTTCGGCGGGGAGATGACGGCATCGTTGCGGAACGAGTTGATCGGTTTCCTGCCGGGCGGGCAGCCGACCGCGGCACAGGTCCGGGACGCGTTCGCCCTGGCCTTGGCGTCGCCGAGCTACCAGTGGTATTAGGCCGATCGGGCTGTGTTCGGGCCGGATGGTGCCTGGCGCTATCGAAAAGGCGGGTGCCTCCGGTGATTCGGGCTGAAAAAGTGTTTCCAATCGCTGGTGCGGTGGGTTAGCATAGAGCGTTGTTCGTCGGGGTTACGCGCCGAAGGGCCTGCACAGGAGATCCATGATGAGTGGTCACCAGGATTGCGGTTGTCAGGAATATATGGAACTGTCTCGTCGGCAGTTTATCGCCGGAACGGGGGCCGCTGCGGCTGCACTTTCGGTGCCCGCGTGGCTCCCGAAGGTTGCCTTTGCGCAAAGCTTCAGTTCGACCCGCGATGTGATGGTGTCGATCTTCTTGCGCGGCGCTGCGGACGGTCTGACCATCTGCGTGCCCCACGGCGAGCAGGCGTACTACGACGCCCGCCCCAACTTCCTGGCTGTGCCGAGACCCGACAGCGGCGACGAGAACCGGGCCATCGACCTCGACGGATTCTTCGGGTTTCCTCAGCCGCTCGGCGTCTTGATGGATGCGTACAACGACGGCGACCTGCTCGTCGTCCACGCCAGCGGCTTGCCCGATCCGTCGCGATCACACTTCGACAAGCAGCGCTGGATGGAAGTCGGCAAGCCGCGCGACACGACGCTCACCGGTGGTTGGCTCGGGCGACACCTGGCCTCCGTGCCCCCGAAGGATCCCGAAGCCCTCGTCCGAGGAATCGGTGTGGGATTCGGTTTGCAAAAGACGCTGCAGGGCGGTCCCAACACCCTCCCCGTGCCGGATATGGGCGACTACGGATTGCGCGGCAATCCCGAGACCGAGCAAGAGCGACAGGACTGGATTGCAGCCGCCTACGCGAATGCTGAGCAACAACTCCGCGACGCCGCCAACAACGCCATCGCCACCATCGGGCTGCTCGAGTCGATCGACTTCGCCAACTATCAGCCGTCCGGTGGGGCGACCTACCCCAACACGCCGTTTGGCTTCTCGATGAAATCCACCGCCGCCCTGCTCAAGGCCGACGTGGGCGTAGAAGCCATCCACATGGACAAAGGCGGGTGGGACACGCACAACAACCAGGGCGTCTTCGACGGGGCCATGTTCAACTTGATGACCGACCTCGCGGGTGCCATCTCCGCGTTCCACACCGACATGTTCACCGACGACCGCTCCGACTTCACCTTGGTCTGTATGAGCGAGTTCGGGCGGGTCGTTCAAGAAAACGGCAGCCAGGGTTGCGATCATGGCCACGGCAACGCGATGCTGGTCCTCGGCGGGTCCATCGCCGGCGGACGCGTCCTCACCGAATGGCCCGGGCTCGAACCCGAGCAGCGATTCCAGGGACGCGACCTCCAGGTCACCATCGACTACCGCGACATCCTCGCGGAAATCGTCCAGAACCGACTCGACAACCCCAACCTCGACATCGTCTTCCCCGACTACACGCCCACCTTCCGTGGCGTGACGATGTAGCAGCCCGTTGAAGAATGCTGATCCGCCGTGTGGCACCGGTTTCCAACCGGTGAAAACGGGGGTGGCACCGGCTTCCAGCCGGTGCGAACTCGGGCTGGAAGCCCGTGCCACACTTCTTCAACAGGCTGGTAGGCGTTCGTTGAAGAACTCGGCTTAGCGTCCGCGCCCGGCGGGTGCGCAACTGTTCTGCGAACAGTGCCGAGCCCTGCCTTCCATTCAGACACCTCCGCGCACCGAGCCATCCCTGCCCCTCATTCTTCGCGCAGCGAAGAACGGCTCCCTCTCCCCTCGGGAGAGGGCTTGGGTGAGGGCAGAACGCCGAAAGAAACCGACCTCCTACGCTCGCATCCCCCCAAAAACGCCCTCATCACGCCAAAAACGCCACTTGACAAAGTGTCTGGGGGTGGGGCTATCGTACCGTGTAGGTGTTTGTCTTCTCTTCGGGCCAGGTTGGCCCCGAGCAAGCACCGCACAAGGTCACGGATATGGAGCCTTCCATGAAAGACCGGATGAGAAACAGGATCGTTTGTGGTACCATTCTATGCAGCGGGGCTTTGTGCCTCGGGGCTACTTGGACCTGGACGGGGCCGGGTGTTGACTGGGAGGATTGTGGCAATTGGGGCGGCGGGCCGGATTGCGCCGCGCAAATCCCCAACCACCCCGCCACGACCAACGACGACGTGATTTTCGTGCTGGCTGCAACTGTCGCAACGGCTACGGTCACGATCGACGACATGCTTATGGCGCGCAACGTCGAGTTCGGCGGCGACAACGCCGCCGTGCTGACGGTCGACAGCCTGCTCCTCGACGCGAACTCGAATGTGGGGGGCGTGACTATGACCGTGAGCGGTGGACTGACCGTCGTCGCGAATGGAACCAATTAGGTTTTTTTCTCCGGCCAAGTCATCGGCCGGTTTTGGAAAGGAATACATACATGAATGCAATCACGAGAAACATCGCCGTTGTGCTCTGCGTCACACTACTCGCCGTCCCCGCAGCGAACGCGGATAACCTATGTTGGGATGGGTTTGGGGGGCTGGAGTGGGAGAATCCGGTGAACTGGCAGAAGTGCGGTGGTGGGGCGGGGCGTGTGCCCCAAAGCACCGACACCGTCACCATCAAGAGCACCGCTCAACGCGAGTGCCACCTCCAAGGTACCGGTATCTGCAACGTCCTCAAGGTGGAAGCGGGAGCGCCCGATCTTGAGATTGGCACGAGGCACGGCATCAGCACCCTCGAAGTGGTCGACCACGCAGAGGTGTACGGGTTGGTCCGCATCCTGCAGGGCTCAATGCTGAAGTTGGCCGGAACCACCACCACAACGGTCGACGGCGTGGTGGTGTTTTGGTTGGACACAATACCGGTAGCCGGGAGCGACCCTTGCGACGCCGATCCCCTCGGCACGCTGCTGATCAGCGCCGACATGACCATCACAGGATACGGAGGGCTGATCTTTGGAAGGAAGTGTACGGGAAACCTGGCCCCCACTCGCGGAATCATCAAGACCGGTCCCGGTGTGCGACTGACGCTCGAGACGACCAATCCCGGAAATCCGTTGGTGGTGGTGGGCTTCATCGATATCCAGGCCCTGCTCACCAACGAGTCGGCCCACGTCGGCACCAACCAGGTTGCGGACCAGCTTCTGCTTTCCACGAATGACAAGAACGGAAACAGCGGAAAGTGGTTTTGCTACGACGGAGATTTCCGAATCAAGAACTTGGTTCAGGTCAGCGGTTCCAACGACTGGGACATGACTCTCGCAGTGCCCGGGGCTCATTTGTGGTTCGAGGCCGGGAGCGTGGCCACCTGTCTTTCCGGTGACTTCAACGTGCATGACGGGGTCGTGGACGTGGACACGGACCTCTGCACCAGCGGCAGCGCGACCGTGGCATCGGACGGCGTCAGCCGCCCGAAGATCTTCATCCAATACGGGAATGATGGAAGCTTCGGGGGGCTTTGTTCGGCACTCTGCGGCCCGTAGCCTCAAGATCGAACCGGGCACGCCGCCCCGTGCGGCGGCGTGCCCGGTTTTCGTGTGGAGGGTTTGCCAGTAGAACGAACAACATAGGTGATTATGCTTCGAATGACATACTCACTGATCGTAATCGTAGCCTTCTCCACCGTGGTTTCGGCCCAGCAAGTACCACCGCCGGGCTTCGAAATCGTGGATGTTACCCGCGACCCTGATGTACTCAACCAGCCAAACGATCTAAACAATTGTGGGCAGGCTGTGTTTTCCGCAACATTTGAGAGGTCTTTGGCGAACACCGAAATCTTCTTATATGACAACGGACACATAACGCGTATTACCGAGGATGCAAACCTCGATATCTATCCAGGCATTACCGAGAACGGAATGATCTATTGGCTCCGGGGAGTGGGCGACGCCCCGCTCACCATCCTCATGGAATTCGTCGACGGAGTGGAGGTCGAGCTTGCGCAGGATGGGCTAGGGATTTCTTCCGCGACCATGAACGCCGCCGGACACTATGCATGGGTGTTTTGGACAAGGCGGGGGTGCAACAGTGCCGACACCGGCGTGGCGTTCTTTGACGGTGACGGCACCATAGTGATTCCGGGGGAAGGTATCAGTCGACAATCGATCAAGATCAACGAGCGCGACGAACTCGTTTGGAATGAGTACTTTTTTTGCGAGGATCCACAGAGAGTGGATGTTGTGATCTATCAAGACGGCGTGTTCACGAAGGTCAACGGCGAGGAAGATTTCGCGTTCTTGCCGGCGATCAACGACCGTACACAAGTCGCGTACACCAGCCAGACTGAAGGTGTGTCCGAGACAAGGCTGTGGGAAAACGGGGTTTCCCGAACAATTGTAGACCCTCCCCAGGACGATCCGCTCCTCAACAACTTGGGTGATGTGACCTTCCAGCGAATATACCCCAAGGGCGGAGACTACGGCCAGGTTTGGCTGTATCGCGGAGCTACCGAGGAAATCGCTCCGTTGACGGAATCTCAGTTCCATCAAGCTGCGTGGGCGATGAACGACTACCGGGAGGTGTTGATCTCCAGTCTGGAGTTCGGTGCCAGCCGGCAGGTGCGGCTGCTCCGTCGCATCCGCACGGGCGACTCGGAGTTTGATGGGGACATTGATATTGATGATCTGGCGAAGTTGGTGGATTGCATGACCGGGCCGATGTGGGTCGAGCGGGTCAACCCCGGGCCTCAGGAGAGCTTGTGCGAGTGCCGGTTCTTGGACATCAACCACGACGGGAGCGTGGACCTGCGGGATTACGCGATCTTCCAAGAGAACTTCGCGAATCAGCCGTAGCAGCCCGTTGAACAGGTAGCGTCGGCCCCCCGTGGCCGACGTGGGACGCCGATGGGTGTTCGAAGAACCACGTCGCCCACGGGAGGGCGACGTTACTTCGGGCTGCCCGCGCATACGGGAAATACGAACGGGGCGCTGCGGGCTCCATCACGGAGCCCGCAGTCCCCGTCGTTTGATGGAGATTGTGGCCATGCGAACACTCAAGTCCGGTGCAGAAATGCATGTTCCAACCGGTCGGCTTCTTCTTGTGCTCTTCGCTTTGATCATTTCAGTGCCTGCCGAAGCCATTCCACCGAGATTTGAGGTAGTAGATATTACGCGCGACCCTGATGTCCTTCATCGCCCCAGTGACCTCAACAATTGCGGGCAAGCGGTTTATTACGCGCGTTTCACGCGATCCTGGTCCAGCGCCGACGTGTTTCTGTATGACAATGGAAGAATCACTCGAATCACCGATAACGATGACCGGGATGTCATTCCGGGCATCACGGACGACGGGCGCGTCATGTGGAATCGCGGGGTACGTGCCGACGGCGTTACTCGACTCGTTGCGCTCTTCGATGGTGAGGAACTACTGCTGGTCGAGAATCGGTTGGGCATATGGGGCAGTACGATAAACAATAGAACCCATTACGCCTGGGCCGAGTCTCTTGAGGAGGGCTGTGACTCTGCTGACACCGCACTGTTCATGTTCAACGGAGACACTGAGATTCAGGTCACCTTCGGAGGCTTTAGTGACCAGGTTCTCGATCTCAATGATCGGGGTGAACTAGTGTGGCTCCAATATGACTTTTGCGAGAGTCCCTTCCCGATGTCAGTGATGCACTACCGTGACGGCATCTACACTCGGATCGGAGAAGAAATGGATCAGGCTGCCGTACCGGTGATTAACAATCGGTCCCAGGTGGCCTATTGGGGACGCAATTTCGAAGATCCGGATTGGACGATCCGGCTCTGGGAGAACGGTGTGTCGCGCGAAGTGATCCCCGCACCCGCGACCACGCCGAGAATAAACAACCTAGGCGACATCGCCTTCGGCGTGTGGCCCCTCCCCGAGGGTGAGTACAAGCAGCTTTGGATCCGTGACGGAAATACGGGGGAAGTCACGCAGATGACGGACGATCCGTGGCACAACGCCGCATGGGCGATCAACGATTATGGAGAGGTGTTGATTTCCAGCGGAGAGTTCAGCCCTAACTCGCAGGTGCGCCTTCTCCGTCGCATCCGCACGGGTGACTCGGAGTTTGACGGGGACATTGATATTGATGATTTGGCGAAGTTGGTGGATTGCATGACCGGGCCGATGTGGGTCGAGCGGGTCAACCCCGGGCCTCAGGAGAGCCTGTGC
>JAZDCZ010000153.1:0-9197 GCA_036679605.1 Gemmatimonadota bacterium
TGCCCAAGCCCGAGGCCGGCGTTATGTGGGCCGCTGCGCAGATGCAGGGCCAGCTGCTTGGCAGCGACATGGAGCTGGACACCGATCGTAGCTTCGGCTGGATTGCAGCTGTTGATGACTCGGGCATGGTGCACATGTTGCTGAGTCAGTACGAGTCGGGCGGCGACATGCATTTCGCGCGGACTTTCCGTCTTGGCGGCCACGAGGACATCGATCTGATCATCGGTTGTGCGTGTACAAGTGCTGGAAGTATGCCGGCGCAAAAACAATGCACATCGACGAAGCTTGCCACGGTCGAGGCAGCAGCGGATCGTAACGCCGAGTTGTTGATTCAGTGCCCGGCGTTCACGCCGGCTCAGCGCAGCTCGGTGCTCGATGGTTTTGACGCCAAGGATCTTCGCGAGGCGACGATTGCTGCCGGCCAGCCGCTAACCGTGGGTATCGGTCTTGCCGGTCTTCCCTGCGGCAACTATCAGGTAGAAGAGTTCGTTTTCGGTCCGGGAACCACAGCCACCGAGGTATTCCGGGCTAAGCAGTCTCCCCCGGCTCAGTTCGGCGACATCGATGCAATGTACACCGATACGCAGTGGTTGGCATTCCAGGATGAGCTGTGGGGCTTTACCAAGACGCCTACTCGTACTTACCAAGTATCGGCGGGGCAGCCTCTCGACGTAATCACCGTACCGCAATACGGCGCTGTATACCTGCGAATCAAGCAGGGCTTGTAGACAACAGAGCCGACGACAGACCGTCAACGGCTTGTAAGCCTCTGCCACAGGCCACCGAACTCGGGGGGCTTATACGCGCGATCCGCGGCGACTGTAGTCTATTTCCGGGCGAAGATGTGCAAACTGGTTACCGTGGCCAGAATGTCCTTGACGCCGGCCTCGTCGATGCCGAATTTGTCCATGGCCTCGCGAATCTGTGGGTCGTCGAGCGATATGGTGTCGCCGAAACTCGATTCCTTATCGACGCGCACTTCACGAAAACCGGCATCTTTGATCGTACGAAGATAAACGGGCCGGAAACTGGCGCCCCCTACGCAGCCGATGTAGGCATCAATGCTCTGCACGATGAACTCGGGAAGCTCTTTTTCGAGCACTACGTCCGAGACCATCATGCGACCCCCAGGCTTGAGAACGCGGTAAGCCTCGGCGTACACTTTATTTTTTTCCGGCGATAGGTTGATCACGCAGTTGGAAATGATCGCGTCGACGCTTGCGTCATCGAGCGGCAGTTCCTCGATACGGCCCTTGCGAAACTCTACATTTGTATAGCCGTTCTTGACGGCGTTAACCCGGGCCTTCTCGAGCATGGCATCAGTCATATCGATGCCGATCACGCGGCCGCTCGGGCCTACCGCACGTGCGGCCAGGAAAGAATCCATGCCGGCCCCCGAACCGAGGTCGACGACGACCTCGCCCGGCCGCAAGGTATCGATTGCGGTCGGGTTGCCGCAGCCTACACCGAGGTTGGCATCTTCGGGAACAGCGGCGAGTTGTTCTTCGTCATAACCGATTTTACGGCTTGTCTTTGCCGCCTGCTCGCTTTGTTCGGTTGCGTTGCGCTCCGCTACGCGCGTGTAGCCTTCGCGCACGAGTTCTCGGATTTTGTCGGGGTTGTCGGGACGATGGGATAAAGTCATGATTGGTTCTCCGGTAGTTGCTCGAGGGCTTCGAGCAGGACATCGAGTGCGGACAATACCGCGGCTCGGTTCTTTTCGGGAATTCGCTCCAAGATGCGCCCACAATACGCATCAGCGCAGGCGATCAATTGACGCCCCAGGTCCGTCCCTTTCGCGGTCAACGACACATAGACATGGCGGCGGTCGCCATTCTCGTCGCGGTACCGGCTCAAGAGGCGATCGCGTGCCAGTACATCGACGAGACGAGTGACCGTGCTGGTATCCAGACCGAGGTGTTCAGCGAGTTCGCCGACCGTCATCGGCCCTCGCTCGGAGAGGATCTCGATCAGAAGGCACTGCGGCATTGTGACGCCGAAACAGCGTTTTTCGCCGCGTTGGAGCACATTTAGGTAGCGGAACGCGCTCGTCAGTGTGCGGTGGAATTCACGATAGGGAGATCCTGACACGATCTATGTATAACACAATATTTGCAGTATACAAGTATTAGTTTTCACGCAGGTTGTCCCCGGCCGCTGAGTGGCCGCCCGCTTTACCTCCGCTTTGCCTAATGAGGGAAACGCGGTTTGGCCGGTGGCCGAGGCGGCCCATTCTTACCATGGTGCGGTTGAGCACGAGCAGGACGTTTCGTTCGCTATAGTTGCGGGTCATAATCACGTCATGACCGATACAGCCTTCATGCAACCGTACGCCGACTTCGAGAGCCTGGCGCAAGATTTTCGCGAGCACGTCGCGCCGGGCAAGCTCGCTTTTTTCGAAAACGCAGGCATGCCCGTCATCCTCGGCCGCCGCCAGGGAATCTGGTTCGAGGATACCTACACAGGTAAGCGTTTCATCAACTGCCACTGCAATGGCGGCGTCTTCAACCTCGGGCACTGCAACCCGCGCATCTCCGACGCGTTGCGCGCGGCACTGGGCCGGCTCGATATCGGCAACCACCATTTTCCATCGGGCCACCGTGCGCGTCTGGCTGCGCGCCTGTCGGCTAGCACCGCGCATCGGCTACCGCGCATAGTTTTCGGCGTCTCCGGCGGAGAGGCAGTGGATCTGGCCATCAAAACCGCGCGCGGCAGTACCGGCAAACCCCGCATCGTCTCTGCGGCGGGTGGCTACCACGGCCACACGGGGCTGGCTATGGCCACCGGTGATCCGTCGTTCCGCGAGTGCTTCGGTCCGAGCCTGCCCGACTTCGTGCAGGTCCCGTTCAACAACATGGAAGCGATGGAAGAAGCGATCGACGACCAGACGGCAGCCGTAATCCTCGAAGCGATTCCGGCCACGCTCGGCATGCCTCTGCCCCAGTCGGGCTATTTTTCCGAGACGCGACGTCTGTGCAGCGAACGGGGTGCGCGCCTCATCGTCGACGAGATCCAAACCGGACTGGGCCGTACCGGGAAGTGGTGGGGATACCTGCACGAGGACATCGCGCCAGACGCGATCACGGCGGGCAAGGGGCTGTCGGGCGGCATCTACCCGATTACGGCAACTCTCATGACTGAAGAGATGCACGCGGTGCTCGACGGCGGTGCCGATCCGTTCGTCCACATCTCGACCTTCGGCGGTGCCGAGCTGGGCTGCGTGGTCGCCAACGCAGTGCTCGACATCGTCGAGGAAGCCGGTTTTATGGAGCGAGTCAGTGAGTTGTCCGAACGCATCTCTGCCGGACTGGCCGGCCTGCCCTTCGAGTTGCGCCGCCGCGGACTGTTCATGGGCCTCGGCTTTGCATCGAGCGAGAAAGCGATCCTTGCGCTACTCAAACTCTTTGAGGCGGGCGTGTTCGTCTTCCCTGCCGGCAACGACCGACGCGTCTTGCAGTTCCTGCCACCCCTGGTGATCAGTGACACCGAGTGCGCCGATCTGATCGAACGCGTACAAAGAGCCTTGGGTCCCACGCAGACGAGTTGAGTCGTGAGTGACAATTCATTGGCCGCGCCCCGGAGCGACATCGAGGCTCTTGAAGCAACCGTGCAGCAGACCCTACGTAGCGGTGACGAGAGCGGACTCACCGTGCTCGGCTACGGGGAAATCACCACGGTGCTTAAGTGGAGGTCGCAACACGGCGATTTTGCGTGCAAGCGACTCACGCCGTTTCCCCACGAGGCCGCCGCCGAACACTGCGCTAACGTGATTCATTTGTACGTTGAGGAGTTGCGGCGGCACGGCATCGACGTCGCCGATACGCAGATCAGCCTGATCCCCCGCAACGGCGGTAGCGTCGTCGTCTATTGCGTACAGCCGATCTTGCCGTCCGCCGCGTTGGGCCCGAACTACCTGCGCGAGAAAGAGAATGCGGAGGCTGCCGCCATATTCGAACGCATACTTTCTCTACTGCGCAATGCCGTCACTACGACGCTCGCACCCGACGGCCAGCTCTCGAACTGGGCCTTCGTAGACGACAGAATTGTCTACATGGACGTGAGTTCGCCTTTCCTGCGCGATGAGGACGGTCGCGAGCTGTTCGACTTCGACCAACAGATGCGCTCCCTGCCTGCACCACTGCGCTTTCCCGTTCGCCGCTTCGTCGTCAAAGGCATCCTCGATAATTACTACACGCTGCGCGGGCAGGCGCTCGACTTTCTGGGAAACCTGAAGAAAGAGCGACTCGAGCACCTGATTCCGGTGTTTCTTCCGATCGCCAACCGAGCCTTGGCTCTAGAGCCTCCGATCAGCGAGGCGGACATACGCGCTTATTACGCCAGCGATGCGCGCACCTACGCGTGGATCCAGGCGGCGCGGCGTGCCGACCGTTGGGTTCACCGTCGCATACTACGCCGCCCGTACGAATATCTACTACCGCCGCGGGTGGAGCGAAATAGGTAGCAGCTCCACCAGACCGCGCGTCGGCCCTGCTTGCCAACCGGCCAAAACCCCGGCGTTTCTTCTGCTATCCGCGACCGCGGAGCATGAGGTTCCAGTAGAACCACGGGAGGCCGTAACGCTTTAGATACCACATATCGCGACGTTCTTTTTGCGTGTTGATTAGCGGAATCGTCGGGTGTGGGGTCATAGTGTAGTCGAACTCGGCCAGCAGCATCTTGTTGCGCGCAGTGGTGAAAGGACAAGCCGCATAGCCGTCATAGGATGCCGACGGCTCCTTACCTGCCATTACGGCTAGTAGGTTTTCGACGACGATCGGGGCCTGTCTTCGAATAGCCGCACCGGTTTTTGAGTTGGGTGTGCTGCCTGCGTCGCCGAGTGAAAAGATATTGGGCCAGCGAACATGCTGATGGGTATGCTTATCCACCTCCACGTAGCCCGTGGGCTCGGACGTGGCAAGAGGGCTTTGCTTTATCCAGTCGGGGGCGCTCTGCGGAGGCACGACGTGCATTACATCGTAGGTGATACTCACGGTCCTGTCTTTGCCGTCTTGCTGGTTAACCAGAATCGCTTCCTTAGTATCGGGTTTAATCTCGGTGAGTTCATGCCCGAACCGCACATCTATTCCGTACCGCTCTGCGACTTGTTCGAGGACCACGCGGAACTCCGGCACGCCGAATAACTTAGGTCCAGGAATGACTAAGATGACTTTGATATCGTCGAGAACACCTCGCTGCTGCCACCAATGCGAAGCGAGATACGCGGTCTTTTGCGGAGCACCAGGACACTTGAGCGGGCCCGATGGCATGGTGAACACCGCCGTCCCGCCCTTGAGGTCCTTCATGAATTCCCAGGTCTTGGGGGCGAGGTGGTATTCGTAGTTACTGGAGACCCCGTTGATTCCGAGTGTTTCGGTAAGTCCGGGAATCTTACCCCAGTCCAGCTGGATGCCGGGCGCGACGACAAGGAACTCGTAGCCGATAGATTGCCCCGAACCCGTTTCGATGACTTGTCGGTCGGGGTCGACTGCGCAGGCTTTGTCCTGGATCCAGCGAACGCCTTTTGGAATGAGCTTCGCTTCGTCACGTTCGGTTTCTTTGGCCGGTGCGCATCCCCCACCCACTAGTGTCCAGAGCGGTTGGTAGTAGTGTTTGTCCGACGGCTCGATAATCGCAATATCGTCTTGGCCGAGCCGTCGCAGCCGGGCGGCGACCGAAATACCGGCGGATCCGCCTCCGACAATGAGTATTTTATGGCGATTGGTATTTGTCATTATCAGAATGCTCCCTCACAACCGTCATCCGTACACACCTCGATGAGCCTCCTCGCCGGTATCAGTATTGGGCGGTGCTCGTGGATGAACGCCTCCAGTGCCACCGGGGGGCATCGCGGCATGATGTTCACAAACGGTGTGTAAACCAACTACACTGACCGCATCCCTGTCGAAAGTATCGTGAATACGCTGTCCAGGGCCAGTGGGCCAGCGCCGGCGGGGCAGCCCCACCCCCCACAGGGAGTCCCTGCGTGCGTACTGCAGATTCCGCCTTTACAACTGTCGGAACCATTGCAAAATAGACCGTCGTCACAAGCCGCCAGGTTGTTGTCATGGAAACATCCTGCGCCTTGCGAGCAGATGTCGTCGGTACACGCGTTTGCATCGGCACATACTGAATCGTCCGGAGTATGGACACATTGATCGCCAACACACTGATCAATGGTACACACGATGCCGTCATCGCAATTGATCACGTGCTCACAATTCCCGGTAACCACGTTGCAGATATCTACCGTGCACCCCACTCCATCGTTGCAAAGAGGCTGATTAGGGTAATCGACCGATCGCGCTATACAGCTCTCTAGCTGGCAATCACTACTGCAGCCGTCGCCGGCAATCTGGTTGCCATCGTCACAGGTTTCCCCCGCATCGATTACTCCGTCGCTGCAACCCGGACAGGCCGAAAGAAAGCCATCTATCACCAGAAGCGGCGCAGGAGTTACCGTACCGTCAATTACCGGCGGCTTGAGAGCATCGAGGTAAACCAGGCTATTTACCCCGCCGATACCGCCGGTGCTGATACTGCTCCCCGCAGCCACGGTGATAGACTGAGGCGCGATTACGTCACGGCCGGTAATGGTGGTAATCCCAAGACCACCGTCGTTAACAATCGTGCCACCGGGGTCGACGAAGATTTCGCAACCCAGGATATTGATCTTTCCATTGCCCGACGAAGCAACCACGGTCCCGTCGATGTAGAGCCCGCCCCAAACGATCCTCCGCTTATATCGATCTGACCCGTGGACGATACGTTCAACGTCCCCGCAGCGGCTAGTACGACATCGCCACCGTCGCTTCCCCTAGAGCGTGCTTCGAGCTTTCCGCGGAAAGTAAGGTCTCTGTCGGCAAGGAAGTCCAACACAAAAGAACCGAAGCCGTCCGGGGGGGAGCCGTTACCCTGGATCTTGACGAACTCGCCTACGTTCACGTCGCGGCCGGCGAAGAATTCCATATCTCCGGCGTCGCCCGAGTCGCCGATAGCACTCATGCTTGCACTCGTGGATATGAGCAGCAGGTTACTCCCGGTGCCTCCCGAAACAATAAGGTCACGACCGGCATCCACGACGATATCTCCGCCCACGGAGGCACGGCCTTGCACAAGATATCGCCACTGATGTTGATGTCTCTATTGGCCTGCAGATCTACCGTGCCGCCATCGGCCTCGCCGGTTCCGGACACATCGATGTCCGAGCTAACGGTAATATCCATGCCGGCAATAATGACGACGTCGAAGCTTCCCGGGAATACGCCGTCACCCGCGACTTTCCCCGACACCGTCACCTGCCCTTGCGGTCCCGCAGTACAGCTTCCTGCACTTACCGCTGCGCATGTAGCATCGGTTAAACAAGGCAGAGTGAGATCTCGTGAGCAGGCTCTCCGCGCCACTATAAAGGCGCCCCCGCCTACAACCTCACCGGCTATGGATTCTTTGATCTTTATTCCGGTACCGCTGACATCTATGTCCAGATCTCCGCAGCGTAAAGTCGCGCTGGTTGATCCGAACTTGAGCTTATCGGCACCCGTGACACGCACCGTCCTGACGCCGAAGTCCAGCACCGAACCCGGCTGAATTCTGACTTCATCGGTAATGTTACAAGGATCGGCAGTAGCGAAGCATACATCGTCGGCCGTTGTCGCCACAATCAAACCAAACGCTTCTGGTACGACGAAAAAGACCGTAACCGCCAGCACAGCGCCCACAAAGATACCGGACTTGGGCATAGCCTGACCTCCTGGTAACAGCGGAGCAGACTAACTCATCGAATCAGCATGGGTCAAGGAGAATCAGGGACGATTTTGCTCTGGACCTGATTCACAGCAATTGTGCACCCCTTGCCTCTGCTGCAAAGAACGGAAGAACGGGGTCAAATTTTGAAACGGTCCTGGAACATCGCCGACATCCTCGAAGCCCTGGCCGACGTGCGCGGCGACGAACCGGCGCTCTTGCACGGCGAGAGGTCGATAAGCTGGACAGAGTTCGACCGCCGCAGCAACGCTCTGGCCGATTACTTACTCGCGGCCGGCACTCGCCCCAACGACAAACTCGCGATCTACTCCTACAACCGGCCCGAGTGGATCGAAGCCGTAGCCGCAGCCTTCAAGGCCCGCATGGTGCCGGTCAATATCAACTACCGGTATAGGCAAGAAGAACTCGCCTACATCTTTGACAACTCGGATTCGGTAGCCGTCGTTTTCGAGAAAACCTTCAGCGCCAACATAAATGCGATTCGCGGACGTCTTCCTAAGCTCGAAACCTTCATTCAGCTCGAGGACGGTCGACCTGATGCGGGCGAGCCCTGGGCCGACGGGATAGATTGGGCGGAAGACTACGAAGAGATAGTAGGCCGTGATTCGCGACGGCTCGACATAACACGTAGTGATGACGACCTGCTCTTCATCTACACCGGCGGCACCACCGGCATGCCCAAAGGCGTGATGTGGCGCCAGGAAGACGTGTGGTTCTCTCTCGGCGGTGGCGGCGACCTTGTGACCGGGGCCGGCAAACCCAAGAGCATGGCCGAGCACGCAGCGCACTGCGCTGGAGGAGGTATGCGTCTGATTCCCTGTTGCCCTATCATGCACGGAACCGGCCTGTTGACGTCTATCAACGCACTGACGATGGGAGGCAGTCTGGTAACCCTACCCTCGCAGAAATTCGACGCAGCCGAACTGTGGCGCGAAGTTGAAGACAAACAGGTCAGCACATTGTCGATAGTCGGCGACGTTTTCGCCCGACCGATGATCGCTGAACTCGAGAGGGCGCACTACGACCTATCGAGTCTTACCATGATCGTTTCCTCCGGCATCATGTTCTCCCCCGAAAGCAAACAACGGCTCGCCGACAAAAACCCCGGAATGGTCATCGTCGACAGTTACGGCTCCTCGGAAGCCACCGGACTGGGGATCTCGGTAACTTCGGCCGGACGCGCCACCGAGACTGCCAAGTTTCAAGTGGGCAATCGCGTCAAAGTATTTAACGACAAAGGCCGTGAGGTCGAGCCCGGTAGCGGTGAGCGGGGACGGGTCGGACGGGCCGGCTACATCCCGATCGGCTATTACAAGGATCCAGAGAAGACGGCCGAGACTTTCATCACATACGACGGCGTCAACTACGCCGTGCCGGGCGACTACGCCACAGTCGAGACCGACGGAACCATGACCCTGCTTGGACGTGGATCGGTG
>JAZDCZ010000154.1:0-4426 GCA_036679605.1 Gemmatimonadota bacterium
GCAATCAATGTAGACTTCATTTGGCTCCTCCTTCCACGGGTAACCCGGGACGTAAGGTGACTTTGGCACTACGATGCCGATAAAGTCACGGGAGGAGTCCATCCCATCAGCTCCAACGCCGGTCAGAGCAGCCCGAGCTGGTGCTCATGCGGAATGGGGAACACGCCGATGATCACCCAGGGGTTAGGAGCGACTTGGTGCCACTGCTGGGTCGTGCCGAGGAAGAAGTGCAGGTCCGTCTTCATGAACTGGTCGAAGTATTTCTGCCGTACCTTCACCAGGGCCTTGACCTCGTCGCCCTCGCACGAGCGCAGGCAGTTCCAATAGAGCGCTCCAGTCTGCCATTCGAGAATCTGCAGCTTGCTGGACCGGCCCGCCGCATCTTCGAACTTGTACGAGAAGTTGTACGGGAGCTTTGGGATGACCTCGAGGGTCTTTCTCCAGGTGTTGTCGTCGAACAAGTCGAACTGACTGGTGAGGGCACGCATCTGCTCCAGTTTCTGAGCGTCCCACTCTCGCGTGTCCTCTTCCCAGACAAAGTCGACAACGCGGGTTGGCTTGAAGACAGCGAGCGAGACCTCGTTTGCCTTGGCACCGCTGATCAGCTCGTCGAGACGATCGTAGACACGTGTCGTCTTGAGCAAGATGCGGCGTCGCTCTCGCCATTTGTCCCGCGTGTCGATGTGGTCGACGGGACGCAGCTCGTTCTGGTTGAGTGGCCGGAACGTTTCGGGTCGGGGATCGGACTTGTTCTGCTGCAGCCGGCATTCGATCCAGTCGAAGAGCTTGTACTGATCTTCCTGGTCGAGGCGTCGGAAGGGAACGGGGTAGAGGCGAACCCAAGTGCCGTCTTCTCGTACGCCGGCCGTGCAGACCGTTTCGCCGTACTTTCGAGAGAGCGTGGGATACGTCTTCACCGTGATGAGAATGCGTTCCTTGCTCATGCGTGATCACAGGTGCTTCGCCACGATCCGTTTCCCGGCCTTGTGCGCGAGCGCGTTGGCCACGCAATGCCGGTGGCACTGCTGCGGTAGCCGCTCGTAGCAGGTCAACGCGACTCGTTCTCCCGAATGTATCCATACCCGGATCTTCGACAGAGCCTCTCCTTGCCTGGGCAGGCTCTCCTTTTCGTACTCGTCGAAGAGCTCGTCGTAGTCAGCTTGCGTCTCCAGGTTCCGACGCTTCTCAGAGGCGATCCCGAGCTCGGGGAGGTGCTCGTAACGAATGCCGACGCGCTCGCACCCGCTCGTCAACGCTCTCTTTGAGAAGCCGTACTTGCGGCTGATCGGGTTCCGGCGGACATCACACAGGAGCGTGACACCAGCTCGAAGCAGCGCGTTCAAGTAGCTCTCGAGGGTTCGGCCTTCGTAGCCGATCGTGGACAGTGCAGCCGTTCGGGGTTTCGGGCGGGCAGTTTCGATTCGTTGGAGAGCGTCGTCATCATCGGCAAGCACGCGCTCTGCAATCTCGCTTCGGGTCGCGTAGTATGGAAACCGGCGGTAGGTTTCGGCGACCAGGGCATCGCCCCGCAGGCTGCGGTGGCGACGCGCGAAGGCGGACACGTGCAGGTCCTGAGCTCGACCCACAACCCGGCTACCTTCATCGGTCAGCTGCCAGTACTTCTCGTCGTCGACGAGTAGGCCGCGGTCGACGAGCTTGCGGCGATCGGCATAGGACGTAAACGAGAAAGCGCCAAATCGATATGGCACGAACTCGTAAATTTCTTCGGTACTAGATTCCTGGCAGTACAGGAACAGCAGCTTCTGAAAGTCGATGTTGCGCGCGCGGCCGCCCAACGCGTCCAGTAATGTCAGAAGCTGCTTCTGCCGTGCGAACAGCCGCGGTTCGGCCTTCTGGCGAGATCTCGCGGTTGACGCCCTCATCGTTTCTTTCCTCGCCTGGTCTTTCGCGGGCGACGCTTCGCCGGGTGCCCATTGGCACCACCGCTGCGCACCCATTCATCGACCTCGGACAGCTTGAATTTCCACAGCTTACCGATCTTGTGCGCCGGCATACGCTTCGCGTCGATCCAGCGATACACCGACTCCTTCGCCACATCTAAGTGGGCGGCAACGTCGTCAACGGAAACCCAGGGCTCGGGCACGAGCTCTCCTCCTGCTTGCGCCAACGAGGACATCGAACAGAGTTTATCAGTGACCAGATCCATCGCCAATAACCTGGCAAGGTAGCTCAGGATCCAGGTGCGTCGGTCACGGACAACGAGAGGCGTTGTTGCATAATTCCCCCGATCCGGGCCGAAATGCGGCGTTGCTGGACGGGCAAGCAAACACTTGCCGCCAGAGGAGACCGTGCCAGAGGCCGTCTGACCACGCGTTCTGAGGTTGCCCAGCGGCCTGGGCGTATGATGCAAAAACCCGGCCGGCAGAAACGTGAGTAATATTATTCCCTTGCGGGCTGCCGTCATCGTTGTCTGCAGCCTACTTCTGACAACGTGATCGGTCTAGGCTTGCGGCCATGCGTTCTGCTCAGTTCCAACTGCTCATTGCGACGGTGGCCGGATGGGTCAACCGCAGCCAGCAAGATGTCATCCAGTACCTTCAAGAGGAAAACCGCGTTCTCCGCGAACAACTCGGAGGCAAGCGTCTGTTGCTGACCGATGCGCAGCGACGTCGCTTGGCTGCATGCGGCCGCTGACACGAGTAGCGGTATCCAGGCCAGCCTATCCTTATATAGTCAAGACCCGGTGCCCCGATTTGGTTTTGAGGAGGCACGAGTGTCAGGGTGACGGAACTTGAAGTGTAGAATCCACCGGGGAGCCGATGAAATCGGCGGCAGCTGCTACGAACTAGAGGCGCAAGGAAAGCGTCTGGTGCTCGACGTGGGCTGGCCCATCACCGCCGCACCCGACGAAGATGTGCCCTTGCCTAAGGTAGCTGGCTTGGCCGATGGCACCGACCCCACGCTGCTCGGGGTGTGCATCACGCACCCGCATCCTGATCACTACGGCCTGATGGAAAAGGTATCGCCTTCGGTGCCGGTCTACATCGGTGCGGCGGCTGCTCGCATTCTCGCCGAGGCGACGTTCTTTTCTCCGGGCGGCTTCCAACTGAAGCCACACACTCCCTTCGAACACCGCCAGCCGCTTAGGATTGGGCCGTTCACCGTCATCCCTCACTTAAACGACCATTCGGCCTACGATGCATACTCCCTGCTCATAGAGGCCGACGGTCGGCGCTTGTTCTACACGGGTGATATCCGCGCCCACGGGCGCAAGGCACCTCTTTTTGAGCAACTGCTGCGTGATCCGCCCGCTGGGGTCAATGCCCTGTTGATGGAAGGCACCAATGTTCGCCCCGACACTAGCGGCGAGGGGCGCGGCCCGAGTGAGCGCGAGGTGGAGGACGCGTGTGTCGAGACCTTCAAGGCGACACGGGGCATGGTGCTCACGATGTTTTCGCCGCAGAATATCGACCGGCTAGTAACGATGTTCCGTGCATGCCGTCGTTCCGGGCGCGAACTCGTAATCGACCTGTACGCAGCAAGTATCGCCCGCGCGACGGGGCGCGATACGATCCCGCAGGCCGATTGGGATGGGGTTCGGGTGTATCTGCCCAAGTCACAGAGGTCGAAGATCATTCGCGAGAAGGCATTCGAACGTACGAACCAGGTCAAAGCGTATCGCATCTACTCCGAAGAACTCAAAGCACGACGCGGTGAAGTCGTGATGCTGTTTCGTCCCTCGATGAGCCGCGAGCTCGACCAACCCGACTTACTCGACCAAGCTCGGGTCGTGTGGTCTATGTGGCCGGGGTATCTTAAAAACGACTCAGGGCAACGCTTCGAGAACTGGCTCAAGGCCCGTGGTATTGCTTTGGTGATTCATCACAGCAGCGGGCACGCGTATGTTCCTGACTTGCGACGGCTCGTCGACGCTCTTGCGCCCGAACGGGTTGTGCCGATTCATTCGTTCGCCGGCGACCGCTTCGAGGAGTTCTTTCCGCGAGTGGAACGACGCGCCGATGGCGAGTGGTGGGATGTGTAACAAAGGACGGACGCGCGAAGATGGTGAGACTGGAAACCTATGCAGAGATTGTTGAGCGTGTACAAAGGACACTGCTCACAAAACAAGGGCGATCGCATATCGCGAAGCGGCGGGCCGCGGCTGAAAAAGTGGTGAAGGGGCTACGGGCCCTCGAGAGGTCGGGCTGGTTCCTGAACGCGAGACGGCGCAACATTGGCCCGACGCAAACCGTATTTACCGTCCGCCAAGGTTTTCTTCAGCAGGCGACAAAAGGCCTTGAGGTATCCGTAGAACTTCGTGGCATCGGGGTTGGCAAGCTCTTGCCGCCGATGTCGCTTCTCAGGACCATTCCCCCCCTGTTTCTCAGAATCATTCCTCCCCCTGCGGTCGTAGCCGGGCATGGTTGTGCCTAATGTTTGCTCATGAGTCCAGTGGGGCAGCACT
>JAZDCZ010000155.1:0-8086 GCA_036679605.1 Gemmatimonadota bacterium
CAGCTTTACCTACAACTTGCTGTGACTGAGCATCTCTACGAACTTCGATATCAGCGAAGCGCATACATGTCGTAGGCTACCGAATAGGTCGCGAAGTCGACCTCTCCTATGTTGACGTACTGCAGTCGGTTCACCCAGGCGTAATCGGGATGGGCGCAAGAAAGCCTGGGTGTGGTGCGCAATTTCAGCACCTTGGGCGGATCACCGGCGAGAAACTTTTTGTATCCGTCGGCACCCAAATCGCCGACACCCGAATAGGCGACATAGATCAGAGCACCGTCGTGGGTCTCGATCGTCGCGCGCACATCGAGGATGCCGACCCCGTCACGACGAATCGTCAACCAGTCGCCTCCCACCGCCCTCACACGGCCTTGCAGTCTAGGCCCCGTAACTTCCCCTCCGGTCACGTAGGCATTCAAACGAATGCCCTCGGGGATGGCCCCGATCAGCTCGGGGCTCGGGTGGGGTTTCGAGAGTCACTGTGTACGAGCAGATATGTTCCATCGTGTAGTCAAACATCGGTCCTCCTTGGAAAACTCCTAAACTCTCGACGGCGGGCGCAAGCGCCAAATACCAGCCGCTATACTGCCGATCACCGAATGAAAAGTCGCAGATATCGCCGCCGGCAAGGCCGTGAGCGGATCGGCGAAGTGACGGCGGGCCAGAACGGCCCCTAAGCCAGAGTTTTGCATACCCACCTCTATCGACACCGTTCGACGAATCATTTCATCGTACCCGAGTACACGCGCGAAGAAATAGCCGATGACAAATCCCCCTGTGTGCAAAACGAATACGGCAGCGGTGAGGCGCAACCCCGAGTCCAGAAAAGTGGCGGCGCTTTGACCGATGATGCTCGCGCAGATCAGGGCAATAGCAATCACCGATACCAAAGGGGCAATCGGCAACACGGCGTGCACCAGCTTAGGTGCAAGGTGATGCAGGGCGATGCCTACGACAACAGGCAGTAGAACGACCTGGAGCGTGGAAAGAAACAGGCCCCAGGCATCCACCGGCACCAGGGTGCCGGCCAAGGCCTTAGTCAGCAACGGTGTCATGATGATGGCCGTCAACGTCGACGCCATCGTCATCAGCACCGACAAGGCAACGTTGGCACGAGCCAAGTAGGTGACAACGTTCGACGCCGTCCCTCCCGGACAGCTCGAAACCAGGATGACCCCAACCGCCAACGGGACGGGTAAATCAAAAGCCCGTGCCACGCTCCATCCCAGAGCCGGCATGATCAAATATTGCGCGCACAAACCTGCAGCGACTGCCCGAGGCATGCGTCCGGCTCGGCGGAAATCGTCCAGGCTGAGCGTGATACCCATGCCGAGCATGATGACCGCCAGCCCCCAGACAATGAGCGGGCCGCGAAACCACGTGACCGCCGATGGATGCACCAGCGCCAGCACCGCACCTCCCAGCACCCACACGGGAAACAGGTTGGTCAAGACCTCCAGCGTCCGCAGCATAAGGCGACCAGATGTATAGCGGGCGTAGCCGAGAAGCTACGATCGCCGTGAGCAGCCCGAGCAGTCGAACACCCAACAGCCGGTATCGCGATTTCCGGGCACTAAAGGCATGGCGAAGTTTACCTCGAGGCCAAACCAAAAAGAGTGGGGCGTCGACTCTCATCGGCGCCCCACTCTTTTTGGTTCGCTTTCGCCGGAGTTCGCTTTTGGGCGAACTCCGGCATCGGGTCTATTGCTCCCGGCAGCTCAGCTTGCCGGGCTTGGCCACACACGCACTGATATCGTCGGTGCGGTCGATACTGGTGGTCGGTTGCCGCAAAGTTACCGTCGCGGGCCCGATCGGAGAATCGGTATCCGTATGCCTCTTCAGTCTCACCGCCACCTTGTAGGTATTTGGGAATATGTTCGCCCCCTGTGGCAATAGCTTGAACTTAGCCTTGACGTCGCCGCTCGAACACCTGATCAGACGTGCGTTCTTCTGCACGCAAACTCCCATGTTGACAGTCGCCGTGAAGGGCCCGGCCGTCACGTCAAAGAGTACGTCACCGTTTACCGTCAGGTCGTTGGGAAGGAAGTTGCCCGTCTGATCGTCCTGCACCAACACCCTCAAGGAGACCTTGCCCCGGGGTGAACCCGCCCCTACTTTCGCCGCCTTCAGCTTGACCCGACTCAGAACCATCGAGCCCGCGCCATCGTCGGCATCGCAGAGGTCACCTATGCCGTCGCTGTCGACATCCGACTGCCCGGGGTTGGCGTCGTTCGGACAATTATCGACATCGCCACACACGGTATCACCGTCGATGTCGTCATCGGCATCCTGAGGACAGGTATCGCAGGCATCGCCGAAAGCATCGCCATCAGCGTTGTCTTGGGTGGCATTGACGTCGTTCACGCAGTTGTCGACTGGATCGCAAACACCGTCGTCGTCCGTATCACCGCCGGCACCGGCACAAGTCACGCAGAGCGGCTCCGCTACGGCGAACGGAGTGAAATCGATGTTCCCTATCGCCGTGTCGCAACCCAAGGTGTTGGCCCCTGTCGCACAACCCCAGTAGTTACCGGTACCGTCGACCGGAGGCAGCGCCACTACCGACGCCGCATCCGCGCCCGTACTGGCGTTCCCCGATATGACGTTACTGTTGGCGGTGTTGGGCGTACCGTCTGTCGAGAACGTGTCGAAGAAAATACCGGTATCGTTGTTGGTGATACGGTTACACGTAAACACGTTATTGATGCCGTCCACATAGACACCCTCGAACGTCAGCGCGGTGCCGTTTACTTGGTTCTTGTCGACGGTGTTGCCGTCTCCGATGACCGAGAACGGGAACTCGCGGGCGGCGGCTATGTTATTTCCCGACAACGTATTGCTGTTTCCCAATACCATCAAGTCGCAGAAGTTGTCGTCGAGCGTATTGCTACGAACATCTACACCGTCGGAGATCAAGAGGATCCCGGTCGCGCAGAAGCTCTGCGGAATGTAGATATTATCGCTTACCATATTGCCAATTATACTGCCGGCGGCGCCCACGGCGATCTGAATACCGTTTTGAGCGGCGTCGCCATTCGGTAGCGGGCCACGACCGGTGACCGTATTATTGGTAATCGTGCAGTCGCTGCCGAGTTCGTTGCACGTGATTCCGTTCTTCCCGTAAACGTCAATAGTATTGCCGTCTATGGTCACGACCGAGGATCCTGCACCCCCACTTTGCACGAGGATACCGACCACCGCCTGACATCCCACCGCTGTGGGATGAAAGATATCGGTCACATGGGTGGCCGAAACCGTACCCGAGGCGTTTCTGTAAAAGATGCCCATGTATCCCGGTGAACAGGATCCGAAGGCCGCGCTCGCTCCTTCGACCGTCAAGCCGGTGATCGTGGTCGCCGAGCTGTCCTCGACCAACATAATCGCCGCAGTAGGCGCTGCAGTGCTGAGACTCGTAGTGTTTGCCGACACCGAGGTCGGCTCGACAATCGTGCTGCCTGCACCTGCACCAACGATAGCAACATCCTTGCCCACTACCGCCACCTGCTCGTCGTAGCTACCGGCGGCAACGTTGATCGTTGCGCCGGACAGGCAGGCAAGATCGATCGGATGCTGGATCGTCGCGCAAGGAAATGCCGGGTTGATGCAGAGATTGGAACCTCCAACCCCGTCGCTTCCCGTCGCCTTGTCTACATAGAGGGTGGCGGTACTCGGAACATCACACTCTCCGCCGAAGTTGACCCGCCCTACTTTGCCGTCGGTAAGCGTGACTTCGAGGCCATCAATGTATCCGTCAAACCCGTTCCAGCCGCTGTTGGTCTGCACGCTGATCATCTCGATCAACTCGCTACCGTGATTGGCAATGAACGTGGGCAGGTCCATCACCGGCCCACCCAAACCATTCGATTGAAAGGTCATCGCGCCACTGGTGGAATACTGCGTCCAGGCATCGATGCTGGTATGGCTGGCGTAATTATTGATGAAACGGTCGTGATACCAACTGGCGTTGTCTCCAGAACCCGTCGTCCGGGTATAAACCTGTATCCACCAATCGCGCCCCGCGGGGGTACCCGTCGGACGTTTGGTGAAATAACTGATCGAGGCAAGATCGGCGACCGTCAACGTTGCCGCATCGCCCGGCAAGAGGTCCGAGAGGAAATCGAAACCGTTCAGGTAACGAGCGTGCCAGTTTGTCTTACCGACCAATGGACCCTGCCAGGAGTCCGGACCGAAGCCTGCCGGTGCGTCGCCGACGTTAACGCGAGGTCGTTCTTCGTCGGGTACTTCCCACTCGGCAATCTGAATCGTCGTGCTGTCGGTCGCGAAATTGACCCGGCCGACCTCGCTATTCGTAAGTACAATTTCCAAGCCATCCATATATCCATCGAACCCGTTCCATCCGCTGTTGGTTTGGACGCTGATCATCTCGATCAACTCGCTACCGTGATTGGCAATGAACGTAGGAAGGTCCTCCACCGGCCCGCCCCAACCGTTAGACTGGAAGGTCATAGCACCGCTGGTCGAGTACTGTGTCCACGCATCGATGCTGGTATGGCTGGCGTAGTTATTGATGTAACGGTCGTGATACCAACCCGCCTTGTCCCCCGAGCCGGTCGGCCGGGTATAAACCTGTATCCACCAATCGCGTCCCGCAGGCGTACCGGTCGGGCGCTTGGTAAAATAACTAATCGAGGCAAGATCAGCGACCGTCAATGTCGCCGCGTCCGCCGGAAAGAGTGCCGAGAGAGAGTCACCGTCAGCAAGATAGCGAGCATGCCAGTTCGATTTACCAACGAACGGCCCCTGCCACGAATCCAGCCCGAAGCCAGTCGGTGCGTCACCGACATTACCCCGCGGCCATTCCTCGTCGGGGACTTGAACCGGCAAGACCTGGATCGTTGTCGTAGCCGCTTGGCTCACCGCGATCGGCAGAGACCAGGTAATCAAAGGCACCAAGAAGATGGCGACGAGAAGAGCGGTCAGCGTACTCCGACGCTCAAGCGTAGACTGATTCTTATACATTTTCGGGAGCCCCCATTGTTCGGCTTGTTCGGCGTTTGACGAGTAGATCTATCCGCTCGCCGATGCATAGATGTGGCACACGGAACACTTTTATGCATACGGAACACGCGGGCCACGCCCTTGGCAAGGGTTTTGTTCTCTTGGTAATGGTTTTTGTCATACATCAATTGCATGATCGTTCTGATGCAATTGATGTATGACTCCCTACAGTTAGATCAGACCGGAACGCCTGGCCGTCGCTATCGCCTGTCGGATACTATGAACAGCGAACCTATGCAGAATGTTGTTGGTATGCGTGCGGACCGTAGCCAGGCTTATGTCCAACTCTTGCGCGACAGCCTGATTGCTCCACCCATCGGCAAGGTAACGAAGAATCTCGAGCTGCCTCTCCGTGATCGTCGGATTTTTCTCGGACAAAGCTTCCGGTATCACGCCGGCATTGTCGTTGACCGCGTTAGAAGCCATTGCGGTTTGAGCACCTTGGACAGATTGGATGGGTTGAAAAAGATGGACCGTGGTAAACTGAGTCGGCTCTTCGCTACCGACTAACAGCGTACGGCAAACCACCCGTACAACACCTCCGGTTACCTTGCGCACGTCCATCTCAAAACTGTGAACGGGATCGTTACGCAAAAACGCCTGGCGCGCACCGCAATATGGGCCGCAGTACGGATTGCCAAAAACGTCTCGACCTTCAAGAACTTCCCAACACTTTTTCCCAATAATCTTCTGAGCCCGATAGCCGAGAAGCTTCTCGAAAGCCTTGTTCCCGGCAACGATGCGGCAGTCGGTATCGACGGCAAAAGCCGGCTCTGCGGTCGCCTCAAGCAACACAACCGGGCCTTCCCCTTTGCCCGCGCTCGCCATCATGTGACTATGTCCCGGCCCAGTCCGACAACCGCCGCAGAGGCGTTAGGAAGGTCCCGAACTGAAGTTCCCCCGGCAAGATTCCTCTCCCTACGCTAAAGTATTGACAATGTGCACAGGCAAAGAAAACGCCCATCCCCAGGAGAGTCCAACGAGGGACCACCACAACCCCCACCCGAGTGGGGGTTGACCCGGACGCCTCGGGTTGCGAGATTGGTCTGAGGTAGCGATGCGCCAAACGCCCTGCTGCGCCTTCGCGCCGGTCCCGCCGAGCCACAAGCCACGGGACACCGGAGCCCTAAACCTTGAACCGTAAGTTTTTTGTCGCCCTTCTGCTCACCGGCATTGTCTGCCGAGTGGCGCTTCTGACCCACTACGAATGGGTCAACGGCGGCGAGGTCGATGTGTATCTGGCCGACGAGGGCATCGTCGGCCTGATGGGAAAGCACATCCTGGAGGGTCGGGCGTTGCCCGTATTTTTCTACGGCCAGCACTACCTGGGGGCGCTCGAGGCCTATCTCGCAGCACTCAGTTTTGCCGTCTTCGGTATCAGCCTGTTTGCCTTGCGCTTGGTCCCCTTCACCGCTTCGCTGGCTTTACTTTGGGCGGTCTACACTTTCACCGAGAAGGTCTACTCCCGCGCCGCGGCACGATGGGCCACATCTATAGTCGCCGTTGCGCCAATGTACTTCCTGCAATGGAATCTCAAGGCACGCGGCGGTTTCGTCGAACACGTATTACTGCTTTTTGTCATCATGATTCTATTGTGGCGCTACCTCTTCGACGACGACCGCCGGCCGCTATCCGCTTTACGGTTGGGGCTGGTCGCGGGCGTTGCCTTTTGGGTCAACCAGCTCTTACTCGCCTACCTGCTGGTTCTGGTCCCGGTTTTCTTCGTAGACCGCGCCCGCCCCCGTCGATGGCCACAGCTCCTGGTCGGATTCCTGCTCGGTGCCTCGTTGCTGATCGGCTACAACGTCGTCCATCCGCTGGCAACCTTCCGCACACTGGCGCGCAAGTCGGTCACCCTCAATCGCGTGCCGGTGAGCGAACGCGACGAGCATTGGCTGGCTCGCGGCATCGGAAAACGACTCGAGGCACTATCCCAAGGCGCCGATAAGATCGGCATGATTTTCGGCGTTCCGCCACGCGCCGAGGTAGCCCACCTGGGACTCAGCAAGAACGTTCGTAAGGGAACATGGATTACACGCCTCCGCCAAGGGTTGGCGTTTATTCCCTTGCTCTTCTTCGGTGCCGGCCTAATCGCGTTCCGCCTTCGCCGCGTCCGTGGTAGCTCGAGTTGGCTCGAGTGGAACTGGCGGGCGCCGAATTCACTGCTTTTTTTGTTCTTCGCCGCGACTTTTCTGGTCGGCTATGTAAGTCCGCGATACATGCTGCCGGCCTACCCGATTGCTGCTGTCATGAGCGGCGCATGGATTTCGCAGCGATCGGGCAAAGACCACGGATGGATGGTCGCCGGCCTCGCCCTAGTGCTCGTCTACAACCTACTCGGCTGGGCCGACACGTTGGCTGCCGCCGGTACCGGCAGTACCCGACGTGTCAAGACTCTGGTCGAAGCCCTCGAAACCAAAAAACTGTCACGTTGCTACTCGGCCGGCCCCATGTACCACGCGATGTTCGCCTCCCACGAGCGCATCATCATGTCCCCTCTCCAGAAGGACCGTTACCCCGCCTACGGTCAGACGGTTCGAGAGGCTGAAAACATTTGCTACATCTTCCGCGACGATCAAAATAACAAGCGACAGCACAAAGCGTTCCTAAGTCTCCTGGCTGAGAAACACATCGACTCCCGCCGAATCGACGCCGGTGTCTACTCGATCATGTACGATTTTCGCCCTCGGCAGGCTATTACCGAAGCCGACATGGAACTTGTACGGCACCAGGAAAAGATGCACATAGGCCTCGGCCAAGAATCGGCCGACTAAGTTACTGGGCGTACCCGAGAGCGCGCAAGCGTTCTCGGGTCTCGGTGTCGATTGCAAGGGTGTTGCCTTCCCCCTTATCGAAGTGCTCACTATAGAAAAACCAGGCCGGCTTCAGGTAGGCGAGAAGACGCTCGGTGAGCGGGCGAACGAAAACCGCGGAAGGGGAAAGCCTATGCTGTTCTTCGGGGTCACGGATCTCATCGTAGACTTCCATGCGAGGCCGATTGAAGTGCTGGATGATCTTGCGCCTCGAGTCGCGCACGGAAATCTGCACGTTCAGCGATTCTGAGCGA
>JAZDCZ010000156.1:0-7710 GCA_036679605.1 Gemmatimonadota bacterium
TCCTGGTTCTTGGGCCTCAAGAGCCCGTCCTTTGATATTGGGAACCTCTACAAGGTATCCCGCCATCGGGAGGTTGGCCTTCTCATCTCAATCTCGGCAGCGCTTCGCGCTGGAGGACCCTGAAGGGAGGCCACGGCCGCTCTATTACAGCGTCCCTCAGCACGATCAGGTGCAATACAACTCAGCCTTTACGTCCTCCCAAGGGACGGCAGAATCGGGATCGCGACGATGTTCCGCAAGTCGCCGCTCGGCTTCGTCCAAGACCTCAGAAGGAACCGGGACGGCACCTGTATCCTGGGCAATGCTCTCCCAGATGTCCTCGACCAGCTGCAGCCGCTCGGCGACTGAGAGCTTGCGGTAGTCAAACGCGGGCTTGGGCATGTGGGGAAATCTTGGTGCTGCGGGGCCAAGATGCAAGCCCGCGTGCCGCAAACGCTCGCCCGGCAGCGCTTCGCGCTGGACGACCCTGAAGGGAGGCCACGGCTGCTCCATTCCTCATCGTTTCAGATTTCACTTTTCACGATATATGATCCGCGACATGAGAGTCGCGGCTCGGCTGATGTCGCTAACAGCGACGTGACGCTTCCCGCGCCCATTACGCCGTCAACAACCCCTTCGCCTCTTCCCCCTCCTCTGACACCTGTTCGTACCCTGGTAGGTAATACGAGTAGTAGCGGTAGTAGCGGTACGCCGAGCCTTCGCGGACGTCGTTCAATACCGCGCCCAAGACTCGAATAGGGAGTCTGTCCACCACGTCGAGCTTGGCCTCGGCGAGTTCGCGGTCGGTGCTTCCCAACCGCAGCACCATGAGAAGATTGCCTGTCAAAGTTCCCAACGAGAAGGCATCCACTCCGGCGCCCAGCGGCGGGCTGTCCACTATCACCAACCCAAGAGTTCGGGGGCTTCCGGGGTGCGGGTGCCGCAACCCAAGAAATGCAGCGAGTGGTAGGGTGTTTCTTGGATCGCGTCGGCCTGGGACAACCGACCCATCAGTAGATCGGTGAGCCCGGGCTTGCGGTTAGCGTTGAGTGCCCGGTGCAGTCCGCCACGCCTGGTATCGCCATCTATCAATAGAGTGCGGTGTCCACCGTCGGCGAAGGCAAGTGCTAGGTTGGACGCAACAAACGACTTGCCGTCTCCCGCACCGGGGCTGGTGATCGTAACCACGAGCGGCCCGCCGGCACCAAAGGAGTGCACCATATTGAGCCTTACCCCGCGGAGCGCCTCGACCACTGGCGCCGCATCTGCTGTGGCGTTGCCGTTGCCGGCACCCTTCAGGTGGGGGATCACGCCCAGCAGGGTCAGCCCCAACTGTTTCGTCACCTGGTCGGGATAGCGCACCCGCTTGTCGATCCTGTCCAGCAGAATGGCGCCGACCAACCCTAGACCGATTCCCGCAGCCAGACCCATTGCGATGAACTGCATCGCCCGATTCTTGACGGGTTTCTGGGGTACCACTGCGGCATCCAGCACCCGCACGTCGGGAATGCTACTAGCCTCGGCCAGCCGAGCCTCGGCGTAGCGTTGGGAAAGCGTGGTGTAGAGATTGTCCGCCACCAATACCTCCCGCTCGTACCGAGCCTCCTGGATCTGCCGCGGCGGGATCTGCCGCAATTCGCGCGACGCCGAGCCGATTCTGGAATCCAACTCCGCCTGTCTCGCGTTGAGCTGCGCCACCAGCACATTCAAGGCGCCGGGTATGGTGGTCCGCTCCAACTCACCGATCTCGGTTACCAGCCGCTTGAC
The DNA here is from genome assembly GCA_036679605.1 of Gemmatimonadota bacterium. Taxonomy (GTDB): domain Bacteria; phylum Gemmatimonadota; class Gemmatimonadetes; order Gemmatimonadales; family GWC2-71-9; genus JAZDCZ01. The sequence continues at coordinate 1,747 of JAZDCZ010000156.1, forward strand.
CGGCGGGTACTCATCTGTATAGCGATACTTGAGCGCCCTCAGCTCGGCCTGCTTGGTCGTGAACTCCAGAAGCGCCTGTGTCACCTCGCTCGACTGCTGCACAGCACCCACCACGCCGAATGCATCGACGCTCAACCCGGAATCGCGCGCGCCCAGCATGGCCCTCTGAATCGCCGCGCGATCGCGCATGAGTTGATCGCGCTCGACGCGCATGTCGAAGAACGCACTGAACACCGGGCCTCGCGTTTCGGCCAAACCCGGTGCGATCGGTCCCGAACGGTCGGACGGCAGGGTAATCGTCCGTATCTTGAAAGTTTGGAGCGCCTCCTCTGCCGACTTGAGGTTGCGCTCGGAACTGCCGAGTTGCTCCTGAAGAACCTCTGCCCGCTGCGTCAGCTTGACCCTCTTGAGTTCCGCCGCCTCCTCTACGTAGCGTGCGAGGACGGTATTCACCGTGGCCGTAATGAGTTCCGGATTGGTACCCTGCAAGTCGACGCGGAGGAAGTTGCCGTTGCGATCGGTCTGCGTCTTCAGCTCGTCGCGCAGTGCGACAGCCGCCTCGCGCGGCGTCACCACCGAGAACTCAACTTGAGCACCCGATGTCAGAGATCCCGCTTGGGGTGCCCAGAGAAAGCCCAGCGCGCTCCCCAAAGAATCGCCCGGCTGCGCCCGCTCCACTGTGATCCCGTCTCCGGTCTCCAGCCTCACGCCGCCGCCGTTTTCGGCAACGGTCAGCCGATATTCTCCCGGTCTAAACCGCTCTGCCAACTGGAACGAATTGAAGATCGCCGAATCACCGGGCTGCTTGAGCCTGAGATAGAGCTTGAGTTCCTGAACCGCCGGATCCAGCACCACGAACGACTTGAGCAACTCCACCCAACCGGAATTTTCAAGTAACTGGCCGGTTTGTATGGGACCCTGATTCCCGGTCCCACGTTGCGTAGTCTCGATCCAGACCGCCGCCTGTGCCACGTACTCGGGCTTTACGAAACGGGCAGCCCCCAATCCGCCAGCCAGTCCCAATACGGTGGCGAGCACGATGAGCCACTTATAGCGCATGACCGCAGCGACGTAGCGCCGCCAGTCAGTCCCCTCCTCCTCAGGAGGCTGAAACTGCTGCCAAGCAGGTGGGCCCGCCGGCTCAACAGCCACGGATTGGGCCGCGGATTCATTAACAGGGGCCGGCAGCGGAGCCTGTGGTTGTTCTGGATTGGCGGGGAGATCGCTCATCAACTCTCGTCTTTCGCGTCGGCTCTGGTTGAATTCCACACCTGGTACTGCAATTGGGATGCCTTGCTTTTGGGGAGTGGGGAGTAGGGAGTGGGGAGTAGAAAAACGACAGGGAGTCGGGGTTGGGGAGTAGTCCCGGCCTAAGAGGCCGGGCTCGGCCGGACGCGAAGCGGACGGAGGGGTAGGGGGTCATGGGGTGGCCGTCAGCACAGGGTCCTAAAGGACTCGGCACTCCCTACTCCCTACTCACCATACTCCACCATACTCCCACCCATCTGTTGCATTTCCGCAACATACCCTTCTCGGCGCTGTGAAAGTGTGGCACGCGCTCCACAAAACTCCTTGCGTATCCCCCAATTACGTGCTATTTAGGCCCTTCGCGGTGGCCCGCCGAGAGGTCAGACTGGCCCGGCCCATGCATTGAGACCCTGCCAGTTTCGCGGTTTCCTGACTCCGGCCAGGTGACCTCAACCATCGCAGGACAGACGGAGACAATGCCATGGCGGCCCCAATGCCTCTTACTAAGGAACCTCCTTTTGGCTCAGAGATGCCCGAACTAGCAGAACTCGATCGAGAGGCCAAGCTAGGCCTTAGAGTCCTGGTCATAGACGACGAACGGACATTGCGCGAGAGCTGCCGCAGTTTTCTGGGTAGCGAAGGCTACAACGTCGAGGTGTGCGGCAAAGGCGACGAGGCCCTGGAGCTACTGACCAGGCGTCCTTACGATATCGTCTTGATCGATCAGTACATGTCGGACGTCCCGGGTGCCAAACTGCTGGACGCCTGTCTAACCAAGAACTCCGACACGATCGGGATCGTCATGACGGGTAATCCGTCGGTCGAGGCGAGTCTCGAGGTGCTGCGGGCCGGTGCGTGGGATTATCTCCCCAAGCCGTTTGCTGCAACCCAGCTCCAGGTACTCATCGGGCGCGCTGCACACACGGTGTTGGTTGCGCGGGAGACGCAGCAGCAAAACGCCGCGGCCGCCAAGGAATATGGCCATAGCGACAAAGTCACTGTACTCGGCATCGCCCCTCTCTTCAAGCAAGCCATTGAGCTGGCGCGCAAGGTCGCCCGTACCAATGCCTCCGTCATGATCACGGGAGAAAGCGGCACCGGTAAGGAACTAATCGCCCAGTTCATTCACCACTACAGCCGTCGCAGCAGCCGGCCACTAGTGGCGATCAACTGCGCGGCCATGCCGGAAGCGTTACTCGAGTCTGAGATGTTCGGCCACCGCAAGGGCGCGTTCACCGGCGCGGTCAGAGACAAGCCGGGCCTGTTGGAGACTGCGAACGGCGGCACCATGATGCTCGACGAACTAACCGAGATGTCCAAGCCGATTCAGGCCAAGCTGTTGAGAGTATTGCAGGACGGCGTGGTGCGGCGCGTGGGTAGTGAGACAATCGATGCCGTCGTGAACGTGCGGTTCATCGCAGCGACCAACCGAGATCCCAGAGAAGCCACCGAGCAGGGGATACTGCGCGAGGACCTATTCTATCGTCTGAGGGTGGTTCCGATCCTGCTGCCGGCCCTAAGGCACAGGCAAGAAGATATCCCCCTGTTGACGAGCCACTTTCTGCGCTACTATTGGGGCCAGCACAGAGACCCGGGGCAGCCCATTCCCAGTTTCTCGGACGGGGCGATCCAAGCTCTTCGCAGTTACGGCTGGCCTGGCAACGTACGTGAGTTGCAGAACCTGATCGAGCATGTGGTGGTACTGGCCGATCCAGGCAGTAAGATCCATGCGGGACACCTGCCGTTTATCGACGGCCAGGCGGAAGTCCCCAACGAGACCACCGTCGCGTTCGGCGGACCGCTGGCAGACGAGCCGTATCACGCGGCACGGGAGCGGGTGCTGGCTGAGTTCGAGCGGAGATACCTGACCACGCTGGTGAACAAGGCCGCTGGTAACATGTCCAAGGCCGCCCGCACTGCGGGGGTAGACAGAACCACCCTCTATAGATTGATGGAGAAGCACGGGCTCCAGCGCGAAACGATCATGATCGAATCAGAGGCTTGATGGCCTCAACCCAGATTGGGGAGGCAGTGACAGGAACGAGTGAGCGGGAGTCTCGCGCGGTTGGGCAAAACAACCCACCCACAGGTAGTGCAGCACCCGCTCTACGCGCTGCTACTGCGCGGGTTGCCGGCAGTTGGCGGAACTCGGATGGCGACTCAGCGAGCGACGAAGATGTATCCCATGCGCTGGATGCGATTGTAGGGTACGTCGCGGCCACCTCCCAGAACAACCCAATCCCACAAGACCTCAAATCAGTATTTGGCCGCCGTGTGCTTGAACTCTTTAGGGGTGCGCTGGTCTACGAGTGGTGCAATGGAGAATCGCGGCCCGACAGCCACGAAATCTTGGGATTGCTGGCGGCGATCGAGAACTTGAGGGCCGGAATCGAGCCCGACTGGGCCCGGCATTTTTCGTCCAGACTGGCGGGGCCCGACGGACTCTCGCTAGTGGTGGAAGTGGCCCACGATCTCCGGTCACCGCTGACGTCGATCCTCTTTCTGGCCGAGACCCTCCAGCGCGGTCACAGCGGTGACGTCAACGAACTGCAGCACCGGCAGCTTGGCCTGGTCTACAGCGCCGCGTTGGGCTTGAGCAGCGTGACGAGCAATGTGATCGAGTTGGCCCGGGGTGGAAGCCAGTTGGCCGAGGAGGAACCGTCCCCGTTCTCCGTCACCGATATCATCGAATCCGTCCGCGACATCGTCCATCCGATGGCCGAGGAAAAGGGACTGACGATAAGACTGCTACCTCCGGCGAGCGATCACCGCTTGGGACACCCCCATGCGCTCAGCCGAGTTTTGTTGAACCTGACCACAAATGCTCTGAAGTTCACCGAAGAGGGGTTTGTTGAGATCGTTGCAAGAGAGAGGGACTTGAGAACGCTGGAGTTCTCGGTGCGCGACACCGGGCCCGGCATCAACCCCCAGGCGATCGAGACGCTGTACCTGCCATTCCGCCGCACCCGCGGTGGCGACCGCTACGCCTTCTCCGGCACGGGACTCGGCCTGTCGCTGTCGCGCAAACTGGTCGAGGCGATGGGCTCGGAACTCAAGGTCGAGACGCGACCCGACTGGGGCACTAGGTTCCACTTCGATTTGGAGTTGCATCCGGCGAACCATCTGTAAAAGGGCGGGAGACAAGGGCGGGACAACTGGGCGGATAAACGGGGCGGGAGTGTTGCGGTAGCCCGTGGTCTTAGCGCAACATAAGCACGTGCGCCACAACAGATTGCGAACAACCAGCCTCCGGTACATTTTCACAACCCCTTGGTACACAATAAGTTACATATCTAGTCCCTCTCGGAGCGGTTAGCATCATCTTTGCATGCTACAATGATCCCGAAGGTTCTGTGGGCCATGGAGAACGGACCATCCCAGACCCACTTTCTAACGAGAAATTGACCGATTAGGAGCCGTTGCTTGGCGTCTATTCCGCTGGCCCGGACACACAGAGGGATCTCCAGTTCGCATGACGGGCTGGCCGCGTTCGCGCCCTACGTGTCGCGTGCGCTGTGGGCGGGCGGCATCATTCTCCTGGTCGGCACGGCGATAGACTTAGGGATTCTGTGGTTCGCTCAGCGGCAGGACTCCATGCAGTGGGAGTTCGTCGCGATAACCAACACGGTAGAGGCGTTCGCGCGGCCGGTGATCGCGCTGGCGCTGATGTATGCGGCGTTCTACTTCAGCGAATCGCAACCGCTCGTGTTGCTCAAGGTATTGGCAGTATTCGCGGTGGCACTGGGACTTGCCGGGGGTCTGCTGGGCGTGCTCTTGGCGACGGACTATCTAGCCTTGGTGCGGAGCGTGGCGCCCGAGGCACAGGCGGTGTTTCGCAGCACGGTGTTCAAGGCCGGGGCGCTCGCGGCTACGTACCTGGTGGTGCTGGTACCGATCGGCGTGATGGGGCTAAAGAAACCAAAGACAAAGCGGTAACAACGCGCGTGGAAAACAAAACTGGGGAACTGTCCATGGTGACCACACACAAATACTTAATCCGACTCGCCACAGCGTTGGCGCTTACGCTCATGCTGTTGGCGCCCAGCACCGCCCGGGCCGACCACATCGTGGGCTCGTTGGATTTTACGTCCAGCATGGGCGCGACGTGCGTGACGGCAGACTGTTCCTTGATCCGGTTCATGCTGACCGGGTTCCAATACGACGTCCTGGTCGACAAAGTCCGCCTGTTCAGTCACACGTCGAGCGGATCGCCCTGGGTGTTTGATGAGATTACCAAAGCCTGGACCGGTGAAGGAACTGTGCTGTATGACGCTACCGCTACCGCTGGAACCACTCTCTGGTCAGCAACCAACCCAGCGGCACTCTTTGGAGGTCTCTACATATCCGGAGGCGGCTCCCTGGCAGTGGCGCCGATCTACATCGAGGTGCGGATGTTGACATGGGGCACCTTCGAGCAACTCCATGACGGCTCGCTCACCTATTCGGCTAACGGATTGGACGCCACAGGCCACACATTCAGCACTAGCGGCACCGTCAACCCTGAACCATTCACTCTACTCCTAGTGGGAAGCGGGCTTGTGGGAATAGCGGGAGCGGCGCGGAGGCGCAAGCAGCGCTTGCTCGACGGCTAGGCCGTAATAAGGGTTCATCCGGTATTTGCGGGGTGAGATGGGGGATGGGACAACGGTAGATCCTGCTCTATCTTGGTGTTGTTCAACGACATCAAGGGTTGAGACAGGAGACTACCGTTGTCCA
>JAZDCZ010000157.1:0-42854 GCA_036679605.1 Gemmatimonadota bacterium
TCCCGTGGACGTCAGGTAGTCGACCACGCGCCGATGTGGAGTGAAACTCTGAACGTCCCGCGGGGGCGCCCACGATTTGATCTTCGTACGGTCGGTCTCGCTCGCCGGAAACTCGTAGTCTGCCTTCCCGCTGGCGTCTACTAGACCCGGGTAAACTGTCAGCGAGTCTCCCTCCAGGATCTCGGCGTCAGGCGGAACCTGAACATCGGTACCCATCGCTTCGATCAAGCCGTTTCGCACAACCATCGTAATACCTGTTGTGCGCCGCCCATCTGACCTTACCACCACGACGTTTTGAAGTACGTAGGATGCCGGCTCAGGTAGGGTGGTGAATTGCGCGGCAAGGGTCGAAGGTGCGAGTGCTACTCCCAGTAGCATACCTACCAATGCTGACGTGGGAGAAAAACGTAGTTGCCTCATGCTGTCACGTTCCCATCCTTGAATTAGAAATGCGGTGAATAAAACTGGCCGACATGGAAAGTCCATGGAGTGGATCACCTGTGTCAAGCTAGAACTCTCTATTGGCGTAAGCATATCCTACCTGCTCAGCGCTCCTCACCAAGGGTAGCTTGGTATATTCCTACGACTTCACGATTGGGGATTCTGGAAAAGGGCGATGATTTCGATTCACATGAAGTTGTTTGCAAGGTACGCCGAAATTACCGGCAGCGAAGAGGTGGCGCTGGACCTACCCGAGTCGGCCACCGTGGCCGATGCCATAGCGCTACTAAGGGCCAAGGTGCCGAACGGTGAGCTGTTACCCGAAAGACCCCTGGTGGCCAGGAACCAGGAACACGTCTTGCCGGAAGAAGGCTTGACGGAAGGTGACCACCTGGCACTTCTGCCGCCGCTCGCTGGAGGTTAGAGTGACGCATCTGGTTCATTCTCACATTGAACTCAGGCAGATGATTGCTAGTGTAGCGGGTCCAGGCAGGGGTGGTACAGCGATCTTCCTGGGTACGGTGCGGTGTGGGCCGGATGACGGTCCGGTCGAAGCCATAGAGTATTCGGCGTACGATGAGATGGCGAACTCAGAATTCGACAGCATCTTGAACGAGGCGCTCGAGCAATGGCCGGAGGCCAGGTCGGTGGTGGTTCACAGACTGGGCAGAATCCCAACGGGTGAAGCGAGTATGGCGGTCGTAGTGGCTGCACCGCATCGAGGGGAAGCCTTTGCAGCATCCCGCTTCGTTATTGAAGAGACCAAGAAACGAGTTCCGATCTGGAAAAAGGAGGTCTTCCAGGACGGAACCACCGATTGGAAGTCGAACGAGGATACCGCTCAGGGTGACGCATGGGCCTCTCGGTCGCCCTGATCGAACCGCAGATCCCACCTAACACAGGAAACATCGCTCGACTCTGCGCCGCGACCGATACGCCCCTGCATCTTGTGGGTGATTTGGGTTTTGAACTGGACGATCCGAGCCTGGTGCGAGCGGGACTGGACTATTGGAACGACGTGGACCTTTGGCTGCATCCCGCGTGGACAGAATTCAGGGCGGCGATAAATAGTGAACGGTGTTTATATTTTTCCTCCCATGGTATTCGTTCCTATCTCGAAGCGACATTCTGTGAGAACTCAGTGTTGGTGTTCGGGAGCGAAACCAAAGGGTTGCCGGTTGCCATGCGAGACAAGTACGCAGACCGCACATTTCGCATTCCCATGAAGGATGCTGTTCGGTGTCTCAACCTCGCGACGGCGGTCGGAATCGTATTGTACGAAGCAATCAGGAAACTCAACCTTCGGCTCGATGAGAGTCGATCGAACTAAACAGGTAATCGAATGAATAAGATCACAGTTGTTGGGGCCGGGCACGTAGGTGCTACAACGGCGCAGCGGGTCGCCGAGAAGGAACTCGCTCGCCAGGTCGTGCTCATCGACATCATCGAGGGTATCCCACAGGGGAAGGGGCTCGATATGTGGGAGTCAGCTCCCATCGAGGGCTTCGATTCGCGGATTGTCGGATCAAACGACTATGCAGCGGCGGAAGGCAGCGAGTTGTTCATCATAACCGCGGGCATCGCGCGAAAGCCTGGCATGAGCCGCGACGATCTCGTCAGCACCAACGTACAGATCGTGAAATCAGTGAGTGCAGAGATCAAGCGGTATGCTCCCGACAGCATCGTGATAGTCGTATCGAACCCACTCGATGTGATGTCTTGGGTGGCGAAAGAAATCACGGGCTTTCCGAGAGAGAGAGTGATCGGCATGGCCGGAGTGCTCGATACCGCACGTTACAGGAGTTTTATTGCCGAAGCGCTCGATGTGTCGGTGCAAGATATTCAGGCGATGGTGTTGGGAGGGCATGGTGACACCATGGTACCGCTCATTTCCTATACGACCGTCTCGGGTATTCCCGTCACCCAACTGATGGAACGGAAGTCCCTCGATGCAATTGTGGAGCGCACGCGCAAGGGCGGTGCCGAGATCGTGGGCTACTTGAAGACCGGTTCAGCATACTACGCGCCGTCTGCGGCGGCGGCCGAGATGGCGGAATCGATTGCGCGAGACAAGAAACGTGTGTTGCCTTGTGCCGCCTGGATGCAGGGCGAATATGGCATCGAGGGTCTCTACCTAGGAGTTCCCTGCAAATTGGGAGCGAACGGGTTGGAACAAATCATAGAAGTGGAGTTGAGCAGCAAGGAATCGGTGGAACTTCGCAAATCGGCCGACGCAGTGAGGGGCACCATGGAGGGAGTAACGATCTAACCGGCGGTCAGTCCCCTTCGTACTCAACATAATTGCGCGGGGTCTCCCATAGCACGAGCCTCTTGAGCCTCCCGGGGAGGTGGCCGTCGAGTAGCCGCCAGATAACTACTACAATGTTTTCGGCGGTGGGGTTGGTGTTACTGAACTCAGGGACGTCCAAATTGAGGTTCTTGTGATCTAGTAGCACCAGTACTCGTTCTTCGACGATACGCTTAATTTCACCCAGATCCGCTACATAACCGGTCTCCTCGCTTACTTCACCCTCTACGGAGACGTCTAGCTCGTAGTTGTGTCCGTGATAGTTGGGATTGCTGCAGGGGCCAAAAATCCGGGCGTTATCCTCGTCCGAAAGTGCGGGGTCGTGCAATCTATGTGCAGCACTGAAGTGCACTCGGCGGGTGACGGTGAGACGCGGCATATGCCTTGATCGGGCGCGAACGCTATTGCGAGCGAGCCGAGTGCACAGCTTCGGTCATGTGCCAGAAGCCGATCCCACCAGGCCGGTGTCGCACGTCCACACTTGCCACACATTGCGCCGAGCCGAGGTCAATGAAGTCTACCCTTCGTTCGGTACCCAACCCCTCGCTCACGAGTCCTATCTGTCTAAGGTGCATTACCCACATTTCTAAGGTGATCGATAATCTCTTTGCTCACGTGACAAGATACCTACCAACAAATGTATCCTCAGACGGTCTTCGGTTTTTGGCGGGCAACCGAACCGGCGCGCGACAGATTCGTCGAGGGCACCCGCAACTTGGCTGACAAACGATGTTGACCGTGAGCTAGTTTGTTGCTACGTTTGAAGTTACGTCCAGTGATGCAATGACCATGGTCCTCACCGCGCGGCTCACCGCCGCAATTTTCCTCGTCGCAGTGCCACCACTCGTCGCCCAGAATGATGGGTTGGACTTGAGCGTAGGTAGCTGGTGGCACAACGATTCCTCTAGTGTCATTTACTCAGCCACCTACTACCAGGCTTTGCTGGGACCACTCACATACGGCATCGGAGCTACTCACCAGTACCAGGTTTCGGGATCCCGGCAGATGAGGCAGAGTGGTGGGGAGTTCTCCCTCGCGCTTTGGCGTAGCGGCTCAGGTCCCTATGTGCTTGCCAGTGTGGGATTGGGGGTTCCGCACGCTAGCCCCAATCTCGATGCCCAGTGGAGCGCCGGCGGTGGTTATGCTCTCCAGCCATTCAAGTCCCTATCGTTGGGAGTCGAGGCAAGGTACCGGGTCGAAGACGCCAATGTCCGGGGCTTCTGGCGGCTACGCCGAATTGACCGGCGCGGCCTCACTATCTCGGGACGCCTGTCTGTTCGGTTACCATCGCGGTCTCGCCGGCCCGCACCGCGTCCAAATAGGGCGGGGGAGGGCGGTCCCAAGAACGGCGAGTATACTCCTCCGAGCGAATCGGACATAGCCCGGAGCGCCGGGGGCGACGGCGCCGGGAAAGAGGTTGTCAATCTCAGGGGCGGAGTGGTGCAAACAGCGCTTTCGGTCATGGGCACGCCATACCGATGGGGCGGTACCGACGCAAACGGTTTCGACTGTTCGGGTCTCATAAAATACTCCTATGGCGAGCATGGGCTTATCATTCCTCGGGTCAGTCGGGACCAAGCGAGGACTGGTCTGCGAGTTGCGCTGTCGCTAGAGGAGTTGCTGCCTGGTGATATCCTTGGATTCTCTGTGGAGAGAGCTGGGGTCACTCATGTGGGACTCTATGTGGGAGACGGCAAGTTCATACACAGCGCATCTAGCGGTGTGAAAATTTCGAGTCTAGCTGGGACCGAGTCGGAGAGCGGGTGGTGGCGGGCGCGGTGGGTCGCAGCTCGACGTCTAATCAATTGACCGATGACTAGGAACAAAATTGGCCTGGATCCGTTCGATTGACGCAAGTGAAGCGACCGGGAGGTTGCGCGAACTCTACGATCCGCTAAAAACGCGGTTCGGCGTAGACCATATTTTGACTGTTCATTCGCTAAACCCGGAGACAGTGCGGTACCACCACGATTATTACGCCCATCTGATGCGAGGTCCGTCGAACCTATCCAGGATCGAACGTGAGATGATAGCGGTGGTGGTGTCCGGCGCTAACGAGTGCACTTACTGAATGAAGCATCACGGGGCGGGCCTCCGTAAGCTGATTAGGGATGAGGAAAAGGTGGCGGCGATCGAGACGGACTACGCTAGGGCTCCGATTTCGCAGCGCGAGAGGGCCATCTTGGATTATGCTTCGAAGCTGACCTTGAGGTCTGCTGAGTTGGAATCACAGGACGTGGACACCCTAAGGACTGCTGGATTGGGGGACGACGAAATCCTGGATGTGTGCCAGGTGACTTCCTATTACAACTTCGTCAACCGCATGGCACTGGGTCTGGGGGTCGAGCTTGAGGAGTACTGGACTCCGAAGGGCAGTAGGGGAGGCAATTAGCGGGGCACCTAGAGTGCCTTTGCGTGTAATTCACAATATCTTTCAAACTTTGAGGCGGCAAAAATGATCGAACGTTGGCGTGTGGGATGGATGGTCCTAGGGCTCCCCGTTTTCTTTGGCATGGCTTGTCTCGGTGGCGATTCCTTCTCGATTAGTAATCCGCTCCCCGGAGCCGATTCCATAGTGCTGACATTCCGCTCTGTTACTGTAGGGGGGTTGCACTCCTGCGCCGTGACTACTGCGAATGCCGCGTATTGTTGGGGGGCAAATGGCTTGGGGCAGTTGGGCGTGGGCGATCAGGATAACAGATTCCAGCCATGGCCAGTGGCAGGAGGACGCGTTTTCAAAGAGCTTTCGGGGGGGGGGACGTTTACCTGCGGACTTGCCACTGGCAGCGGTACTGGGGCCCTGGCGTTCTGTTGGGGAAGCAACGATCAGGGACAACTGGGCATTGGAGATCTCACGTTTATCAATGTAGCGCCCACCTCGATAGATGACCCGTTGTTCAATGCCGTTTCGGCAGGTGGCGCACACGGGTGTGGAATCTCCACAGATCGCAGCGCCTGGTGCTGGGGATCACAGTCTGAGGGAAGGCTGGGCAACGGAGAATCGGGGCCAACTCCACGGCTGGTTCCAGTGCAGGTCTTGGGGGACCTCAGCTTTACCGACATATCTGCTGGTGCGAACCACACGTGCGCGATAACGGAGGACACCGCGGCATACTGCTGGGGAGTGGGCGACGAGAGTCAATTAGGGAACGGGGATCGTAGCAGTAGCGACATGCCGGTTGCTGTTTCCGGAAACCTGGAGTTGCGGCAGATCTCGGCTGGAGAATCCCATACGTGTGCGATCACGTTAGATGGCGACGCCTATTGCTGGGGTCTGGGTACCGTTGGGCAGTTGGGAGTGAGTGGTGTGGGACGCAGTGATGTTCCGATCATGATCTCCGGCGGCTTCACGTTCCTGTCGATCTCCGCCGGTGGGAACTACACCTGTGGTACCACGGTGACGATGGAGGCCTATTGCTGGGGGGGCAACGATTCCGGTCAGCTGGGTGATGGAACGGTGGTCAACAGGGCAGAGCCTGTCCTCGTTCTTGGGAACATCGAGTTCGAGTCGGTCAGTGCCGGGAAAGCGGTTTTGACCTCTGCAAGCTGCGGGATCAGCATCGACAATATTGTCTACTGCTGGGGTTTTGGTGGCACTGGCCAGCTCGGTGATGGCACGGGAGACCTTAGCGCGGTCCCGGTGCGGGTGGCGTTCCAAAGATGATCTAGGTTCTGGCCATTACGGCTCGGATCGGATAGGGGGACCGCCTTGACAGGGGCGTGTTCCCCTCTTTAGTTTCCCGATCTTGTTAGCAATCTCGACCGATGAGTGCTAACAAGATCGTAACTCAACTGACCACATTAACTTAGGTTGACGGAGGGCGACAGCCATGGCCACTGCCACAAAGAGCAAGTCGAAGGTGAAGATCCAGCCTTTGGCCGACCGCGTAGTGATACTGCCCCTGGACGAAGCGGCGGAAATGCGCGGCGGGCTCTACATCCCGGACACCGCCAAAGAGAAGCCACAGCAAGGCGAGATCGTTGCGGCCGGTCCGGGGCGAATTGAGAAGGGCGACCGGGTTCCAATGGAACTCAAGGTCGGACAGAAAGTGCTTTACGGCAAATACACCGGGACCGAGATCACCTTGGACGACGAGCAGTATCTCATCGTCAAGGAATCTGACGTACTCGCCATCATCGACTGAGCGGATTGTCCGCACGAACATTGAGGAGACTTTAAATAATGGCGCCTGCTAAGGAACTTCATTTTGATGTCGAAGCTCGGACCAGCTTGAAGAAGGGTGTCGACCAGTTGGCCGACGCGGTGCGAGTTACGTTGGGACCCAAGGGTCGCAACGTCGTTATCGACAAGAAATTCGGCAGCCCGACCGTCACCAAGGACGGTGTAACGGTTGCAAAGGAAATTGAACTCGCTGACCCGCTCGAGAATCTGGGTGCTCAGATGGTGAAGGAAGTAGCCACCAAGACATCCGACGTGGCTGGCGATGGCACCACCACAGCGACCATACTTGCGCAAGCCATCTTTCGCGAGGGTCTAAAGAGCGTGACGGCCGGCATCAACCCCATGGCCATCCGTCGAGGGATCGACAAAGCCGTTGCGATCGTAGTGTCAGATCTCGAGAAGCTTTCGGTCGAGACACGGGGCAAGAAGGAGATTGCGCAAGTTGGGGCCATCTCCGCGAACAGCGATCAGGAAATCGGAGATCTCATTGCCGACGCGATGGAGAAGGTTGGCAAGGACGGCGTCATCACAGTTGAAGAGGCGCGCGGACTCGAAACAGATTTGGAGACGGTCGACGGCATGCAATTCGATCGGGGCTATCTGTCACCGTACTTCGTCACCGATCCTGAGAAGATGGAAGCGATTCTCGAAGATGCGCAGATTCTGATTCACGACAAGAAGATCTCAGCGATGAAGGATCTTTTGCCTGTATTGGAGAAGGTAGCTCAGACAGGCAAGCCATTGATGATTATTGCTGAAGATGTCGAGGGTGAGGCTCTAGCAACGTTGGTTGTCAACAAGCTGCGCGGGACCCTGAAAGTGTGTGCAGTGAAGGCGCCTGGTTTCGGTGACCGTCGCAAGGCCATGCTGCAAGACATCGCGACTCTGACCGGCGGCAAGGTCATCAGCGAGGAAGTCGGGTTCAAGCTGGAGAATGCTGTTCTGAGCGACCTCGGCAGCGCAAAGCGTATTGTCATCGACAAGGATGACTCGACGCTCGTCGACGGAGGTGGTTCGGACAAGGACATTCAGGGCAGAATTGCCGAGATCAAAGCTGCTATCGATAAGAGCACGTCCGACTACGATCGGGAGAAGCTCCAAGAGCGGCTGGCCAAGCTCGCCGGTGGAGTGGCAGTGATCAACGTCGGCGCTGCTACCGAGACCGAGATGAAGGAGAAGAAGGCGCGTGTAGAGGATGCTCTTCATGCAACTCGTGCTGCGGTGGAGGAAGGCATTGTACCCGGTGGTGGCGTTGCACTCCTGCGGTCGCAAACTTCACTGGCAAAGGTGCAGTTTGACGACGAGGATGAAAGAGTTGGTGCCAACATCGTGCGGCGGGCACTCGAGGAGCCGATGCGGGTGATCGCTAGCAATGCTGGAGTGGAAGGATCAGTTGTGATCGAAAAGGTGCGAAATTCGAAGGCGAAGAACTTCGGGTATAACGCACAGTCAAATGAGTACGAGGACATGGTGGCTGCGGGGGTTATAGACCCGACCAAGGTCACTCGTACGGCATTGCAGAACGCGGCCTCGGTTGCTTCCCTGATGCTCACCACCGAGTGTGTCGTGGTGGAGCAGAAGGAGGACGAGCCGGCAGCGCCAGCGATGCCTGGTGGCGGAATGGGTGGAATGTACTAGCCACCGATCGCCAGCATCCGATAGAACGTTCGCGCCCCGAGGAGTTCCTCGGGGCGCTTCGTTTTGGGATCTCTGTGTGGCGCACAGGGCCGGGCGTGGATAGTTTGGAGGTGGATGAGACACCTGCTACTCGCATTGGGACTCCTCGGGCTCCTGGGAGGACTTACGCCCCTTTGGGCGCAGAAGCCGCTCCCCGATATTTCCGGAACATGGCAAGTCGATACGCCGGATGGGCCGGAGAACTTTGTTGTGCGTGCTGATTCGTCGGCGAGTTTCGGGGAGGAGACTGTGCGTTGGAGACTGGCCCAGGACACGCTCTATATCCTTTTTGGTGAAGAGTGGGTTGGGTATCATTTTCGTCTCAAAGGGAAACAAATGACGTTGTCGGGAGGAGATCTGGAAGAACCTGTCATCTTGAGGCGGGTGGGTCCCGTTGCAGAGCCGCCGGGAAGCCGGAGTGGCGAAAGTCACCTTCTCCGATCCGCCGAACATGCCCGAGAAGTTCCTCGGGTTTCGCCCGGTCATAATGAGCTAGAGTGACACAGCCCACAGGCGGAGGCTCGAAACCTCCCGAAGAAACCGGTGCGGCCGCGCTTTCGAGAGACCTGGCAGACTTTCTCATAGAACTATCCATTGCTTTGCACAAGCACGCCATGTATCCCGAGGGGCATCCCTCGCTGGCACCTGCTGCTGAGCGTGTTGCTCAGCGTCTCGATCCGTTGGTCGCGGAGAGAGGAACTCTTTCTCTAGGTGTTGCTAACATGCAGCTGGTTATCGAGGGTGTGGCGACCGACCCAAAGAACCCCGTGTTGAGTGATCTCGCTGATCGCCTACACCGTCACCACCTCGGCGCCATCAGTTTTCGGAGAGGGGCGGAGGCCTTTGAAGTTCAAGATCTGCTGTCAGTGATCGCTGTTGAGGCAGAACGTTCGGGTGAGCCGATTGGGTTGGGTCCGCGAGAACTGTTGACCGCATGGCCACACATTGCCCTTCACCCTCTCACGTATGAATCACTCGAGCTGCTGGACGAGGAAAGGGAGGATATTCCCGGCGAGGATGGCGCCGATCGAACCCGCGCCGCTCAGCTTTGGATCGGGTTGGCGAGGGCTGCCATCGCTTCTGAGGAGGTAGAAGAGCAGGAGGCGGAAAACGTCAACACCGAACCGTCTGTTGTGGCAAAGGCGATAGATGAACACGAGGGAGGGACCGCCTACGACCAGGTGATCGTGGGCTACCTGCTCAAGATCGCCGAGGAGCTTCGTAGCACAAAGGGAAGTGAGGCGGCAGCGCTCAAGAAGCGTATGTCCAAATTGGTGGGGAAACTGGACCGCGGGACCCTGGAACGACTTCTGGAAATGGGTGGAGACGGTGATCAACGGCGGCAATTCTTGCTCAACGCCTCAGAGGGAATGGCCGTAGATGCTGTGATGGCACTGGTACAGGCAGCGAGCGAGTCTCATGAACAGACGATTTCACATTCCATGCTCAGAATGCTCCAAAAAATGTCGCGGCATGCCGAAACGTCGCGAGGCGACAGAAGGGTGGTAGCAGAAACTTCAGTCCGGGAGCAGGTGACTGAACTGATCAACGGTTGGGCTTTGACTGATCCGAATCCTGGAGCATACGGCGACGCCCTGCAAAAAATGGCCAGTGTCGGTCCAATGTTCTCGGTTGCGCCGGAGATGAGGTATCGGCCGGAACCAACCCGAATGCTTCAGATGGCTCTCGAAGTGGATGCGAAGGGTGAGGCGGTGACTCGCGCGGTGGACGAGCTACTAGAAAAAGGAAGAGTCAAGTGGTTGCTGACAACCGTGGACGAATCTGATGCGACGATTGCATCCGCGGCCGTTTTAGACCAGCTGGCAGATAGGGAGAGACTCATGTCGTTTCTCCGGGCGGACCCCCTAGACGCGAGCATTCTTGACCTACTTCTGGCACACATTGGGTATGAAGCCGCCGATCCGATGCTCGAAGTTCTAATCGATTCGGAGTCTCAACAAACCCGACGGACGATTCTGGACCGCCTGGTGAAACTGGGACCGGATGTCTTTCCATCGTTGATGTCCCATATGAACGATCCGCGCTGGTTTGTCCAGCGCAACATGCTCTCCATCATTGGTGAGATGCAGGAACTTCCTCCAGAATTTGATGGCGCGAAATTCCTGCAGCACTCGGATCCGCGAGTGCGTCGTGAAGCAGTACGTATACTTCTTCGCAACCCCAAGAGCCGCGAGAGGGCCATATGCGCGGCCCTTACAGAGAGCGACACCCGGACCGTGCGCGCGGGTCTGGCTGCAGCATTGGAGTCGTGTCCTGGGTCGGCCGTTCCCCTTCTTGCAAACATGGCGACTTCGGGTGCCGGGGAACATGGTGTTGCGGCGGTTCGTGTCTTGGGTGCGAGCGGTATTCAAGCGGCGGTTGCGCCGCTCCTACGCATCGCGGAGCCCCGCAAGTCTTTTCTGAGATGGAAGCTTCCCCCAAAGAGCAGAGTTTTTCTGGAGGCTCTTGCAGGGCTTTCCAACTTCCAGTCTGATCCCCGTGCCAAACGCGCGCTCGCCGTCGCGTCGAAGTCGAAGGATCCAGAGGTCCGCAAAGCTGCCCAGGGCGGCGGGGATAAGTCTTAGTCGTTGTCGCACGCGGTCGAATTTCTGAACGCCCTTGCGCAGGCCCTCTCCGCACTTTCACTGTACCCGGAGGGCCACGCCTCCCGCGAGCGAGCACTCGATTCCACCTACGAAAAATTGAACGACCTGATGAGCAAGGACAGGCATCCCTTCTTTTCCTTCCTGGCTGACGAGGTTGTTTATCGCAACACACCGCTTAAGGACATGAGATCGTGGGAGTGGAGTGAACGACTTGCCAATATCGGCATCCAACGACTCGAGTTTGATGAAACGGTCACGCGTGACGAACTCGAAGGTCTCTTGGATGAGATTCTGCTTCGGATGGCTCCTCAGGGAATCGACACAGCTCAGGTTCGACAGCCTCGCAGTACCGGAATCAAATGGGGTGAAATAGGTATCCGCGGTGAAGCTGATGCTGATCGGGAGGAGATAGCCACTGCGACACTGGCGCTGACCCTCGGAGAGGAAGCGGACACGATCCGCTGGTTACACGAAGAGGTGACAACAGGCGGGGAACTTCCTCTTTTCGAAGCAGAGGCAGTTGTGCGAGGACTATCTGTAGCTATGCACGGCGATAGGCAGATGATACTCCCGCTCCTAAAGCTGCGTGACTTCGATGAATACACGACCACACATTCCCTGAACGTATCGGTTTTGACGATGGGCCTGGCTGAATTCATGGGCCTCGGTGCTCAAGATGTCAGGGCATTCGGTGTCGCCGGCCTGTTGCACGATCTTGGAAAGGTAAAAATTCCCCTGGACGTACTGAACAAATCGGGAAAACTGAGCCAAGAAGAAAGGATCTTGATGAACGAACATCCGGCAGAAGGTGCGCGCATCATCATTACATCCGAGCCGGATCTAGATATGGCAGCTGTTGTAGCGTACGAACACCATGTGATGCTGAACGGCGGTGGCTATCCATCATTCGCCCACCGCCGTGATTGCCATAAAGCTAGCAAACTGGTTCACGTTTGCGACGTCTATGATGCCTTACGAACCAACCGACCGTACCGTGACGCGTGGCCCTCAGAAAAAGTGCTGGCGTATTTGGAGGAACGATCTGGAGCGGAGTTCGACGGTGAGATAGCGCACTCCTTCACTCAGATGATGCGGCAATGGGAACCTCACGTAGCCTTGCTAACAGAAGAAGAAGTGGTTCCCGATGCGGTAGCCGGAACTTCCAGTGACGGCGACGGGGCTCCAGACGCCACGGAGAAGGCGGAAACCGGATCGTCCTGACCAGAGATCACTAGTCGCCCTTTGAAACCCCGTGAGTTCAATACTTTGCCCACAACATCCTCGGCCAACCCCGGAGTATTACAGCGATTACTCAGGTGAACTAGGACGACAGTCCTCAGTTCCTCATGACACAATTCAGACAACAAGTCGGCTGCGGCCTTATTTGACAGATGGCCGCCGGATCCGGCAATGCGTTTGCGAACTGAAGCAGGGTAGGGGCCGGTGCGAAGCAGTGCGTCGTCATGGTTTGCCTCGATTATGAGACAGTGGCAATCTCGTAGAAGACGGCGTAAGGCACGGGATGGGCGGCCAACGTCGCAGGCTATTCCGACCTTCGAGCCCGTGTCCGGCAACTCTACAGTCAGGGCGATCGGCTCGGCGGCGTCATGATAAGTTCGGCACGCCTCCACAACAAACGGGTCGATCAGCATAGGCTCGTGAGTCAGAAGCCGGTGGCAATCGATTCCATCGAGTTTTCTTGAGAGTGCGTCCAGAGTGCCACTCGTCGCGAACAGCGGACATCCAACTCGCCGAGCGAGGGAAGGCGCACCTCGCGAGTGATCGCCGTGTTCGTGCGTAACGACTATTCCGGCGAGAGAATCCAGGTCAATGCCGGCTCTCTCCGCTCGGCTGGTAATAGCTCTGATTCCGAATCCAACATCCACGAGCAGTGTTCGGTTGCTCGCTTCTAATGCAAACGTGTTGCCACCACTGCCCGAACCGAGCACCGCGATTCTCATCGTGACACTGTGTTGTCATGAAGAACTCCCAGCCATGTCTCGACTTCGGCGGTGACCTCCACCTTCCGCCGAGGCATTACGCGGCGCGCGATCTTGAGAAAACCCTCACGCTCCATCAACTCTCCGCTCGTTCCCCAGGCAAAAGGTGCCAGGTACTTCGGGGGTGCAGCGGGACCGAAAACATTTGCGCCTGCACCGATAGCAGTACCTGTCCCGAGTTGGGTACCGATAGCGACCTTCACATGATCGCCGAAGAGGGTGCCCATGAATTGTCTGCCGGTATCTAGCTTTCGCCCGTCTATTTCGAGGCGAACCGTGCCGTAAGTATTCTTCAAGTTGGAGGTCGTTGTCCCTGCGCCCAAGTTCACCCATCGGCCGAGAACGGAATGACCAATGAATCCGTCGTGTCCTTTGTTTGAGTAGCCCAGCGCTACGGTAGTGGCGATCTCACCACGGATACGGCAGCGCGGTCCGATGGCACAGTGCCTGATGCTACCACCGAGAATCTCTGAACCAGGCCCTACGTACACCGGACCCTCGAGTCGTGTCCCCGCCTTTATGTAACAGTGTTGCTCTATGACGACTACTCCCTCCCTGACATCGAAGATCGTGCCCGGCTCGACGGCGGCCCCAAGTATTACAACGTCGGCCGGGTCTCCAATTATGATGCTGCCATCGGGTAACGGATCTCCACCCTCGTGAGTAAAATCCAACGTGTCCGGAGACAGTAGCAGCTCCAGGGCGGTGATTAGGTCATAGGAGCCGGACAGAGTCAGGCCCTCGAGTTCGAGTTCAGCCCAGTCTCCGTCCTCTCCGTCCCAGCGAACGCCTTCCGGTATCCACCAGCCAACGGTGGATCCGTCGTTCACCAAACGCGACGCCTCGTCGGGAAGCTCAAGGTGGCTGCCTGTGGGGACAAATTCCGAACACCCCACCACGGCAGGGCCTTCTATCCCGTGTTTCTCTGCGATCGGTGGAACTCCAGCTTCTACGAAGCTTGTGATGTAGCGATGTCCGAACACTTCGCGTGCATCACCACCGGCCACCGCCTCCCATCGCTCTCGGATCAGCCACGCTCCAGCTCTCAACTCGCAGATGGGTCGGCATTGAGCAAACGGAAACCATTTAGGAGATGCCTCTGGCTCTATGAGATACAGATCTGTCATTTTCCCAAGTTCCGAAGGTTGTCGGGCATGTTTGCTAGTAACTCTTTGAGATGGGTGGATCGCTCGCGCGTAGTAACCAGCGTGATGCCATTCGCTTGTACGACGACAAGATTCTCTACGCCATCCAGCACAATAGCGTCCTGTTCCGTCCAAATAATGCAGCCGGAGGATTGGCGCTGATGCACCGTGCCAACGAGTACATTGCCACTTTCATCCAGGTCCCGAATTCGTGCGAGCGCATCCCAGGTTCCCACGTCGTCCCATGGGTATTTGCCAGGTACACACGCCACGTGATCGCTGCGCTCAAAGTGTGACACGTCTACTGCGACAGGGGTTACTGACGCAAAAAACCCGCTAACGTCGCCAGAAGCGAGCCGGTGCATTTCGGGAGCCAATTCAGTGGCCACGGCCTGTGTCTCGATCTCGAATCGGTTCGCTGTCCAAGCAAACAGCCCACTGTTCCACAGCGCTCCGTCATCAATAAGTTTGATCGCAGTTTGCGAGTCGGGCTTCTCTACGAAGGCCTGCACTCGCTTAGCGTCTCCGTCCAAAGACTCACCCAACTGTATATAGCCGTACCCGCTGTCCGGGCGGTTGGGAACGATACCTACCGTGACCATGACATCATGTTGTTCCGCTACATCCATTGCTCGCGATGCCGTGTCGCGAAACAGTTGATCGTCGCCGACGTACCAGTCCGCGTGGAGCGACAGTAGGGTGGCTGACGCGTCCTGCGTCACCGCCGTCTGCGTTGCCCAAGCCAGGGCGGGGGCTGTGGAGGCTGCTCGGGGCTCAACCAAGATGTTCTGTTGTGGGATCTCGGATAGCAAACGCCGTGTCTTGTCAGCGAGGGCGGGACCAGTCACGACGAGAATCCGATCCGGGGGAATAAGACCCCGCAGTCTATTGACGGTCAGACGCAGCAGCGACTCACCGTCGACTAGTGGAAGTAGCTGTTTGGGGTTGGATTCCTTGGAGAGCGGCCAGAAGCGGGTCCCGGAACCGCCAGCGAGAATAGCCGCCCAGCGGCTCACCGGTGCTCTCTGATGCGATACTCGACGAAGCCGGCGCTCGTTGTGCTAGACAAGGCCAGGCTCAAAGCAAGTTTGCGATAGCGACTCGATGCCGTCGCAATTCGTATAATAACTTTCCCACGTTGGTGTCCGGCTTGACCAAGATTACGAGAAGAGATTCCGCGGTGATCTGGGCGACGATTGCCAGTCCGGCATCACACTCAATAACGGCGGTTGCGAACTGTCCGCGGGAGCCCGCAGTGCCGAGAGCGGCACAAGCGTCGACAACCGGGGGAACCAGGGCAGCTATGATTTCAGGGTCGAGGTCAGGGCTGGTGCGGCCATCGATCGTCAGGCCATCACGTCCCAGCACGATTACGGCCTCTACACCGGTGCGTGTTTCCAACGCCTGTACGACATCTTGAATCTTTGTCATGAGCGCCAAGCTAGATTCGGCCCGGAGCGAAGTCAAGGCAACACATGAACTTGACCCTGTTTCGGAGTCCGGCTAACCTTCAACGTAAGTCTATGAAACGCATCCTCTTTTCCCGCTTCTGGTTGAGCTGTGCAGGGTCGCTGGGTTTATTCGCGGCCGTGTCGTGTGGCGCTGATCTCGGTTTGCCTCCGGCGGGGGCACCCAATTTTTCCGACACACTCACGTTATTTGCATTGCAGGGAACACCAATCACCGCACCAAGCGCCTTTGATATCGTCCTCGGTACGATTGCTCGAACCCAGCAAGGTGAGCAGTTCGACTTCGCTTTCGACTTCGATTCGGCCGGCACGCCAGCCATTTTTCCAGCGGGCACTCTCGGCTTGCCACAGGAGGCTGGGATCAAGGTGAGCGATCAGGCGTTCGATGCGATCCTCAGGGCGCCCGCCGACGGCTATGTCGTCGACAAGTCTACTCCTCTCTCACTCGGTCTGGTTTTTATTGCGCGGTCCCGTAACTCGAACCTGGGAACATGCCTTTTCCTCGGAGCCCTGCCGCGATACGGCAAGTTCCGTGTTCTCGAACTGGATCTTGTGGAGCGCTCGGTTACCATGGAATCGCTGGTCGATATCAACTGTGGCTTTAGAGATCTCCAACCCGGCTTTCCCACCTCCTAGTCAGTGATTGACATCAGATTGGTCCGTGAGTCTCCCGAAGTCGTCCGGGCGGCGCTGGAACGGCGTGATGCATCGCTAGGCAACGCGGTCACCCAATTGACTCAACTCGATGAGCGCAGACGCTCATTGGTGTTGCGCGTCGAAAAACTCAAAGCTGAGCGGAACCTGGCCTCGCAAAAAGTTGCGGAGCTGAAGAGGGTAAAGAGCGACGCGAGTTCTCTCATATCAGAACTGCAAGAGCTTAGTGGCACGATCAAAGATCTCGACCGAGATCTCAAGGATGTGGAGAGCGAACTTCAAGAAAAACTGCTGTGCGTCCCCAACATTCCCTTAGACGATCTCCCGCTGGGCGATGTCACCGCAAATAAGATCGTCAGAGAGTGGGGTGAGGTTAAGGAGCTTCAGTTTACACCTCGGCCACATTGGGAGCTGGGTGAAAATCTAGGCATGCTTGATTTGCCGCGGGGAGCGGCAATCGCCGGCAGCGGGTTTCCCGTATTCATAGGTATGGGCGCCCGCCTGGTACGGGCGCTCGTCAACTTCATGATGGACCTCCATGTTGAAGAGCACGGCTATGTGGAAGTTGCGCCACCACTGCTGGTAACGGAGGACTCTGCGCGAGGCACCGGCCAGATCCCGGACCTCGAGGACAACATGTATCGTACCACAGACGGTCTCTTCCTGATTCCAACAGCTGAGGTACCCGTCACAAACCTTCACCAGAACGAGATTTTTGCACCTGGAAGTCTGCCTCGATCCTACGTCGCGTACACCCCATGCTTTCGTCGTGAAGCTGGGGCGCATGGCAAGGATACGCGCGGAATCATCAGAGTACATCAATTCGACAAGGTTGAATTGGTAAGCTTCGTAGAACCACAAGATTCGCCCAATGAACAAGAGAAACTGCTGCAGCACGCAGAGGCCGTGCTGCAACGGCTGGATCTCCCATACCGAGTCGTCCTGCTTGCCACAGGTGACATCGGATTTGCAAGCGCAAAGACCTACGATCTCGAGGTATGGGCTGCGGGTGTGGGCCAGTGGCTCGAGGTCTCGAGCGCCAGTACGTTCACCGATTTTCAGGCACGCCGTGCGAATATTCGGTACCGCGCAAGTGCCAATGCGAAACCAAGTTTCGTGCACACACTGAACGCATCCGGCGTTGCTCTGCCACGGACGATAATCGCCCTGCTCGAGAACAATCAGCACGAAGACGGCAGCGTTAGCATACCTGACTCACTGGTTCCTTACTTGGGGGCCGATCGGCTGACGCCTAGTGGCAAGGCATCAGGTTAGGCAACGGCTGCGGCAGCATGGGCCGGCAGCTGTTCTCGGGCTCGCGCTGATTTTCGGTGGCATCTCGGTATGGCAGGCATGGGACATCGCTACCCATCTCAGACTGCAGACCCAGGAAACGTCGAGATTTTATGGAGAGATCATCGCGGCCATCGGTAATCCAGGGCAGGAAACGCCCACGCTCTTCGGGCTCTCGAAAGAGGCGCAAGAGATCGGTATTCCCATAGTTGTAACGGATCCGAGCGGTACCCCCACTGCGTGGGCCAACACGCCGTTCGATTCGGCCGGAGTCTCCCTCATTCTGGACAACGACTCAGAACTCAAGGCGTACGTCGACCAACTCGATCGAGACAATGAACCGATTGTAGGGTCTGGTTTCGTAGTCCACTTCGGGGATCTCCCGGTTACTAGGCGGCTCACCTGGCTGGGCCTGCTACAGCTGGTGATACTGGTGACGGCTGTGACGATTGGTGTGTGGGCCTATCGTGCCTCGCGGGATCGACATCGGGGCCAGATCTGGGTTGCCATGGCCAGAGAGTCAGCACACCAGCTTGGAACCCCCCTGATGAGCGCAGGGGCGTGGGTCGAGCGTCTAGGGGAAATAGAGGATCCGCGTGCGGTAGAAGTCGCCAAGCACTTGACCGCAGATCTCGAACGGCTGGAGCGAGTGGCGAAGCGGTTCGAGCGTATCGGCCGCCCGGCTCGGCGAGATCGAGTGTCCCTCGGCGTGCTTGTTGAGCGCGTGGCGGCATATTTTGAACCGCGTCTGCCAAGGCACGCCCACCAGATAGAATTGCGCGTGGAGGCGCCCGACGCAGGCCCCATGATCCAGGCCGATCGCGTTCTTGTGGAGTGGGCACTGGAAGCTCTGGTAAGAAACTCAATCGATGCCCTGAGTTCGCGCGGTGGACTCATTACTGTCGGCGTCAAGAGCGACGGTGATAAAGTCCTCGTATCGGTGACCGACGACGGCCCAGGTGTCCCCTTGGAGGTTCGTTCCAATCTATTCGAACCGGGTGTCACAACTAAGCAGGGAGGATGGGGAATTGGGTTGGCGCTTGCCCGTCGGGTCATCGAGGAGGTTCACGGCGGCTATATCGATCTGCTGGCGTCTGATACGGGTGCGACGTTTGTGGTGAGCCTGCCGGTAACGGGTCAAGACGCCGATGATTGATGCTGGACTAAATGCCGCACAAAAAGAGGCAGTCGAATACCGTGGTGGTGCTCTTATGATCCTGGCGGGTGCTGGGTCCGGAAAGACCCGCGTACTGACCACCCGGTTGGTGCACTTGGTCGAGCACGACGGTATCCAGCCCCAGAGTATTCTCGCGGTTACTTTCACAAACCGGGCGGCGGGAGAAATGCGGGAGAGGGTCAAGGCGATGTTGGGTCGAGATCCTGCAGGCCTATGGATCGGGACCTTCCATTCGATTTCTGCTCGGTTGTTGCGGCGCGAAGCGAATCTGATCGGTTTCACGCCGCAGTTTACTATTTACGACGAGCGCGATCGGTTGGCGTTGATAAAGCGGCTACTCGAGCGCCATGGCTATTCCCATCGCACGTTTCCTCCAAAGCAAATCCAATACATCATTTCCTCCGCAAAGAACCGGCTCGTTTCGGCGGAGGAACTCGGTGCTGAATCCGATGAGCGAGTCACCCGTGTAGCTGCCGAGATATACCACGCAATGACGAAGGCGTTGCAAAGGGCCAATGCAATGGACTTCGATGATCTGCTGATTCATCCGCTCACTGTGTTCAGAGAGCACCCCCATCGACTGGAAATGTACCAGCGCCGGTTCTCCGCCATTCTGGTCGACGAGTTCCAGGATACGAATCGCGCGCAGTATCTAATGGTGCGGCAGCTCGCCGCTCGAACCAAAGAGATATGTGTCGTCGGCGACGACGACCAATCCATCTACAGTTGGCGTGGCGCAAATGTCGGCAACATGCTTGACTTTCAATCCGACTTTCCGAACGCCCACTTGATCCGCCTCGAGGAAAATTACAGGTCCACGCAGGTCATCCTGGATGCTGCGAACGGTGTGATAGAGGAGAACACCGGGCGTTTGGGCAAGACCTTGTTCACCAAGAGACAGGGTGGAGATCCCGTATGCGTTGTTGCGGCTGCAGACGAGCGAGATGAAGCCGAATGGGTGGCTCGTGAATTGAGAGAGCGAGCGGCTGCGGACGATTTCGCGTTCAGCGATATGTCTATTCTTTATCGGACTAACGCACAATCCCGTGCTCTGGAGGAGGCGCTGAGAAGATACAGCGTTCCCTATCGAATTGTCGGGGCTGCGGGCTTTTACGAACGGAAAGAAGTCAAAGATCTGATAGCGTATCTGCGACTAGCGATAAACTCCTCGGACGACGAAGCATTCATGCGCGTGGTCAACCTTCCAAGGCGCGGCATTGGTACGGCTAGCATCCGAACTCTGCAGATGACAGCAGCTGACTGGTCGAAGCCGTTTCTGGAGACGGCTGCTATCGCGGATCGCATAGTCGATCTGCGGCCCTTAGCGAAGGAGCGATTCATCGGTTTTGCCCAGCTGGTCGATGAGCTTCAACGCGCGGCATTGGTTATGGACCCGTCTAGTCTTCTGGAACGAATAATCGAGTCAGTTGGTTACGAATCCTACCTCTCGCAAGACGGTGCAGAGGGAATCGAACGTATGGACAACGTACGAGAACTAGTTGCCGGAGCCGCAGAATGGTGTGAGGAAACTCCAGATGAAGAGGTGGGCTCCTTGGCAGAGCAGTACCTGGCTAGCGCAGCATTGGCATCTCCCACCGATACCGTGGGAGGTGACCCCGATGGTGTAACTCTCATGACAATGCACAGTGCTAAGGGTTTGGAGTGGTCAGTCGTAGTGATAACCGGTATGGAGGACGGGCTCTTCCCTCTCAGCCGGTCGCTGGAGTCATCTGACGCTACGGAAGAGGAACGGCGCCTTGCTTATGTCGGCATTACGAGAGCCCGTTACCGCGTCTATCTAACTTGGGCCCGGACGCGGCGGCGCGGGGGGCAACTGTTGCCAGGAATGCCGTCCCGATTTCTCGATAGTCTTCCGCCCGGGATCGTATCAGAGAGGCAGACGAGCGGGATCTTTGGCGGTGACACTTCCCGCCGTTCGAGCAAGCCAAGTTGGATGGCGTTTGAGGAGATCGACCCAGCGACCATTTCACAGGACGCACCAAGGTATGTCAAGGGAGAACGCGTTCGGCATGGCCGCTTCGGATCCGGAACGATCGCGGCAGTATCAGGCCGCGGTCGCGACCTAAAGGCCGTCGTGAACTTCGATGATGACGAGGTCGGTTGTAAGCATCTGCTCGTCGCGTATGCCGGCCTCGAGCGTGATTGGGAGAGCGCCTAAGCGAAGCCAATAGCTAGAGGTCCAGGACCGGTCCGAGTAGGTCAATTGCTGGTCTCTCCCTAGGAGCGCCATGGCCTCTGACCTTCCCAATTTGACCAGTATTTGAGGTCGTAATCGGGGAGTCCAAAGTGCTCACGAGCGAAAGATCTCAACGTGGGATGGTCTCCTGGAAATCTGTTCCTCATCACATCGATTCGTGTCCGCTTGGCCAATCGCAGCGAAGATTCGCCCGATGGGTCTAGCCTGCGAGCGGCGGCGCTCTCTCCGGCCATCACCTCCATTATGAGTTCGAACGAGGCGGCCATTTGCCGCTCGATCACGTCCGTCCCCAAGTCCCAACGGCTCTTGTCTGCCAAGACCTGGAATGCGCGTTGCCAACTCTGGGTTTCGGTGACGCCCACCATACCGCGGAACACCCGGCGACCGGTCCGAACAGAAAAAATTGTTGGAGCAAGAATGCGGTCGAGATGAGCATCGGCACGTGAATGATCGAGACGAATGATATCCATCGCCGTGCGCGAGTAATGCTCTCCGAGATGAGTCTCGAATCGACTCTCCCAGTATGAATGACCCAGCGCGATGGTTCGAGATGTTACAACCAGTTGTTGGGGAACAAAAAAATTGTGAGCCACCGTATCTGCAGACAAGTGTGACATATATCCCAAAGCGAACGCGCCCAAGGAATCTGTTTCGGCACTCTCCTGTATCTCTTGAGCAATTCTCCACGAATGGCAGTGTCGACCTATCGGCGCGTATTTCTTTGCGATGGAGGTATCGGCGGCAATGTTGCCATACAGGTAATCAAGGGGAAATGCCCGCAGCAAGTCAGCGACCGGTTGTGGCAGTAGCGGCAAGTTCGAGAGGACCAGTTCACCAAGGAAGATATGGGTGCCGGGCGTCCATGCGTGGGCCGTGTCCGGGACCAAAACCAGCAGGACCGCCGCTATGACAATCGCCGTGGCACAACGGCCGACCTTCACTGGCTTAGCGTCGTCGACCCAAGACCGCCCGCTTTACTCGTCGGACAATAGAGCCTCCGCGTCTAGCCGTCCTGAGCGCAGCAGCAACGTCGAGTGCCGTATCTTCGACCTCGCCCAGAACCACGTCCAGCAACGCATCCAGATCCTGGAGTCTCTCTTCGACGGAATCGACTGTCTCGTCAACTCTTCGCCGCAGACCGCGCGAGGTCTTTACGATGGCACCGATCTCGGTTCTGACGATTCCGACAACGCTGCTCGCATCGTCTGCTAGTTTGCGAACGGTTTGGAGTGTCGGACGAATGTCGTGGTCCAGGGAGCCCGTCAATCGAGTGAGATCCGACGTCAACTTGCGAACGTCACCCATCCATGAAATGAGGGCCATCCCGGTGAATATCAGTATCACCGCTATTATTGCCGTGGAAATGGCGGTTACCGCCTCAGCCCAAGCCATTTGATTCTCCTCCCGTATCTGGGGGTAAAAGTCCTTGGACACCGGGCGCGTGTCAAGCGATGCGCCTTGCGCGTTCGCCCAGTGCGCCATATGGTTGCGCAACCATGAGTCAAAGTTTTCGAGTAACGGGTGGGCAACCACTCAAAGGGAAGGTGAAGCCTGCCGGCAACAAGAATGCGGCGCTGCCACTAATCGCGTCGACGTTGCTGGCAGACGGGCCTTGCCAGGTAAGAAACGTTCCACGAATTCGCGATGTGGAAGCGATGCTAGATCTTCTTGCTGACGTGGGGGCCGATTGCAAGTGGGTCGAGTCCAATGTCGTTTCGGTCGATCCGCGAGGAGTCACCTCCAAGAGGTTGGATCCTGAATTGTGCTCCAAGTTGCGCGCGTCCATCCTACTTGTGGGACCCCTCCTGGCTCGCTTCGGTAGTGTGACCCTGCCTCCTCCGGGTGGTGACGTGATCGGCAGACGTAGACTCGACACCCACTTCTTGGCGTTCAAGGCTTTGGGTGCAGAGGTGACCATAGGGAAGGACTATAGGGTACACGCCAACTCTCTGTCGGGCGCCGACATTTTTTTGGATGAGCCCAGCGTCACCGCTACCGAGAACTGTCTCCTGGCAGCAGTACTTGCACGCGGACGCTCGGTCGTCCGAAACGCTGCAACAGAGCCGCATGTGAGGGACCTGGCAGAGGGACTGGTCCAAATGGGAGCTTCAATCGAAGGGATCGGAACCAGTACCCTGACTATTGAAGGAACAACGAGCCTTAAAGGAGCCAGCCTGGAAGTGGGTCCCGATCACGTTGAGGTGGCCTCGTTCATTGGTCTGGCTGCGGTTACCAACGGCCAACTAACCATAGAGAACGTACGTTCTGAAGATCTGCGCAGCATACTCCTTGCTTTCGATCGCTTGGGAGTGCGGCCGCATATCGACGGTCAGCAACTCATCATCGATGCCCCGCAGGAACTCCGCATCAGGCCGGACTCTGGCGGCCATGTCCCCAAGATCGAAGATGGACCCTGGCCGGCGTTCCCGGCCGACCTCACCTCGATAGCCGTGGTCGTCGCTACCCAATGTGACGGAATGATCCTGATTTTTGAAAAGATGTTCGAGTCCAGGCTGTTCTTCGTCGACAAACTGGTTGCTCTCGGAGCAAGGCTGGTACTTTGTGATCCACATCGCGTGGTCGTATCGGGGCCGTCACAGTTGCGCGGTGGCGTAGTGGAAAGTCCAGACATCCGTGCCGGCATGGCAATTCTTCTTGCGGCGTTGGCTGCGGAGGGTGAGAGCGTCATCCATAACATCAGACAGATCGACCGCGGGTACGAGAACATCGATGGTAGGCTCCGGGCCCTGGGTGCCCAAATAGAGCGAGTGGACTCCGACGCCTGAAACCGGGGCCGAAGCGAGCGTGGCACTGTTGTCGGAATCGTTTCTAGATGATCGCATGTTGCCCCGCTACGAACTGACGGACTGGAGCCGGAGGTATGGTATCGTGGCTGGTGTAACCGCGGCCACACATGGCTTCGACTTGAATCTGTGGGGTTCGGAGACGGGCGCGATGGTGATGAAGAGGTGGGCTACTCTTGAGGATGCTTTCCGTGATCAGTTTTCCGGCATCGTCATCAGCCGGCAGGTCCACGGGAGGCAGATCGGCATTCACACGGGACGGCCTGGCGGACTCCGGATTCTTCAAGAACTGGACGGACACCTGACTGCGATCCCGGGCACCCTACTGGCGGTCGCCGTGGCCGACTGTATCCCTATCTACCTGCTGCATCCGGCATCGAACTCAGTGGCTTTGCTCCATGCTGGTTGGCGGGGTGTGGTGGCGGGCATTCTGGAGGCCGGCATTTCGGCCCTCGTCGAATGCACGGGAGCTTCGGCTCCCGAGATCGTAATGCATTGTGGTGTAGGTATTTGCGGTGATTGCTATGAAGTGGGCCCTGAGGTCATGGAGTCATTGGGTGGAGCACCGGCCGCCGGCAACGTGAATCTGGATCTGCGGATCCTCTTGGCGCTAAGGGCCCACGAATTGGGGCTCCTCCGGTGCACACAGAGCACTTGGTGCAGCGCCCACGACGGAGATAAGTTCTTCTCCCACCGGCAGTCGCGGGGCAAGGCTGGCCGCATGATCGCATATCTAGGTAAGCCCATGACTTGACTGGCTTTGAGGCGTAGCGATATATTTAGTCTCTGTGCGGGCGTAGTGGGCCCGCTTTTTTGTTGGGCTGAACTAGATGACAGAAAGCTTGGATGGTCTCTCGGCTCAGGTTCGTGACCGTGTGGACGCCTTGGGGTTCGAACTTGTAGACCTGAGGAAACGCGGCGCAGGCAGGCGAGTATCTCTCCAGATACGGATTGATCGGCTGGAATCGGAGAGTGCGAGCGGAGTTAGCACGGGGGACTGTGCGCTCGTCAGTAGAGAGCTCGAGCGGTGGTTTGATGAGACTGCCATTCTCGGGCTCAACTACGTCTTGGAGGTCTCGTCTCCGGGCATTGAAAGGCCGGTGCGCTGGCCGGAACACTGGCAGCGATATGTAGGCCGTGAGGTGACTGTCCGGATACCGGATCTCGGTAGGGTACGGGCGAAGATAGTGCGGGTAGTTGAGTCGCGTTCGGTCGTGTTCAGCCTGCCTGACCGGCGGCAGATCGAGGTATTGTTGAGCGACGCCCGCGATGCGAGGCTGGTGGTAGACTGGTCGACCATTGAGCGACCGCTATAACGAACTGTAAGGGTAAGGAGAACGCATGACGGGTCCCGCGCAGCTACTGACAGCGCTTCAGGAGCTTGCGAACATGAAGCAGCTCGACAGAGACGAGCTGCTTGATTTGCTACGTGATGGTATTCATGCGGCCCTAGCGAGGCGCTACGGCGTTACCGTCCGCGAAGAAATCACTATCGACGACGTCCAAGGCACGATAGTCGTCACAGTGCTGAAGAGCGTCGTGGAAGAGGTAGAGGATAAGGCCTGTCAGATATCGCTCGAAGACGCACGCTTCGAGGATGAAGAGTTCCAGGTTGGCGACGTGCTGGAGGAGGAAGTGCCGTTCGAGGCCTTCGGGCGATTGGCCGTGCAGGCAGCAAAGCAGCGCATAATCCAAAGAGTCCGAGAAGGTGAGAGATCGCGCATTCGTGAGGAATTTGGGGACAGGGTAGGCGAGTTGATCTCAGGCGAAATCCAGCAGATAGAGCGGGGCCGCCTGGTCATTATGGTGAACCGGTTTCGTGAAGCGGAGGCTATCATTCCGTATCGAGAACAGAACCCGCGCGAGCGATTTCACCAGGGAGATACTCTACGGGCCGTGCTCAAGCGACTCGAGGAGACACCCAAGGGACCACGCCTGATTCTTTCGCGTGCCGATCCGTTGTTCGTTCAGGCGCTCTTCAAGCTAGAGGTACCCGAAATTCAACAGGGTATCGTTGAAGTGCGGGCTGCAGCTCGTGAGGTGGGCGGCAGGACCAAGATCGCGGTCGTGAGTCGCGATGACGGGATCGATCCCGTCGGAGCCTGTGTGGGACTGAAGGGCAGTAGGGTTCAGGCCGTCGTGAATGAACTCGGTGGTGAGCGAATCGATATAGTTCCATGGTCCCCTGACCCTGAACGGTTCGCCAAACTGGCGTTGGCTCCTGCGCGGGTAGGTCGCGTTTTCGCCGATGCGGATTCTCAGACCATTCAGGCGATTGTCGACGAAGACCAGCTGTCATTGGCCATTGGACGCAACGGTCAGAATGTGAGATTGGCCTCGGAACTCACGGGGTGGAAGATAGATCTGTACTCTAGCCGTGAGTGGCTCGACCGAGGAGGCCAGGGTCCTTTGTTCGCACCGCTGCCACCGGAGGATGAGCTTGCAGCAGACGTAAGGTTGGATGAGTTGAAGGGCCTTCCTGCCGAAGTGATAGGGACTCTGGAGGCGGCCCGGTTCAGGACCCTCAGGGATGTGCTAGACCTGGAGCGCGAGGACGTCCTGAAAATCAACGGCATGACGCCGGAACGGACCGAGGTTCTATTGAGCTTCCTGGGTGAACTCACGGAAGAGAATCCGAATGCAGCGGACGGTGAGTCGGCTGAGGGGGCGGGTGAACCGGCTAGCGGAGAATCTGAAGTAACGGAGGCACCGCCGGCAGCATGATGGACAGACGCGGTCTGGGTCTTCTTGGTATGGGAGCCAAGGCGGGAAGCACTGTCGTCGGAACAGCGGGGGTAAGGGCTGCTCTCAAACGCGACGAGCTAGCGCTGGTTGTGCTTGCGGCTAACTGTAGCCGGCGGACCGACGAGAAAGTGGGTCGCCTCGCTAGAGGAAAAGGTGTACCAACTACGCTCGGACCGACCGCGAGCGAGTTGGGCCGATCCTTGGGGCGCAGTTCCGTCCAAGCGGTCGGGGTACGCGACAGACATTTGGCTCAGGGTATTGAAGCCGTAACTGCGATGGATGGTAGGAGGAGCTAGTGCGCAAGACGCGGATCCATGATCTCGCCGCGGAGTTCGGAATTGACAGCGGGCAACTCCTCAAAATGCTCTCTGATATGGATATCCACGTCCGAAGTCACATGTCGGGGTTGGATTCAGATCAAGTCGCCCTCGTCAGAGCCCGATGGGAACGTGAGAAACGGCGTGCGAGCGCTCCAAAAGCAAAGACGGCCAAACGCGGTCGGCGCCGCGCAGCGGCGACGGAGACAACGGAGCCGGTCGCTCAGCATCCCCGTCGGCGGCGCCGAACCGCTGCCCAGGTGGCGGCGAAGGCTGCTGAGGAAGCAGAGGCGGAGAAACCGATTGCGGTAGAACCTGAGCCTCTCGTCGAGATCCCTATGACGATAACCTTTACAGAGCCGGAGGTTGCCGCCGAGCCACAGATCGAGCCAGCGGCGGTATCCGAACAAGATCAGCTGCCAGCCGAGGCTGCCGGAACCATAGACGCGCAAGCAGAAACGCCCGCATCTTCGGTTGAAACAAAGGTTCCGGCAGATCCCGAAGCTGCTAGCTACCAACGGGTAGAGCCTGTCATACCTCGACGTGTCCAGCGGGCTCCGGTGAGCCGCTCCCGGCCCCGCTCGGTTCCCGCATCGCCACGACCCGTCGCGTCGGCAGCGCCGGGCGAGGTCGCCGAGGAACGCAAGCGCGACCGTAAGAAGCGCAGGCGGGGCAAGCGAACTCAGGTGGACCGCGATGCTGTACAGGCGAACATCAGTCGGACGTTGGCATCGATTCAGGGACCGGTTGGCAAGCGGTCACCGCGCAGGCGCGACGGGTTAGGCACCGCACGCGAGCTTGAGGAGGAGCGCCGCACGGAAGAGAAGGAGCGTGAGAGAACCACCGTGCGGGTGAACGAGTTCATAACGGTCGCCGAGTTGGCGGGGATGCTCGATGCACCCGCTACCGAGATCGTTGCGTTCTGCTTCAAAGAGTTGAGCATGATGGTAACCGTGAACCAGCGGCTCGATTTCGATCAGATTGACTTGATCGCCGGAGCCTTCGGGTTCAATGCCGTTCGCGAGGAGGGCTACACCTCCGAAACCGAAATAGCTGTAGCGCAGGTTGAGGATGAAGACGATTTGGAGCCGCGTCCTCCGGTAGTCACCGTTATGGGTCACGTCGATCACGGCAAGACCTCCTTGCTCGACTACATCAGGAAGGCCAATGTCACGAAGGGTGAGGAAGGGGGCATCACACAGCATATCGGTGCCTATCATTTTGAGATCTCGCCGGGAAAGGTCATAACCTTTCTCGACACGCCAGGCCACGAAGCGTTCACAGCCATGCGCGCCCGGGGAGCCCAGATTACCGATCTGGTCGTGCTGGTAGTCGCCGCTGATGACCAGGTCATGCCGCAGACAGTCGAGGCGATCAGCCACGCCAAGAACGCTGGGGTTCCGATTGTCGTGGCGATCAACAAAGTTGACCTTCCGAGTGCCGACTCGGACAAGGTCAAGCAAGATTTGCTAAAGCACGACGTAACCCTAGAGGACTTTGGCGGTGAGACTCTGTGCTCTGCCATTTCGGCAAAGACGGGTCAGGGTGTGGATGAACTACTCGAGAAGATTCTCTTGCAGGCTGAGCTGCTGGACAATCAAGCAAACCCGAACCGATCCGCTGCGGGAATCGTAGTCGAGAGTACCCTCGATCCCGGTAAGGGGCCAGTGGCAACGATACTGGTCAAGAGCGGCACACTGAAGGTCGGCGATCATTTTGTGTGCGGCAGTCAGGCCAGCCGAGTCCGGGCGATGCTCGATGAGCACGGGGCTCGAGTGAAGAGCGCCGGGCCATCCATTCCGGTGCAAGTGCTGGGATTCACCGGCGTCCCACAAGCTGGAGATTCGCTCGTCGTCATGGCAACGGCAGAGGAGGTTCGCGAGATCGCACAGCGGCGCCAACGTCTCGATCGCGAAGCCGATCACCGTCGCACCTCGAGAGCTGTGAGTCTCGAACAGCTTGCCAAGCGTATCGAAGAGGGGAAGGTCCAGCACCTCAACATCATTATCAAGGCTGACCAAGGCGGCCCCGCAGAGGCCCTGGCCGATGCGTTCGCTCGACTTTCGACCGACGAAGTTCGGGTGGCGGTGGTTCACCGGGGAGTAGGAGCGATCAATGAGAGCGACGTGATTTTCGCCAAGGCAGCGGATGCGGTGATCATCGGATTTCACGTGCGGCCGGATCGTAACGCTCGCGTTGCCGCAGAGCGGGAGAAGGTGGATGTCAGAACTTACCGCGTGATTTATGACGCTGTTGAGGACGTGAGGCAGGCCCTCGAAGGAATGTTGGCACCGGAAGAGCGTGAGACCATCTTGGGAGAGGCCGAGGTACGCCAGATCTTTAAGGTCTCGGGGGTGGGCACCATTGCAGGTTGTTATGTGCAGCAAGGAATAATCCGACGTGGCGCCCGTGTGCGGGTGGTCCGGGACGGAGTCGAGATCTACGACGGCGCCCTAAATAGTCTAAGACGATTCAAAGACGACGCCCGCGAGGTAAGAGAGGGTCTCGAATGCGGTATGGGGATCGAGAATTTCAACGACATAAAGATCGGCGATATTTTCGAGCCATATGAAGTGACACAGGTCGCCAGGACCCTCGAGGCCGTGGGGGCTGAAAAGGGCAACTAGTGGTTGTGGGCATTCGGGTTTGGGACCTGCACCTCAACGGTTGCGGATCCTTGAAAGACAAGCGGCGCATCGTAAAGAGTTTGAAGGACCGGCTCCACCGCCGTTTCAACGTCTCAGTAGCAGAGACGAACCACCAGGAGCTATGGCAGCGGTGTGAGTTGGCGTGCTGTGTGGTCGGCACCGACCGCCGACATGCCGAATCGGTACTCAGTTCTGCCGACGGATTGGTATCGGTAGAGGAACTTGCACGCGTAATCGATTCATCCAGTAGTTTCCGTTGACTCCAGTCCGCAAGTACCGTCCCGAGCGCCTTGCCACGCTAATTCGGGAGTCTCTGGCAGAAGCCCTGATGACCGAGCTGAAGGATCCGCGTGTCGGGTTTGTTACGATTACAGGTGCGAGCGTTTCACCCGACGGATCACATGCTACCATCCGGGTCAGTCCGATGGGCACTGCAGAGGAGAAGAAGCGCGCGATGCAGGGACTCAGCAGCGCCCGGGGGTTTCTTCGCACTCACCTCGCACGGAAACTGCACCTTCGGAACGCCCCGCAGCTACACATCGTGTTGGATGACAGCTTGGAGTACGCCAACAGGATCGACACCCTCTTGCGAGGCATTGAGGATGGCGAGTCCACCTCATGAGGGACGGCCTACTACTCGTAGACAAGCCAGCCGGCCCCACATCACACGATCTTGTAGCTGCTGTTAGACGTGCCTTGCAGATGAAGCGTGTGGGACACGCGGGCACACTGGATCCTTTCGCCACCGGCCTCATGGTGGTGTTGGTTGGGAGGGCGACCCGGTTGTGTCAGTTCATGGTTGGACTTGCAAAGCGGTACAGCGGAGCCATCCGGCTCGGGCAGACGACCGATACCGACGACTCTACGGGCTCCATCACCGGACAAGACGACTCCTGGCGCACCGTGGACGAGTCTCTCCTGAACGACTCAGTGGCCAAATTGGTTGGGCGATACCTTCAAAGGCCTCCAGCATATTGCGCCCGCAAGGTGGACGGTCAGCGGGCCTACCGGCTGGCACGCCGGGGCGAGCCTGTAGAGCTTGAGCCCCGCGAGGTCGAGGTGGCCCGCTTTGAGGTCACCGACAGGCAAGGAACCGATGTTTCTTTCCGGTGCGAAGTCAGTGGCGGAACATACATTAGGGCGCTCGCGCGCGACTTGGGGGTGGCACTGGGTTGTGGCGCGCACCTGTTCTCTTTGCGACGGGAATCCGTCGGGCGATTCTGTATTGAGGATGCAATCTCCCTAGATGAGCTAGCCTCTGGATCTCCGATCTGTTCGCCAATTCGCGCAGTAGAGCATTTGCCGCACCTGGAAATAGATCTCCCCACGGTGGAGAAGATCCGACACGGTCGTCCGATCCCCGATTCGGTCGAGGGCGAAGGGCAACTGGCATTGGTCTACCAGAACGCGTTGGTGGCCGTAGCCGAACGGAGTGGTGGCATCATCAAGCCGCGTGTGGTCTTGCAATGAACCCGGCAGAGGCTGGATCCGACTCAGTGGGCACCGTGATAACCGTGGGGACATTTGACGGCGTTCATCTGGGGCATCAAAAGGTGTTGGATGAGATAACGAATCGAGCGAGGAGAGAAGGACTGAGGAGCGTCCTGGTAACGTTCGAGCCGCACCCGTTGGAGATCGTCAATCCGGAAGCCGCTCCACGCCTGCTGACGTTGGCCGACGAGCGAAGGGAGATCCTGGCACAGAGTGAATTGGATCTCGTTGCTTTCCTGGAGTTTACGACTGAATTATCTCGCCTCTCTCCAAACGACTTTGTCGCGCTGTTGATCAACCGCTTCGGGTTGAAGGAACTCGTGATCGGGTACGATCATGGATTCGGCAAAGGAAGGGCAGGCGATGTCTCGCTACTGCGAGTGCTGGGCGAGAATCTGGGATTTGGAGTGGAAGTGATTCCGCAGGTCGATGTCGCCGCTCGATCCGTATCGTCCACCAGGATTCGGCGGGCGGTAGCCGGTGGAGATCTCGAAGGAGCTAGTGCGCTGCTTGGTCGGCCATATTCGATGACGGCATGCATCGTCGCCGGCATGGGGCGCGGTAAGGATCTGGGATACCCGACGATCAATTTGGACATTGGGGACGCCCGCAAACTGCTACCACCCGATGGTGTATATGCAGTGCGTGTGGAGTGGGCATCAGGAGCGGCCAGCGGGATGATGCATTTGGGACCGCGTCCGACCTTTGGTGAGGTAGACCGGTCGCTGGAGGTTCACCTCCTAGATACAGAGGAGACGTCTTACGGCAGTGTGGTCAAGGTGTCGTGGATCGCACGGTTAAGGGATATACGGCACTTCCGGTCAGCAACCGAGCTGGCGGAGCAACTGGGCAGAGATCTGGTGGCAGCTCGTTCTGCGTTGACATGAACCATCACTCTCGGTAGCTATTCAATCTTTGCCATTACGATTCTTTAGGATCTTATGTTTTCAACAATTCGCAATCGACTGATTCTCATCGGCGTCGTGACTCTGCTCAGCATCCTATCGCTGATCCCGCGGAACACGACCATCCGGATCAGGGGTGGTGACGGGGTAATGAAGGACACCACCGTACGCCGCGTGCCTTTGAAGCTTGGGCTCGACCTGAGGGGCGGCATTCACCTGGCTCTCGAGATCGACAACAGCAAGGGCAACGTACCCAATCCGGAAGATGCGATCGACCGGCTCTTGACGGTGATCCGTACCCGGATTGACGAATTCGGTGTGGCCGAACCTCTGGTCCAGAAGGAGGGGACCGATCGGCTTGTGGTGGAACTTGCAGGCATCGATGATCCGGGTCGAGCCAAGCAAATCGTCCAGCGCTCAGCGTTTCTGGAATTTCGCATAACAGATATGGACGAGCGCTTCAAGGATGCGCTTCCGAGCATCGACGCTGCGTTGGCCCGTGCGGGCATTCGTGGACCAAACTCGGCCGCCGCGACGCCGTCTACCGTGCAACAGCTTCTGGGAGGTGACACCAGTTCGACGGGTGCCGATTCAGCAGCCACCGACTCTACTGACGTTCTCGACGGCCCTGGCGCCCTCAGTTCCTATCTATTCGTGGGAAGTTTACCGGGAGAGTTCTTGGTTCCCGAGGAAAACTATCTTCAGGTCGACAGCCTCATTCAACTCGACGTAACCAAGCGGGCCGTCCCACGAGGCCTTGAACTGGTCTGGGGTATCGAGCCGATCTCGCAAGGTTCGAGGCCGTTTCGCCAGCTCTATGCCGTGGACAACCAGCCCATCATTACAGGCGAGAGGTTGTCGGATGCTTCTGCCACAATCGATCCGGTCACGCGGAGCGCTGTGGTTCAGTTCCAATTGAACCGTGCTGGTGGCAGGATTTTTCGCAGGGAAACGGCGCGCCACGTGGGCCATTACATGGCGATCATGCTCGACGGACGAGTCAATCGCCAACCACCCATCATCAGGTCGCAGATCGGCAGGCAGGGGCAGATCGAATTAGGGAATGCAAACCTACAGGAGGCACAGGACCTCGCACTCGTGTTGCGTGCGGGTGCTCTACCTGCGCCGATTTCGATAGTTGAGGAGCGCACTGTCGGTCCGAGTCTGGGCAGGGATTCCATCGACCGCGGACGGCTTGCTGCCATTTCCGCGACCGTCCTGGTGCTGCTGATAATGCTGTTCTACTACAGGACCGCCGGCGTGTTGGCAACGGCCGCGCTCG
Organism: Gemmatimonadota bacterium; assembly: GCA_036679605.1. Taxonomy (GTDB): domain Bacteria; phylum Gemmatimonadota; class Gemmatimonadetes; order Gemmatimonadales; family GWC2-71-9; genus JAZDCZ01. The sequence continues at coordinate 33,364 of JAZDCZ010000157.1, forward strand.
CTTTCTATGTCCTATTCACCTTTGCCGGCCTAGCTGCTCTGGATGCTACGCTCACCCTGCCAGGTCTGGCCGGCTTCGTTCTCTCGCTGGGTCTCGCAGTGGATGCAAATGTTCTGATCTTCGAGCGAATACGAGAGGAATTGCAGCTTGACAAGACTAGCCGTGTGGCCGTGGATGCCGGCTTTCGTCAAGCGATGCCGGCAATCATCGACGCTAACGTGACAACGATTATCACCGCCGCGTTTCTATTTCAATTTGGTACCGGACCTGTTAAGGGCTTCGCCGCAACGCTTATTATCGGCATCCTCGCATCGCTTTTCACGGCCGTGTTCATAACGAAGACCTTCTTCCTCATTTGGCTGCGGAACCGACCTGCTAACCAGGGACTTCCTATCTGATGTTTCGACTATTCGATAAAGCGAACTATGACGTGCTCAGTATGTGGAAGAAGGGTATGATCGTAGCGCTTGCGTTTACTATTCCTGGGTTATTGTTGCTCGCTATCCGGGGGCTCAATACGAGCATCGAGTTCACTGGCGGAACACTGATCGAGTTGCAGTTTTCCGACACCTCAGCCAACACCGGGGCCATTCGATCCGCTCTGGCTGGAACCGAGCTTAGCGGCGCGGAAATCAAAGTTTTCGATACGCCGCAAGATTTCGTGATCAGGGCTCGCCTCGATCCGAAGGCAGGTATCACGGAGGAATCGACTCAGGCGACGGCGGCAGTACTCGACAGTCTCTTGCGTGCAACCTTCGAGGCTGACGACTATGAAATCGTACGCACAGAGGCGATAGGCCCCAAGGTCGGAAGCGAACTCAGAACGCGCGTTCAATTGGCCCTGATGTTGTCCTTTGCCGCAATTTTTCTGGTTATTTGGTTAAGGTTCGAGTGGCGGTTTGGCTTGGCCGCCGTGCTGGCGACGGTTCACGATATTCTCACGACTCTGGCATTCGTGTCGTACATGAACCTGGAAGTTTCTCTGGTGGTGGTGGCAGGGCTACTGACGATCATAGGTTATTCGTTGAACGACACGATAGTCACATTCGACCGGGTACGGGAGAACCTCCACAAGTTCAAGCGCAAAGGCATCTACGAGATTCTCAACAGGAGTATTAACGAGACGTTGCCCAGAACGATACTGACTTCCGGAACCACTATCGTGGCTACGGTGGCACTGCTGCTTCTCGCAGGCAAGGTGATCAGCGGGTTCGCGTGGGTTATGACATTCGGCATTATTACGGGAACATTCTCATCGATCTTTATTGCCTCTCCCATTCTTCTCGCCGTTGAGCGCCGGTGGCCCGGAGAGGATGTGCGAGGCACCAAGACCTTGTCGACAGCCACCGCCCAGGTCGCAAAGTAAGTAGCTGGTCTGCGGGACACCTTGTTGGTCGATACTCACTGCCACCTTGGCGACGTCAAGTTCGATTCCGACAGAGACGCCGTCATTAGCCGTGCACGGAGCGCCGGAGTTCGGCACGCCATCGTGATTGCCGACTCCGAAGTTGCTACCCGGCAAGGAATAGAGTTGGCGCACAAGTACGGCTTGTCGGCTACGGCAGGTGTGCATCCGCATGAGGCCGCGTCATGGAACGACGACGTTGCAACTGGTATTGAGAATGCCTTGAGTGATCCGGCAGTCGTGGCCGTCGGTGAGTCCGGACTTGACTATCACTACGATCACTCGCCGCGAGAAGTGCAGAGGGAAGTCTTTCAAAAACAACTGGAGATCGCCGCGCGCCACCAGATGCCGATTGTAGTTCACTCTCGGTCAGCTGATGAAGATATGATGACGATGCTGCGCGACGCAGAGGCCACCGTAGTGTTGCACTCATTCAGTTCTGGTAGGCAGCTTCTTGAACTAGGTCTCGAGAGGAACGACTATGTCTCGTTTAGCGGTATGGTGACGTTTCGGTCATGGCACGACGACGAGGCCGTAAAAGCAGTTCCGGCCAATAGGATACTAATCGAGACCGATTCACCATATCTCGCTCCGGTGCCGCATCGTGGGAAACGCAACGAGCCCGCGTTTGTTGCCGAAGTCGCCGCTCGCATTGCTGAATTGCGTGGCTTAACGCTGGAAGAAATCGCCGTTCAAACGACCGCAAATGCCGCAGAGTGTTTTGGATTACTCTTGCATCACAACGAACTCGATCACCGATAATGACACAAACATTCCCAACCGACATTCAGATTGCACAACAAGCGAAGCTCCGGCCGATCACAGAGGTCGCGGCAGACCTGGATATCAAACCTGACGAATTGATTACGTACGGGACTACCAAAGCCAAGATACGTCTCGAAGCCAGCGCAGCTCGCGAACGAAAGGCGAGACTCGTGCTGGTTGCCGGCATAAACCCAACTGCGGCAGGAGAGGGCAAATCGACGGTTACGGTGGGGGTAACGCAGGCGCTCAGGAAACTCGGTCACAAGGCCGTCCTCTGCATGCGGGAACCCAGCCTAGGCCCGGTGTTCGGCATCAAAGGTGGAGCAGCGGGCGGAGGGTACTCGCAAGTCGTGCCGATGGACGAGATCAACCTTCACTTCACCGGTGACTTCCACGCGATTACGAGTGCCCACAACCTGCTATCGGCGATGCTGGACAACCATCTTCACCATGGCAATGCACGAGGGATCGACCAACGCCGTATCACCTGGCCACGCACCATGGATATGAACGACCGGGCGCTGCGGAACATCACCGTGGGTCTCGGTGGACCACTCGGAGGTATGCCGCGAGAGGAACACTTCGTCATTACCCCGGCAAGCGAGATCATGGCTGTAATGGCACTGTCGACCGATCCTAGGGACCTCGAGGAGCGCCTGGGCCGCATCATCGTGGCGATAACCAGAGATAAGCAGGCGGTGCGCGCCAAGGACCTGAACGCCCAAGGGGCCATGGCCATGTTGTTGAAGGACGCGCTGATGCCGAACTTGGTGCAAACCTTGGAGGGTGGTCCAGCGTTCGTTCATTGCGGTCCGTTTGGCAACATTGCGCACGGATGTAATTCGGTCGTTGCCACCGACCTGGCACTCAGGGTGGCCGACATCGTGTTGACGGAGGCGGGGTTCGGTAGCGATTTGGGCGCAGAGAAGTTCTTTGATATCAAATGCCGAGCGGGAAATCTGAATCCGGAAGCTGTCGTAATTGTGGCGACCGTCCGAGCGCTCAAAATGCATGGCGGAGTAGGCAAAGACCAATTGGCAGAACCCAATCCGGGTGCTGTCGAACGCGGATTTGCGAACCTAGCAAAGCATATCGATATCGTTCAACAATTCGGGGTGCCCTCGGTTGTAGCACTAAATCGTTTTCTCACCGACAGTGACGAGGAACTCGATGTAATAAGGAGCGGGTGTGCTGCTAACGGGACAGACGTCGCATTGTGTGAGGTTTGGGAGAAGGGTGGGGCAGGGGGCATCGAACTCGCTGAGGCGGTCCTCGGATTGCTGGATGGTGGTGATGCCAAGTACGCGCCCTTGTACGATACCGCACTGTCGATTCAAGATAAGGTCGAGACGATTGCCAAGCGTGTGTACGGAGCTGAAGGGGTCGACTTCACACCGGCTGCCACTCGCGCAGCAGCACAGCTCAAGGAGTTTGGCCTAGGAGAGACGCCGGTCTGCGTCGCTAAGACACAATATTCGTTGAGTGATGATCCCAAGAAACTCGGTGCGCCCCAGAACTTCCGCCTCAACATCCGCAGGGTATATCCGTCCGCCGGCGCCGGGTTTGTCGTTGCACTCGCGGGTGATATCATGACAATGCCAGGCCTGGCCAAGATACCGGCTGCCGAGCGGATGCGAGTTGGGACAGACGGAACACTTGAAGGGCTTTTCTGAGGGAGGAAAAGATGGAAATCGTGGCGACATCGAAGGCGCCTCAGGCGATCGGACCCTACAGCCAGGCGATCATCGCAGGGGATCTCGTGTTCACCGCCGGCCAGATCCCGCTCGACGCCGAGACTATGGAAACAGTGGGCTCGAACGTCGCCGAGCAAACCGAGCGGGTAATGCAAAACCTGGCTGCCGTCTTGGAGGAATCTGGCGCAAGTCTGCAGAAAGTCGTGAAGACAACCGTCTACCTTTCTGACATGGCTGATTTTCCCGCGATGAACGAAGTATATGCCAAGCATTTCGGCGAGCATAAGCCGGCGCGTTCCACCGTTCAGGCGGCGGGGCTACCGAAGAATGTCCTCGTCGAGATCGATGCGGTCGCGACAAGGGCCTGAACCCTCGAGGGGGCGGATTTGGTCTGGTGGCCTGCGCGGTCTTCAAAACCGTTGAGAGGTGCCTTTGGCGGCTCTGGTGGGTTCGATTCCCACACGCTCCCGCCACAACGACCTACGGCGTTTCGCACACCCCGTGTGAGGCGCCGTTCTTCAATCCCGCAAAACTGGGTAACCAATGGGTCACCACAAAAACAAGTGTAAGGTCTCGTGCGCGCCGTCGCTGGAAGTCGATCGACGACGACAGCCTCGCGGTACTTGACCACTGGTGGCAGCGGCCTGAGCTTCAGGAGGCGGCCGACCGTCTTGTCGATCACAGTGATCCGATAGGACAGCGAATCCTGGACGGCCAGTCGTCTACTGAGTAGATAGGAGTCTACGCACGTAGTGCCGAGGAACAGTGAAACGTGTGCCCGCCGTCGTATGTCGAGCATGGAGTGTAGTGGCCCGCTCGGCGTTTCAGCAATGCCAATGTCTGGTGGTTTCCGGCAACTATTCCGTCGTAAGTAGTGTCAGGTGTCAGGCAATAACCGGACAAAACTTGGGGGTGCGTTCTGATAAAGTACCCGTGTCAAACAAAACTGGTCGCTTATGTCTAAGGTGCCTCGCCTGTTGTTCGGAACGTCGCGCGCAATGGTCGAGGTACTGGAGTTGTGCAAGCGCTACGCGCATAGCAGCTATCCGATTCTGATTCTCGGGCCGGCCGGGAGTGGAAAGACAGTGCTTGCGCGCCACATACATGGGCTCTCCGGGCGTTCCGGCGATTTCGTTAATTGTTCGGTAGTCGGCATCCCGGAGAACCTGGAGCACTCCTATCTTGCGGGACACGCTGCTGGAGCGTTCACTGGGGCGAAGTCCCAGCAGAAGGGGCTCATCGAGGCAGCGCATCTGGGTACGCTGTTCCTGGATGAGTTGGGCCTGGCCTCCCCGAACCTCCAGTGCCTCCTGCTCCAATTTCTTGACCAAGGTACCCTCCGGCGACTGGGAGATACGCGTGTGTTGCCAGTCACGGTACGCCTCGTGGCAGCGACCAACGCCGACCTGAGCGATATGTGCGAGAAAGGGTTGTTTCGTCGCGACCTCCTGGGTCGGTTTGGCTACTTGCACATTGAATTGCCGCCGCTCACTGACCGGCGCGATGAGATCTTGCCGTTAGTGGACCACTACTTGGAATATGAAAGCCGGGTGACTGGCCGGTGTTCGACTCCGATCCTCACGGCTGCCGTCCGCGAGTGCCTCCATGTCGCGCCGTGGCGTGACAACATTCGCGAGATCCGGGCCGTTTGTCAGTATATCGCGCTCAATAGCACTGAGGACGCCGCGGTTGAAATATACGATCTTCCGCCCGCGTTCATCAGGAGGCTTGGAGACTTAGCTTCCTTGCGAGCTGAGCGGAGCCTGGCGGACCGTGCCCGCGAGGCACTTCGCATGACAGGGGGTAACAAGACGAGGGCGGCCCGAATCCTCGGGGTAAGTCGTAGGCACATCTATCGGTTGCTCGAGACTCCACCGGGGGCGTGACATGTCACGCACAGAGCGTGACGGCACGTGTGACATGTCACGGTACCCCATAACATCGATCGAGGATGTGCCTCGGTCCATGTCTAGCCACGACAGGCGGTTGCGCACAGTCTAAACCGCGCCGTCGCTCGGGCACGGCCCCTGCCTTAGACGGTCTCCATGGCTGATTCACAGGTGTCGACCGGCGAGCTGACCTTACCCGAAGGGCTGACACGGGCGTACCTGCTGCATCACCGGATATGTCCTAAAGCTCGCGCTCCGGACGGGTCGGTGATAGTTGTTGTATCGCCGAATGCACTGCTTGAAGGCCTCGATGACATAGGCTACGCCTATCGATGTGCCGTGACCGTCCAGGAAGCCTCGGACGAGGAGGTCGAGCGTCTGATCGAGCGTCTCGCAACGAGGTCGGAGCGCTTGTTCGAACTGGGGCGGGTTGAGGTATCTGAGGACGAGTTCGCTACCGACGTGCGCGACTTGGCCCGTGCGTCCTCTGGAGCCGGAAGAACCCCGACCACTGCGCACCGGCAGGATCGGCGGTGAGCCACAGGAGATTCCGGAGCTCTTCATAATAAATCTAAGCCACGCGCGTGCCGCCGATGTGGCCGCGGCGGAGGCAATAGGGCTGGGTACGCCACCTCGGGCACCCCCTGACGGCAACGGATCGATGACGTATCCGTCCGGCGCGGCGCGGCGCGAACTGATGAATGCGTTGGAGGAAAACGATTGGCATGCTGCACGCACCGCCACGGCGCTGGGGATCGGACGCTCGACATTGTTCCGGCGCTTGAAAATGTTGCGGATTTCGCTTCGCGAGAGGTCGGCGGAGTCCCACTAGTCTCGGTACCGTACCGGGACTAGTGGGACTCTCGGGGCGTGAATTTGCCGGTCTCGATATCGTAAGTTCTTACGATTCAATTACATCGCTATTAGGTCTCGTACGGCATACGGTTTGCCTTTTAGGTATGCGACTCAGGTGCACATCACCCTCCCGAGGAGCATACCATGTGGCGCAATTGTCGTGCGAGCTTTGTTATCCTAGCGGTCTCTTTTCTGTTCTTTCCCGGTGCTGTAACTGCGCAGGGTGGCCGAGGTGGTGGTGGCGACGGGTCGGTGTCGGTGACGCCCGACGGCGGCAGCGCTTCGGCACAGGCCAATTCCTCAGGTAACACGGTTGTATTCAGTGTGAAGAATACGGGACCGGACGGTCAGTGGTTCGACCTGAGCTGCAGTCGAACAGGCTCGGTGAGCACGTGCTCGCCGTCTCCGGACCTGGCTTTCATCGGTGGAGGGGCCACCACAAACGTGACTGTCACCTACTCGACGGGAGCGGCGGGCTCGGGGACGATCACGTTGGACGCGTTTGGGCTGGACTTCGGCGGGTTTGACTCGGGGTCGTTCAACGTTACGGTGACGGGTGCCGGTGTGGCGGTTACGCCTGACGCGGGTACCACGGCGAACCGCGATCCCTGGACAGGCGGTCACAGCGCCGACTTCACGGTTAAGAACGAGGGTAGCACTTCTGCCACATTCGACATCAGTTGTACTGGTTCTACGAACGTAAGCTGCACGGGGACGAGTGCCACGAGCGTTACGCTGGGTGCCGGCGCCTCGACCACGGTTAGCGCCTACCATGCGGTAACGACGGTGGGTACCGGTACGTTGACGCTCACGGCGTCGGACGCGCAGGTGAACGACGACGGCAGTTACAATGTGCCGGTGGGCGCCAAGTACGGTGTGGTGGTGGGGCTTAAAGGCCGCAGCACGGTGGTGGCGGCAAGCGGATCTCAGAGTGAGAGCTTCAGAGTCAAGAACACGGGGAACACGAGTGCGATATATAATTTGACGGCGGTCTGTTCGGGCTCGTCGACATCGTGTGGGGTTACGCCTACGTCGGTAACGCTGGAAGCGGGGGTCTCACGTAGGCTGAGCCTGACGTATACCTCGGGTGGCGGAGGCACAAGCGGTACGGTAAAGCTGAGGGCGGTGCGGAGCGGTGACACGGGGATGAAGGACTCGGCCACGGTGAGTGTGACGGTGGCGGGCCCGAGTGCTCCATTGGTGTCGCTGGCGGACGTTAACCCGGGTAGCAGCGTGGAGCGGAGCGCGTGTCTCAGGATCGGGATTCCGGGCGGAAGCTACGAGTGCGGTGACTTGAGGCTGGGTCATGCCGTGGGGTCGATCCAGACGCTCGGCAGGGGCCGGACCCCGATTTTGACTTACAATAGCCAGCAGGCCTATCCCGACAAACAGATTGTGGCGGCCAACGTGACTCGGCCCTCAGCGGCGGGTGTGCCGGACAGCGTAACGGCGAAGCTCACGATAAACAGCGCGGAGCGAGCGAGCGGCAAGTGGTCGGGGAGCGAATGGGGGTCAGGTCAGACGCGGCGCATAGCGGTGGCAGTAAACGCACTGGGCGACGGGACGGGTCTGTACAGCTATTCTCTGGAGGTGGCGAGCTGGTATGGCGGCTCGCGGTACCCCACTACGGTGACGGGTGAGTACGTGCTGGTCAACCGCAGCGGCAGCCCGTTTGGCGCCGGGTGGTGGTTAGCGGGTCTGGAGCAGATGTGGAACCTGGGTGATGGGAGCAAGCTGTGGGTCGGAGGCGACGGCAGCACGCGGCATTACAAGCTGGTAACGACCAACGTGTGGGCGGCCGAGAGCCCGGTTCGGCCCGATACACTCAAGTGGGACGGTACCAACTATGTGCGCTACCTGCCGGGCGGTCTCAAAGTCAAGTTCAACTCTTCGGGCCAGCATGTGGTGACCGAGAACAGGCTGGGCCACAAGACCAACTTCTCATATAGTGGCAGCAACTTGAGCACAGTGACTTTGCCGTCAGAGGGAGGGAGCCAGACATACCAATTCCATTACCCGAGCGGCAAGCTCGACTCGGTGGTGGCGCCCCAGTTGGGTAGCACCCGTCGGGTCACAAAGATCAGCGAGAGCGGTGGCCTCGTGACCCAGATCGTCGATCCCGACAACCGATCGGTCAGCTTTGGCTATAGCGGCAACCGGATTGTGAGTCGTACGGACAGGCGCGGTACGGTGGTGACTTACGGGTACGATGCTGCGGCCAAGCTGTGGCGTGCGCACTTGAACTTGAGTCCGGACTCGATCAGGCTGGGATTCACTGACATTTCGCGGCTGGGCTTGCCGGCCTACGGGTCGACGGACACGGCCAATGCCTACACTCTGGTGAACTGGCCGCGGGTTTACACCACGGGCGGCGACTACAGCAATCAGTTCTCGCGCTTCTGGCACGACCGCTTCGGTGCACCGCGGAAGATCCGCGCACCTGATGGGAACCTGACCTACATAACCCGTGGTGACGCCGAGTACGAGGGCCTGGTGACTCATGTAAAGAGTCCCAACGGTTTGGTGCAGCACGCGGGCTACGATGCCCGCGGTAACATCCTGGTGAGCACCGATTCGAGTACCAACGCTACGACGCGGTACACGTGGGATTCTACCTGGGATTTCTCGACCTCGGTGATACCTCCCGAGGGCGACCGTGTAGACATGGCGTATAGCGCGACCAACGGGAACCGGTTGTGGCAGGACGATGGCCGGGGCCAGACGAGCCGTGTGACGTTCAGCTACTGGGGTACGGGAAACAAGGCGGGGCTGTTGCGCTACTTGGACGGGCCGTTGACTCCTGCATCGGAGATCGACTACGACACGATGGGCAACGTGAAGACGAGCAAGACGCCCTCGGGCTTCACGACCACGTTCCACAAG
>JAZDCZ010000158.1:0-5480 GCA_036679605.1 Gemmatimonadota bacterium
GCGTTTTTCATGCGCATTTCGCCCGCCACGGCTCCGTTTCGGCGCTCTTTCGCGGATGGTTCGCCCGAATGGGGCGGTGCGGGCATGTCCCCCCTACTTCCAGGTGAGGAGGCGTGATCATGGACACTTCATGTTTGAGAGGCGCGTTGGCCCTTTCGATTCTGATAGCCGTTGTCCCCGCGAGCGCGATCGGCCCCGGCCCCGACGTGATCCAGGGACCGCCGGAAGGGTGGCAGATTGTAATGCTCACAGACGATCCCGATCAGGACCGGCACGTGGCGATGAACAACCGGGGGCAGATCGTCTTCAGCAAGCGCATCCTGCCCAACCCAGACGGGACCAACGAGGAGATATTCCTCTATGAGAACGGTAAGTTGAGACAGCTCACGTTCAACGATCTCGAGGAACACTGGCCTGGGATCAATGACTCCGGAACGATCACATGGGCTCGGCGCGACTTGCCGTTTGGGGGGGATTGGGAAATCGTTCGTTTCGAGCACGGCGTCGAAGAGCAGATTACGGACAACAGCGTTTATGATGTGACGCCGTCCATCGGTGATTCCGGGATCATCGTGTGGCCCAGCGGGGGCGACCCCGATACGTTGCAGCTGTTTGCATACCGTGATGGCGACATAACGCAAGTTACGAACAATGGACTGTCCAATCAGTGCATCACGATCAATGCTGCGGACGATTTGGCGTGGGTCCGCTATGACTTCAACGCGAAACCGTTTTGGCTATCAACGATCATGTGCTCGATTGACGGCGACGTACATGAGCTGACAGACGGAGCCACGCAGGCCCAAGGATGCGGCATCAACGATGCCGGAATTGTTACTTGGAGCGACGATCCGGGGGTTATGTTGTGGAACGACGGCGATTTGCTCGTCCTGCCGGATTCCTTCAATGGACGAGGACCTCGGATCAACAATGTCGAAGAAGTTGTCTACGCTTTGTGGTTAGGCGAATTCTGGACGGCAGCACTCTTTACTGGTGAGCACACCTATCACTTGTTCGATTCCGTGCAGCAAGAATCACACGGTTTCGATATTGCCGATTCGGGAGAACTGGCGTTCGCGATTGGAGATTTTCCAGAATTGGACATCGCGATACTTTGGCGGATTCGCGATCCGGGCGATTTCACCGGAGATGGCTTGGTCAACGTGTTTGACTTCCATTCGATGCGGAATTGTATGAGCAACGTTGAGTGTGGCGTGCAAATGCCGCCCGTTTGTCTAGACATGTTTGACTTCGACGTTGACGGGGACATCGATTTCCATGACTTCGGATCGTTTCAGCGTCTCGTGACGCCGAACCCATAGCTACTTGCACGGACTCATGCTTACGAAAAGGAGGTGGTGCCCTTGATTGAGTGATTTGAGGTTATCGGAGCCAATCCACACGCGTTGGTAGGTGCATGCAGCGTGCATGCCGGGATGAACAAGGGTGGGTGGACGGGAACGCCCTGCGAAAAGTGCCCCCGTCCGCCCGGCTTCCCCGGGCGTGCGTTACGCCACGGGAAGGCTCTTCGCATTATAGGAGAAGTTTGCTGTGAACGGCGGTTGAAGAACGTAGCGCTTTGGCGGTGCCGGCGGTCGGTTGAAAAACGTAGCGCCCTTGGCCGCCCTGGCTGGTCTTCGGCCAGAATCAAGCCCTGTGGGGTTTTGATTCGGCATGAAGACAGCGAGGGCCATCAAGGGTGTTTACGGACATGGACAAGTGGGTAGAGATTCGGCGGCTGGTGCTCGTCGAAGGCAAAAGCAAACGGAGCGTGTGCGGCCAGTTCGGGATCCACTGGGACACGCTGAGCAAGATCCTCGAGCACAGCGAGCCGCCTGGATACCGGCTGAGCGAGCCACGGAACAAACGGAAGATCGGGCCCTACCTGGGCGTTATCGAGGAGATTTTGCGGCTGGACCGAGACGTTCACCGCAAGCAACGGCACACCAAACGCCGCATCTTCGAGCGACTCCGCGACGAGCACGGCTACTCCGGCGGGTACACGGCTGTCAAAGAGGTGGTGCGCCAGCGCGAGCGACAGGGACGCGAAGTGTTCATGCCGCTGATCCACGCGCCGGGCGAGGCCCAGGTTGACTTCGGATTCGCCGACATCATCCACGACGACCAGACCACCAAGGTCGCCCTGTTCGTCATGACGTTGCTGTACAGCGACGCGGTGTTCTGCTGCGTCTTCCCGCGGGAATGCACCGAGACCTTTATGGACGGACACCGCCGGGCCTTCGCGTTCTTCGGGGCCGTACCCAAGCGCATCAGTTACGACAACAGCAAGATCCCCGTCGCCAGGATCGTCGGCAAACGACAGCGCGAGCTGACCGACGCCTTCCTGAAGCTCAAGAGCCACTTCCTGTTTGAGTCCCACTTCTGCCTGGTCAGGCGACCCAACGAGAAGGGACAGGTCGAGTGCCTCGTCGGATTCACACGCCGCAATTTCCTCGTTCCGATACCGCGTGTGGATGACTTCGAGACCCTCAACGCCGAGCTCGAGCGGAAGTGCCGTGAGGATCTCGATCGCAGCTTGCGCGGCAAGACGACCACCAAGGCGCAGCGGCTGGAAGAAGAGCGATCGGCCATGCTCGATCTTCCCAAGCAAGATTACGAGGCCCGCCGTGTCGAGCAGCGGCGATCTGACTCGCTTTCCCTGGTCCGCTTCGACTGCAACAGCTACTCCGTGCCTGTTCGTTACGCCCACCGGCCCGTGACCGTCGTGGCCGGGATCGACGAGGTGCGACTGGTGGTCGACAACCATCGGGTCGCCAAGCACCGACGGCATTGGGGCAAGGAGCATACCGAGTACGATCCGATCCATTACCTCGCCCTGTTGGAACGCAAACCCGGCGCACTGGATTTCGCGCGACCGCTCGACGACTGGAACCTGCCCGGGTGTTTCGATCTGCTGCGGCGACGGCTGGAGGCCCAACTGGATCACAAGGGAACACGGGAATACATCAAGGTTCTGAGGCTCTTGGAAAGAGCTTCGATCCATGAACTGGCTGAGGCCGTCGGGCAAACGTTGGCGATCGGGGCCATCAGTTACGACGCCGTCCGCGTGATCCTCCAGAACCGGCAGGAAAGGCCAGTAGGCTTGTTCTGCCTCGATGGCCACCCGCACTTAAAGCTTGTTCAGGTTGAGGCACCGAATTTGGGCGCCTACCGGGCCCTGGTAGCCGGAGGTGCGTCATGAAGAAGACCGAGACCAAGAGCATGGTGTTGCTGCGTCATCACCTCAAGTCGCTCAAGCTCCCCACCATGCACGACGAGTGCGAGAAGATCGCCCGGCGCTGCGCCGCCGACAACGCCGACCATCTGGCTTTCCTTCTGCAACTCTGCGAATTGGAACTGATCGAGCGAGAACGGCGGGCCGCGCAGCGTCGACTCAAGGCGGCCCGGTTCCCGAACATCAAGACGCTGGAATCGTTCGATTTCAAGGCCCAGCCCTCCATCAACAAACCCTTGGTGCTGGAGTTGATGCGCGGGGGCTTCATGGACAAGCGAGAGAACATCCTGCTCGTCGGCAACACCGGAACGGGTAAGACACACCTCTCTACCGCCCTGGGCGTCGAGGCCTGCGGCCGTGGCAAACGCGTTCGGTTCTGCAAGATCGTCGAACTCATCACCCAGTTGATCGAGGCACGTGAGGAGCGGCAGTTGATTCGCCTCAAGACCCAGCTGGCCAAGCTCGACCTGCTGATCCTGGATGAGCTCGGCTACGTGCCGGCCAGCAAGCTCGGCGCCGAGCTGCTCTTCGACGTCATCGGCAACGCCTACGAGCGAACCAGCGTCATCGTCACGACCAATCTCCCGTTCGAGAACTGGACCGAGGTGCTCGGCAGTGAACGGCTGACGGGGGCCACCCTCGATCGGCTGACACATCGCTGCCACATCATCGAGTGCAACGGGGAGAGCTTCCGGCTCAAGGACGCCAAGAAGCGACGGTCCACTCGAAAGCATGAGGATGAGACGGGCCCCCAGGCCTGAATTGCGAGAGGAAGAATTCCTATGATGTGCTTGGGGGACTCTGTCCCCCAAACCCCCTGGGATTTATCGCTTTGAGGTCCAAAGTTGCACGACCAAAGAGCAGGCGGGATCGTCAACTCGACCCCGCCGTGCAGCTTCGGACGATCAGGCGGCGCTCGGGTTGCTTCCCAGCATTGCCCTATCCTCCGCCTGAACGGAGGCATCCTACGATCGACGTGAACCAGATTCCAGGACGCTCTGAGAAACAGCAAACTTGATCTTCTCGAAAGGAGCAGATAAGAGAGAATCTTCAACTTCAGGCGCTACGTTTTTCGACCGCCACACGCTGCACTTTTCGAACGCCATTCACAAACGCCATTCACATTTCCAGAAACCAGCTATCTACGTGTGAGAGAAGTAGTTCCGCTAGATGCCGTAGAGCGCCCTTCCAGATCGCGAGTCATCAGTACCAGATCTCCATCCGCAAGCCTCGGCCATCGACGGGCGGAACATCCGGGACCCTGTGGGCATTCCCTTCGGCAATCCGTAACGTAACCCAAGCCATCACGTAAGCATCGACGATGTCATCCAACGCCACCTGCTTCCGAAGATACGCCTTGCCGTCCGCTTCGAACGCCTGATCGATATTCCCGAGGAAATTGAAGCCGCGAGCTGCTTCTCGGAGTGCGTCGAGCCGCTCCTCTCTCCCTTGCTTCGACTTCTTCCGGTGACGCATCGGTCGTCCGGCAATAGACAGCAACGCAAGCTCCGGATGCGATTCATAAACCCGTCGCTGCAAGGCGGGTGTCATCGTAGCATCCGCCTCACGGACCTTGGGAAGTATGCCAAACGCCTGACGGGTCAACCCGTGCGGACGAGCCTCGTCATACGATCGAGCAGAGAGGACCGCCCTTGGCGGTGCTGAAAAAACGCTATTCCTTCGCGGCCATCCGAGAAGACTTCGAGTCTCGCGCTCGCATGGGCGACCACCGGCTACCCGCTCGTCAAGCAGACCGATGGGTATGTCGATGACGATGGTTTTCGGTCGAGGCTTCAGATTCAGGATGTCATCGAACCGAGGACACAGAACCAACTGATGGGACACATCATCCTGGTCGGACGCAAGCACAACGATCCATCCTGCACGACAGCCGTCAATGCCTGCAAACCACGCCACCATCGTCCTCCGCATGCCGGTTCGTGACTATGATGGCGGACGGTTCGCCCGTGGTCATCTCACGATTCCAGCACCGCGCCTGATCTTCGCGGAAAGATGAAGATCGTCCAAGGGGCCACTCATGCGGCGAGCGTCCAAGCCGCAACGCACCACGACCCGACAAGCAATTCCTGACACGGACAACCACGTCATCTGAACCGAGAAACGGGACTCCCCTTCCCCGCAAACTAACGTGGTTCCATAAATGCCGTCACGGGGAGTACCTCGTGCAAGCTTACGTAGCTTCGTCACTTTCGCCGGGCTATTAGTCCCAAAACAAGCGTAACAT
>JAZDCZ010000159.1:0-2243 GCA_036679605.1 Gemmatimonadota bacterium
TGTGGCCGCGGTTGTATGTGCCGAACAGGCACGCGCGCATCACTCGAAGTCTTTGAGTTCGAGACGCCGGATGCGCAGCATGGTGTCTTCGAGCATTCTACGGCTGGAGCCGACTAGATCGGCCAGAAGCCCGGTCAAGATAGTTTGAAAACCACCGAGCACGAGGACGGCGGCGAGTATCAACGACTGTATGTGACCTTCGCCGCCGGTGGCGAGGTAATCAATGGTGAAGCGTAGGCCGAGGACGCCGCCGGCCATGAGAAGGACGAAGCCGATGAGCGAGAAAACCCACAGAGGCTCGTACAAGGCATAAATACGAATAATGGTCGATACGCTGTGAACCACGTAGGAAAGCGGCGAGGAGAACAAGCGCGAGGGCCGCGACTGAGGGTTCACGTCGACATCGACGTGGGTGATCGACAACTGCTTCTTGCCGGCCTGGATTATCGTCTCCAAAGTGTAGGTAAAATCGGAGACTATGTTCATGCGCATGGCAGCCTCACGCGAGAAGGCGCGGAAACCGCTGGCGGCATCAGGTATTCGCGTTCCCGACAGACGGCCCACCACCCAGGAGCCGAAGCCCTGCAGCCAGCGCTTGATGGGACTGAAGTGCTCGAGGCGACTGGGGTTGCGGTTGCCGACGACGATGTCGGCCTGGCCACGGAGAACCGGCGCGATCAGAGCTGCAATGCAATCGGCATTGTACTGGTTGTCGGCATCGGTGTTGACGATGATGTCGGCACCGTGTTTCAGGGCGTAATCGAGCCCCACCGAGAAAGCACGCGCCAGGCCTTGGTTTACCTGATTGCGAACGATGTGGTCGGCACCGGCCTCGATGGCTACCTCATAGGTGCGGTCGGGACTGCCGTCGTCGATAACGAGGGTCTCAATCGTATCGATGCCGTCGATGTGCCTGGGGATGGCCGCCAAGGTCTCGGCAAGGGTTTCTTCCTCTTTGTAGCAGGGTATTTGGACGATCAGTTTCACCCGGACTCCGTCTCTAGGGCGTTCCACCTCCACCTGAGAGGCATCTTAGCCACCTTACCTCTTATGGTATCCTAAAATAATGATGGAGACCCCCCCAAGCGGTACCACGCAAACAAGGCAGCCGAGCCAACGCGTTCACCCACATCCTAAGGGGCTTCACCCGCATTCGAGGGGCAATGAGTCGATCGAACATCCCCTGCTTGCCCCCCATTCGGGTAAATTTGGCTGAAGGCCGAGGCGGTGCCCCGCTTTGTCGGTTTTTACCTTGACAAGACGCCGGGTGGCTCTCTATAACCTATGGCAAGGCCATCCCGGACAAAGGGGCGCCAGGGGTTTCTCTGCGAAACACCGAAGCGCACCAACGAAGGGGCGACCAAAACAAGACCGGCTTGGGAGCCGCAGACAGAGCAATCTGCCTCGGTTGAGCAAAGCAGCCCGAGAACGGTATAGTCTCTGAGGAGGAGAAATAGTAATGAAAAAATTAGTTGTTTTTGCAGCAGCTCTCATGGTCTCCGGCTTGTTTGCCGGGTCTGCGATCGCTGATCCTAGCCCTAACGGCGACCCGCCTTGCACCTATGATAGTTCAGCCAAGGCCAAGTCGTTGAAGGCACTTGCGGTGGCAGTTCGACCTTCGCGTCGCCGAACAGCTTCCTGGGCGCGACCAATACGGACGCTTGTTTCCCGGCGGCACCGCTTTCAAGCTTCGTGTACGGCCCCAAGGGCGCCTGCTCGATCAAGATCGGCGAAAAAGTAGCCACAGCCCAGCCCGTAGGCGGCGGCACAGCCAACAAGTGCTTCCCGGATGATTCGCAGGACGAGTGCAACCTGACCAGCCTCAAGGTGAAGTGTAAAGACGTCCGTGAGTCCGACACCACCACGCTGATCCAGGAAGACCAGTCCCAACCTGAAGGCCTTTGGAAGCTGAACACCTTTACGCGTGCGACCTTGGATGACCGCGTAAACGGTGGGGCCCACACGGCCATCGACTTCCCGGTTTCCTTCAAGTTCCCGCCGGCCAAGAAGGGTGGCCTGAAGGGTAGCTTCCAGGCCAACTCGGCCTTGTTCGACCTACTCGGCTTCGGTTCGGCACTGCCGCAGTGCTCGAGCCTCGAGTTGCTCAGCATCGTCAT
This sequence comes from Gemmatimonadota bacterium, assembly GCA_036679605.1. Taxonomy (GTDB): domain Bacteria; phylum Gemmatimonadota; class Gemmatimonadetes; order Gemmatimonadales; family GWC2-71-9; genus JAZDCZ01. The sequence goes on from JAZDCZ010000159.1 coordinate 2,118, forward strand.
CTCCGACGCCAACAGCAGCCCGTTTGGGGCCATGGGTGTTAGCAGCGGCGGTGGCAACTAAGACAAGCCTTTCCTAGGGCTGCAAGCTCAAAAGGGCGGTCCCCGTTACGGGGGCCGCCCTTTTTT
>JAZDCZ010000016.1:0-2417 GCA_036679605.1 Gemmatimonadota bacterium
GAACGGGAAGGCATAGCGACCGCCTGTGGTCGCCGGATCAAGCGCGTACTTGGGGTTGCCGTCACCTTGTATGCTATTGGTCTGCCACGGGCTCGTACCCGCATCGCGAATCCGTCCGCCCGTGGTACCTCCGGGAGGAATCGTGCTGACGAATTGATCGTCGCTGGCCCCGAGGGGGTTGGCACGATGCAATCGTCGATGCCAAAGATCCAGCGAACCGGCAGTGCCGTCGTTCAGATATTTGGTCAGATCCGCAACCGCATCCCACAAAGGCATAGCGCGGCTGTTGTCATGACAAGTCAGGAAACAGCCCATTTGACCGAAGCCGGGAACAGCATTCGGCCCGCTCGGGTCGTCGACCATGAACGTCAACCGCGACTCGTAAATATTGGTCGTACGATTGGTCGGTCCGCGCGCGGGATCGTTGTCGATCGTCGATTGAGTTTCTCGACGAGGTGCACCTTCATCTTGCCAGGCGCCATTGGTGAAGTGGACGTAGTCGTGAGTATCTCCGCGGTCACCCTGCCAGCTCATGTGGAAAAACATGGTGTCGTCGTTGTAGACGGCCTGCACGGTGAGCGGAAGAATCTCGGGCTTGCTGGGATCGAGCCCTTCCAAGACCGGAACACCGCACTGGCTACACACCAGAGGAAAGTCCTGACCGACCGCGTGACGCAGACAACCCAGGGCATCGGTAGCCACGACCGCGCCGCTACCGTCGATGTCACAAAGACAGTCGTGAGTGCACACCTGACCGCCAACGCCGGTCTGCAATATACCCAGGCAATCGGTGGCAACCGGGCCGACTCCGCTGGTTGTCGGCTGACCGCAGTCGCCTTTGGCAGCCCACGAGGGGTTGACCGCAATCGTCAAGGAGAGACAAAAGACTATCGTCAAGATTATCTTCATCGAAGTCACCATGCTCGGCCTCCTAAAGGTGGACCATCACACATTCCGCAGCACATCGATTGTGATCTAAATTAGCGTCAGACTCTTTTTTATCCACCGTATATTAGCAACTTGCAACCTCCATGCCACGCCGCGGGTCGCGCGATCACCTTATTTTGCAGGCGGTATAGCGACCGGGGTCGCCGGAACTTTCTCAATATCGGCTTGCGACGGGCTTTGATTATCAGAACAGAGAAGACTCGACCACTGCTAACCGTGCAAGTCGAACGAGGCTTGCTTACATGCGTCGTAAGCAAGCCTACAGCAGTACTACCCACCCTGCGGCGCGTACCTAACAAAGGGGATTGGGAGGTACCCGTTTGGTGCCCCCGGCATGACTCGAACATGCGACACCAGGATTAGGAATCCTGAGCGGATATGCAGCAGCAATTGCAGCCAACGACGGTTTCGCTGACGCGACCACGCACCGAGAGGCGAGCTAGTTTAGGAAAGGGTCCCCTCGCGTAGATTCGTGCGACTTCGGAATCGGTCCAAGTGGACTGTCATAGCGCAGACACAAGAACGCCCCGGCACCGTGGGATGCCGAGACGTTACTCCAGGTTCGGCGCTGGAAGGCCTGGTCGCTAGCCTGACGGACCTGCAGCGCGACCTAACATGCGACCTACTCGGTGCAGAATGCTTTGACGACGAACACGCTTCGCTACCAATAGAGCACTACTTCAGCTGCGCCTTGTACTGCAGACCGTCGTCCCTCTTTACCTCGCTCATCGTTGCGCCGATGCACAGCCCATTGCTCGTCAGCATCTGGATCGTGGGAGACGTATTACCCGTAAGTGACAAGACGACCCCGGTCGGAAGCGCAGTCTGGCCCTTGGCGGCGTTGTTCCTGCCTCTGGCATCCGCCCTGCCCTTGCCGGCATCCCCCGAAACGTAGCCTATCTTGGAGATACCGTCGATCGAGTTGTCTTTGTCCTTGTACCGGTAGCCCTTTCTGCCCTTCGTCGCCTTCCAGCAAAGCTTTCCAGCACACAGATGACGGGCGCGATCAACGTCAAAGCCCTGCACCAGACCGCCTACGTCATTATAGATACAAAGCATCACACTAGTGAACCTGGTTGCCGGATCGCCGAAATCACCCTGAGTGGTAGCACTTAAGACTTTCTTCCATTGCATTTTCATCTTTTCTTTGCCGGTGAATTTCGTGCTGTATTCGAGCTTGGCCTGCTCGGCAGCCAAGCAGGAAGATTCAGGTGATGCAGGGCAAACCACCGGGACCGGCGGCGTGATCCGAAAGGCGTTGTCGCTACCAGCTCCCGCCACGTACACGTTGCCAGATCCGTCTACAGCGACACCGGAGGGGCTACCAAACAGATTTCCCTCTCCGTCGCCCGTAGAATCAATGACCCTGGTGATCACACCACTCGGCGCGATCTGGAAAACGTTGTCACTAGTGCGGCCCGTCACATACACGTTGCCAGATGCGTCTATGGCAATGCGTCCAGGACGAT
>JAZDCZ010000160.1:0-34204 GCA_036679605.1 Gemmatimonadota bacterium
ATGTAGTGGTTGTCGGCCTCTCCTCCGAAGATGAACTTCGGGGCGATCTTGGATTTGTGAAACAGGGTGTCGGTCTGATGCATTGGCATCGCCCACTCGCGCGTAATGCTCTGCTGCGACCCGTAGCGGAAGTTGGCCTGGTAGCCGGTTTCCGACAAGGCTCGCCCATCGGCACGTGTCTCGTGGGCCTTGACCGTCCTCTCCGTGGCGATCCACGTCCCGTGCTTCATCATCACCACGTGATACGGGTACGCAGGATTGTACTTAGCCCGCAGCATCAAACGCGCGACCTTGTAGAATGGATCCAAACGCGCGACCTTGTAGAATGGATCCTTCGGGTCGGCGCCCTTGTAGGGACGATCCGCAGGGTTCGCGTCCACGTAGATACAGTCCCCATCGCTAATTCCCAGGTCCTTGGCGGCCTCGGGATTGATGTGAAGCTGGTGGTCTCCCGAGTCTGGCAACCGCTTGTCTTCGCGAAGCGCGTCACCGAAGTTGCTCGCCCACACCCGGTGCCACATGACATTGGCCCATTGGGAATGGACGGTGTGCCTGGTCTTCGGTGTCAAACAATAGAACTTGAAACCGTCCTCCCAGAGCGGATTTTTGGTATTCCTGACCTTGGCCCAAGGCATTTTCACGTTGCGGACGTGACGCGCCTCGGCATCCATTTCATCAAGCGGAATTCCGTAGTCCTCGGGACGTACGAGAGGATTGCTGGACACGATCGCGTTGGGCAAATAGGGCGTCGCCTCGGGCCCCTCGCGGTGCACGACGAAGTTCTCTCCGTACTCTAGCGCCTCGGGAATATCGCAGTAACTGTGCAGCCGGCCAGAATCGGTGAAGAACGGCTTATCCTCGCGGATCTGCTCCCAGAACGGAATGCGCGGATATGTTCTGAAAAGCATGAGCGCCGCGCCGGGCTCACCGTGCTTGCCCTCGATGATGTCCTTGAATTTATAACCGGACGTCGTCGTTGACGCATCCAGAAGCCTCTGGATGTAGACCTCGGTCTTTTTCTCGAGTGCGAACTTCCAGTATTTCGCAAAGCGGCCGTCGTCGAGCAACTCGCCCAACTTTTCTGCCACGCCGGCAAGTATGATCACGTCGTCTCGCGAATCGAACTGCGAGTCGATGCTGCCTTTCCAGATCTGCAAGAAAGGGTTGGAGCAAGAGCAGGTGATTTCCTGGGTCTCGGTTTCCATCCACCAGTTGGCAGGGAAAGCAACGTCGGAATATTCAGTGGTAGCGTTGAGCTCGATATCGCTCCCGACGATCATCGCGCACCTGGGGATGACGTTCTTGATGACGTTATACGCCCACTTGGAGTTGTTGATGTGGTTGACGTTGGTATAGAAAAACGCCTTAGTCGGCGACGGCATATGAGTAGCGCCGGTGAAAACCTTGCGACCATACTTGGGCGTATCTACGATCAGTGGATGGTCGCCATGCGGCCAATAGGCGGCACTTTCATCGAGCCCGTAGCCCTTGACCGGGACGTCTTTCCCCTTGGTGCGACTGCTCAGATCGGGTTTGAACGGGTCCTCGGCCACCCAGGCGCCGAGCCCCTTGCCCACCCCGGGAGCGGCCTGAAAGTTGGCAGCCTTGTAATTACCGGCCCAGGTGAAAGAGCCGGCGCCGGGTCTGCCGATATTGCCGGTCAGCATCAGCGGCAGGTAGGTGGCCCGATTCACCTGAGTAGCGTGGAACCAGTGGTTGATTCCCTCGCCGACGTGAACCGCAACCGGGTCGGTGGTGGCAATGTCTTCGGCCAGTCGCTCGATGAGAGCTTTCGGGGCCTGCGTGATCTCGGCGACGGTGTCGATGTCGTAGTCCTTAAGATGGATCTTGTAGGCTTCCCAGACGGTCATGGCTTCGACCTGCGTGCCGTCGACGAGCTTCACTGTGCCTTTCCACTCGAGGACGGGGTCGATGCCTCGGTCCTTCATGGCTGAGCCGATTTCGTCGCGCGTGATGGCCTTGAACTCACCACCCGCATCGCGGACTACGTAATCTCCGAGCTTCTCGTACTGCTCGCGCGTCAGCCCCTGCTCCTTGAAGCTCGGACCGCTGGCCTTCAGCCCCGGCTGGTAGTCGGCAAAGAGATCGGCGGCGTCGATTCGCTCTAGGTTGTCGGTGCGAAGGAGAAGCGGAAAGTCGGTAAATTCCTTAACGAACGGAGCATTGTAGCGGCCGCTGTCCATCAGGATTTTAGTGATTCCCAGAAACAGTGCAGCGTCGGATGACGGCCGGATCGGAATCCAGTAGTCGGCCTTGGTTGCCGGAGGACTGTACTCCGGGGTAATCACGACGACCTTTGCTCCACGCTCTATCGATTCGATGAACCAGTGGGAGTCGGGCATCTTGTTTTCCACCAAGTTTTTCCCCACTTGGATGTGGAGCTTGGTGTTTCGCAGGTCGTTGAAATCGCAGTCGGCGGCCTGCAAGCCGTGGACGAAAGGGTGGCCGGGCGCCTGGTCGCCGTGTTCGGTGTAGTTGTCCCAGTTCCGACCGCCCTTGGCTTCCTTCTCGTCGACGCCACGAACATGGGTGTCGACAAGGGCCATCATGTTCGAGAAACGGTACATCCCAAACTTCCCGATAACACCCAGCAGGCCCATTCCACCACGGAATTTTAGGGTGCGGGTTCCGGCACCTTGCATTCGGGTGACCATCTCGGGAGGGTACCCCTCGTCCAGCAACCGCTTGGCGCCTTCCGGACCGCTGTATTGCTTCGCGATAGCCACGAACCCGGCCGCTACCAACTTCATAGCGTCGTCCCACTCGGCGGGTTGCAACTCATCGGTGCCACGACTGTCGAATTTATATTTGGTTTTGAGTTCCGGAGTCAGATAAGGGTAGCCGTCTTCCGCCCATTCTCGCCAGCCCTTACGCACAACGGGAGTTTTGAGACGATTCGGCCCGTAAATCCGTTGGGCAATCGTGAAACCCTTCGGACACATGCGAGGATTCCAGTTGATCGTAGCTTTGTTGCCGTAGAGGTCTTGATATTTCTGGATGTCGTAGTTTTGTTCTGTGCGGGTGACAATGCCGTTTCGTACAATCGCCCTCACCCGGCAGGAATGCGTGTCGTTAGGTGAACAGACGAAGGTAAACGAAGAATCGTAACGATACTGGTTCCGATACACCTCCTCCCAGCCACGATCCGGATAAAAATCCAGCGGATTGTCAATACCTACGATCGGTTTCAGAAAAGCGTAAGCTGGTGACGTAAAGACTGCTCCCGCCACCCCGGTCAACCCTGCGATCTTCAAAAAACCGCGTCGTGAGATTCGATCCATTGCTTAAACCTCCGGTTTGTCCGCGCCCTGACTGTGGTAGCCCCCGACGTTGCTGCGTGAAATTGAGTGTGAGTCAACGGTCGCGGACACATCGCCCGGTTTCTGCCATGTAGCCGCGTCGCAGGCATGACCGATCCCGACTACCCACCTGACCACCCGTACTCGTCTTCGAATCTTCATGTCCACTGGCTCACCTCAACATTAGGAAAAACACTCATTAAGATTAAAATTCCTAATTTACGACCTTTAACTCATAAACCTTAACTCATAAATAGAGTGCATGTCAATTTTATTCCACATACCCTAGCCGACGCTTACGAGACTCTGCTCACTGCGACCCGAGCCAAGTCGGCCACGGTCGCCGAGGCCAACCCCGAGACCAGGCGTGCTTTCATGGGCTTCCAGTATTCATGCAGGGGACACGGCTTAAGATCGGAACAAGCCGCCAGGCCGAGGAAACACTGCTCCATCGACCCCACGCCGTCGACCGACTCGACGACCTCGAGAACCGTTATCTTGTGTGGTGGCAGGGCCAAACGGACGCCGCCCCTGGGCCCCCGGAAGGAGTCGAGGAAGCCTGCCTGGACTAAGTCGCCCACAAGCTTGGCCAAGAAAGGATAAGGAATCCCCTCGGCATCGGCTATCTCGCGCACCCGTAGACTCTCCGATGCGCTACGTCCGGCCATATACACGAGCACCCGGATCGCATACTGTGCAGGCGCCGAAATCCCTAGAGACATGGTCCTTAAATAACCGACCCCGTGACCCTTGTCACGCTATTTAGGACCTTCTACTCTTTTTTTGGCCAACACCTGTCCAGCCGCCGTCATAATAGGGTCGCGCCAACCAGGCACGACCCTGAATGTGTTGCCGGGGTCTGCCTCCTAGGCGGCGTTCGTGATAGGTCGTCGCTGAGGGTCGGTTACGGGACATCGAGGTCAATGGGCGATCGACCGCAGAAGCGAACACCCCGGCGATGGGTCGGGCGGCTGGTGGTGGCAGTCTGCCTCATCGTGGTCGGCATCTGGTTTGACGTGGCGTTCAACCTCGCGGAAAAGATCGTTTTGTTGGAAAATCAGTGGTTTCATGAAGAAGTCCTGCAAGTGGACCCGCCGCATTGGGACGTAGTCAACGAGGAACGCGCGATCTATCGCTTGGAGATCGAAGCGCACGTGCGCTTCACCGCGAAGCCGGCCTATACGCTACGCGTGACGTTCCCATCGGCTTTCGCGCTTATCAACCGGGCAGAGTTCGAGCTGGCAGCAAAGCGCAAGTCCGCAGCCGAGACGCAGATCCGCACTTCCATCGACCACCGTCGCTACCGCGACCTCGAGCACACCCTCGTGCTCTTCCTCTACCCTGACGACGCCAGCAGCGGGGGCCCGGTTACAGTGGAGCTGCTCGATGGAGATCGGATCCTGGCGCGTAGAACTCTACTGCAACTGCAGGTCCGCAAGGCCAAAGGCATAGCGGCGTTCGAAGCGGCCGATCGCACGCGATAGTGTCATCGGCATGGGACAGGCGGGAAATAAGCAAGGGGAAAAGAAAGGGGCGTTGTCCGCAGCATGGCCCGATGGGACCGTCGAGCTCACGGAGACGGACGTAGCGCATCTCGACCGCATGCTGCGTGGGGAACAGCGCTTCCGGGTTGTAGTGATCATTAATCTGCTGGTAGCGACCGCGCTCACGACCTACTGGTCGTTGTCCGGACACTGGAGTGGTGCTCGTGCTGTCGTTCTCGTCTTGATTCTTCTGAGTGCTCGCGCCCACCTGCGTCATCGACGCAGCGCACAGTTGCTGCGTCGGCTTACGGCATCCCGAGATGCGGACTGAACGCGAAGCAGTGGTCTCGGCGGTAGTTCAATTCTCGAGCGTTGGTCTGGGGTTCGATGGGCCGCCGGCCACTACGTTGATGTTCTCAGCTCTTGAATCAACTCCAGGGACACCACCGGGGCCTTGACCTGACGAGCATGGCGCTCGATTCGGGTCTTCAGCTCGTCTTCAGAGCCGGCAACCTGGCCAAGCCACTCAAGTGCCTCGGGTGTCCAGGGGAGGCCCTTTGCCGGCACCGCGTCCAGGTAACGGCGAAACTTATCGAGGATCTCGCGGTTCTTGGTCGTTCGGTCGGCCAAGAACCCCTCGATCTGTCCAATGACTCCCACCTTGTTGACGTTCTTTCTCATCCGGTGTTTTGCTTCCGTGAAGGCCTCTTCGGTTAGTTCCTCGAATCCGAAACGCCGGATGACTTTCGCCACCCGCAGCATGGACTCGTTGCGAATTTCGCTTAGAAAGTCCGAGCCGATCACGGCATGGCCTCGTGTGCGCGCGCGGATCTCCATGAGCTTGACGATTCCGGGGCGGACGAAAGCAGGCGCGTCCTCCACTCGTCTGCGCGCTTCTTCGCTCCACGTAACGGCGTCCGAGACCAGCCCTCGGTCGACTCGTCCAGGCTGCGGTAACCCTCCGCCACTGGCCATGCTTTGCCGCCGAACCTGCTGCATCAGCTCCACCGTGACCGTTCCGAGCCCGGCTTCCCTTGCGGCTTTCTCCACGCCACGAATGGCCATCCCTCGAATGAACGACGGCACCTTACTGAGACGCTCCGAGGCCTCCACGCTCCAGGACAGCGAGGGCTCGTCTTCGAGACCAAAGGTCCGGTCCTCACTAACACGGACCCTGCTCGGCCCATCGTTCACCTGCGGCTGGTGAACGCATGATGGATCTTCAGCCATCGCCTCCCCCGTCACAGCCAAGGCCCGAGCACGACAGCCCCCGCAAAGCTCGTTGAACTCGCAGTCTCCGCAGCGTCCATCCAATGCGCGGCGAGCGCGCAACTCGACGAAGCGCGGCGAGCGCTCCCAGATCTCCGCGAGTGGCCGTTCCCGGAGACTCTCACCGTCGGCGGGCATGTAAGGACACGGCGTCACCTGCCCCGATGGGTCTATGCGGCAATAGTGGGTCGCGGCCGGACAGCCGCCCTGATACGAGGCTAGGAACGGCGAGTCCGGATCGTGCTGATGGACAATGCGCTTGTAGTGCGGCGCGCATTTCACGCCTATGAGGAGTTCCCCCCTCATGCGCTCTTGCAGCAAGTAGATCGCTTCCAGCGCAGCCTCGTACTCGACGGGTGAAAGATCCGTCAACTCCTGCCCACGGCCGGTGCACACCAAGAAGTAAAGATTCAAGGCCGTCGCTCCCAGATCTCGCGCAAGTTCAGCCATGGGTGCCAGCTGGTGACGATTCCAGGAGAAAATCGAAGTTTGAACGAGAAAATCGAGCTCGACTTTTCGCATCGCCTCGATCCCGTCCATCGCGCGCCGCCACGCTCCACTGACGCCCCGTAGCTGATCGTGTAGCGAGGGCTCGACCGAGTCGAGGCTGACGCCGGCTCCGCTGAGACCCGCTTCCTTGAGATCCGCGGCTACCCCTTCGGTAATCTGCGTGGCGTTGGTTCCCAAGACCACCGTCATGCCGAAGGAGGCCGCGTCGGCGACGATGTCACGTAAGTATGGATGCAGCAGCGGCTCACCACCGGTCAAAATGAGGAACAACCGTGGATTGATCTCGGAGAGTTGGCAAACGACCTCGTGGCATTCCTCCCTTGTGAGCTGCTCTGAATGGGCGGCCGCTCGCGCCGTGGCATTCAAATAGCAGTGCTCGCAGCGAAGGTTGCAGCGCTGCGTCAGGTTCCAGGAGACTGCATGTAAGGTACTGCCCACGACGACGACGGCTGGTCCGTCCTCAGCCGGCACTAGCACCGGCGATCTTGGCACCCGCTTTGCCCATCACCGGCGATTTGTCGAAGGCTTCCTGGGCCCAAAATAGATAGCCAAGCGCGTAGGCAGGTTGATGAATGTGGAACCTTTCATACTCGAAGAGCTGGCGCATGCCGTACAAGAACCGGAAGTACGGATCCCCCGGAGCAATGATCTCGGCGATGCAGTTGATCTGCAGGCTGAAGTACCCCTTCCATGTTCCGGTATAAAGAACGGTGGCCTGGGGATTCTCGGAAAGGTTCTTGAAGGTCTGGCCTCTGAAGATCTCGAGCAGGCCGAGCCTGCGACGGTCGATATGATCGGGGTTGGCGTAGAACTCCCGCGCGACAGCGATTCTCTCTCCGGCGGTCTCGTCGAAGGGCCGCCCCTTGATCCGCTCTAGACACTCGGCGATGAGGCCCAGGTAGTAGTCGAGATATTCGTCCTTGGGCAACAGTCCGGTGCCTTTGGTGGAGGAATGTATGCGAAACTGTCCTGCACCGCCCTGAACAGTGCTGACGACAGGCAGATGAGCGTTGAAGAACTCGACGGAGTGGCGCTCTTTGATCTTGTCGAAGACCCTCGAGCGTGTCGCCAGTTGCCATTTGAGGAACTCCGAGGGAAGTTCGCATGCGGTTTCCTCCGGACCCTTGATTTTCTCCACGCCCTTCTTGTGATGGAATTCCATCCCTCCCTCGGTCCACTTGCGAACGACCCCGTCGAAGAACTCTGAAGTTACGCTCTCCCTTCCTTCCTCGACGGCAACTTGCTCCACCTCCAGGATGATCTGACCCCTGACAACTGCCGGGATTCGTTCCACGCGCGCTTTCACGTCGGGTTCCCACGGCAAAGTGGCTTCGGCTTGGCGGCTGTGCTCGTTCCAGCCGCTGAGCTTCTCTTCGACTACCTCCAGGGTGATCTGCGACCAGCCTTTGCGGCCAGCGAACGCCTCAACACGTGCCCGGGTCATCTCTCGCATGAATCCCTCGGGCACCGACTCCAGGCGACGCATGGCCTCAGTGGTCCAGTCCAGTCCAGTCGCGGGCGCCACGTTGGACATGCCTGCAACAGGGCAGCGGCGCTCTGCGGTCCCGGACCCATGACTGTCCGCATTGAGCCCTGCACCCTCCCCGGTCTGGTCGACCCGCGTGTCGGGTTGAAGCTGCTCCATGCTTTTCGCCATGGTCTGCCGGCCTGCGGCGACGGCCTCCTCGACGATCTTCAAAGTGACCTTTGAGCTTCCCTGCTCATGCGCGGACGCCTCGATTCGATCTCTCATCGCGTCGCGCATAACGCCGGCAGGAATACGCGCCAAGCGGCTGTTCGCCTTGACCGACCAAGCCAGCGGTCGTGCAGCGCCGGTCTCGTCCTCGGAATGGCCGCCTTTACCGACCTCGGCGATCATCCCCATCGCTTCCTGGGCCGAAGCAGGCAGGATAGATGCTACAGCCTTATCAACGATGTCGGAAGTGATGACCGTGTGGCCTTCCTCCCGTGCAAAATCGAGGATCGACTTCCGCGCCATGCCGCGAACGAAACCCGGAACGCGCGTCATCCGCGCTTCAGCCTCTTTGGTCCAGCTCGTAGTATCCTCTGCAAGTTCCTCGGCGGGTGGCGTGAAAGCGGATGCGGTCAGCAGAACGTTACACTTAGCGAGCCTCAGTAGATTTTCCGCGGTGGCGCCAAGCTCGTTTCCCTCTTCGGAGTGCAAGCCGCTGCGACCAACGACGAGCGCCCACGGACGCTCTTCCTCGACGTAACTCAGAATCGTGGAAAACGCCTTGCCCGCCAGGAGTCGAGTCTTGATCGTGCGTCCCTTCTTCTCGGCAATTTTCTCGGCCGCGCGGAGCTGAGCCTTGTAAATCTTCGCAAGACCCGAATCGATGATCTCTTCGTGGAGTTGCTCCTGTTCTTCGAAACGGAAGACCTTGCCGGCCTCTTCGGAGAGGACATTCGCGATCGATCGGAAAGCGACGGTATGAAAGAACGGATCGAAAACCGACACCGCTTCCACTTCGAGGTCCAGTTGCACCGAAAGGTCCAGAGCGGTTATCAAGCCGCCAAAGGAACGGTCGCTGCCGTCAACCGCGACGCTTATGAGCGGTTGGCAGCGAGAATCCTCCCGTGGCTTGATCTCGTTCTTGATGACGAGAGCATCGACACCGACGTGTCTGACAACGCGCTCGCAGACACTTCCGATCACGCTTTCGTCGACCGCCCCCAATCCCAATGCGCCGATGATGACGAGGTCACTCGAGAGCTTCGCTATGTCTCTGCGCAGTTCGACGTAATGCTTACCCTCCAACGAACGCGCTTCGAAAGAGATGCCTGCTTGCCGACACCGGCGCTCAAAGACCGTGAGGTAGGAGTCGGTGATGAGTTCCAACCCTTTCGTGATCAGAGAGTCGTGAACATCGCGCTGGCGATTCAGCTCCTCCTCTTCACGAAACTTTTCCGGCAGTCCGCCTTCCATCTGGCGGAAACGACGGTCGTGCAACTGTGCGGCATAGACGTGACTGCCCACGAGATGAGCGGAGAACGAGTCCGCCAGCAGTACTCCGACATCAATGCCCGAGGTCGACAGTGGAGAGTTGTCCACTGCCACGTATATATTATTGTACACGATGTTTTCTCCTGTAGGACTCGGCTGCAGCTGACGACCGACGCATGATCCGTATCCTCATCCGCCATACAAGGCGGTGTTTTCGTCTTTTCCATCGAGAGTCGCGAGAAATGCGCTGATGTCGAGAAGCTGCCGCACCGTCATGACGTCATGAAACTCGGGCATCTTGGTTATCCCTTCTCCGCTGCGGTAACTGCCTTCACCGCCAGGCTCCACACCCGGCGGATCGGCGACGATGACCTTGCCGGGATTAATGATCGACTCTAGGATGTAGCTTGGCGTTTGAATCGCCCCGATGGCGGTAAGTTCGGGGCCGATGCCGCCCCGATATCCTTCGACGAACGACACACCTTCCACTTCGTGGCACTGGAAACACCCCAGCTCTTGAAAGGCGAACCTACCTTCAACAGAATCGCCCTCGGGCACGTCAAACTCCCCTCCGCTTGCGGCCACTTCGACGGCCCCCGAAGCGAACGGTTCTTGTGCCGTGTGGATATCTGCGGCTGTTCCCTCCTCCATCTCGACCTCACTCTTGGCGAGCAGGTACAGGATAACGGAGGCGATTTCGTCGTCGCTCAGGGCGATAGGTGGCCGGTTGATCGGCTTCATCAAGTCCTTAGGATAGCCTTCAACAACGTAGGCGTTAGGGTTGTAAATAGATTCGACTATGTATTCGACAGCGGTCAGTCCCTCGTCCGCTCGCCGGTGCGCAGCGCGCACGCCTACCGGTTCGCCAAACTTCTCTCCGAAAACGCCTAAGTTGGGGCACCGTACCGCCGATCCCTCCGAACCGAAGGAGTGACAGGTGTAGCACTTGCCCTTGCCGAGAAAGATCGCTTCTCCAGCCGCCTCCGAGATCTCGCCGCCGATGACGGCGACACTCCCCGAGCCCGAGATCTCGGTGAGGGTTTCGCCGATGTAGACGAAGGCAGCAACAATCGCCACGACAAAGAGAACAACCTTTACAAACGGCCCGTTCATCGTTTTCCTCAGCCTCGGTGGTAACCATGCAGACAGTGGCCTGCCGCCGGCTATCCTGTCTTACTCTTGCCCTACTCCTGCCCTACTCCGACAGAGCGAAGTTCACCTTCGCCACGCCGCCAGAGGTGACCTCCGCCGCCTGATCTAGTTCGATCGGCTCGGCGAACTCGTAGGCCACAACCTCACCCTCTTTCGTGATCTCATTGATCACCTTCCAGTGCTCATGCCACATCTTGACCGTGTACTTGCCTGGCGGCACGTCGGTCAGCTCGAAGTTCCCTTCCGCGTCGGTCACGGCGTAGTAGGGATGATCGACAACGTGAACATAGGCGCTCATCCAACCGTGTCCGGCATCACACTGCAGCCGCACCACGCCCGATTTCCTGAACGTCTTCGGCAACGCGTTCTTGTCGGGGAACGGTATGTTGTAGTTGGCGGCGCCGAACATGTGCATGTTGTGGAGAATCTCGTCTGAGCTTTTCAGCGTTATCTTGGACTTTCTCGGAGCGACAGTGATGTGGGGAGAATAGCCGCAATCTTTCTGATCAATGCGCAGCTCGGACGTGTCCATGGGCTTCCCTTTCTCGATGCCCTCTAGGTAGACTACGGCATTGGCAACCCCTCCCGATGCCGACACCTGCAGTCGCACCGAATCACGCGTGCCTGTACCGGCCAAGTCGCAGACTTCGGGGTTCTTGTTGATCGCCATGGGCGCAACCGCCGGCGGCGATCCCTTCCAGGTGACCTTGCCGGTGACCGTTCCTGCGTCGCTTACGTCGATCGCTTCGTATGTCGCACTCGCGACTGCCGGTGTGAGAACCGCCAGCGCCAAAATCATCGCCGATAGTCCTAACGTGTGCAATACATTCACTCTCATGTTTCGGTCCTCCCAAGCATTGATGTTAGTTTCCGTGCTTTCCGCACTGCCAGCGTCGTGCCACCGAGCGTCAGCAACATGCCGCATAGCGCCCAGACGTATCCACGCGGATCGGTCCGACCTTCGAGCAGCACGTAGTACCACGAAGAAATAGAGCACAAGAGCCCTTCCTCGCCGTTGCCACCGTCCCAGGCCTGGAGGGCGAAAGGGACCAAGGCGCCTGCCACGAACTGAACGTCCGTTTTCACATCGGAAGTCGTCAGCGAACGCACAATGACGAGCCGCCATCTGCCGTTTTCGAACACCGCCCGGCTCTTGAGTGATTGGCTGTCGCTCTCGTCGGGGACCGGCGCTTTGCCGTACCCGGCGGCGTTGCCTTGTTCGGCGACGCGGCCACCGTGAAGAGCGGAATCCTCTTTCCAGTCGGCATGCCAGGTCCACAGGGCAACCGGCTTGCTCGAGTCCCCCATGAAGAAAAACGGCTTGGCCGCCCCGTCGTTCTGTTTGCTTGGGAACTGGATCTGAAGCTTGTCCGGGAAGTCATCCTTGCGCCGCTTCCACAGTTCACGGGCATGCACGAACGCATCGTCCCTTTCGAGTGGCGGCATCCAGCGCTCCGGCTCTCGCGACGAAGTGTTTTTGAAGCGATCGTCCCAGGAGAAGTGAAAAGCTATTTCCTCATCGTTGAATGCTGCGCGCACCCTGACCGCGTCGACGGCCGCGTTGACATGGCGAGGTGTGACGATGACTTGGCCAGCCAAAGGAACGTCAAGCGGCGGCGGCTCGTGCCAAAAAGGATCGTTGGGATCTACCGGAAGCTTGCCTTGGCGCCGTTTGGCGACCAGGACGATCTGCCCTTCACCAGTAGCGTCAATCTGTAGCGACTCGACGTAACAGGCAAGGTTCCACCGCTCTTTCTCATCCAGCGTCTCTGCGTAACCCGGCATCGGCGTACCGTTGAACCCGGTAGAAAGAGTGCGGAAGATCTCGCCCAGCGAGTCACCGTTCTTGTATCGCCACGGCTTGGTCAGGTTGGCCGGAAGAATGTCGTCGCCCCAATCGTCTCTCTGGGTTCCGGCTTCCTTACCGTCGCCTCTTCCGGCAGTACCATGACACTTGATGCATCCGCCCTTCTTTTCGTCCGAGAAGACCGCCTTGCCCGCGGCCACCCGCTCCGGCGTACATTGCGGTGCGGGGGGTAGTTCGACCAGATACTCATACGGATCGAAGTCTGGGTCGGCGAAGTCCTCGGTCGCAAGCTGCTTCAGGTAATAAGTCACCTGCCAACGCGCCTCTTCCGCCAACACGAATGGCGGTTCCCCCCACGCCGGCATGGCTGTGCCGGGGACGCCGCGGGAAATCGTCCGGAACAGATCCTCGTCGGTTGGAAGCTCCCCGCTTAGGGTGGAGCGAAACTTGAAGAGCCCCTCGGTGAAGTCCCTCGGC
This sequence comes from Gemmatimonadota bacterium, assembly GCA_036679605.1. Lineage (GTDB taxonomy): Bacteria > Gemmatimonadota > Gemmatimonadetes > Gemmatimonadales > GWC2-71-9 > JAZDCZ01. The sequence goes on from JAZDCZ010000160.1 coordinate 12,985, forward strand.
CGGGGATCGAAGTTAGGCGCCCCGCCACCGTCCCCTGCACCCTGGTCTCCGTGGCAGAATGCACAATGCTTGAGGTAGACGGCCTTGCCGGCGGAGATAGCGGCATCGTCGACCGGGAACCGCTGTTTGGCCGCAACTAGCCTCTCCATGTCCCAAGCGTCGCTCTGCGCCCGCACCGTTACAGGCGAGAGGAGCAAGAGGACGACGGCAGCCGCTCTGTAGATCGGTGCTCTCATTCCGCCTTCTCGGGCACACGAGGAGACACGCCTGCAAGATCATACTCGGCCAGTAGAATCTTGAAGGCCTCTTGCTCGCTGAGGTCTTTCTTCCACCTCGGCATGGCCGAATCCCAAGGCGAGCCCGCAGCAGGCAAGCCAATGCCGCCTTCCATGATGCGCCGAAAAGCATAGCCCTCGACGAGGGTGGCGATAGTACCGGGATCGGTGAAGTCAGCGGGGCGCAAGCGCAGCCCTCTTGCTATCACCCCGGTACCGTCGGCCTTACCTCCATGGCACGGCGAGCAGTTCTTGCCGTAGAGATGGCGCCCCTCTTGAAGCATCGCCTCCTTGAAACGCAAGACGACCTCTCCCTTGCTCAGATCCTCCAGATGGTTGGCCGCCGCGTAGTCAGCGAGGCGTCTGTCGTCGGGATGTCTGAACGGATTGACCAGGTCGGGGTCATAAGAGATTGTCGGGTGTGCCAACCGCGACTCTAGCGGCGCCCGCGCGGATGGCATGAAACCGCTAAGGATCATCGCGCCCACGAATAGAGGGACTATCCCCCACAGAACTGCGTGCCGGCATACCCTGCCGGTCTTGCTGAAATCGCCCCGCAGTAACAGCACCAGCGGGCGCGCGAACTCGCGCATCGACGCGTCGTTATTGGAAGCAACCAGCAACGCGCCGATGGCGATCAATACCAAGTAGCTCCAGAACGCCATGGCGGGAACGGGAAGCGGGTTGGTAGCTCCGGTCACGACCATGGCAATACCGGGCAGGACGGTTCCACCGGGCAATACAACTCCGGGAAAGACGACTTTGAAAAAGACCGTCCCGAGCACGAGCGTGGCCACGAAGCTACCAAACGGCCCGTAGCGCCGTGCGTAACGCACGAGCACGAAACCCGCGACAGCAAAGGGGCCGATGATCAGGAGAAGCTGGCTGGTCATGGCCGAGCCTCCTGGGGCACGGAAGCCTTCGAGTCGCCAAGCCCACCAAGCCAGAAAACGAATGCCACCAAAGCGAAAAAGAGCAGCGTTATGGCGCCCACCACCCACGCCATGTAGGCCATAGTCGGCGTGCCCGCCCCCAGGGAAGTGTCACGCATGACGCCGAAGATGTGCCAGTCCTCGCGCAGGGCGGAGCGGATGTAGCCCATCAGCCCCATGAGTAACACCACCGAGACACAGCAAAGAATCAGGGCGTACTGACTGCGGGGAGGAATCTGTCCCCAACGGATCTTGCCGATCTCGGGAGCACCGCGGAACAAGAACACGTCGAGAGTGGTGTTGAGGGTCAGGCAGGTCAGCACCATCAGCACTTGGCAGACAGCGATGTTACGCAGGAATGCGTTGGCGTTGACCATGGTGACGAATCCCCAGACACCGAGAAACCCGGTCACCAGAAACGCAGTGATGCCGAAGTAGATAAACTGGCCGAGCACACCGCGGTTGCTCAGCGTCAGCGCAACGACCAGAACCACGGCCAGCGCCTCGATCATGAGGGCGCGGGCCGTCCAATCCATGACCCATCGGTTGCTCAACGGAATCGACAACTCGCTGAGATCGAGATGATGAATCGCTGAAACGTAATAGAGCAGCAGTCCGATGCATAACGCGGCAACGGCGCCGACCACGCCCTTGCCCAACAACCCGTGGTGCGAGAACGGTCGCACCTCGCCCTTGTTCGCGCGCCGGTACATGAGGAACGAAAAAAACGTCGACAGAATGATGAAGTTGACGACCGCGTTCTTTGCCGGCATGAGGCCGAAGTACTTCAACACCGGATGATATTGAGCGCCCCCCATCAGCGCCCGCTCGGTCCCCGATAGCGGTAGATTGTGCGGCGTCAACCAGACTGCGAAGCTGAAGATGAGTATTGCGGTATTCCAGGGTATGTACTTACGATAGCGCTCGGCACCGTCTATGCGCTGCATGCCCACCCACAGGTAGTAGTTGGCGGATATGAACAGCATGCCGATGAGCACCGCCTGGATGATAAAGGACCAGGAGAACACACCGCCCATCATGTTGTTGCCCATGATGGGGCTAAAAGAGTAGATCTCGCGGCCGAGGTAATAGCCGGCGAATGGCAATGGCAGCACAGCCGCCATACCTACGAAATTGCCGATGTAGCCCATCCAATCGTAGTGGGCTCTGTCGGCCTCGTTGTCTGCGCCCAAGAATTTGACCGCAGCGTAGGCCGCAACCACAAAGCCTCCGAAAACCACGTTGGCAATAAAGCGGTGGATGTTGATCGGGTTCCACAGCACGTTGTTCATCGAGCCCCAAGTTGTGCCGGCGAACTCGAGCGTCACTTCGTTAATCCCGTTGGGCGCCATCATGTAGGTCGCCCACGAGTTGGCGATCATCATCAGTGCGACGCCGAAGATGTTGAGCAGCAGTCCGAGGAAAAGATGCAGCGCCTTCAAGCTGGTGAAGTAACTTGCGAAGCCGAAGGCGACCATCGTTGCGATCGAGAGCTTCAAGATGGTAAACCAGCGCCCTGCCGAGACGTTCGACGCACGGTTGTACGCTTCTATCTTTTCGGCAGCGGCCGCTTCCGCCATAGCGGCGGAGAACGCCTCGGATATATTTTCGGCAGGCGACTCCTTCAGCACCGACGCGGCTACTTCGGTTACCAGTTCCGCCGCTTCGTCCACGGCCCCGGCGACCTTCTCACGCGCGGCGCGCGCGATTTCGGCGCGTTCGGCCTCGCCCACGCCCCCCGGCCCGATTTCTTCCCTTATCCCTGCGCTGACCTCTTCGGCCAGAACCGACAGTGTAGTAGCCACGGCCTTCTCGCCGATTGACGCGAGAGTCGCGCTCGCTGCCTCGCTCACGGCATTCTCGAGCGCTTCTTTGTCGAAACTCTGACCAAGCCCTCCGTTGCTCGCAGTCTGCTCCATGAACGAGGTCAGTTCTTCAGCGAGGTCGTCGGCGCGGGCGGCGATCTCGTTGCCGTGCTCCTTTAGGTGACGTACCTCACCTCCACCAAACAGCATCAGCCCGAGCGTGATCACGCCCAGGATTGCCGTTGCCACCCAAGCGCCTTTTCGCAGAACGGACTCTCGTCGGTCCGTCGAACTCATCCGCTCCCACCCGTAGTAATAGAGATAGAGCGTAAAGGCCTCGGCGAAGAACAGGCTCGCGTAAACGTAGAACGACTCATGCATCACCGTTCCGAGCTGGACCATGAAGCCCGGGTAAAGACCGATGAGCAGAAACGCCAGCAGGCCGCCGAGCGCAGCAGTGGTGGAAAAGGCCGCTGTCAGGAGTTTGGTGAACTCATGGGCGAGCTTGTCGAAACGCTGGTCTCCTGTCCGGCTCCCGACCAACTCCACTATCACGGCAAAAATGGGAACCCCGAGAACGAAGGCTCCGAACATCAGGTGCAGCTCCGCAACTACCCACACAATGGTGCGCGAATCCAAGCCGAGAACATCGCGATATGCGACCGTCGCCTCGGCTCCGTGCACCAACATCGGCAGTGCCAGCGCCGGCAGCGCCAACATGAGTAGAGCGGCTAGGGTTCGCGACACGAACTGCCGAACCTCAGACATGTCTGGACCTCGCCCTGCGCAGCAGCAGCAGCTCAATTACCGCCATCAGCACAAAGCCGGCCAGGCCGAGCCCGTAAGCGCGCTCAGGAATGGGGGCCTCCAGAACCAGGTTGTACCAAGACGACAGCGAGTGGCGGAGACCCGACTCGCCGACGTCTCCGTCCCAGGCCATGACCACAAATGGGATATACCTGCCGGGCTCGAATTGAACGTCTGTGCGTGCCGAGGGGGTCGTCAGCGAACGCTTGATGACCACCTGCCGGCGTCCGTCTTCGAAGTAAACGCCGCCGCTGAGCGCCTGATCGGTCTCGGGCTGAACGCTGATCTTTTCCGGACCCTTTGCCGACAGTTCCTCAAATGCCTTCTCGCCGGCACGGTCGGCGCGGTAGCGCCACAGATTGACCGGGTTGTCGATCTGCCCGTACAGGAAATAGGGACGTTTGGCTCCCTCCTGCGGTTTCACGGGAAATTCCACAGCGGTGGCATCGCGGAAGCGCACCCGGTTATGCTCGTAGTCGGTCACATCCAAGACCGGGTAGGTCGTATCCTCCGCAACGATGTCGGCGTCCCTGTGCTCGGTGTTCTCGGTGCGATCGTGGTAAACGAGCCGGATCGCGATCTCCGAGTCGTTATACAGCGCCCGTACGCTCACATGGTCGACCGACGGGGTCTGCCAACGCGGCCTGCGGGTTACCTGGCCAAACATCCGAAAACGGATCTCGTTGGCGCCCTCCCAAATCTGGTCTCTCGGGTCCGCCGGGATGGGACCCTCGACCTTGCGCACCTTCAGAAGCGTCTCCTCGCTTGCGCCTTCGTCGACAGCTAGGGAGCGAATGTAATGTGCAACGGCTATTCTGTCGCGTTCGTCTTGTTTCGGGTCTTCGTTGTCGAACGACCCAATGAACGACGGCATCGGTGTTCCGTTAAGTCCGCTTGTTAAGGTTCGCCAGATGTCCTCGACCCGGCTTCCCCCCTTGTAGGTCCACCCCTTGGAAAGGTCGCGCGGCAAGATCCGCTGCTTCAGGTAGTTAAACTGTCGACCCGCCGAGGTGCCATCACCTCGGCCCTCTTTGCCGTGACATTCGACGCAGCCGGCTCGCACAAAAACTTTCTTACCAGCTTCGACAAGCTCGGGAGTCGACGCCGAAAATGAAGGAATTTCGATCACGTAATCATCGCCCTCGTCGTCCTTGCGGCGGGGATCGAAATCGGGATCGGAGAAGAAATCCTCGGCAAACGTCTTGATGTAGTAAACCACCTTCCAACGCTCGTCGGTGCGTAGCGTTATCCACGACGGCATGGCGGTACCCGGCACCCCGCGGGTGATGGTCCGGAAAAGATCCTCGTCGAGGGCAAGCTCACTGAACTTGGTGGTGCGGAACTTGAAATTGGCAAACGTAAAGTTGCGTGGCCGCGGATCGAGGAACTGCGCCACCGGACCGTCACCCTCGCCTGTGACACCGTGGCAAGCACTGCAACGGAAGTTATAAATACGCTTACCCTCAGCCATTGCCTCGGGAGTGGCCTCGGGCCGTCGCGTGGGCACATCGATCTCGAGCCAACCCGGACTTGCCGGCGCAGTCTGCGCCGCCAGTACGGGCCGGCCCCCGACCGTGAACCCGATGACTACGGCAACAAACACGGCTAGAAACCCCGTCCGCACTAATGCGCCTACCACACTCACCGCTACTCGCTCTCCTGGCCCGTAGGCGTTGCTTGGGCGTGCCCCTCAGACTCCCGCGGCGCATTTCCCGCAATGTCGTATTCGGCCATGATGATTTTCCAGATCTCTTCTTGAGACAGGTCGGTTTCCCAGCGCGGCATAGCCGATTCCCACGGCGCTCCTTCGTGCGGCAGCTTGATCCCGCCGCGGTTGACGCGCCAGAAGACCGCCCCCTCGACCAGTGTCGCAATCGTTTCCACACCGGTGAAGTCGGCCGGCTCGCGGCGCTGGCCCACCGACATGGGGCCGTCCCCCATGGCCTTGGTCCCATGACAGGGGCGGCAGTTGATCATGAAGAGCGTGCGGCCCTCTTCGATAACGTGGCGGCGGAAAGCCGCTGGACGATCCTCTTCACTGGCCTTGCCGCTTTGCAGTGCTCGGCCATAGGCGACCACCTGCGGCTCAGTGCTGGCCTCGATGTCGATCTGTCCCGATCGCAGTGCCTCGTCGAATGCGCTCAGCATCTCAGCGTTCGGGCGACGGAACGGGTTCTTCAGTTTGGAGAATTGGTCGGGGGGCGTGGGGTGACGGATCGGATTGGCGACCGGCTCGGCACCGCCACCTGCCTCGCCCAAGAAAACCACGACGGCGACAAACACCGGCACCACGCACAGCACCGCAGCCCGCATCGGGTGCTTCCAACGCATGAATTCCCACACCGGCGCCTGGAAGCGTTGCCAGCGCTCTTCGCTGTAGGTCAGGAAGCAAAAGCAGGCGAGCACCGCCAGCGTCATATAAAGGGGGACTTCCTTGCCTGAGCTTCTCAGCCCTGAGCGAATCGAGAACCAGTCCTGCGCAGCCAGCCAGCCTCCCAGGTACGGCAGCAGAAACTCCAGGAAGAGCGCAAAGCAGACGATGAAGACCGTGCTCGCTCCCAGCGGGTGCCGAAGTGCGTCAAGAACCGACCGCCTAGTCACTTTCACGGCTGCGCCCCCGCGCCGTCGTTGGTCGCCGGCGCTTGAGTACCTGTTTGCACCGACAAGAACATCGCCAACCTCATAAGATCGCTGACACCGATCTGCTCGGCATAGCTGGGCATCTTCGAACGTCCGTCCTGGGAATGATCCGCCACCGGCGGCACGATCAAGGCATCGGGGTTAAGAATCGACTCGATTATGTACTCGCGCGACTGAATGGCCCCAATGCTCGTCAAGTCGGGCCCGATGTTACCGGGCTCGACGGCGCCAAAATCCTTGCCCTCGATCTTGTGACACTGCCAACACTTCTTGCCGGAGAAGATACTCTCTCCTTCCTCGACCCACTCCTCGACGATCTCTTCATAGATCTCGCGCTGCTCTTCATCGAGCACCGTTTCGCGGTACTCGGCTCGGGCCTGGTCACCGGCAAGTTGGTGGTACTCGACGAACTGTTCGGGCTCCAGAACCTCCCATTCCGGGTAAGGCATATCGACCGCGACCGCCGCGACAACAGTTTCCTCTAGCTGGTCTTTTTGCAGGACCGCTTGACCGAAACGGCTCATCGACTGGCTGAGCGCCTCTAGGTCCATCTCTCCACCGACGGTCTGCAAGTAGGAGATGACGCTCATCACCTCTTCGGGGTCGAGGTCGATCTGGCCGGTGTAGACGATCGGCATCAGTTTATCGGGGAACCCTTCGACTACGTACGCACTGGGAGTCGTAATGCACTCGACGAGGTAATCGGTACGCGTATACGACTTGCCCGTCTGCTTACTACGCTCGGCCGCGCGCAAGCCGGCGCGCTCCCCAATCGGTGGCCCCAGGCTAGACTCGCCGAGATTGGGACAGCGCTTCATGTTGCCGCGTTCTCCGATGCTGTGACAGGTGTGGCAGGTACCCTTGCCCCAGAAGATCGATTCACCACGCTCGGGGCTCACCCCCGAACCGATGCTGGCGACGCCACCGCCCTGCAAGTCGGTCACGTACCATCCCAGAGAGATGAAAATCCCCACCAGCAAGAAGAGGAACCCGAGAACCGAAGCCGCTGCCCGTGTTGCGGATCCAGTCTCGAGCACGGCCTCTGCACCGGTATTACCCGGCGATGCAGCACCACTGCTAGGCACCCCCATCACCCGGTGCGTCTGCAGCCCGGCCCATAGGAGAGTGGCCGCTCTTACGTTTCGGCCCGCTCAGGCTCACCGTCCAGAAAACAAAAGCGACGACAAGCAAAAAGGTAACGCTGATGCCGCTGACGACCACCGCCATGTAGAGATTGCTCGGCGTTGCGGCCCACTCGGAGGTATCTTTGAGCACCGCGACCACGTGCCACCCCTTGCGCAGCCCCGAGCGGATGAAACCCATCAGCCCCATGTTCATGACGAAGAACACGCACAGCAGAATAAGCGCATACTGACTGCGGTTATGCATTCGTCCCCAGCGGATTGCGCCAAGCGTCGGCGCACCGCGGTAGAGAAGGATGTCGTAGACGCTGGCAACGATGAGACAGGACAGGATCATCAGTACCTGGCACACCGCGACCTGGCGCACCAAAGGGTTGGCCTTTTCCATGATCGTGAAACCGTGCTGGAAGAGCCAGAAAGAGGCGTGGAACATCGTTGCGCCAATGAGCAGACCCTGTGCGAGCTTGCCTCGGTCTCTCAACATCAGGATCGCGGTCACCGCGATCCACCCCATCTGCGCGTACAGCGTCCAACGCAGCGTAGCGGCGAAGCTCAGCGCGCCGCCCACGTCGAAGCGCAGGAAAGCAAACGGCAATTCCTGAACCAGGAAGCGACCGATCTCGGGGTTGCCGTCGGATAGATCCGAAGAAGCTGAGTACAACAACAGGAAGGCCATCGCGATGAGCGCCGCAACTACCACCGCAATGCGCCCGCCCGCGCCCGAATCCTTAACGCTCACCGAGCGGGCCTTATTGGCGCGGCGGTACATGAGAAAGCCGGCGTAGGTGGTAAGGATCATGAGCTGGATGACGGCGTTCTTGGCCGGCATCAGACCGAACTTCTTTTCAAGGCCACCCAACGGCAGGTTATGGGGGGTAAGCCAGACGGCGAAGCAGAAAAAGAGGACGCCTATCATCCACGGCACAAAACGCTCGTAACGCTCGCCACCCGGCATGCGTTGCATGCCCGACCACAAGTAATAGTTGCCGGCGATGAACAGCGTCCCGACGAATACGGCCTGCAGAATGAACGTCCAGGAAAAAGTGCCGCCCATCATGTCTTGACCCATGGTGGGGTTGAAGCTGTATATCTCGCGGCCGAGGTAGTATCCGGCGAACGGAAGAGGAATCAGGGCACCAATGGCAATGAAGTTGCCGACGTAGCCCATCCAATCGTAGTGCGCCCGCTCTTCGTGGGTCCTTGCTGCCATGAACATCACGGCTGCATAGGCTCCGCAGATGGCTCCGCCGAAAGCGACGTTCGCCAGCGTCCTATGTATGTTCAGGGGCATCCACAGAGCGTTGGCGAAGGCTTCTGAGGTGGGTCCGATGTAATTGATGCCGGACCAGTGTGTCGCCAACTGGCCGGCGGCACCCTCGGCCAACCCCGGTGGACTCATCATGTAGGTGGTCCAGGAGTTGGCGATAAACATCAACGAGGTGCCGAACAGGTTGAGCAAAACGCCGAGACCGATGTGGAACATCTTCGCTCGGCCCTCGCTCATCCGCTCCCACCCGTAGTAGTAGGTATAAAGCGTAAAACCCTCGCCGAAGAAGATAAGCGCGTAGATGTAGAACGTCCCGTGAAACACCCCTGTCAGATGAGCCATGAACGCCGGATACGCCGAGAAAAGCGTGAATGTGAGCAGACCCCCCAACGCCGCCGTGGTGGCAAACGCCGCGCTCAGAAGCTTGGTGAACTCGTAAGCGAGGGCGTCGTAGCGGGCCCTCATCTCGCCGTCGCTCTGCCGCGTTCCGACTACCTCGATGATGACCGAGAAGATCGGAACGCCGAGAACGAAAGCACCGAACATCAGGTGCAGCTCCGCTACCACCCATACGACCAGTCTCGGACTGATGCCGAAGACCGTGCGGTAGAGCGGCGACGCCTCCGTACCCTGAGCAAGCGCAGTGAGCGGCAACACGAGCGCCAGCAAAAACAAGAACGCGCCAAGAACGCGGTAGTTCAACTTCCAGACAGTCTTCATTCGGTCAGCGAGTGCCCTTTCCGAGAGTCTCCGGCGCGAGCCCTGGACGGGACTCAGGGCGCGCCGCTGAGTTTGCTCGCGCAAAAACACAACCAGGTCAGGTCAGTTCTTGGCGGCGAACTCGAATTCTACTGTCGTCTCTTGAGCCCCCTTGACGACGGCCGTGGCCTTCTTCTCACCCAGGGTGGGATGCCATACCTTCACCGTGTGCACCCCCTCCGCGACATCGGAGATCCTGAAGCGGCCGTCCTTGGACACTATGCAAGCGGAACCGTCACTGACGTACATCCATCCGTGCATGAACGTATGGATGTCGCAGGTAAGCTCCACCGTATTGCTACGGCGGGGTTTGATCGTCTCGGTCCGCCGATGACCTCTTTCCGGCTGGGCAAAGTTAAACATGTCGCGGCGGATACCCTTTATGATCTCGAAGGTATGGATGTTGTGAACGACCGGATCTCGATTGGTGATCCGTAGTTTTTCACCAGCGGGAACGATCATAATCTCGGGAACGAACGCACAACCCTTCTGGTCCAGCTTGAAACCGCCAGCAGGCGGTTCGAAGTGCGACCCCTTGCCGTCGCCTTCGACGCAGATGACGACGTTATGCAAACTTTTGTCGCGGCCTACATCCACGTCGATCTGTTTTCTGAAGCCGCTACCGCATACGTCGTTGTCTTTGTCGATCTGCATCTTCGTCGGCGGTGGAGGCGTGCCTTTGAAGTGGACAATCCCGGTGATCGTGCCGTTTGCTTCGTCGGCACTAACGGCAGGCCGAATCTGCGACAGAACGAGAGCGCTCACCGCCAGAAGCAGTAGAGGTAGAGTCGGCCGTGCTTTCTTCATTGCATCTTTCTCCTCGATAGACTGGGTTTGCGCGGTCGCCCTGTTGTTCATTCTTGCCCCTTTGTCGATAAAGCCAGGCTCGGCTGTGCCGCGGCTTCCGACACGGAATCGGCAGCGCCTGGCACCCCGAGCAGCTCCAGCACATTCACTTTAGTGTTGGTCGCCACAGCCCTCTCATAGGCTTCGAGAACGGTCAGAATATCCTTCTCCGTGGCCGGGGCTTTACGGCCCTTGAGGTAGGCGCGCGAGATATAAAAATAGGCGTCTTTAGGAGGAAACTGCGGATGAATGATGCCGCGCTGGCTTTCCTCCATCAGCGTCCGAAACTCATCGCCCTGGACGTAATCGACGATCCGGAAGATCTCTTCATCGCTGAGAACCGAACCCATGTCATCCTGGTGACCGAGTCCCCATTCGGGCATCAAACGACTCGAACGACCGAACTTGGGGATCTCGAACATGCTGTCTCGGTCGCGCTCGAAGGCATCGGCGTGCCAAGACAGGCCGGTAATCCCCTCTCCGGTCCAGCCATGGCAGAGAACGCAGTTAGCCTCGCTCTCGATCAACTGCCGTCCGCTGAGCTGTCGGTTAGGCTGATCGTACGGCGCGCTCGCCGGAAGGGGGTAAGTCATGCCATCGAAACGCTTCATCGGGCTACGCTCGATGAGGTCGTCGCCTTCGACTGTGACGGCCAGGACCGGCGGGCTAAGACTGCCTGGCTGATAACTATACTGGACGTTTCCACCCCAGCGAGACGGGTCGTGCCATTCGCCCTTTAGCTTCTTGCCCGACGGCGAACTTTCACCGGCGAGCAGAACCGCTACCTGACCGGCCAGAACCGGCGCGATGCCGTGGCGCCCCGGGCCCTTGCCGAAGAACGGAATGCCATCGTTATCGAAATCGGCATCTCGTACACCGTAAAAAAGCTCGCCTGTACGGTTGCCCTCGGACTGCTGCAGGCCGCTGGTGTTGACCGTCTGCACCCACCAGCGGGGATACCACTCCAGCAACGGCTCAACCAGATGAACTGGGGTAGTAAACATGAGTTCGCGGATGGCGCCGATCTGAATGCCTAGGTCGTATGGCGTGAGCGTGACAAAATCGCTGTCGAGCACCGTACGGAACAACCCCGAGGGCTCGTCGTAGTAATTCCGCGCCAACAGATTCCAGGTCTTACGAGCGGCGCGAACGTAACGCTCCTCGGCTGTAGCATGGTAAGCGGCTAGCAGGCCACGGATTGCGGCAAACTGGCTGCGCGCGACCGTGGCTTTGCCTGTGCCTTTGTGGCTGACCACCTCATACCCTTCGTTAAACGAACCGTCGTCGGCCTGAACCTCCAAGAGAAAGTCGCCCTGCCGGATCAGCATCTCCATCGCTCGTTGAGTGAGTTCGGGATCGATCCCCTCATCTTCGTCCGCACCCAGCGCCTCCACGGCGTTGTACTCATGGTAGCGATCGACGTACTCGCGCAAGGCAAGAATGGCCATCGCTAAATCCTTGACCGAGACTGTCGTGCCGCTGCGTCCTTTTGGCGACCACTCCGAGACCAGTAGGCCGCCGTTGTCGAGGTGCATTGCCGCCAAGTTCCTGACGAGCATGTTGGATAAGCCTCGCGCCACTTGCCCCATGGTTTTCTCCACCAGACCTCCATCGACGGGAGGATTGGCGGTGAAGACCTCTGGCAGGCGATAGACCTGGTGAAAGTACTCGGTGGTGGCCCATAACAACGACGCCTGGTCCCACAGCAAGCTACGGCTGTCCTTGACATCGAAGTCCCAGGGGCGCTCCGGCAAGTCACCGAGCATGACAAGGTTGGGATGAATAAGGTGGGGAAAATAACGTAGCCCGTTGTCAGGCCGATAGAGCATCGGATTGACACCACCCAATCTGCCACTCTCATCAGCAACAAGCTGAGCCTTCAGGGCAAGAAGCTGGTTGGTATTCATCCACGTAAGCGCGGCCCCACGCAATCCTTCCTCGGCGTCGTTGCCGAGTAGCGTGATCTTCTCGCCGGTACCCGAGGGAGAGTCCTCGATGTGGTTGGCTTTGAACATGTAAGCGATCCACACACTGCGACGCTTGCTGGTCTGGCCGATGGCCCCCAGATCAAGGGAGACGTCCATGCTGTCGTGGTCCCAGCGAAAAGGCCGCGCATCGTACCAGTAACGTGGCACGCCCCAGCCGCCACGCTTGTCGCTCTGTGGGTCGTCGAAGTCGTCGGCGGCGGTCACTTCACCGGTAAAGAACGGCATGCCCGAGGCGTACTCCAAATAGGACGGCTGTACGTCGTCGAAGACACGGGGAATCCCTACTCGTTTGTAGAGAAGCGGCAGGTAGAAACCCATCAGAACATCCTTATTAGACAGCGGCCGCTCTCCACGGTCGCGTTGAAGGCGGTTCTTGCGCGAGAGTTCCTGGGCTTTCAACGTCCAGTAGGGGCCGTGAATCATCGAGATTCCACAGTGTGATAGGACCGCGCCAAATCCCATGCTCCAGCGCGCGTACCAGTAAGCTTCTTGGTGGTTCACCCAAGCAAAAGCCCGCTTTCGCCTGAGTGGAAACACCGCTCGCACCATGTCGGTAAAGCCGGTCTGCGCGATGAAAAACATCTCGTTGGCCGCGTACTGAGCGTCGCCCGTGTAAAAGCGCCGGTCGCGCACCTGGGCCTTCAAGGGCGAACGGTAACTCGATAGGTCCGGCTGGGCAGTGCCTTCTTTGAGCTCCAGGACACGCCCATCGGGTGTATTCATGAGAAGGTGAGCGAAAGCGGAGGACGGTCCCAGGACCATTACAACCGTCAGAGCAAGTGTCGTGATCCGAGTCATTGAAATTCTCCTATTCCACAAACAGGCCAAAGCCTTGGGCGTTGTGAAGATGTGGATGGAAGTCGTAAGGTCGCATTCCGGGAAGCATGATAGGAATCTGCTGGCCGAGCAGCATCGACTGAGCCAGCGGGTTCAGATTGCCCTGGCCGTCGCTGTGGTAGCCGACGATCACCATAATCATATCGCTCGGCAGCAAAACGGGGTGCGAGCCGCCGCTCATATCGAGGGTCCCGGCAAGAGGAGAGCCGTCGGTGAGCAGAGACACGGGAAGGGTCGTCGTTAGGCTGCCCGAGCCGGCGGCGTCGGCGACGATGTAGTTTGGCAGACCGCCTAGCGGAGCCATAGCAGCCGGCATCCCAGTCGACCCGTCCATCACCATGTACCAGACGGTGTGTAGACCCTCGGCGAGCAGGCCCGAAGCGCTCACCGTCACCCGCGCCGTGTCGGTACCGTCGTACTCAATACGCACGCTCCCGCTCGAGGCAAGGACGTCGCCAAGGGTGACATCGGGTACCCGTGATGCCAGAGCAAACGGAATCTGCGCCGGCCCGAACACCGTCGAACCGGGAGGCGAGTTGAGCGCTGCGCCCATCTGGTTCAGCAACGGCGTGCCATTAGGCGCCCCCGACGTGTTGGTGCCATCCGCGGTACCGACTTGCACAACACTTCCCCCTTGGTCGAACCACAGGTCGTGCAGAGGATGCAGGTCCAGGGCCACGGTTTGAACGGTGCCAGCCGAGGGCAAGCCGACCAGGTGCGCCAACGGCGTGCCGTTGCGCAGGTAGCGGTGCAGGGTGACTCCCGGCATTCCCGGAACGAACACCAGATTCTCGGCGGTAACACTCGGAGAGTTCCCCGCCGGGGTCAGCGGTAACATCGAGCCAAGCGCCGGATCTTCGGCTGGAAAGGGGCACTTGGCCAGGTCGAAGATCGGCACACCACCCGCACCGAAGCCGAGGAAGTGGTCGGGAATCCCCATCATAAAGTCCATGCCCTCCACCGAGCCGTTGGCATTGGTCTGCTGGGTACTGTGAAGACCTATGACGAAAGTAAAGCGATCGGTCGCAAGCAAGGTGTCGTGCGGCATCGTCCCTGGCATCCCCAGCGTGCTCAGATTGGCGAAGGTGCCGTAGGTCGCCGGGTCGGCCGGATCGGTGGTCGAGGAGATCGCGCTACCGACGGTGAAGAGGCTCATCGGCACACGCCGACTGAAAACGGCCTCGCCACGCTCGTCGGTAACGAAACCGTTCGGTAGCCCACCGAAAGCAGTGAACGCAAAGCGCTGGTCCGGCGCCGTGACAGGGCTCCGACCGGTCTGGTAGGCAAGCCAGACCGTGTAGTAGCCGTTAGCGATGAGCCCGGTCAAGGAGAACTGGACGTTTGTCATGCCGCCGGCATCAGCCGGTGAGATGTCAATGTCGGCCCGCTTGAGTCCGCTGGTCCAGCCCGCGTAATCCACTGTTGCCAAACGGTTGAGAACCTTAATAGGGGGCAGCAGTTCCATTCCTCCTCCCGGCAGGAGCAGCGGCATGGAGATAAGTACAGCTCGGTTGAGAGGCACCCCGTTCGGCGTCAATAAAGGAGTGGCCGGAGGCGGCGGCAAGGACCCGGGCGCTTCGCTCTCTGGCCCGATCGAGACGGGGCAACTGAGGGAATTCCCATCGTGGTCGAAGTACACGGTCTGGATCGGAACCGTGTCTGCAAACGTTGCCACGCCCCCGGTTGCCGTCGTTCCCAGGGAATCACCTATGTTTATTCCGCCGTTGCCGCAGGCTGTATAAAGAAGGGACAAGGCGAGAATCAGAAGACCACCAGATCTGAACCCGGACGTTTCCATTAGAACAACACCCCCAAACTCAACCGAAACACATGCGAAGGCGCAGGCCCGAGGGTCGGCTCGACCACCCGTGTAAGCACGGTCGCAACCAAGCGAATCTGCGGGTCCGGAGAGAAGATCAGGCTGGTCGCGATATTGCCCCACTCTCCCTTGGTAAACGACGGACGACTTACTTCCTTGAAGGTTACGTGGGTAGCGCCACTGCTGACGTTGTTGCCCGCGGAGTCGGTGAAAAAGGGAGTAATAAAGGTACCGTCGTAATGGTCGGCGAATTGATAAAAGCCCAGGTAGCCGACTTCGGCGGCCAGATAGTCCTTCCAGATCGGAGCGACAAACGTCAACTGATGAGTGTTGATGTCTCCACGGTCGATGCCGTCCTCTTTGAGGCGAAAGCGGTGCAAAACGCCTGCGTGGAGCGCAGCGCGATCGAAGAGGGGAAGATCGCCCGGCAGAAATTGGCGCGTCAGAAAGCCGCCCAAGACGAAGGAAAAATCACCATCGCCGGGCTGTAGCACCGAGGGAAGGCGACCGTCGTCGCTAAAGCGATCGAAAACCCCGCCGTTGAAGGGAAACGGCCCCACCTTCAGGGGCAGACCCTGGAGCATCGGGATCGGCAGAGGGATGCCCACGGGTGGAGCGGAACCGTCGGGAGGGGTCGGCCTTTGCACTGACACGCGCCCGTCATCTGCGCCGAACTTCTCGTCGTTCGCGCCGGTCGGGAAGAAGGCCCCTGCCGCAACGGCTAGCCCTACAGGGAAGTTAGCTTGGTCTATGAGCTTTTTCTTGATGATCAGACTGACGTCGCCTAGCTCCTCAGTCGAACCGAGGTTCATGACATCAATCAGGCCGATACCGTTGGGATGGATCGCGCCACTAACGCGCGAGGAGAGATACGGGATGTTCAGAAACGCGGTGAAGCTGTGCAGATACTTCCGCTGGAAGTCGAAGCCGTAAAAAATGCTGAGGTCGGTAAACTGTCGTTCGACACGGGAGTCGCCAAATACACCGCGGTTTTGTTTGCCGTCACTAAAAAAATCGTCCCCGTCGATATCGGCAAACCGAGTGGAAAGCGCGACCTCGAAGGTGTTCGGTGGCAACACGAAGGCGTGAAGCGGCGTGAAACCACGCAGCAAAGGGGGGATAAACGTGCGAATCTGGTCCTTGATCAGGCTTCGCTCGAAATCGGTGAAGCGCTTCTCGACGCCGAGTTCCAGCAAGGAGTCGGCCGCCTTGGTAGAACCTGAGGCAGGCTCCGCTTCTTCCCCCGCACGGGCAAGCCCCGGGTCGAGAGCCAACGCCCAAACAAGGGCCAAACACTGAGCAGCAACAATAAAAAGTGGCTTAATAAGAAGCGGCTTGCCTCGGTTCGAGGCCAGGTTAGGTCCCCCCGCCGGTTCATCATGCCCTTGATCTGGTCGATTCCGTCGATCTAGTCCCCTCTTTTTCATGTCCCCTGTCCTTAGTTCCTGTCGAACAGTCGCTTGCCGCCCTACTGCAGCGTTGGTTGCCCGCACGACCCGGCAGCAATCTCGACGGATTTCTTCGAGCAGCCCGCCTTGGGCTGCCGCCCCACGTTGTTCCTCATGCCTTCGCAATCCGCATGCCAAATGCGGAGTCACTGTCGGGCGCGTCGTACCTATCGCGCCCAGCTTTCAGGGGCCGCAATTGCCAGTTGGGGCTTACGTATGTTAGGTTTCTTTACGTACTGCGTGGCTCTCCCGATAGCGGCCGCTCGCGGCAAACCACGGGTTCCGGGAGAGCCGACGGCGATTGAACACCGGCCCGCCAGTTGCTTATGAGTTCCATCATAATGAAAGCCCGAAAACACTGGAGGAGCAGCCTACGGAGTCAGGTACTAGGGGGGACCATCCTGGGGCTCGTCGTGTTCACCGCCGGCTCGGCTGGGATGTACTATCTGCTGGACCGAGAGGCGCAAGAGTTCAGCAGCGTCCTGGATCTCTACTTTCCCCTCCAAGAGAAAGTCGGGAGCATTCGTCTGTTGCTCGAGCGCCAGCGGTCTTTCGTCCAAGTGTTTGCCACCCAGCCCGATCCACGAAAGGTGGATCAGTTCCAGTCCCTGGGTGAGAGCATAAAAGGAGAGTTCGCGGCCGGCATCAGGATCTTCGATGCCATGGAACCGAATGCGAGCACGCCAACAGACCTACAAGAGCTGCGCCTAGGATTCGATCGAGTGCGCGACGGGTGCCGGGCCTGTTATCGGCTCCAGCACGACATCATCGGCCACCTCTTGGCCAACGAGCCGGCACAGGCGAAGCGCTCGATGGCCGAACTGGACGGCCACGCGCAGCGCCTTCAGACCCTCATGGCCAACTTCGACGCGAACCTGGTCCAACACAGACACGCGGCGGTCGCCAGGACGGCGACCGCGCGTTCGTCGCTGCATCAGTTGTTCCTCGCGTTGGCGGCCGCGGCCACCCTGCTTGGAATAGCAGCCAACATCTATTTCTATCGAGCGATGCGGCCGCTACAGGCCCTGGTGGCAGCAGTGCGGCGAATCGCCGGAGGTGACTATGAAGTGTGCATCGCCGAGCGCGGAAACGACGAACTAGCCGCGCTTGCGGGTGAGTTCAACCACATGGCAGCCGCCCTGTCCGAGCAAACTCGCGCTATCGAAGAGAGCCATGAGGTCATCCGTGGCACGTTTGACGGGATAAGCGACGTGCTTATGATTCACGACCTCAGTGGGCGACTTCTCCATGCCAACCCGGCGGCTCGCACTCTCTTGGAGACGAAGGGGCCCGAAACATCAGGCTGTTTCCGGCACGTCCTTCGCCTGGAAGGTTTCTGTCCTGCGTGTCCACGCGACTTAGATGGTCAAGGCGCTAGCGCAAGTCTTCAGATAGTTCGCGATGACCAGACCGACCGGTGGTACGAGGTCTCATGCCAACCGGTGCGAACGAGCACCGGCACGGTACGTTTCGTGGTCGAGTTCGTCCGAGACGTCACCGAAAAGCTCCAAATCGAGCGACAGCTCCGCCAAAGTGAGAAGCTCACGGCCATCGGTGAGCTGGCACTCGGTGTCGCTCACGAGGTCCGCAATCCCCTCTCTACCATCCAGATGACCCTGCACGCAATCTCCAAGACCGAGGATCTGCGTCCTACCGAAACGGAGCGTCTGAACTTGTCGCTGCGCGAGGTGGCCAGGCTCGACAGGCTCGTCGCCTCTCTACTCGATTACGGTCGCGTCTCCCCTCCCCGAGTCGTGACCTCCACGGTCGAGGACCTCGTCAAGCGCAGCCTACAGATCGTCCAACCCGAGTCCGCCCGGCGCCGCGTACGCATGAACATCATGGAAGAAGAATTCAGCTTACCCGATCTCCACGTCGATCCCGACCAAGTATGTCAGATCCTCGTCAACCTCCTGATCAATGCAATCCAGGCATCTACCGAAGGCAACGCCATCGAAATCGGTGCCGGTTTCAACGATCGCTGGGGCGTGAGCGGAGCGATATACATCCGCATCACCGATTTCGGACCGGGTATCACGAAGCGGGATCTGGCACAGGTATTCGCTCCTTTTTTCACCACCCGCCGACACGGAACCGGCCTGGGATTGTCAATTGCCCGGAAGATCGCCGAGACACACGGCGGTGAGCTGACTATCACGAGCACGCTGGACCGCGGCACTACGGTGCGGCTCGTGCTTCCCACTCAACCATCCGCACGCAAAATCCCGGCCGAGGCAGAGGAATATGTCGCCATCTGAAACCGGCGTTGAACCTATGCGCAAGCGCTACCACCTGGCGGTCGTCGACGACGACGAGTCGTTGAATCGTTCTCTGGTAATTCATCTAGAAGAGCGTGGCGATCGCGTAAGCTCGTTCACCAGCGGCACCGCAGCCCTGGACAATATCGTGACTGACCCGCCGGACCTGGTGCTATTGGACGTCCGCCTCAAGGATATGAACGGCATCGACGTGCTGCGGGCGCTACGGGAACGCTATCCTGAAACCTCGGTCGTCATCGTGACGGCTTTCCACGAAAGCGCGGTAACGGTGGAAGCGACCCGCCTGGGCGCGTCCGACTACATCGCCAAGCCCCTGCACCTGGATCAGGTCGATAAAATCATCGACAGAGCGCTGGCACGCAGGACGGAGATGCTACGCTCGCACCCGTCTGGCGAGGTCGTCTCGGACAAAGCCGTGCGAGGGACGCTCGTTGGCAAGAGTGCCGCCATGCTCGAGGTATTCAAGACCATGGGGGAAGTAACAGCCTCCGATGCCACTGTTCTACTGCTCGGCGAAAGCGGCACGGGAAAGGAGCTTGTCGCGCGCGCAATTCACGCCCACAGCGGACGGACGGGTCCTTTTCTCTCGGTCAACTGCGCCATGCTGACAGAAGAGTTCCTGGGCAGTGAGTTGTTTGGCCACGAGAGGGGCGCTTTCACCGGCGCCACGGACCAACGCAGAGGCACCTTCGAGCTGGCTAACGGCGGCACGCTGCTTCTTGATGAAGTCTCCGAGATGGACCCGTCGATTCAGGCTAAGCTCCTGCGGGTACTCCAGGAGCGGACGTTTGAGCGGCTAGGGGGAAGTACGGTCGTGCACACAGACGTACGTGTGATAGCGGCGACGAATCGCGACCTTCAGGATCTCATGCGACGGGGCCTTTTCCGCGAAGATGTGTACTTCCGTTTGGCGGTCCTGCCAATCCGCATCCCTCCTCTGCGCGAGCGTCGTGAGGACATACCGCCGATCGTAGAGCACTTCTTGCGTCTGAAAAGCCGCGGACTTGCCGGCGAACCGGTCCGCGTGAGCGCCGAAGCAATGAAGCGCCTCGTAGCGCATGAATGGCGAGGAAACGTACGTGAGTTGGAAAATGCGGTAACAAGCGCGGGCGTTCGCGCCCGTGGAGGTGTCATTCTAGCCGACGACATCGACCTGCCCCCTGACGACAAGGCATTACAGCCGGTGCCCGAGCTACGTAGCCTGGAAGAGGTTGAGCACGATCACATCGCCGCAGTGCTACGCCAGACAACCGGGCACAAGGCTCGTGCCGCCCAGATTCTCGGTGTAAGCCGTCCCACCCTCGACAGCAAGCTCAAGCGCTATGGCATAACGGTCAATCGAGCCGTTGTCGACAAACCACTGTAGCTCGAACCATCGACCCCCCTCCGGTCAATGGTGACGCGCCCCCGCGGTCAGCGGGCTGAGCATCGCGCGGTTGGACATACTTCCCTACCCGTCCTACCTAACCGATGGGTGGCCACGGCAGGGCGACCTCGCGCGTCAGTCCCTGCAGAAATGAATCTTCGTAGCCACGATTTAGAGCCAGGATCATGTTCGAATTCAGCGAAACCGAACAAGCACTGACAACGGTGCTAAGACAATTCTGCGACAGAGAGGTCGAGCCCCTGGTCCCGGGGCTCGAGTCAGGGACAGTCTCGCCCTTCGACGTCATGCGCAAACTGTCCGATGCCTTCCAACTCGAGGAAATGATCGCGCCTGGACTGAGGAACAAGGCCGCCGACCACCCTTCGAGTGGACAAGCAGGCGGGCAAATGGAGGAAGGCGGGCTATCGGCAAACCCCGGGCTCGCCGCCGTGTTCGCCAAAGAGATTGCCCGCGTCAGCCCCGGTCTCTGTCTGTGCCTAACCGCGAGCATGGGCTGCGGTTCGACGATCGCTGCCAAGGGCGACGCCGATCTCGTCGAACGTCTGGCCATCCCAGTGCTTGCCCTCAGAAAGGTCGGTTGCTGGGCGCTGACCGAGCCGGGCTCAGGATCGGATGCGTTCGCCATGCGCACTACCGCCCGCATCGAAGGCGATGAAGTGATTGTAAGCGGCAGTAAAACCTTTATTTCGAACGCACCTGCCGCCGATGTGTTCCTTATATACACGCGCATCGACGATACGGCCGGCGACAAACAGGCCGGTGTCGGAGCGCGCAGCACTGCCGGCTCGGGGCGCGAGAAACAAAGGATTTTTCCGATCGTCATCGAGCGCGGCGCGCGCGGGTTATCCACAGGGCCGCCTATCGAAAAAATGGGTATGCATGCCTCACCGACCGGCGATATCTTCCTCGACGAGGTACACGTTCCCCGCAATCATTTGCTTGGCGACCCCGAACGCCCCGCGCGAGCTGCAGCCGAAGAAACCTTGGCT
>JAZDCZ010000161.1:0-4002 GCA_036679605.1 Gemmatimonadota bacterium
CAGCCCGACCTCATCCGCCAATAGGAAGCGAACGCGGTCACCTGTCATCGCCCGCGAGAGAGCATGAAGCTGATGGGGAAGGGGAATGACACTTGATTCGAGCGGGGCGAGCAGAGCGTCGGTCGAGAGCGCATCTGCGATGCGTGCGGCCGCAGCGGTGAACACCAAGTCGTGCTTGTTCGGCGACGGACGGTCGGCGACGGCGACGACCGCGTCGTCCGTTACTCGGACTGTTGAGTCGCTCGTAGGAAGCCAGAGCCGGAGCGTGCGGACTCCCCAGATGTCTTCCACAGCGACAACCTGGCCGGTCTCACCGTGCTGTGTACTCCAGATCCAATCGCTGACGCGGCACTCCATTCCGTCTCTCCATCAGAACAAGTCCGCGTTGTCACCATCTTCGCCGAGGCGCATCAGCGCCACGTCGTAGTACATCAGAAGCTTCTCGTCTTCCTGAAGAACACGGTCGGGCAGCTTCTCCGCCACGTCGATGATCGTGCGATACTCTTTCGTGTCATATGCCACCTTGAACCCCGCCCTGATCGCCTCGGTGCGGAACACTTTGAGTCGCTTGGCCTTGGAGGTGCGATACTCCTCGTATTCCTTCAACAACTGCCGCTCACGGAGTTTCTCCAGGTCGCCGGCCTTGCTTGGGTCTGGAACATACCAGCGGTCCCTGCCCTTGGAACGGAGTGAGCCATCGTCTTTCGACTTGTTCCGCAGCTCCTTGAAGTTGCTCGACAGGTACGAGTGAATCTGACTCGGGATCTCAAGCTTGCCGTCGTAGCAGATGAAGTTCTGCTCCAGGAGCACGCGCAGGTCGAGCGGCGATTCGTGCTTCGACCAGCCGCTCGTCTCCCGCATGAACTGTGGCTGAAGATCTTGGAACGACTGGGGCTTCTGATTCAGCTCCCGACGCAGCCACTGAATCGCAGTTGACTCATCGCTCACAAAGAGCTCAAGCTGTTGCAACTGATCGATTGTGGATCGCTTTCGATCGTACTCGGCGACTTGGCCAGCGAGGAAGAACATCCCATCGCGTTCAGCGAAGTGTTCCGTCAGCCCTTCGGAGAACTCAGCCGAGGACAGCGGAACTCCAACGCTGCGCTGAACATGGAATGCAATCATACGGTCGAGGAGCATCTGTGGGGTTCGTTCGACGAGGACTTGCAGGCTTCCTCCTTGCTTCACGGCCACCGGAACATTGCTTAGATGTTCCCGGACGAATTCCCATGCGCCGTCTGGAGTGCCGGTGCCTAGCTCAAAGCGCTTGGTTAGTGCGTCGGTCGGCTTGTAGGCCGAGATCACGAGATCCTGCTTGACAGCGGAACTTGTTACCTGTTTGAACGACCCCTGTTGCTTGTCAAGCGTACGGACATCCGCAACAACGAAGCCAGCAGCTCCGAGGGCTTCCTGTATGGCATGCCAAACAGCATTCTTCGAATTGCTGAACACGATGGTTATCCATCGGCCAGGCTTCAAGACTCGGGCATACTCGCGGAAACAATGCGTCATCAGATGCTGGTAATCAACCAGCGATTTATCGAGAGCGCCGTCAACAACGGCCTCACACTTAGGGCTCGTGCGTACTTGGTGCCAACTCTCAAGTAATGAGTTGAGGTCGGAATAGAATATATTCTCCCCGAACGGGGGATCAGTGAATACATAATCCACCGATGACTCCGGTAGTCCAAGCGATGAACAATCTCCCGTAGAAATTGCACAATTGCCCATTCCAGGCTGCCACTTCTCCCAGGCCGACAACAGCCGCGACAACTTGCCTTCCAAGATATACCAAGGTGACACTTCAACGATGTGTGACGCCACATAAAACACGCCGGAGAGGTATTGATTTACCTGTGAATAGTGTGTTGGTGTGTACCTTGCCAGTACAGACATACCCCAGATTGCTTGCTCAGCAAAGTAAAGCAGTGATCGACGCAAGGCGGGATCTTCCTCTCGCGAGGCCTCTGACCAAAGAAACGAGAGCGAGTGGGATGGCCTTTCAAGGAACATGTGGTGGATTCGCGAAATACCTGTAGAGAGAATTCGGCCGCGCCCCAGCGATCCACGGTCGAGTAGTTCCTCGGTGGGAATACCAATCGGCGGTTGCAACTGCACAATCTTGGACAGTCGCTCCAAGTCGTCAGAGTCGGGCGTCTTTTCGAACGTCTTCGATCCAACGCTGTAGTTGATCAAGACAGGAACCCGCTTGGGGCGTTGTCTGACATCATCAATCAACTGATCGTGAATAGACTCCATCTGTAACTGAAGGGCATTCTTCTTCGAACGCGAACCGCAATGGGGGCATTGGATCTCATTTGCAATACGTTTGGTGAGCGGATCGAGCGCAGCGTCGGTGAATACGATCTCACCGGCACACTCTTGACAGCTAAAGACCTCGCTCCAAACGGTGTAGTTTATCCGACACTCAGAGGAATCGGCCGGATGCTTAGTGCTGTACATCCAACCAAACTCCTTCGTTGTGTCAGCTAGGAGTTTGTAGGCGGCGGCGGCAAACTCACGAAGCTCAAATCGTAGGTTGTAACCGGAAGCAATAAACGTCGCCGCAGGGCCGAGATCATTCAGGATTGCATGTCGAGTACCCCACTGGGGAGGATTGTGACCAGCCGTGCTCCATTCCTGCTCAACTTTCTGCCGGTACGCAAAGGGGGCAGTGCCGCAGAACTGTGCTGCCACGCCGGTCATGCCGGACCCTGCAAAACCATCCAGGACAATGTCTCCCGGTTCGGTGTAGTGCAATATTGATGGAATAATTGCCAGATGCGGAACCTTCGTGTGATAGCTGTGTGCCTTGTAGAGCGCGTCAGACTTACCAACGCTTGAGTCGACGGCAAAGGGGTCACGATGGTATTTCTGCTTCGGTGTATACTGCGTTCCATAAGCCTCGATGAACTGCCCAAGGAAAGGGTTTGGACATGCGGTGTAGTACGGCGGATCTGACATCCGAAGAATGTCTTCGTCCGATCCGCGCGGGAAGCCAGATCGCTTGCGAAACTCCGGGTCTTCGAGGAACTCTTGAAGCCGCGCCTTGAAGTACTCCGAGCGTGCATCGTCATTCGGGAATGACATTCCCAAACACTCGACCGGCTGGCTCTTCAGCTCTTCGAGCTCCTTCTGGAGCGAGTCGTCGAAGAGTGCATCGTCCTTACGGAACATCTGGCGTGTCGAATGGTCTGTGGTAGTCTTCTTACTCATGCGCGGCTCACTCAATAACGATGCGAAGTTTCTTGGCGTCTTTGCCCTTGGTCAGCGTCTTGACGAAGGTCTCGAACCGCTGCTCGAGCTGTCCGGGAGTACACGGCATTCCACCCTTGGTCAGGGCACTGGAGATAGCGACGCCGGTGATGGCGACCTTCTCCAGACCACTGAGCACTTCCTGCAGCGCCTTCACGAATGTGTTTTCGATGGTCTCCGGCAGCGCGCCCGACTTGATGAATGCCTCAACCGCTTCGCGGCCAGCCTTGCTTGTGATTAGGCCCACTTTGTCCTTGACGGTCGGGTCGGCCAGGTTGTCCTTGAGGACTGTGGTCCAGTTCTCAACCAGCTCATCAAGTGTGTCTTCAAGCTGCTCCAGTTGATCGTCTGCTGACTGCTTCTTGAATCGATCGTATTCGTCGGCAGGTCTGAACTCGGAATAGACCGGAGTGCTGTCCATCGCGGCTTCGGTGATGCTCCAATCGCTCTTGAGTCCATTGAGGAGCAGGTCCTCAAAAGCGCGAAGATCCTGCGTTGGCATCATTTCCACGCCGGCGAGCTTGCGGAGCTGGGCCAGTCGATGGTCCTTTGTCAACTTCGCCTTCCGCTTGTCACCGTGTTGCGTCAGCCGGCATCGCTGGAAGAGCTTGATGTACTCCGACTTGTACTCTGCCTTGAGTTCGGTGAGCGTGCGGCCAAGGTCTCGCTGGAAGCTCGCATCGGACCGGTGTTTCGGACTCGTGACCTTCTTCACCACATCGGCTCGCGCATCCTTGACCTGGTCGC
>JAZDCZ010000162.1:0-40367 GCA_036679605.1 Gemmatimonadota bacterium
GGTCCGGACACTCCGTCCCCACCTCAAGACGAACGAGGTCCGGACGCTGTGTCACGAGGTCCGGACGCTCCGTCCGAAACCACCGGACGCTCCGTCCGCGAGGTCCGGACGGAGTGTCCGCCTAACTCTTCAGAGAACTCTTCAGTAACTCTTCAAGGAACTCTCCCACGCGAGACAGATTTGGGAAAGGACGCTGACGTACCAAAACAGGTGGCCCACTGGGCGGACAAAGTAAAAGATATTCGATTGGATGCAGGGATTCGGAGAGGCGCGGCGATCATCGCGGACTTGTTCAGACGTCAGAAGGCGACTCCCGAAATGCTCTGGCGAGCGATTACCAACTACGGGCTTTACTGCGAACGGCTGGGCCGGGTTCCGGAGTTCCGCAAGGACCTCGGGAACTTCATGACGAGGGATTACTGGCGCCAGTTTGCCGCTGAGGACTGGAAGCCGCCGGAGACGTCGACGAAGTCACTGGCCGATATCGTCGAGCGACGTGCGGAGTGTGTCACGTGAAACAGCGCGAGTTCATGACGCGGTACGAGGCAATGTGTTCGGAGCTCGGGTTCGACGCTACCAAGTTGCAGCGAGTGCAGCAGGCCGAGGCGTGGTTCAAGCGATTCGGTCGAGAGGCTTCGCGGGTACTACATTCGGCGTTTAACGACTGTTCACGGGTAGAGGGGAATATCCAGACAAGGGACTTCGAGGCTGCGGTGAGTAGGGCGCGGGTGAAGGTTACCGAACAGCGCGAGCGGGAGCTCCGCGAGGAGTACCGGCGCGAGCAGGAGGCGACGACACCGGAGCAGCGAAAGCGGGTGCAGGCTGCGTTTACGGAACTGGTCGAGGCACTGGGGCGGAAGTTCTCGCTCGATAGCAACGAGGAGGCGGTGTGATGGACGAGTCTATACAGAAAAAACTGGAGCGCACGATAGATAGCTTTAAGCCGAAGGAAATACCGGCCGTGCTAGAGAAGGCCGGGCTTCCAGGGGCCAACTACATCATCGTCCTGTCTGTTCCTTCGGCAGGTGGGGGGCGGGAGGTCGCGTCCGCGTCATCTGAAAACGGCCCGGATACCCTCGTAACGTTACTCGGTCTAGCTAGCACGGTGTTGCAGATCATTACGGCGCCTGAAAAGCCGGCCGGAGAGTCGGGGCACTGATGATTCGTCGCGACTTTCTACGGGCAATCTTCGCCCTCAGTGCTGGTGCCGTCGTCGTCGGGCCGGCCTCGGGGATGGCGGCCTTGCTTCGCCGCCCAGGTCAACTTTCCGCGCCTAGCACGCCGGCGCGGACCTATCCCATTTGGCCAGAGTTTCAAGAGGAGTGGGAATGGGTACCGACGTATACGCCTTGGCCGGGCGAAGATCCGCCCCGTTATCCTGGTGACGGCTGGTGGCTCTATATGGCCACGAGCACCCTACCGAGTCCTCGTGGGCCGCTTCCGTATGTGGCCGCTGAGTTCACTGACGTACCCCGTGACGGCGATTTCGCAGAGCTCTCAGAACTACGCCAGGTGGTTCGACAAGCCTTAGAGCGTCGCGTCCGTCAACTCAGGCGAGGACAGTACGAGTGATGTCGGGCAATCTCTACACGGGTTACTCTCAATCCTACGGTCCACTGTTCGACCAGAGAGACTACCGCGCCAAGCTGATGGCGCACCGTGACGATCCGCAGAGCTCGAAGGACTGTGCTGCCAAGGCCGCTCGCTCGGGTATTACTCAGCGCCGGCGCGACGCACTACTCAAGGCG
Organism: Gemmatimonadota bacterium; assembly: GCA_036679605.1. Lineage (GTDB taxonomy): Bacteria > Gemmatimonadota > Gemmatimonadetes > Gemmatimonadales > GWC2-71-9 > JAZDCZ01. Next base: position 1,749 of record JAZDCZ010000162.1, read on the forward strand.
ATCAAGGGACACCCAGGCTTAACGTCTGCGGAGTACTCCCGCGTGACCGACATAGACAAACACGAAGCGCGCAGGCGCCTTACCGATCTAAAGAACGCCGGGCTCATTTACCGTGCGGGACGAAAGGCGTGCTCAGTTTCGGGCGGCCGTGACGTGAGTTGGAGGGTGGTGGATGAAGAACTCTAACGTGGTTGGTTTCGTATCGACGACGCTCCGAGCCCACAAGATCGAAGCGGATATGCACGCCCTCCAAAAACAGCACGACGCGCTTATAGCGGAACTGACGGAGAGGCTTGAAGGGGTAGACCAGGAGAGACTGAGTTATAGGGAAAAGTTCGCCGGTTGCCTAGAGAAGCACCAAGTAGTGCGCGTGTTTATGGCCAACAGCTATGCGGTGGTCGTGGTGAACGCAGGCGGCTCAGGACCTAGGGTTTGGGCGATTAAGACTGAAAACTGTGGAGAGGAGGGAGACGAAGATGGACCAAAATAATAACGGATGCGCCGCCGGCAAGACGGCGTCGCGCTTAGAGGGTGTAGAGCAGGCGTTGGGTTGTCATATTGACTTTTTGCTCGGCCTAGCCACCCGAGGCGAAAAGATAACGGATCAATTATACGGGGCACAGGATCGGCCTGACTCGCCGATGCCCGATCCGCCTTCGTGTGGATCGGTAGGGGTGCTCGACGACAAGTGCGTGGCGTTGCGCAAGGTGGCTTCTCGTCTGGAGTTGGTGATCGACGCGCTGGAGAACCTGTAGGGGTGAAACAGCGCGCGGTTAAGGCGACCTACGAACAAGTCGAGGCACTGCATGTGCCCGCGTTCGGAGAGGCTAAGGCTTACGGAGTGGAAGGATGGCACCACTGTGTTCGGTGTGGGCGTCGGATTCGCTGGGCCTACTTATGTTGTTCGGAGTGTGTCGAGGTAGCGCGAGCGCGATTGACTGCGCTTGTTGGTGCCGAGGCGTTTACGAGGCTGTTGGAGAGGAGGAAAGGGAACCATGCAAAGTGATTTAGAACAGGTACAAAACGACGCGCGACTAGCGACCGATATCAAAACGGTCCTTGGGGCGTTCCAGAGGAAGGCGTCAGATAAAATCGTCGAGCTCATTAGTGCGGCGGGCGCTGCGTTATCAGACGAGATCGTCAAGCACCTTGGCAGTGATGTCGACGTTGAGGTGGTGAAGTCGCGCCTGCTGTTGATACTCCAGACCGGTGATCCCGAGTCGCAGCTGCATCTGCAACGTATGGTGATGTCGCCAATGGTAGGTGAGGTTGTCGATTTCGTGCGCCAGGCGACCGACGACGCGGCTGCTGAAGGGCCGAAACGTCGCAATCGTAGTAGGAGCACCGAGGGGTAAGTATGCCGGCGGTTGCAACAGTGCGGTGGCCGAACCACATGCGCCGCGTGATGGGCCGGCGAGGTATCAACTTCGCCGATCTCGCGGTGCAGTGTAAGCGCGTACGCGAGGAAACTCCGGAGTTGGCGCCGCTTGGTCGCGGCGAGCTCACGCGGGGGGATCTATGGCGATGCGCGGAGGGCTGGTTCGTCCCGTGTGCGGACACCATGTTTATTATCGCAGCCGCGCTGCGTACTGACGTGCGCGATTTGTTCTTCGACGAGCAGTTATTGCCGAATATCGGGGGGGCACGGAGACAATGAGTGGTGTGTGTTTGTTCAGCTGGGATGACCAGGCAACAGATTGGCACGCGAAAAACTGCAAGACGTGTGTAGCCGTATTGTGTCCGATGCGCCCGGAAGTCGGACGAGCGGTGTTGTCCCCTAAATATAGAGTCTCTTGTCAAACGGCGTTTGCCGTTGGTTGGCTGCCTTCCCCGGCGGCGGTTTTGCGTGGAGAGCGGGTGTGGTCTTGTCCGAACTACGAGGAGCCGTCGCCGTGGTTGCCACCACTGGAGCCCGATGACGGCGAGCGGGTTGCTGCGTGAAATGCCGCGTTCCGACCTACAAGCAATTTGTTCGCGCGTTCTGCTGCCTGGTACCTGGGTGCTACACAAAGCCGGTCGAGTACGAGCACCATCCAACGAAGGGAGCACGGGGCAACGTCGATCACGACCGAGGTTGGCCGTGTTGCCGCAAGCATCACGACGAACTCAACGGCGGCCGGCAGTCTTTCCAGCGCAAGTACGTGATGGATCTAAACCGTGATGTGGATTGGCTACAGCGGGAGTACCGACGGCTCTATCCGATGGGGCCGGAGTTTATACAGGTGGCACCGTGGCGGGAAGTAGACGCAGAGCCAAGCCGCCCGCGAAGAAAAAAGCGGCGAAGAAGGTCGCACCCAAAAGGCAGCCGACGCGTCTCCCAAACGGCCTGACTCTGATGCAGGACAAGTTCGCGCAAGGGTTTGCTCTACACGGCAACGCTACGCGAGCCTACCTGGAGGCGGGCTACAAGGCGCAGAAAACCATCCAGGCGACCAACCGTGAGGCGTTCCGCCTCCCCCAAGTTTACCCCAAGTTATTCACGGTCACCGAGGAGTACCGAAAGCGGTACTCCTCGGCCGTCGATATCCGCGCCGATTCAATCCTGGCCAACTACGGAGCGATAGGTACAGCCGACTTCGCGGACTTCCTCGGTGAGGACGGCGCGCCCCTGGCAATCAAGGACATGCCTCAACGCGCACGGCTGGCGATACAGCAGCTGGAGGTCGAGGACATCCTGGTGCAGGAGGCCAAAGGCGATAAGCCCCGGATCGTAAGACGTCGGGCGAAGCTACGTTTGCATTCCAAAGTACCGGCGCTCGATGCTCTCGCGCGGATCAAGGGACTGGTCGAGAAGGGTCGCGGATCGAGGAGGGGGCGATGACTGCCACGGACATCCTTACTCACCTAGAAGATAATCACTTCAGGGATGGGCCATTCGTGCGCGTAAGGGAGTTACGACCGAGTGTCGGCTATGGCGCTCACGACCGCCGTATAGATTTGTGGGCGATGAAGTGCGCGCCTTCGGCGGGAATGCCTGCGCACGCTATCGAAGTGAAGGTGTCGCGTTCGGATTGGCTACGAGAATTAAAAAAGCCGCGTAAGCGCCGGGCCGCGATGGCGATCAGTAACTACTTTTGGATAGCTGCGCCCGTAGGAATCGTCAAGGATGGGGAATTGCCTGAAGGCTGCGGTTTAATCGAGTTTGAGCCGGAGCGCATGAACGACTCACATTATCGCGGACTCGTGACCGAGTATCCCGTCTATCAAGACAAAGTGCGGTGCACATGGGGCTTACTCGCGTCAGTGCTACGCAATCTCGGAAAGAAGGCCAAGCCATGAACATCAACCACGGCGACGGCTGTCACTACGGGGACGGAACCTTTCGGTGTAATAGGTGCGGCATCCGTACCGACAGCCGGATGGGCGGCTATCACTTGCGGCCGATTTACGAGGGTCCATTAAACTTTGTGCGGTATTTGCCTACTGACGAACCGGAGCTAGTGGAGCCGGTGCCGCCGGTGCGAGCGATACATTGCGGGCCTCTCGTGACGTCGCCGTGCACGTGTGACTACGAGAATGCACAACTAGCGGTGATAACGTGCCGTCGGGTGAGCTCCGCAAACCAGGTGCTCAAGGCGGATCTCAACATGCTGCGTAGCGTAGCGCAGCACGCGGTGACGAGTTATCGCGGACGGTGGCGGAACTATCCCCGGCTCGCCAAATGGCGTCGGGCATACGACAGCCTCAAGGGTGCGCTTGAGGAGCTTCGCAATTAGCCCACCGTATGAAAGTAACGCGCTGCACCTACGCGAGCACGACGGGTACACGTTACTCGACGACGCGGACTACGTCATGACCGAGGAGCAATCCGCGGCCGCCGTCGCTGCCCATGACAGTCTGCTCGCCTTCACTCAGTACACGTTTCCCGACTATGACGTAGCGCCGCATCATAAGGTGATCGCTAAGGCGCTAGAGGCCGTCGAGGCCGGCCGTATCAAACGGCTGCTTATCACGGCGCCACCGCGTCACGGTAAATCGGAGCTCCTTAGCCGGCGGTTCCCGGCCTGGTATCTCGGCCGTAATCCGACGGCCGAGTTCGTCGGCGCCAGCTACAACTTCGAGCTCGCTACTGAGTTCGGCCGCGACGTACGCGATATCGTTGCCAGTGACGAGTACGCCGACGTGTTCGACATGCGGTTGGCGCTAGACTCTCGTGCTAAGGGCCGTTGGAACACTACCGCCGGCGGCTCCTATCGCGCGGCGGGAGTTGGTACTTCGCTGACGGGGCGTGGTGCGGACGTCTTGAACATCGACGACCCGGTGAAGGATGCCGAGGACGCGGCCTCAGAGATTCAGCGCGAGACAAAATGGAACTGGTTTCGACAGGTGGCACGTACGCGCCTGTCTCCAGACGGTGCAATTCTGCTGACGTTGACGCGGTGGCACGAGGACGACCTTGGCGGCCGGGTACTCGAACAGATGGAGGAGGGGAAGTCCGTACCCTGGACCGTTATAGATCTCCCGGCCATTGCTATTCGTGGAGAGATAGACGCGCTCGACCGTAAGCCAGGAGAGGCGCTGTGGCAGTCACGGTGGCCGAAGAAGGCGCTTGCAGAACTCCGGGCCGACATAGGCGAGCGTGCCTGGTCGGCACTGTACCAAGGCCGTCCGATGCCGGAGGGCGGTGCGTACTTTCTGCGCGACGATCTCACCTACTACGACACCAAGCCGCGCACGCTGCGGATGTACATGGCCTCGGATTACGCGGTCGGGACGAGGGACGAAAACGACTACACCGTCCACATGGTCGGTGGTGTGGATATGGCCGGCCGGCTCTTTGTAGTCGACCTATGGCGGGATCGGGCCACGAGTGATGCCTGGGTCGAGAGCGGGATCGACTTGGTGGAGTTACACAAGCCGCTCAACTGGTTCGAGGAGAAAGGCCAGATCGAAAAGGGCGTTGGCCCGTTCCTGACCAAGCGGATGAAGGAGCGCCGGTCGCACTGCAAGCGCACGGCCCTGACATCCTCGGTCGACAAGGTGATACGCGCCCGTGCGATACAGGCCCGCTTCAGTATGGGAATGGTGCTGCTGCCGCGTAATGCGGATTGGGCGGCCGACCTGGTATCCGAGCTACTGAAGTTTCCAAACGGGAAGCACGATGACCAGGTGGATTGTCTGAGCCTGTTCGGCCGTATGCTCGATCAGATGGTAGCGCCGCGTCGCAACCCGGCACGGTCGACGGTGGCGAAGTTCGATTTCAATAGCTTTTAGGGAGAGGACCGCCATGACCAAAGCTCTCGGCACCTCCGTATTCGCCTCTGCCGCTCTGCGCCATAAGGTCCACATGTGGCGGTACCCCGACAGCTTCGAGCTCGCGCCTCCGTGGGGTGCGAAGGTTATGTGCCTGGTGCCGGCCGAGGCGGCCGAGCTAGCCGATCTCCTACGTCACTACGTCTCAGCCTCGATTGCAGCTGCGGACTCTCCCGTGTGGTTCGTGCCGCCTGAGCCCGTCGAGCCTCCGGAGCAATGGCGTCTCGGTGAGTTCCTGGTGGTATTCGAAGACTCCGATCCCGACGAGCGGTGGCGACCGTGGCGGCTGGTGACGAAACGTGGCTTCAGGCACTGCTGGGCGGCCTATAACGACGGTCCTGGCTGGCTACGGATCAACCCGACGGCCAACGGGATCATGGTTGAGCGGTCGCTTCTGAGCACGAGTGAGCTCATGGAGTTTCACGGCCAGCAGGCTGAAACACGGGTGCTGTATCTATGCAGTCGCCGCCCTCGACGGTTTCTTGGCCGAGGGCTACTTACATGCGTGAGCGTGGTGAAGCAGATCCTTGGTGTGCGGGCAGCCTGGGCGATAACGCCGTACGGGCTGTACCGACACCTACTGAAGCGTAACCACGCCGCCCAATACGACGGACGAGGGTCTACGCATGAAAACACCGAAAGCGCCGAAGCCGACTGCCGAAGAACAGTTCTTTCGATCTAAGCGCGACAAGCGCATAGAGGACAACAGCCGCAAGCTCGCGGCGGGTAAGCGGCTGCGCCAAGGGAAGCGGACTACTCAGAGTATTCTACTCGGCGGCTCGGCCACTGGTCGCTCTAGTCTCGGCGTGGGGTACTAAGTGCACGCTGCGGCGCGTGACTATCTGGCTACGATCCCATCGCGGCCCGGTCGCCCGGCGCTTCGCCTTGTTCGGCCGACTCCTCGTGATGCGATCCAAGCCGAACCGCTTATCAAGCGATTCGAGCAGGCCAAGACCGAGGCGCAGCTGTGGTTCGAGCAGTCGCGTGAAGCCTACGAATATGTCTTGCCGCAGCGCAATATCCTGAACTGGCACGCGCCCGGTCAAAAGAAAATCGAGCGCATCTATGACTCAACGCCGATCTTCGCGGCCCGCACCTTTGCCTCTCGTATCCAGTCCCTGCTGATGCCCTCGGGCCGGAACTGGGGCCGTCTTGTCGCCGGCTCGATGGTGCCCAAGGATGACCGGCGGCGGATTGACTCCCAGCTAGAGGAAATTACCGACACTGTGTTTCGGTACTTGCGTGCCTCGAACGTGGCAACCGAGGTCAACGAGAGCCTTCTCGACCTGTCCATAGGTACGGGGCCTCTGTTGTTGCAGGACGGTGGCGACGAGCAGCCGCTGCAATTCAAATCGCAACCGTTGGCAAACGTCTACATCGAGGCTGGTCCTTGGGGATCGGTACGCACGGTGTTCCGCGAGCGCGAGGTGGCGCTGCGTAACCTATCCCAGGAGTGGCCCGCCGCTCAGTGGTCTGATCTTACGATGGCCGCTGCGGTCAAAGACGGCGGAAAGAAAGTCGTCATCATCGAGGGAATGGTGTTCGACCCGGCCCGTCAGGTTTACCACAACGTCGTAATCGAACTGAAGCAGGAGCACCTGGCCCAAGTGCTGACCGACGAGGTGGCCTCATGGATGGTGCCGCGTTGGATGGTCGTGGCCAATGAGGTCTACGGCCGTGGCCCGGCGATGGCCGGCCTACCGGATATTAAGACGCTCAACGATATCAAAAAGCTCATCATGCAAAACGCCGCCATTAGCGTGGCGGGCATGTGGAAGGGAACCGACGACGGCATTTTCAACCCGAATACGGTGGTGCTCGGCCCCGGCGCGATTATTCCTCTGGCCCAAATGGACAACATGGAGCCGTTGGAAAGGGCCGGTGACTTCCAAGTTGGTGACATCGTTCTTAAAGACCTGCAGGACGCGGTCAGAAAGCACTTCCTAGCACAAGACGCCGGCGGTGCAGTTGATGGTCCCGTCAAGTCCGCGACCGAGTGGATACTGCGCACGCAAGAACTTGAGCGCGACGCTGGGCCGAGTTTCGGGCGGCTAGGCACCGAACTCGTTGTACCGATAGTCAGTAAGGTCGTTGATATCCTTCGCCGGCGCGGGCTCATTCCCGACATCCGCCTGGATGGCCGCGAGGTGTCGTTTCGCTTCGAGGGACCGCTTGCGCAAGCCCAAGACCAAGACGACGTGATGACTCTCCAGAATTTCCTCGAGATCGGCAACGCGCTCGGCCCTGAGCTCATGATGCAGGGTATCAAAATGGAGGACGTGCCGAAGTACCTAGCCGACAAGCTCGGGGTGCCGGCAAGTCTAGTCCGTGACGATGCCGAGCGCGCGAAGCTGGCCGAGCAGGTTCAGGAGGCCGCAGCGATGGCGCAGGGCGGCGGCGAGGTTCCTGGTGCGCCGGGACAGGCGCCTGCAGCTATACCCGGTGTGGAGGCTGCCTGATGGAGAAGAATACGCCCACGGCCGAGGTCTACGGCCGTGGCCCGGCAAAGGCTGGCCCACGCAAGCTAGTGCCTCCAGGCACGCCGTTTGGTAAAGTCGTTACCGATTCCCAAGGTCGAAGGTACCAACACACGCCGCGTGGGCTCCGTCGCCTTCGAGGGGTCTGAGTGAACGGCCGGTTGAATATACGCGAGCTCCCGCTCCGCACACGCGACCTAACCGACGATACGATGATTATCGTCGCCGACATGGTGGCCGACCGTCGTGGCGGTCCCTCCGTGGCTCGCACACCGCAGACGCGGGTACCGATCTTGCGGCTGGCCACGTTTCTCGATCAAGCCTCGCTGCGCAATTCCCCCTTTCTAGTGGCGGTGGCGGATGCAGGATTGGAAAATGCGCGGACGCTCCAGGGTGTCGGCGGTATCACGGTAACCGACCAAGGTGACGGCGCGACGGTCGACATTGACGGTACGGGGTTAGCCAGTTCGGCGGCTTGGGGCGGAATCACCGGCACCTTATCGGCGCAAACCGATTTGCAGTCCGCGCTCGATGCGAAAGCAGCCTTGACGCATACACACGTAGAAGCCGACATCACGGATCTTCAAGCTTACGCTCTATCCTCTGCGCTAACCGCCCACACCGGTGACGGGACGATCCACTTCACGGAGGCATCAATCCTACACAACAATATCGGCGGTATCGGTGCGAGTGATCATCACACGCGCTATGCCGACTCGGAAGCTGTCGCCGCCATGGGTGTGCTCGGAGACACGAATCCACTCAATCACAGCCGCTATACAGACGCCGCTGCCGCCGCCGCTGCTCCCGTGCAAACAGTATTCGGCCGCTCCGGCGCCGTCGTGCCGGTGGTAAACGATTATGCCTGGTCAGACATCGACAAAACGGTGAGCGACTTGGCTGACTTGACCACGCGCTCCCACGCTTCGCTGACGAGCATCGGCACCAACTCACACGCGAGTCTCGACGCACATCTTGCCTCGGGCGCCAACCCGCACACGGTGACAGCGGCTCAAGCCGGTGCGCAGCCGCTCGACTCAACGTTGACCAGCCTGGCCGCGCTGGGCACGGCGGCCGATAAGCTCGCGTACACTACCGGCATTGATACCTGGGCCGAGGCTGCTTTGACTGCCGCAGGCCGGGCGTTACTCGACGACGCTGATGCGGCGGTGCAACGCGCTACCCTCGGTCTTGTGATCGGTACGGACGTGCAGGCTTGGAACGTTACGCTCGACGGGTGGGCGGGCAGGGCGATACCTAACGGCGTTGTAGTCGGCACGAGCGATATACAGACCCTACTCAACAAGACGCTTCCGTCGCCCTTGCTAACCGATCCAGTAACGCAAGGGCTCGTGTCTCCCACCGTCGATGCGGTCGATGATCTTGGCTCGACGAGCAAGCGATACCGCGATCTATGGATCAGTCGCAACCTACAGATGAAGCTCGACCAGAAGCTATTTTTTGACGAAGATCAGAGTGCGTACATACAAAACACCGAGGGCATCGGGCTGGACGTGTTCAGGATGTTTGGCAGCTTCAATACCGAACTCGGCACGACGAGCGGCCTCGCTAATCAACGCCAGATATGGACGACGGCAGGTGTGAGTAATTGCGAGTGGTGGTTTCGGAAAATCACGACGGCAATTTTTGCGGTCAGAACGGACGGCCACGCTGCACTCAACGATTGGGCCAATCGAGGCAACGGACAATTTGCCGTGCGGCAAGAGGATACGGCTGGCGGAATCCCGGTGCTTCGTCTCGATCAGCAGGACATAAGCGAAGGTGTGATTGACTTCATTGCCTCTGCGCGGGGTAGCGGCACGACGGCAGCAACGGATATCCAAGACACGGTGAGAGTAGAACTCAACGGTACGATTTACCGGTTGGCGCTCTATACCGACGCATAGGAGAAACCATGGCCTTACAGCATGACATTGACATTGAGGGCGGCGTGGTGATTCCGAGTGCCTACGCGAGGCTCACAACTATTTACGTCGAGCGCCGAGGCGGTGAGATCATCGCCGAGGTGGGCGTCAACGTGTACCGAGACAAGGCTACGCGCGACGTAAATCCCGAGGGTATGGTCGCTTCGCATCTTACGTTTCAAGTCCGAGGCGCGGCAGTCACGAACGCCCTAAACTCGCCAAATACAATCGGGTTGCTCTATACCTGGCTAAAAACGCAGCGGGAATTTACCGGTGCAACGGACGTGCTCGAATAACGGAGGCTCTATGAAACCCGAAGAAGCACTCGCCATTGTCGACAACGTTGTTGCTCAAGTCCAGCTAAGCCGGGCCGATCACGTGCGGCTGGTAGAGGCGGTCAAGACTCTGTCAGCGTGTATTGAGCAGCCGCCCAAGCCGAAGCTCGCTGCGGTGAAAGACGGGGGAAAGACTGAGCCGTGAGCGAAGGAGTAGCCCGTGAGAATGCGCAGAAGCTTATATCTGCGGTGGAGCTCTCCAGGCAACGAAACGCCTCATGGGCGCGGCTACTCGGTAGCGGTGAAGGTCGGCAACGATTGGAAGAACTTGAAGCGTTACTGATCGGCCAGCCGACCTACCGGGAGCGGGCCAACCAGGAAGGCCCAACAGAGGACGCTCTGTATATGGCGTTTCGTGAAGGACAAAACTCGCTAGTGCGGCAAATACGTAAAGCCGTAACACGGGGTCAAGCAGGAGAATGAGGAAAGAGGAAGGAGTGGAATATGCCGAACACAATAGACGTTGAAACTGAAAGTTTACACGCGGCTGCCGCCTTGGCTGCGAGTGCGACGCTCGTCTCGGGCGTGTTGGTCAATCGAGCACGAAGCAACAACGTGCTCAAGCTCAGGGTTGCCGGCACTGGTGCTGCCGATGTCAAAGCGGAGTTTGCGGTGTCATCCGATCCCGCTGGCGCCAACCTCGGCGGCTACGAGACGATCGTCGCCTCGACTAATGCGCAAAACGAACCGGAGAAGTACCACGAGATAGCAATTCCGGTGCTCGTGGGCCCGTACTTCAAAATCAAGATCACCGAGCTCACGGGAACCGTGGCAGACACGGTGGTCGATGCGCAGCTACTGCGCGTGAACACGTAGGCGACGAATTATTAAGTGGAGGAGGTAGAGGAGAATGAGTGAACCAGGAACAGGGACAGAAGGAGACGGGGGAAAAGGTACTCCGCCTAGTGGAGGAGATCCGGGCGCTGGAGGCGATCCGCCTACCGGTGGCGATCCAAACGCGTGGTTTTATGCCGACGGAGTGGCCGGCGAGGGAGAGCGCCCGGAGTATTTACTCGAGAAGTACAGCACGGTGTCTGACCAGGCCAAGGGGTACAACGAGCTCTACGGTGAGTACCAGCGTCGCGGTGAGCAGCTGAAAGGTCACGCTGGTGCGCCGCCGACGTTCGAGTTCGCAATGCCGCAAGGCGTTGAAGGTGAGTTTAACGCGGAGCATCCCATGTATCAGGCGGTCCAGGAGTGGGGCGCTGAGTACGGGATCACACAGGAGGCATTCACGGGGCTCCTGAGCCGGTTCGTGACCATAGATGCCACGATGACCACAGAGGGCAAGACGGCGACGCTAGCGGCCTTAGACGAGAAGTATGGGCCACAGCGAGCAGCCAAGCAGGAGGAGCTTGGTGATTTCGTCGCCTCGTTCTTCGGTGCGGAACTGGCCGAGCGAGCCCGTGAGCTGACGCAGACTGTCAACGGTACCGAATTGTTGGAGCATATCCGCAAGACGGTAACGGCCGCGCCGTTCAATCCGATGCCGGGCGGAGCGCCTGCCGCCGGTGCGGCGACGCAGGATGAGCTGAATCACAAGTATCTAGATAACCCGGTGTATCTGGAGTCGAGCGAGCGTGGGCAAGCCCTACGCGACGAGTACCAGGCCGCACTGCGGCGCTGGAATGCAGCCCATCCCGGCAGCTAACAACGCTGCTGTATCTATGCAGTCGCCCGTCTAGCGACGGGCGACTGCCATCGTAATCTAAGTATCGAACGGGAAGCGGCGCAGGGATACCCGGCGTCAGTCGGCTCCAAGGCTCCGCTCCCAAAGTAAGTTTTTACCAGGACACCCCGCGCAAGCGGGCTCTGGGCTCTCGAAAAAAAGAGTCCACCTGTGTCGGCTCCGCCTCACGGCGGGACACCCGATCCGGTGACCAAAACGGATTGGAGGTCTTGCCGTGAGCAAGTTTTTAACAAAGGAAGCCGTCCAGCAGTTCGAGGCGGAGGTCAAGCACGACTACCAGGCAATGGAGTCCGTGCTCAAGCCGTTCGTCCGGCTGCGTAACAACGTAACTGGGGATCAGACGAAGTTCCCTGTGATGGGCAAAGGTGTGGCCACGCTGCGAGGTGCCTCGCAGACCGACGTGACGCCGATGAACGTCGATCACGACCGGGTGCCTGTGCTCCTGAGTAATTTTGTTGCTCCCGAGTACACCGATATCTTCGACCAGGCCGAGCAGAACTTTGATGAGCGCCGGGAGCTCTCTCAGACCATCGCTGCGGCCATCCACCGTCGGTGTGACCAGCTGGTCATCGACGCTCTGAACGCGAGTGCTGCGACTTCTATCGCGGTGGGGACCACCAACCTGACCGTGGCGAAGCTCCGTACAGCGCGAACGTTGTTCGGCACCAAGGAAGTGCCGAAGGGCGAGCGCGTCATCCTGTGCCATTCGGAAAACATGGAGTCGCTGCTGGCCGAAACCGAGGTCACGAGCTCGGACTTCAACCAGGTCAAGGCACTGGTCCAGGGCGATCTCGACACCTTCCTTGGGTTCAAGTTCGTCGAGATCGGCGATCGTGACGAAGGCGGGCTGCTGAAAGCCGGCAACAACCGGACGGTGCTCGCGTGGCACAAGGCATCGACCGCCTTGGCCATCGGTATCGACTTCAGCGTCCACATCGACTGGGTGCCGGAGAAAACGTCGTGGCTCTGTAACGGCATTCTCAAAGCCGGCGCTGGCGTCATCGACGTCGAGGGCGTCGTCAAAATCGTCGCGGACGAAACCAAGTAAGGCCGCGTAACCGAAGAAGGATTGGAGGAAATAAATTATGGCTTTTACTCTCGGTAATTTTGCTAAGGACTCGACGTCGGGAAACATCGACGCCGGGACGACCTTTAGGTACAGGGGGCCGGCCGCTGAAACGCTCGCTGCGATTCAAGCTGCCGACTACTTCGCGCCCGTGGCGCATCGGTTGGAGGTCGAGGACATCATCATCTTCTCCAACGTGGATTCCACGGGAATGAAGGGCGGCATGCTCGCCGTCGTGGCGGTGACCAAGCCGTTGGCCGGCGCGACCGCAGCGGTAACGACCAGGACCATAGTCTCCGGCTAACGCCGGCGTTGGCGGCTCGGTCGCGTGGCGTTGTCTCCTACGCTGCGTGACCGGGCCGCCTTTACCGCGAGGCTCTGGTGGCTGTCAATAAAGTAGAGCTCGCAAACCGCGCACTGGTGTTGCTCGGTGAGGAGCCGATACAGTCTTTTCAAGACGAGAATGTGCAGGCGCAAACCGCCTCGGTTCTCTACGATCAATGCCTCCTAACGCTACTGTCAGAATATCCATGGCGGTTTGCTACTAAGATCGTCACGCTGGCGCAGCTGACCGGCGACTCGGTAGCACAGGAGTGGAAGAACCGGCACGCGCTGCCATCTGACTATCTAACGCTCCAAGAGATCGAGCAGACCTTGGACTTTCAGCTATTTGAGGGTCTGGAGGTGCATTCTAATCATACGACTCTGACGCTGGTCTACACCTACCGGCCTTTAGAGCATTGGTTTCCCGGCTACTTTCAGAAGTACCTGGTGACGCAGCTGGCCGCAGACATGGCCTATCCCATCACCGAGGACGATCGTAAGGCCGAGTACTTCCAAACGCTGGCCGACGTGGTCGGCCGCAAGTCTCGGCATATAGATTCCAAGAGCTCGCCACGTAGCGGGGTTGTCGACGACGGCGGGGTTGTCTCCAGGCGGTTCTCGTAATGGGCCGCGTCTACGCCCTACAAAACAACTTCACGGTCGGGATGCTCGACCCGCTGATGCTGGCTCGTGTCGATATCGACCAGTACTACGGCGGCTGTAAGGATCTGACGAACGTCGTGTGTCTGCCGCATGGTGCAGTGCGCCGCCGCCCGGGCTCGCGGTATATCGCTGTCGTGCCGGGCTCGGTGAGTCTCGGCTGTCGATTGGCGGCTTTTGAGTTCAACGAGGCGCAAACCTACGTACTACTGTTCACTGATACCAAGATCGAGATTTACGACAACGGTGTACTCGACTTCACACTGAGTGCCGGTGACGGCGTGCCATGGACCGAGGCCGAGCTTGCGCGGATCAACTGGACGCAATCGGCAGACACAATGATCGTGGTGCATCCTGACCACGCGCCGCGACGGATACTGCGCACGGGTGCGACGTGGGCCATTGATGTCCTGCCGCTGAAAAACGTGCCGAAGTTCAATTTTGCCGACGGGAGTTCTCCCCCTGGTGCGAACGAGGTGCAGCAGCTAACGCCTGCGGGAGCGATGGTCTGGGGAAAGTTTGCGCTCGGTGAGTTCACAACCGAGTTGATTATCACCAATCCGACTACGCAGACGGCGGCGCAGGTTGCCGCAAGAATCGAGGCGGCGTTGCGTAAACTCGGCAATACCTCGGATACGGGAATCACGGTCATCAGCGTCGGCACCGAGCAAAACCGGGTCTATGAAGTTACCTTTGGCGGTGACGACGGCGACCTGGATTGGGAACAGATCGTTGCCTTTACTCCCACTGGGGGCTCGTGGGGCACGACTGAAACGATGACGGAGGGAACGCCGCCGGTAGAGGAAACCTGGAGCGCTGGGCGTGGCTGGCCAACATCGGTGACGTTTCACGCCGGGCGGCTGGTATTTGGCGGATCGAAGTCTCGGCCGAACGTGTGGTGGGGCTCCAAGTCGGGCGACTTCTTCAACTTCGACGTGGGCGAGGGGCTAGACGACGAAGCTATCGAGCGGCCGATGGTGACCGATCAGCTAAACGCCATCATCAACGTCTACAGTGCTCGGCACTTACAGATATTTACCACGGGGGCTGAGTTCTACGTACCGGCACGTGTACCGACGCCGGAGGATTCCGCACCGATCCGTCAGACCAGTTATGGCTCGGCACCGGTGCGGCCGATCTTCGTGGACGGCGCGACGTTGTTCGTGCAGGAAAACAAGCGGGCGGTGCGTGACTTCCTCTTTGGTTTTGCCGAGGAAGCTTACTCCTCTAGCGAAACGTCTTTGCTGTTTCAGAGTTTTGTGGCCGACCCCGTCGACATGGCGGTGCAGCTTAATCGCTTCGGTGACTACGGTTACGTGGTGACCGAGGCTGGGATCATCGCGGTGCTCAACACCAACCGTGAGCAGGGCATCAAGGGCTGGACGCGGTTCAACACGGCGGGAACCTACGAACACGTCGCGGTTGCCGACGACATTGTACACGTCGTGGTCAAGCGGACGATCAACGGCACGGCAGTGCGGTGGCTTGAGAAGTTCGACGAGGCTGCGTTTCTGGATGCTGGCGTGACATTGACCGGCTCGCAGCTGACCACGTGGACG
This sequence comes from Gemmatimonadota bacterium, assembly GCA_036679605.1. GTDB lineage: Bacteria > Gemmatimonadota > Gemmatimonadetes > Gemmatimonadales > GWC2-71-9 > JAZDCZ01. The sequence goes on from JAZDCZ010000162.1 coordinate 17,038, forward strand.
GGGCTGTCACGTTTGGACGGAGAGACGGTGAACCTGGTGCTCGACGGTGTGCCGCAGGGAACAGCTGTCGTTACGGGCGGTCAGGTGACTACACCGGTGGCTGGAGACTCGTTAGAGGTCGGGCTCCTGTTCACGCCACGGATCGAGACGCTACCGGTCGACGTGGGGCTGGCCAACGGTCGCATCCGCCAGCACACCCGTAAGGTAACGCAGGCTACGCTCAATTTACTCAATTCCGCCGGTGTGTTCGTGAACGGGTACCGCGCAAAGCAGCGGGCCATAGGGCAAGCAGCGTTCACACTGCCGACGCCTCCTATTACGGGGATCGTCGACGTGCGACTGCGTGGGTACGGGCGGGAGCCGACGGTGGTCATCACGCAGACCGAGCCTCTGCCGATGACGATTCTAGCCCTAGAGCAGGAAGTGAGGATCTCGTACTAATGCAATACGCAATCATAGCAATGGCTGTCGGCGGCGCCATGTCCAGTATTGCGGGCGGCAAGGCTGCAGCCGGTGAGGCGAAGATCGCCGCTGAGGGAGAGCGCCAGGCGGGGAAAGATCGAGAACTCCAGCGTCAAGAGAAGATCAAAAAGGTCTTGGCCTCACAGCGGGCGTACTTCGCCGGCACGGGCGGTGACCCGAACGCAGGCTCGGCTCTGGCGATTGGGGCAAACACACAGGAAAACTTTGACATCGACCAAGGGACCGATCGGTACAACACCCGGCTGCGCGTACGGCGGTACATGACGAGTGCGAGTAACGCGAAACGCCAGGGGCTCTATAACGCTGCGCTCTCGCTAGGGAGTGGATTCGTGCAGTACAAAATGGCCGGCAAGCTGAACACCTAATGGCCAGATTGCCACGATACGAAACGAATGTGATTAGCCAGGCTCCTCAAGCGAGTTCTGGTGCCGCTGAGGGCTACGCGGGTCTATCTGCACGGCTTGGTGCTTTTACGCAACAAGGGCTGAACATCTACGCCAAGCGGGTCGAGGCACAGGCACGCGAAGCCGGTCGGATCGCTGGGCAAGAAGGCAAGTACGAGCAGAAAGATGATAGGACGCTGGCGGCCGAGGCGTTCAACCACGCCAACAACTTGGCCTACCTGACCGGGGTTCACAACGACATTGCACTGAGCGTCCAGGAACACGAGGACAAGTACGACGCTGACTCGGCCGGCTTCGAGGAATCTCTCAAGGGGTATGCCGACGGTCTGATTGGTAACGTTGCTCCCGAAATCCGGGCCGACGTCGAGGGGGAGATCAACAACCGCCGTCGTAGCGCGTTGCTGCGCATCCGACAGAGGGAGCAGACCAACCAGGAAGCGACGCTGCGCGGTCAGTTCGAGGCAACCTACGCCATACTGGAGAAGGATATCCTGACCGCTGCGCGTGACTTCGAGGGTAGCGGTGAGGGCCTGGCTACGGGAATGAGCAAGCTGGAGGCGCTGGTGGCCGGGCGGATCGCTGTCGATCCTACCTACGCGGCCACGGGCGAGCGGGTGCTGGCTGATATCCGGCACCGCGCGACCTACCAAGGCTATCTCGGTGAGTTCGAAGGCGAGCGGCAGGCGGGGAGCGGCAAGGATTATCTCGACCAGGTGCTAGAGGACCGCTCGATTGACCCGAGGATAAAGGACCCACTGGTCCGTGACATGCGCGCGCAACTGAACGGCGACCGCATCGAGGCCGACCGTGTCACGCGTGAGGCTGCGGCCGTGCAGGATCGTCAGGTACGCGAGCTCAAGGCCGAGGTAACGAACATGACGCGGTCGGTTGAGGCCGGTGTGGATATGCCCGAGGAGGCGGTGGTAGATCTACTGCGGCGTTCTGCTGGCCACGACTTTGGGCACAAGCTTTACCGCGCGTGGATGAGTTCCGAGGACACCCGAACGCTGCGGTATATGCCGGCGGTGGCTGTGGAGGGTGAACTAGAGAAGTACCGTGGTGCCGGATCGAAGTCTGATCTTGCCGCCTACCGGAAGAAAAAGGCCGTGGCGTTTGGCAAGAAGCATATTGCCGGGCTGACCGGTTCTAACCGCACTGACTACGTGCGCTCGCTCGGTACCGTCGAGGAGCCTGGGCCTGTGGACTTCTCCTCTAACGACGCACTGACGGCGACGATCAGTAACCGTGTTGCATGGGCGGAGGAGGCCGAGCGGTTGTACGGCGGCAGCTTTTCGGTGTTCGACTCGGCCGAACTGCACATGCTCAAGGGTGGATTCGACGACCTGGAGACGCGGCAGGAGCAAGTGCAGTGGCTGACCACGATGAACCAGGAGCTCGGTCCCGATCGTATGCAGCCGGTGATGCGGGGGATGTATAAGCAAAAGGCCGAGCCATACGTCTTGGCCGGCGGGTTCGTGGCCGAGGGTGAGCCTGGTCTGGCCGAGAAGCTGCTACTGGGTACTGAGCGGCTTTCAGCGGGACAAGTGACCATGGACAGCACCTACAAGGACGAGGCCGCGGCCTACTTCGCCGGTGTCTTTCCCGGGCGGCCTGATACGCAAGCGCTGCTCACGCGCTCAGCCGTGGCTCTGTACGCCGCTGATGCCGAAGGTGGCAAGGCCGACGTGCTCGATTCTTCTCGCTTCGGAGAGATGCTCGATGCCGCTAGCGGCGGCGTAATTGACTACCAGGCTGATGATTCTTGGCTGCCCTTCGGTGAGGTCAACAGCCGGATCGTTTCACCACGTAGAGACTGGAACGCCGGCGACGTTGGTGACTGGATCGGCAGCCTTACCCCCGAGGACATCATCGCGATGGGGGACGTTTCTGCCGGTGGCAGCGGGCCTGCGAGCGATGCGCAGCGCTCCGAGATTCTGGACCTGATTAAGAGCCGTGGACGTTTGGAGACTATAGAGCCGGGGGCGTATGCGGTGTGGGTGAACGGGGCTCGGCTGATTCAGCCGGATGGGGAGCCTTTTGTGCTGCGGTACGACGAGTAGACAGGAGTTCTTCGAAAAGTGGAACTATGGCCATCAACGTTAAAGCACCAATGAGTGCACCAAACACACGGGCGGCCCCGGGTCGGGGGAATAGGTACCAAAGTCCGCCGGCGATGATAGCTCCGCAGGTAAGCAGGAGATTTGATTGAATGACTGTTTCGACGTCGTAGGAGTGTACGGTTGCTGCTCGGTAGACCGCTAACGCCGTCACGACTGCGACGGGAACCGTTAATGCAAGGCCCTGATGGTTAAGAAGACACATGCCAACTGAGCTAAGAAAGAGCACGAAGGTTGCGAGAATGGCGTTCCTCTCGTCGAAATCCGCGTGGCGGTTTAAATCCATGTCGCGATTGTCTGCCTGCGGTATAGATAATTCAAGACGCAATGCGTAACTCCGTGTACAGCCTCTCTCGTGACCGGGCCGAAACGACACAGCTACGAGGCCCAACCTTCGATCTGAGCCTCGATGGCGGTGTTGGTCTACGGGAGGTGGCAGGGGCTGCGTTCGAGTCCCGTGCGTTCTCATATCGCAGTATCAGTCGTTCGGAGAACCTGAAAGAGCGGATTGTGCCGCAGATGAGGCGCCTGGCGGAGCTTACCGGAAATTCGCAGTACGCGACGCTACTTGGCCGTGGCGGTGTTCCGGCGTTGGATGGTCTACCAGAGCTCCCGCGAGACTTCCGTGAGGTAGAGAGCACCTTTGCGGCCTCTAGCGATCAGATTCTGGCGCTGCGTAAACAAGGAGCCAAGGACCTGAAAATCTACGAGGAGATCCAGGTCGACATTGCAGCTAAATCCGATCGACTCGATGCGCGAGCAGCAGACATGACGCGGCGAGGTGGACCGGGTGCGGGGGTGGCGGAGTTCTTTGGTGGTATGGCGGCGGTGATGGCCGATCCGATAAATCTGGCGCTACTGCCGCTGGGGGCGACTGCGGGCGCTACGATTCTAAGAATTGCGATGACCGAGGCTGGGATCAATGTTATGGCGGAGGGGTTCATCCAGCCGTCTATCTGGTCCTACCAAAACGAGCTTGGCCGTGACTACGGGGCCAAGGATGTCATTGCAGCGCTGCTGATGGCCGCCGGCGGTGGTTTTCTATTCGGTGGTGCCATAGCCGGTGTACGTCGCGCCGCGCAGATTGCGGGCCTGCGTGGAAAGACTGGTGATCTGGCCAGCGCCTACCGCTTGGCGGTAGAGCAGGGCCGGATGGGCGCGACTTCTGAACTTAATGCTGCCGCCCGCGTATTCCGCGAGGCTGCTGACGTGGTCGATGAGTCGCCGATGCCTAGCGTAGATGCGCACCAGGTGGCGCTACAGAGCGCTGAGGAGGCGCTACTGAGCGATGCGCCAGTGGACGTGTCGCCCGTTATCACGCCGCTGCGCGACCGACTGCAGGGGACTCTACAGACCGCCTTCGATCTGACCGACGACGAAGTAGAGGCAACGCTTACGGTAGCCGACTCCTTTGCTCAGCGATGGGCCCGTGATCGCGGTATGGAGCCCGGCGACTGGTACGAGCAGGCCATCGCCGGGGTGACCAAGGGGGTGGTGCCGGAGAGCAAGGCCGCCCTGTTTCAGGCTCCGGATACGCCGGCGTTCCGCGCCTGGTTTGGGGATTCTGTTATGCGTGAGGGTGATGGCACGCCTCGTGTCGTTTACCATCAGACAGCGGCGGCCGTCGAGCCTGATATTTTAGAATCCGGCTTTGACATCACGAAGGGGCGCGCTCGCCTTAGTGATGAGCGAGTGCCGGAAGGCTTTTTTTTCAAGCCGGATAAAAAGGACATCGGGGTTGGAGCTATAGGAAACGACGCGACCCAGGTCCCGGTCTATCTCTCTATGAAACGACCGTTTCGCGTCGAGTCGGCCGAGGAACTGCAATACAAAGTAGCCCTCGCCGATCCTGTCTATGGCGAGTTGGGCGCCGACTTACGCGAGCTCAACACCCGTGCGCGTACGGCGAACGCTGAAATCCAAAAGATGTACAGGCGCGGCCCTAAGGGAATGTCCCCGGTGCCCAGATCGGTGGAGTATGGGCGTCTGCTTAAAAAAGAGGAGGCGCAGGTCACCGCGTGGATAGCGGAGGAGCAAGTTGTTGCGACACGGATGCGGGAGCGTATCACTGCGTACCTAAAGGCAGGCGGTCATGACGGGGTTATAATTCTACATGATGCCGGCTCAGTGGGACGCAGGACGGAAACCTATGTCGTTCTTGAGCCCACGCAAATTAAGAGCGCGAACCTAAACCGTGGGACGTTCGACCCCACCAACCCGAGCTTAGTCCGTCAAGGCGTCAAGGGTGCAGTCGAGTTTCTGGAGGACGGACGCGCGGTGATACGCGCGTTGCACAACCCTGATGTGTCAACGGCGATGCACGAGCTCTCCCATGTGTTCCGTCGCAGTCTTTCCAATGAGCACCTAGCGGTAGCCTCGAAGTGGGCGGGCGTGGAACCGGAGAAGTGGACGGTACCGGCCGAGGAGAAGTTTGCGCGAGGGTTCGAGCGTTACCTACGGGATGGGAAGGCGCCAACGCCGGCCCTGCGAGAAGTGTTTGAGCGGTTCCGGGAGTGGCTGAAGGGTATCTATCGGACGATCAAGGGCACGCCGATTGACGTGCAGCTCAATAAAGACATCCGGCGTGTGTTCACCGAAATGCTGGGCGGTAGAGTACCCGAGCCTGCGGTCAAGGGGCGCGCGGAACCGAAAACTTTGGTCGGTCATATCCTACGTCGAGGTGGAATCGACGCGAAGCTGGCCGGTAAGGACTTCAACATCCGCGAGGATTTTCAGCAGGCCGGCGCGTTCGGTGTCTTGCGTAAGGGTGGCCGGGGTCTGGACGACATGGCCCAAACGCTGCATGAGGAAGGAATCATCCAGGTGCCGTCGGACCGCGCGCCGGATGACTACCTTGTTGAACTACTGGGTACTGCCGAAGGGCGTCGCTCAGTAAAGGCGGCTGAACAGGTTACCGACGAAGCTGAACGGATGTCGGCTGAGTACGTACAAGGGCAAAACGAGGACTTTGCCGCTGGCCGGATCGACGAGAACGCAGAGACAGCACGGGTTCATGACCAGTACGAGCAGCTGGTAGAGGACGATCTATCCGATGCTATGGTTACCGACGGCGCAGAGCAGGCGACCGGAGAGCCTGTGTACCGTTCGGCTCGGGAGGCGGTTGATGAACTCGAAGAGGATAATAAATATCTGAGGGACTTGGCTGCGTGTGTCCGTGGGGGTAAGAGGTAGTTATGGGCCGCGTCAACGATTGCATCGTCGAACTGCAGAAGAAGAAGGGATACGCTAACTCGCCGGCCGAGAAGCGGTTTAAGGCCCGCATAATGAAGCTACGTAAGGGCTTCGGAGAGCTCGACTACTGGGAGGAGGGCGTCGCTGTTACCGATGCACTCAAGGACACCGAGCGCCGCATCGCGAATGTAAAACGGCAGGCGGTGCTGATGTCTCATAGGTTTGCTGAGGCAAAAAAATACCGTGCGCCGAATACTGTCCTTACACGGAATGTTCTACGGCTGAACGACGCCGTCGAGGCCGTGCGTGCGATGTTGACGCGTGACCCATGGGGCAAGGCGGCCTACCCGAACGTGTCGGATAATGGCGCAGCTTACCGCCGGCTGTTTTACTCCAAGTGGGGTGCGGAGTACCTGTCGAAAGCGCGAACGCACTGGGTCGGATTGACGCAAGACCGCGAGCATTTGTTTAACGTAGTCCGTGGGTTGTTCGGTGAGGATGTAAGCGATGCCGTGGCGGCTGGATCGGCGAAGGCGTACGGCGAGACTCGCGAGTTTGGGCGCAAGCTATTCAACCGCTTTGGCGGTGATATCCGGTTTCGTAAGGACCATGGAGCGCCGATGATTCACAAAGCGGCAAAGATACTGAAAGCTACCAAGGACGATTGGGTAGAGTTCTCGCTGCCGCATATGAATCCGTACCGCATGTTCGATGCCGTGGGCCAACCGATAGCTGACCGGCAGAACCTACTGAAACGCACGCTTGAGGCCGTCTATGACGGCTTTGCCACGCGCGGTGAAGGCGGAATCATCGAGGATTTTGCCTATCCCGCCACGGCCAACACGCGGCTTGACCCACGTGTGATGCAGTTTCGGAATGCGGACTCCTGGATCGCCTACAATGAGCGGTTCGGCGAGCCGGACATCTTTCGTACACTGACTTCCCACCTGGACGGTATGGCCCGCGACATTGGCATGATGGAGGTGCTGGGGCCCAACCCGGAGGCTGGCGTACGGTCGCTGAAGAAACTCGCCGAGAAAAACGGTGCTAGCCAGCGGCAACTGAAGATAATCGACAGAGAATGGGCTGTTGTATCCGGTAAGGTAAACCAGAACGGCGGTGTGACCCGGTTTGATGCCGAAGCAAATACCGAGGACGCGCCGACGTGGCTAGATCGTGTCTGGCGACGCCAGAGCTACGGTGGTGCCGGTCGCGGGATGCGACATTTGTTGATGGGTTCACAACTAGGGCGGGCGGTGTTCTCGACAGTGACCGATCAGAACACGATGCGGATTACTGCGCACTTCAACGGTATGCCAGCAATGCGTATGTACAGCGAGGTATTGGCGCAGCTCAGCTCTGAGGATCGTCGCCAGTTTGGTGTGATACTGGGCATGGGCGCGGAGAACTGGATGGACCGGAACATAGGGCTCCAACGCTTTGCCGAGGACGTTGGAGCGTCGGACCGACTGTCCCAGATGAGCAACTTCGTCATCCGGTCGAGTGGACTGAACGCGATAACCGACGCTAACCGTAAAGCGTTTGCGATTGTGTACTCACACACGCTTGCCAAGAACGTTAAGCGTACGCTTGGCGAGCTCGACGATAGCCTGCGTTCACGTATGGAATCGTCCGGGATCACGCCGGAGATCTGGGACATTATCCGCAGCTCCGAGCTCGTAACGCGCGACGGTGAGTCTTTCGTGTCGATGCAAAACGTACTTGAGAACAAGCAGCTCGATGTCTCGGAGGCCGTTCGTCTTGAGGCTTCCCAGCGTCTCTCGTCGATGATTATTCGAGAGAGCGAGTTTGCTGTGCCGACCTCGGACTTACGCGCGCGCGCGATGATGTTGCGCGAATCGAAGGTGAACACGCTAGAGGGGGAGTTTGCGCGAATGATCGGGCTTTACAAACAGTTCCCGTTCACGCTGCTGTATACGCACTACGCGCGCGCGTTGACAATGCCGGGCAAGTGGTCGCGCGCAAAGTACTTGTCTAACCTGTTCATTGGCAACACAATTCTTGGGGCACTGGCGATACAGGCTAAGGATCTGGCTAAAGGGAAAGATCCGCGCCCAATGAATACTTGGAAGTTCTGGCTGGCGGCGATGGCCCAGGGCGGTGCTGTGGGAATTCTAGGTGATTTCGCATTTTCCAACGTAAACCGTTTTGGAGGCGGGTTGATCAAGACGGTTGCCGGCCCCGGCGCGCAGCTTGTCGACGATGCTTATGGCGTCGTCCAGCTCATGCTCAACGGCGACTTCGAGAAGATCCCGGCCGATATCCTCCGGTTCGCTGGCAAGTACACGCCCGGCCAATCCCTATGGTACGGCGGCCTGGCGATGCGTCGTCTGATCTTCGACCAACTAGAGCAGCTGGCCGATCCGAAGCGGTACAATCAGTACCGGGCTCGAGAGAAACGGATGCGAACCCAGTACGGGCAGGAGTTTTGGTGGCGGCCAGGTCGGGCTACTCCATCGCGGCTTCCGAAGCCGGAGAACGTGGCCAGGTAACCTTTTACCCGATTGAAGACAAGAACGCCCGTGCGAGGTTAGCGGCATCGTCCGCTAGCTGACCGTCGCGCAGCGCTCCACTAACAAACTCTTTAGCATTGACGCCGGCGTGCTCGTCGGCGACACCAAGCGGAGTGCCGTCCTCGAGGACGAGTACGGGGATACCATAGCTCGAAGCGGCGTGCTCAGTAGTCAGTGTGGCGGTTAGAGTCCCAGTCGGGAGAGGGCGGGTGATGCTGATCTGTGTCATGCGGAGCCTCCTTGGCGCGAGATACTACCTTAACCTCACTGCTGTATCTATGCAGTCGCCGCCCTCGACGGGTCGGTGAGCCGACAGTAGCGTCGGCCTGTGAGCGAGGTTCAGATTCCGGCAGCGTCGCCGCTCGTCAGTTATACGGGCGACAGTGTTCAAAACGTTTTCTCATTCCCGTACTACTTTGCCGCTGATACCGACCTACGTGTGTACGTTGGTGGGGCGCTTGCGACTCTCGGGGTTGACTACGTAGCTACAGGTGTAGGAGTCGAGGCCGGCGGTGCGGTCGACTTTACGGGACTGATGGGACCTCCAGCCGTTGCAGTCTCCGTGGTCATTGCACGGCAGACGGTTCCGGAACGGCTGTCGGACTTCACGACCGCTGGGGGGTTGTCGGCTCCGGCGATCAACACGCAGCTGGATGCGTTCGTAGTGATGCTGCAAGACATGGCGTTGCTTGTCGACCGGCTGCCTCAGTTCGCGTTGGCTGAAAGCCTCGCGGGGCTGGCGCTCAAGCTTCCGAAGCCGGTGCCCGGCTACTACTGGAAGTGGAAGGACGACGGCAGCGGTATTGAGTTCGCTCCGAGTGCCGGACTGCCGACCCCAGGAGGCGGCCACATTCCTGAACGTCGCGCACGGTACACTAACAGCCAACGGCGGGCTGGTGAGTCCGGCCGTTGCAGTACCCATAGGTGCGCGTGTTACCCAGGTTGATATGGACGTCACCCAGGCGTTCGCCGGCCCCGGCACCCTCCGGCTGCGCGCGGGCTTCTCCGTGTTCGGCGACGCTCAACTCGTCGAGCTCTTTGGGAGTTCGATTCCAGTGGGGCACTACACGATTCGGCCCGGAGACTCCGAGGCCGGCCCCGATCTTGGAGCCTCGCTTACCGGCCAGCGGACGCTCAAGGTCATTACCGGGCACGCTCAGCCGGCCACAGCTGGCGCGGCGGACGTCACGATCTACTACACCCAGCTGTAAGCGAGAGGGCAGAGCACTATGTTGAAGCGACTTGGTATTATGGCAGGGGCGCTCGCGCTACTAGGTGTGGGAATTGCTACGGCGCAGGGAACGTTTCCCTGGAACAAAATTCGCAATATTCTCAAGAGCGAGTTTGAGTTACAAGGCTCCTCGGTTGTGCGGACGCACTTCGACTTTTCCGAGGCGACCACCCCTGTTCCTATCTCCGTAGTCGGCACTCTTGTGTGTCGCAAAAAAACGACCGGCGCCCTTGAATGTTCGGCCGACGGGGCACCGTTTACAGATGTTGGCGGCGGTGCCGGTGGGCATACGATCAAGGACGCTCTCGGCGAGGTGATGCCACCTCGATCGACGCTCGTTTTCCCTGAGTTCGACTGCACCGACGACGGCGCCGGGGATAAAACCGACTGCCCATTTACCACACCACGGCCGATGCTACGCACTGGCGATACCATCGCACCGGTTGAGCCGACCGTGACGTGTGTGGCATTGAGCGGCACGGCTGACACCGGCTGTCTTTGCTTTACGTCATCGCCCGATACCTGGACCTGGGATAGCGACTGTGATCCAGCCACGACCGCCGGCCTGAGCCTTGTCGGTGGCCAGCTGGTATTTGACGGGCTCGCCAAGATGTCCCAAGTCAATGAGGCTGCCAGCATGACGCTTCAAACCGGAACGGGCCTCGGGCCGTTCGTCGTCATGCATGGCGAGGATTTGGCAGATACGGGGCTGGCCGGCGATGCCGTGATAGCTTACGGCGGCAAGACGCTATCGAGCAACGGGAACCTCAACGGCAGCTTCACCGTATGTAAGTGGAACGCTCAGGGGGGCGTGTGTGATCCGGTAATCTCGTGCGACAGTACGCGAGCGTGTACCTTCCATGCCGCCGGCGCGACGACCCTGAGTGGTGCGCTCGTTATGGGCGGCAACGCCATAACCGGCGTCAGCTCGATGACTGTGACGTGCGACCCGGCCGTGAACTTCGATTGCGGGTACGAGTTCCTCGACAACACCGGCTTTCCGCTGGATTCGATCATCACGACCGCCTCGACGTTTTGCTACACCAACGGCGGGAACCTGTATTGCCAACCCAAGGGTGTAGCCAAAAAGAAGATGCTCGACGAGACCGACAAGCAGGGTGGTGGCGCTAAGGTCGCCACCGTCGTTGGCGTGATACCCGACGGGAACCTAGCGATCGGTGGCGGTGGCGACGGTCGGCTGGTTGATGGCGGAGTGCCAGGTGCTTCGTCGTCGCTTCTTGGTCAATGGACGTTTTCAAACTTAGCGGATTCACAAACCGCCGCGCTCGGCACCGGCGGGCCGTACCTGTCGTTTACTGGCGGGAAAATCCAGGGAGTCCGGTGCCGACAGCTCACGGATGCTCGACTCTTGGGTAGTGGTAACTGCGGAAGCGGTGACTGTTACCAAATCATCCCGACCTTCAACGAGGTGCTGCAACCAAGCTCTGTCTACTGCAATATCACCCCGACAGTAAAGGATTGTCGATCATTCCCGGCGTTGTCGCCTATTTTTGGTGACCGTTTCGATTTGGTCGCAACCACTGGCGTTCTAACCGACAACACCTACGACGTGGAGTGCGACGTTTTCGGAACTATCGATGTCGTCACCACGACCACCACCACCTCGACGACATCGACTACGACCACCACGCTCTCGGGCGCGACGAACTACACCAACGACGCGAACGTGATGGGCTGCTACTTCTTCGACGATTCGCTCGATCTTGGAAAGGATAGCTGCGGCGGCACTGGCTCCGGCGATGATCCCTTCTCGCTGGTCGGCACAACGGTGCCGACCTACGACTCGACCAACAAACAACAGGGCACCGGCTCGGTGGCGATGGGCACGGGCGGCGGGTATCTGAACTGCACTGGCTCAAGCGTCTGTCCGAATATCAACGCCAAGGCTGACACGGCGATAACGATTGTTGCGTGGTCGAAAGTGCCGGCAACCTCAAACTGGCGCACCGTTGTGTCTCAAGGCAAGGACGGCACCAAGGCTTTCCGGGCCTTTGCTGTGCAGAACGGCGCAACACCGTCGCTTTATATTATCAACCCATCCAACGTAGCCGTGGAGGAACAGGCGACGGCCTCGACAACAACCTTGTGGACGCATTACTGTAGCACCTACGATGGCGCTAACGTGACGGTAGTTCTTGATGGTGTACAAGACTGCTCGACCCCGGGCTGCGATACGCAGACCGGCACCATCGGCCAAACCACTGCCGGTACTGATGTGCATATAGGCGCGGTGATCGGCAGCAGCGGGGCACCCAAGGACTTCCATAAAGGGAACATCGACGAGCTGGCGATCTTCAACCGGGCGCTTACTGTTGCCGAGTGCTGCGAGATTTGCCGCATGGGCCTAGACGGACAGACAACCGATAGGGGAGCAACGTGCGGAACCTGTACCTTACCGTAGTGCTCGTAATCGTGGCGGTGGCGGCTTCGGCCTCGGCCGCTCCGGTTACGCGCTACGCCGATTTTAACTGTGGGTTTAACGGCGACGGCACCGCCAACCAGTGCGCGACCGCCACGGGCCAGCCAGGGGCCTGGAATAACGAGAACGCCGTGGCCGCGTGTACTGGCTTCGACCCAGCCGGCGGCAATAAATTGCAATGGCGGGCCGGTGTGCATCGGATCACAAACAAATTGGCGTTGAGTACTAATTGCTCAGGACCGGACAAGGCGCATCAAAACATCATCGAGCCGGTCGCCGGGGCCGATGTAACCTTAACGGGCGCGCGGCGGATCAACCTCGCCGTGACGCCTTTTGTTCATAGGGGAAACAATGAATACGAGTGTTTGACCGCGTGTTCGTGGGACGGCAGCAGCACAATCAATACGTTTCCTATGACCGCCTTTTACCAGCGATCGGATGCCACGGCCTGCTCGGTGGATACCGACTGTGGCACGAACGATGATCGATGCACGAGCGGTAAATGTGAAGAACACCTGTTTCTTTGGCAGGAAAGATCCTCACGCGGCCAGGCGGGCGGTACGCAAAACTATTCGTGTGGGACGGGTCAAATCGGCCCCGGCGAAATGATCCTCGACCAAGGCCCGGCTGTTATGTGTGTTAAATTATCGGACAGTTCCGACCCAAACAACCTTGTATTTTTCGAGCACGCCAAGGCTTTCAGCGTCATCAACTTTCACGTCAACGGCGTCGATTACATCTGGCTTCGCTCGAACCCGGCCGGCGGGCACCTGACGCACCGCGATTCTGTCAATAAGCTCCTTACTCATAAACCAAGCACCAAGGGATTGACTATCGGCGGCCCCGGCCCCGAGTACGGCATCACAGCCGCATGGGCGCAAGACCGTTGTATTGACGGTACCGGTTCGGATGTTACCGACACCGTTGACGGTCACACAATCCAGTGGAACCTAGTCCACCATTGCGGCCAAGAAGGGATACGGGAAACCGACAACCGGGCATCGGGGATGCTGATTGCCAATAATAAAGTGTGGAAGATTCAAGGGCCGGACGACTTTTCGAGGTGTTCGCCGCCGGGCAGCTTCCAATGCTTAGGCGGTTTTAGTGACGGTGGCTCCGGTATTCGCGTTTGGGATAGTCACGCCGGCGTTGTTCGTGACAACGAGATTTTCCAGATGGGCGGCGGTAAGGGGAACACACATAACGCGATAAACGTAGAGGGTGGCGGTCGAAACTACCTGATCGAGAATAATTACATTCACGATAACTGGTCTCTTCCTAACCCCGGCGCCAATCAGAATGTCGACGGCCACGGCTTCGCATTCTCGGGGAAAAATTGCACGCTACCGTGTGACGAGACTTACGAAGGGCTGACGATACGAAATAACCGTATTCGGAATGTAGGGGCTTGTTTTTACTGGCAAGGCGCAGCGGGACTTGGCGGAATCGGCACGCTGACAAACGAGATTTACAACAACACCTGCACCGAGTTTACCGCGTGGGGTATCCATAGTTTCAGTGGTTCGTGGACTTCGCCGTGGAACTTCCGGAACAATATTTTCTCGACCACAATCCGCACGCCGCATGGCATAATCAGGACCGTTTCGGGGATGACGGGGATGGTCACGCCGACCTTTAACTCATATTTTTGCCCAACGTGTCAGGTCGGCCAGCCTCTTATCAGCTACTTGGGGAGCACTTACGATCAAGACAGCCGATGCACCGCCGGTGTCGATTGCGTGCAAGATCTCGACGCTAACAGCGACTACGGCGATCCAAATATCAACGGCCTGGGCCAGATCCTCTCAGCGAGCGGCTTTGCCTACAACAAGGGCTCGAACACAATATGCCCGCCGTTTGATTACGACGGCACCGCGCGGCCGCAAGATACTCTCTGTGACAACGGCGCTGACGAGTTCGCCGGCGTGCCGCCGTCTACGACGACGACGACCACGATAAGCGGAACGACAACCACCACGCTCGCGCCGACGACTACGACCACGACCACGCTCGCACCGATGAGTGGCGTTACGGCTAAGGGCGGGGTGATTCGTGGCGGCCAAATAAAGTGATCGACGTCCCCACTCTCCGGCTCCTGCGCACAAGCACCGGAGACGACGGGACGTTTGGCCAGCTGATGGCGCCGGCCGATCAAGACGGCGGCGAGGTCCAGATAGCGCATACAGCCGAGTTACCTTGGCGTGAGAACCTTCCGTTTCGTAGCTGTGTTCCAGCCGGAACGTACTTGCTCGCGCGCGACTTTTCTCCGAGTAAGGGGCGTCGGTGGCATCTACTCGACGTGCCAGAGCGTGCCCGTTGTATGATCCATGTCGGCAACTGGGCGGGCGACATCGAAGTGGGGAAGCGTACTGACGTCACGGGCTGCATTGCTCCCGGCCTCGAGCTCGGGGTACTGGACGAGCAGCGGTGCGTGCTCAATTCTAAGCGGGCGCTGACGCGGATCGAGGAATACCTGGAACTGGTAGGCGGGTACGCCTGGCTACAGATTGAATGGGCCGAGGGTGTGTTGCCGCTCGGGGTGGTAGGGTGATGACTCGTCGCAACGGTGATCCGTTAATCACTGGGGATTTTGGCCGTAAAATAGTGGCCGGTGTAATCGTTGCAGCCATGGTCGGCTCTTGGGCTTATATCTGGTCGGCCTACGGCCAGGAGATAGATCAACAATCCCGACTTGACGCGCTAGAGGCTACGCGCACCGCCCGAAAGCAAATACCGCTACAGCTCCAAAAAGTGCAGACGCGGGTGGACATGATCGAGGGTAACCAGGTGGTCATCCTTAAAGCTCTGACTGGTGTGCAGCGGTCGCTCGGTCGGATCGAGGGGAAGCTTGGGATTGAGTAGGGAGGAAGTGATGGGAATACGCGAAAAGTTTAAGGGCTGGAAAACGATTTTGTTCAACGTCGGGACGTTGTTGGTATTGGCTGCCGATCAGTTTGGGGGTCTGAATCTGGTGGAGCCTAAGACGGTGCTACTCGTGGCGGCAATCGGAAACCTGGCCCTACGATTTGCCACCAACACGGCCGTTGGTGCGAAGATAGCACTGGTAGCGCCGCTGTTGTTTACGTTGTCGCTTCTGTCGGCGTGTACGCTTGGCTACAGGGATTTCAGGCTAGCTATTGGGCATCTACCGGCGGGCGACGAGGTTCAGACGGTGACTGTGGCCGACACGGGTTTGAGTATCGAGCCTATAGGTACTGGCGGGCCGTCTATTTTACTCGGCCGGCGTGAGGTCAAGCTCGTACGCGTGCCTGGGTTCGAGAAGTCAACACAGGTTCCGTCGGTGACGGTGACAACGAAACTCGACGTGGCCACCGGCGCCGTGATTGAGGAGACTCTTGCGGTGGCAAATCTCGAGCCCGGCGGCGGCGGCGACGTGACCGGCACGGTGGATGTAGCCGAGCCTGGATCTTAACGCTTGTGTGCGCCGAGGTCGGTGTGGACGTCGAGGGCGTCGTCCCATTCCTCGGCCTCGACGGGTTTGGTCCAGCGGAAGTAGGTCTTGAGTATCTGCGTTGGATTGTCGCCAACGTAGCGGGCGACTTCTTGCGGAGTCTTGCTTTCGAGCGCGTGTGAAATGAACGTGTGGCGAGTGCAGTAGAACACGCGAGGGGTGACCTGCCCGGCTAGCGCCTTCATGGCTGGCTGCCAGGTTCGTGTAGTGAAGTTGCCGAGGTTGATGGGACTGCCTCGCGGGCCGAGAAACACGAGGTCGGTTACGGGCCCTCGTGGTAGTTGAGCAACGGCCGCCACGGCTACTCGCGCCAGGCGGAGTTCGCGTATAGAAATAGGTGTCTTGGTTGTTGGTGAGCCGACTGACGCGGCGATCCGCGCCCAACGTCGTTGACGGTCCAGGCATCCCCACGTAAGCGCCAAGCTCTCGCCCGGTCTGCAGCCGGTGAAGAATTGCCAAGCAACAAACGGTAGGTAGTGCCGGTAACTCTCGGTGCCTGCGAAGTAGGCTAGGATCTCGTCTCGTTCCAGCCGTGTCCACGGAGCACGTCCGGCAGGGGCCGGCTCTCTGAGCCTTCGTACAGCGGCGTATAGGCGATCTACGGTGCTTCTCTGTATGTATCCCTCGGCTACGGCGATTGTGAGGGCGCCGTGCAGACAGTTATGGGTGATCTTGTTGACGGTCGACGGCGCAAGGCCACGTTGTAGGTATGCCTGTTGAAGCGACCATAGGTGAGCAGGGACAAGGTCAGTGAGTTTAGCGTCGCCAATACTGGCAACGGCGTAGCGTAACAGCCTGTTTCGGTTACTACGCCAACGTTTTTCAACGGCGTTGCCGAGCTCCGGATGTGTAAGAATGCGGGCTACGAGCCCGGCAACCGTTGTCACGCGGTGGGTCCCCCTCAAATGGTGACGGCCAAACCGTATGAGTCGACCACGCATGTCGCAACCGGTACCGCATTCCCGGTGTCTGGTGGGGGGTTGGCACAAAAATATTGCCTAGGGGTTGAGCGACGACTCGGGAGGGTGTACAAGGCAATTCTGACGTGTCTCTCCGGCGACGGAAGGCTTGAGGCTCGGGCCGTTAGCTCAGGTGGTAGAGCAGCTGCCTTTTAAGCAGCTACTTCGCTTCTTGGAAACGCCTGCAAACTAGCCTCTTTTCCCTTCCTACAATCGGAGACTCGCGTCCCCGTCGGTACTGCGCCGACGGTTGGGAGGCGGTGATGCAGTGTGTCGTTAGTGGGCGGCGGATGGGTTCTCAACGTGTTGTGTCAGGCATGAAGGGGGCGCAAAAAAGTTTCGCCCCGTCGAGGCGCGGTGGTGGCGCAGACGGGGGGACCAGCGGACTTCTGATCGGTCGTCGCTGGTCCCCTTTTGACGATCATCGGGTGCGAATTTTCCTGGTGGTGTTCGCTCTTTGGGGTGGCTTCTCGCTACTCAATCAACTGTTCGCGCAACCGGTTCCGGTTCCTTACTGCATCGACCTTCCGTGGGGCGCGCGGTGACCACAAGACAAAACCAAAACGGAGGTAAGTAAATGACCACAACGAAAACAGAACGGCCTGTTCTGATCACCACTTCACACCGTGGAGTGTTTTTCGGATACGCGACCGAAACTGACGGTTCCACCGTGCATCTACGTGCGGGTCGCTGTGTGATCTATTGGACGCAGGAATGCAAAGGGTTTATGGGCCTGGCCGCAATCGGGCCGCAGTCCGGCTCTCGTTTGGGTCTGGCCGCAGACATCGACCTACGTGATGTCACCAGCGTCGTAGAATGCACGCCGAAGGCTGCCGAGGCATTCGAGTCGTTCCAGTGACCGGCTCCGGCGACGGCTCCGGCTCCGGCTACGGCTACGGCTACGGCTCCGGCGACGGCTACGGCTACGGCTACGGCTACGGCTACGGCTCCGGCGACGGCTACGGCTCCGGCTACGGCTACGGCTACGGCTCCGGCGACGGCTACGGCGACGGCTCCGGCGCCGGCTACGGCGACGGCTACGGCTACGGCTCCGGCGACGGCTACGGCTACGGCTACGGCTCCGGCGACGGCTCCGGCGCCGGCTACGGCGACGGCTACGGCTCCGGCTCCGGCTACGGCGACGGCTACGGCTCCGGCGTACCGTGGTCGAGAGATCGCGTCTCAGTAAGCGGCAGCATTGTTGCCATCGGCTGCGAGAAACACCGCATCGCGACCTGGATGAGGGACTACGAGCAGATCGGCATTCGCAACCACTATTCGGCTGAGGAGATTGATGAGTACGGTGCGACGCTACGGATGCTTGCCGGGGTGTTACTGCCGGAGCCCGCATCGTGAACGCGCAAAAACCAACACTGTCCATTCGGCTGACCCCCGAAGTAAACGACATGCTGGGGTGGCTCGTTGCCCATGAAGATCGGACCAAAACCAAGATCATCGAACGCTTGATAAGGGCGGCATGGATGACGACGCCAGCCGCTCGTCGTCTGGAGAGAGAAGCGCCGTGACTGAGCGCCCGATGATCTTCTCAGGCCCGATGGTTCGCGCCATTCTGGAAGATTGTAAGACGCAGACGCGGAGAGTGGTCAGCCAAGCAAACTCCCGCTTCGGTAGCGCGTCGAGGCCGTTCTGGAGTCATGCCAACTTCGACCAAGCATGGATTGACGGCAAAGGTTCAGGTGATGAATAGAACTAAAACGCCTCGACCGCCTCTGGGCACCGCGTGGCATCGACCACGGCTATCGGAAGCAATACCCGGACTGCGGGCTGTGCGATGAATGCGATCGCATGGGTTGGCGGATGACGACTCATCAGTTGTGGCCGAAGTTCGAGATGGGCGGCCGGTTGTGGGTGAAAGAAACATTCACAGGCGCGGACGACCCTGCGCATCTAGGATGTGTCTTGTATCGCGCCGATGGAGAACGTTCGGTTCGTTGGCGGCCGTCGATCTACATGCCCCGATGGGCTTCTCGCATCACACTAGAAGTAACCGACGTTCGCGTAGAGCGCGTGCAGGAGATTAGCGAGGACGATGCACTCGCTGAGGGGATTGAACCGGGAGAGGTGTGTCGTCATCCCGAGATTTGCGGTCGCGCCGGGGAATCGGCCTTGCAGTGTATGCAAGCACACCACTTCCTGCACCTCTGGGACTCGATCAACGGTAAGAAGCCCGGATGTTCGTGGGACGACAACCCGTGGGTTTGGGTGATCGAGTTTCGCCATATCGACGGCCTCGACGAGGGCGACCATGAGTGAGGCTGCAACGATGGCCGACGCGACCGCGCTACTTCACGCTTTGGATCGGCGGATAGCCTTTCACTGTGTGTTCGTGACGCTCACGGGATCAGTCAAGGCAGCGCTGATGTTGTCGCAGGCGTGGCACTGGCAAACCTACCATCAGGCTGGCGCCTGGTGGTGCGCGGTTCGCGATGACTGGACGCCGGCGACTGGGCTCACACGTAGCGAGCAGGAAGGCGCACGTACGGCCCTGGCCCACGTAAACCTACTGGAGAGTCGTCTGGCCGGAATACCGGCCAAGCTACACTACCGCGTCAACTTGTCGGAATTAGTGCGGCAGCTAGGGGCCCTCCAGGTAGGTGGCGGAGAGGAGGCACGTCGATGAGCGATCGGAAATCCACGCTCAAGCGGTTCTTTACCTGGCGCACAGCGATCACTGAGAGCGATCTGAAGCCCTACACGCGCTTGGTGCTACTGACCCTGTCTCTTCACATGAACGAGGCAGGAGAGGGCGCATTCCCGTCCCAGGAGCTCCTAGCGAAGGAAACGGGGATGTCCGAGCGGAGAGTCCGCGATCACCTACGCAATGCGATCGAGGCCGGATGGCTGAGTCGAGGTCTAGTCGATTGGAAGGGCCGAGGTTGGAAGCACTACACGTATTGCTCTCGCTTTCCGAAACATCCGGACGCTGTGTCCGGTATTGAGCTGCAAAAACGAGGTCCGGACGGAACGTCCGCACCTCAAGCGCAAGCCGAAGACAATCGAGGTCCGGACACTCCGTCCCCACCTCAAGACGAACGAGGTCCGGACGCTGTGTCACGAGGTCCGGACGCTCCGTCCGAAACCACCGGACGCTCCGTCCGCGAGGTCCGGACGGAGGATTTTTGGAAGGACGCTGACGTACCCAAGACGGTGACCCATTGGGGACAGTGCGTCAAAGACGTGAAGCTCGATGACTCGATCCGATTCGGTGCGAGAACCATCGCTGACCTCTACCGTCGGCACAAGACGACCCCTGAAGTCATATTCCGAGCGATCACGAACTACGGGATCTTCTGCGATCGACTTGTTCGACAGCCTGAGTTCCGGAAGGGCCTCGGGAATTTCATGGCCAGGGATTACTGGAAGCAATTCTCAGCCAAGGATTGGACGCCTCCGGATCCGGTCAAACCGAGCTCGCTATCTGATGTTCTCGAAAAAGTAGAGGCGGAGGAGGCGCGATGCTGAAAGTGACGTTTTTAGAGCTCTTCGAGCGACTGTGCCTGGATCGTGGAGCTCAGTTCACAGAGCTACGAGCGAAGATGGCCCGTCGTTGGTTCGAAGAACACGGCAGCGTTGCAGACGACGTACTGAAACAGGCGTTTGGTCAGCTCGGAGAGATCGACGGATCCAGATTCCCGAGCCGCGGTGACTTCGCCCATGCGATCTCTCGGATTCGTGCACAACAGGCCACTACCGCCGAAACACGTACCTACACTCGCGACGATGAAGAAGAGGGTTCCGAGACGCAGCGCGAGCGAGGCCGTGTTGCACTCCAGGTGATCGTAGAGGGTGTCCGCATGAAGACCGAGCCCGAAGCGCTCGGAACGATTGTAGAGCGAGTCATGGCGGGACACCCGCCGACATTCCCGAATGAGACGAAAAGGAGTGAGTGCTGATGTCTAGAGACACCGGAGACAGGATGAGGTCTGTGCTGACTATCGCAAGGAAGGCGACAGAAGTGATGTTGGAAGACAGCGGGTTCGCTGATTCGCGGCTAGTGCTCATCCTTCTTACGCCCGAGAACAAAGGGCTGCTAGACGTGCGGTGCGCATCGAAGGAAGCGGGTTTTCATGCAGCGCAGTCGTTGAGGAAATGCGCAGATGCGATCGAGCACTACTGGGAGAAAACACAGCAAGAGGTATCGCACTGATGGCTAGGAGGTTGAAGATGAGAGGATGGATTTTGTTAGTGGTGATGGCGTTGGGATCGGGCTGCGCAGCCCAGAGGCCGGCATTGGTGTTGCCGCCTGTCCAGGACTCAAAGGCGTTCATCGGACATAGATTCGGTGACAAAGACACACGAGAGCAAGCGCTGAGGATTGGCAAGGCTCTGGCCGAGGCGGGTTGGAAGTACACCATCACAAATAACGCTGGCGTCACAATAGGAGGCGGACTGTGGCTGTTTCGAGTGCCCGACAACAAAGCCGCGATCGCCGTCGAGAAGGCGCTGGCTGATCAGGGCTTGAAGTTCAAAGTCCTGCTTCGCAAGACACAACCCAAATACGATCTGCAGGTGTGGGTGGCGGCGGAGTGAAACCGGCGAAGAACTTTCAGGAGTTCGTGCGGCGATTGACGTTCTGCGCTGTCCGAGCCTGTCCGAACAAAGATATCCAGTTCGAACACCACCCAACACGGGGATCCCGTGGAAACATCGATCACGATCGCGGATGGAACTGTTGTAGCGCTCATCACAGAGAGCTCGATGCTCCCAACGGCGGACGAGCTACGTTTCAGAAGAAATACCGACTCGACCTAAATCGCTACATCGATTTCGCGCAAGCCAGATACCTGGAATTCTGTCCGAACGGAAAAGCGCTCGTACAGGTCGAGCCATGGAGAGAAAGGGGGAACCTATGCCAGAGTACGACTGCACACGAATAACCGAACGCCTCAAGGCACTTGGGATGTCAATGCAGCGACTTGCCGACATCACAGGGAACGACCGTAGAAACATCACGCGATATATCAGCGGCGACGCTCAGCCGTCGCTAAGACACGCGATCGCGATGAGTCACGCTCTGAAGACGACTGTCGTGGAGCTATTCCCAACCGTACATAACGAAGTCTGCCGCGAAGTACTGCTTCGCTCAGGTCAGCTTCGCAACAGCTACAAGCTGCCGAAGTGGGACCCGGCTCGCGTCGCCGGGATTCCGAACTGAGAAATATGCGTGGGCTGATTCTCATCGTTGCTGCGATTGCAGTTTCCTTGCTTCTTTCCACTATCCCGGCCGAGGCATGGGACGCCAGGCTGCGAATCCAGGCCGAGCCCGGCGCGACCGATTGGACGGCGCACGTCGTAGTCGATGACCAACCGGCCGAGGTTATTCCGCTCCTCAACCTGACAACAGATTCAATCGATTCGACGATCGTTCAAGCAGATGCACTCGGAATCGCCGCCGGTCAGAGCTTCACTTTTCGCGTTCAAGCCATCGACGGGCCGAACGCCGGCGTGCTCTCGAACTCGATCGGGATTGCTTGCGACGACGACTTGATACCGTGCACGGCGACGACGTCGACCTCGACAACTAGCAGCACGACCTCGACCTCGACGACCACGAGTACAACGACGACGACGCTCGCCCGGTGCGATATCAACGGCGACGGCATGATCGGAGCATCTGACGCGCTCGCGATCTTGCAAGCCGCGGTCGGCGTGAGGCCGAATCTCTGCGAGGTCAACGGTGACTAAACACCCAATCATCTTCTCCGGTACGTCCATCCCGGCATTACTCGATGGTCGCAAAACTCAAACACGACGAATCGTTAAGCTCCCTAATCCGACACGGCACGTCGTCGTGGATCCAGGCGGCACGATCTTCGGCCCCGGACCATACATCAAGGCATATAGAAACACCGATATGTCGCCACCCGAAGACGGCAACATAGCAGCAATGCACCCACGCGTTCATTGTCCCTACGGATACCCCGGCGATCGGCTGTGGGTGAAGGAGGCGTACGCAGCGCACGAATTGTATGAAGCACTTAAGCCGTCAGAGATACCCGCCGAAGGTCGGGTGTGGTCGCGTCTCTGGTTTGCAGCGAGAGATTCTGGTTGCGAAGACGGCCCCGATCACTCCGACGCTGGCCGCTGGCGTAACTGCCTGTTCATGCCGCTCTGGGCCTCTCGCATCACACTAGAAGTAACCGACGTTCGTGTAGAGCGCGTGCAGGGGATCAGCGAGGAAGATGCGATAGCCGAGGGTGTTGATGCAGTTTCCATGGCAGCGATGCCTCGACAGGGGACCTGGACGCGTCGGCAGGACTTCGCGCAAATCTGGAACAAACTAAACGGTAAGAAGCCCGGATGTTCGTGGGACGATAATCCTTGGGTTTGGGTGATCGAGTTTCGACGTATCGAGCCGAATAAGGAAGGCCATGCGTAACGAACCGAACGTCCGCATTGAGCACCTGCGCTGTTATAGACCTCCCTTCACAAGCGAACCCGGCAAGAACTACGGTTTATTCGTTGACGGTCCCCTAC
>JAZDCZ010000163.1:0-4014 GCA_036679605.1 Gemmatimonadota bacterium
ACTCTTGCCGTGCCCCCAACGTCCATGCTCGTAGAACTCCTCTCCATGATCGCCGGTGACGACGACGATCGAGCGGTCAAAGATATCGCGCTCGCGCAAGACCTCGAGCAGCCCGCCCAAAATGTCGTCGGCATAACGGACCGTTCCATCGTAGAGCGATACCAACAGCTCATGTCGATCCTGCGGCAACGGCGTCGTCTTCTGCAGTAGTGCGACTTGGTCACTACGCGCAAAAACAATCTCAACCCCCGGCGGTTCATAGGGAATGTGCGGACTCATCAAATGAAAATAGGCAAAGGACGGTCTCTCCGGCGCCGCACCAAGCCAATCGCGAAAGGAATCGACAATCGTCAGGTCACGTTCGCAATTGGTCGCACGCTTCCCACGCAGGCCGTAAAGTGTTTCCAAGTCACGAATGCCATCGTTCAGCACGTTTCCGGGAAGCACACGGTCAGCAGCGCGCATCGTACGCAGGAGCATGACTAGACGCCCGAAGTTCTCACGCTCGGACTGGTAGAAAAACTCTACGCCACGATCGAAACCGAAAGCCGGCGCGATCCACGGATTCGACGAGAACACAGCCGTACGATAACCGTTGCCTTTGAACAACTCAGCGATAGTCGTGGGTTCGGATGCAAGTCGATCGCGGCGCAAGTTGGCGCCGTGGGCCACCGGATACAGCGAAGTAAATAAGGAGGCGACCGACGGCTTGGTCCAAGATGCCTGGGCGTAGGCGCGTTCGAAGGCTGTCCCGCGGGCAGCGAGCCGGTCGAGATTGGGGGTCAAAGACGCATCGCCGCGTGCCAGCCCGGTACGATCGTATCGAAGCGTATCTATCGCGACAACGAACACGCTGGGCTTGTCGGCGGCCTGCCCAACCTCACCGCCCCCCTCTCCCACGCTCCATCCGCGCGCAACCACACCGTAGACGACAATCGCAACCGCCGCCAGGACAAGAGCAGCCCAACGCGAGTCGGCCAGGCCGCGGACAAGCCGCGTCCGCGCGATTAACAGCCACAACCCCAGACCCAAAGCTGCAATCAGTGCGTTGCCGCCGATGGCGACCGGAGAACCGATGGCCGGCAGGTAGACGACGTTTACAAACGTGCCGACTACCATCACACCCCAGCCGGCTAGCGCTAAGCCCACCAGGGATGCCGACGTCGATAGCTTAGTAGGGAGCAGGCGGCGGTGGCCTGTTGCCAAAAGCAGGCCGCTCAAAAACCCGAGCACCGCATACAGGCTTGCCGTCATGGCGGCCAGCCTCAGCACCTGCCGGCCGCCGACGGCAACAACGACTTGAGCGATATCGGCTGCGCCCCACGCCAGCGCCGCAGCCACCGACCAGAGGATGACCGTTAGCGCTGAGGGTCGACCCCCCGTCACAGCTCCCGCCTTTGTCCTCTGGTCCATCACTCTAGCGTGCGGGCAACGCGCCGATCGTTCAAGAGACGAAACCACGGGGGTTCGTCTCGCGCTCCAGACCGGCATGGGTAGGAATCCCGCCCCTTTTTCAAGATGGGCAAAAGCGTACAATATGGCTGATGCAATACACTGCCTTGCTCTGTACGCTTCTTCTTGCCTCCTGCATGTCAACAGCCGCGCAGGACTCACAAGATTTTGCCAAGCCAACTACGGCCGAGTTAAAGCAATCCCTTACGCCCCTGCAGTTTGAAATAACGCAATACAATGGAACTGAGCGACCATTCGACAATCAGTACTGGGATAACAAAGCCGAAGGCATTTATGTTGACGTCGTCTCCGGCGAACCGCTGTTTAGCTCGACGGATAAATACAAATCCGGAACAGGGTGGCCAAGCTTCACAAGGCCACTGGCGCCGGAGAACATCGTTGAACGCAAGGACTACAAACTGATTACCCCACGCACGGAAATTCGCAGTAAACGCGCAGACAGCCACTTGGGGCACGTGTTTAACGACGGCCCTGACCCGACAGGACTCCGATACTGCATGAATTCGGCAGCTTTAGAGTTTGTACCAAAAGAAGAGTTGGAGAAAAAAGGATACGGCGAATATGTGAAGTTGTTCAAATAGGCGCCCTCCCGGCGCTGTTGCTCTGTGCTGGCTTGTAGTGTTTCTGTCCTTTGCGGTGGCTTACCAACGTTCTTGATCCCTTACTGACACCGGCAGTCAGCGGCTGCGTAGACGAGGGTTTCTTCCGACTCGATCCGAACTGTTCGCGGTAGGGCTTCGAGTGTACAGTTCACTCCGTACAACAGATGGGTACGGCAAGGTTAGTCGTCGGCGCAGACGCCCCAGGTTGTGAGCGGACCAAAATTATCCTCCCTGCGTTGACAGCGTTGACAGCGTAGGCTGCATACATCCGATCGTACGTGTCCTTGTCGATCCGCTTGCCACCGGCAATAGCGAACTGACACGTCTGACGTGGCCGCGTCTAGCTGAGCCTTTTCCAATATGGAATGCGTCTGAAATCGGGAGGGGTCTGTCCAGCATCGGAGGATGCTGGACAGATGGACGAAACACGGATCGGGACCCTGGAGGATATTGCGCAATTTCTGCTTGGCACGGCCGAAACGTCCCTGAACCTCGACGACGACAAGGACGATGTCTACGGGTGGATTGAGCACACACTGGTGCGGTTTCGCTACATGTGGCTGGGCAAGAAAGGAAGGGGCTTGATTCTGCGCTATATCGAGCGGCTGTCGGGCTATTGTCGCCAGCACGTCAGCAAGCTGGCAAGACAATACCGCAAGACTGGGCGGGTCTGACGGACGGAGAGATCCGCGAAGCGATCAGCGTCGGCTATAATATGGCGAAGCGGGGTGCGGCACGGAAATGGGATGAGGTTGCAGCAGATATTCTTGGACCCGAGATAGCCCGCTAGTTTTCGCCAAGAAACGGAAGGTAGCGGAAGGAAGCAGTGAGAATGTGCGGAGAAACCCCCTCCTGCCGGGGGTACGCCCTTCGGACAGGGCCGCCGGATTAGTTCAGCCGAAAATTATCATACACGGCACATAATCGACCGTGTTGCCGTCAGGCCCGTTGGTCACGCACGACTGGATCTTGTGCGGTTCGTCCCGCCTGGGAAACTAGCCGCCCTGCAAAGACCTCGCGGACGATATGGACAACGACTTCCTCGTCGAAGGGTTTTGTCATGTACAGGTCGGCCCCAACTTCCAAAGCTGGGCGTTCGTCGAGTT
The DNA here is from genome assembly GCA_036679605.1 of Gemmatimonadota bacterium. Taxonomy (GTDB): domain Bacteria; phylum Gemmatimonadota; class Gemmatimonadetes; order Gemmatimonadales; family GWC2-71-9; genus JAZDCZ01. Next base: position 3,182 of record JAZDCZ010000163.1, read on the forward strand.
TCATGCCGTTTGCCGTGATTATGACGATGAAAATGCCAGCGAGTTCGCCATCCATGCGGGGCATCATGACATCGAGAAGTACCAATTTGGGCTTGATAGTGCGAATTGTGTCGAGACCCTCCGGGCCATCAACCGCTGTATCGACAACGAAGCCCTCATCATCGAGGATGAACGCAACCGTGTCCCGGTTGTTCAGCTCATCGTCGACAACAACAATCCGGTTCTGAAGCTCGTTGTTTTCCATACACCTTCCCCTACGACTTCCCTTTTGTTTGCCCCGGATCCATTCGTCCTGGATCCCCGACGGGCGAGTCAGAGTCGTCTATCTAGACTGCCATCATTGGCGCGGGTCGCGCTGAAAAAGCGTCCGTTGAATCTCGGGCACCAGCAAACTTGACTCTCGGTGGCGCGGGTGTCGACTAGCATACTCTGTGTGGTCTGCATGGCTTTGTCACAAGTTGAGGGGCTTCGGTGCTGGCCGACCGCTAGAGTTGTCCGATGCCCCCCATCAGCTACCGCTACTGCCACTTCCCTCCGACCATCATCCAGCACGCCGTCTGGCTCTACGCCCGCTTCACCCTTAGTTTTCGCGACGTCGAGGAGCTGCTGGCCGAACGTGGGATCGTCGTTTCCTATGAGTCCGTCCGACGCTGGGTCGCGAAGTTCGGCCCGCAGATCGCTCGCCGGCTGCGCCAGCATCGCCGTCCGGCTCATCCTCAGTGGCATCTTGATGAAATGTTCGTGTCGATCGGGGGAAAGCGAATGTATCTGTGGCGAGCCATCGACCAGAACGGCGAAATCCTCGATGTTCTCGTCCAAGCCAAGCGCAACAA
>JAZDCZ010000164.1:0-5257 GCA_036679605.1 Gemmatimonadota bacterium
GGGCTGGTGCGCTCGACCGGGCCGGCAGACGAAGAGCTTGTACTTGCCTTTGCTCCCGACAGCGTGACGGTCGATTGGATCGTCGAGGTGCTACGCGGCGGCGGCAAAGTCGATCACGACAGTCTGCCCGGCGAGTGCCCGGCGCCGGTCAAGGAAATCATGGGTAAGCTGGCGTCAGGGCGGCGTGAGTCGCTGGCGGAGTTGACGGCTAGGGACCTGGCGGGGTAGGGCGGGCGATCGCAGTCGGGTCGCGGCTGGCGAAGAGGCAACCGGCAGACTCCGTTTGGCACCGCGGAAGCGCGGGTGCCAAACGGAGTCTGCCGGTTGCTCGTAGCGTCAGGACGGGGCGCTCAATGGCGATCGCTCTAATCCCCGGATGTTTCAGCGGTGATCGAGAGGACTGCGCACGGCTAGGCCGCCGCGTTTGAGTACGTGAGTATAGATCATTGTAGTCCGGACGTCGCGATGGCCGAGCAACTGTTGAACGGTCCGGATGTCGTAGCCGTCCTCGAGCAGGTGCGTGGCGAAGCTGTGACGGAAGGTGTGGCAGCTCGCCGGTTTTGCGATCCCGGAGCGACGGACGGCCTCTTTGACCGCTTTCTGCACCACACTATCAGCGAGATGGAACCGCACCGTCTTGCCTGTCCGCGGGTCGGTACAATGCCTGGAGGCTGGGAACACGAACTGCCAACCCCACTCTCGGTCTGCGTTGGGGAGCTTGCGAGCAAGCGCGAACGGAAGGGGAACGCTCCCGACGCCTCGGGCGAGGTCGCGTTTGTGCGATCGTTCCACCTCTTGGAGATGAGCAACCAGGGTTTCACGGACCGTGGCAGGCAGAATCGTTGCACGGTCCTTTTGCCCTTTTCCATCACGGACGAGGATCTGGCCGTACTCGAAGTCGATGTCTTTCACGCGAAGTCCGAGGCATTCGGTCAGACGGAGTCCACCGCCGTAGAGTAATCCTACGACCAGGCGCGGTGTGGTGCGAAGGTGTTCGAATACCGATCGAACCTCTGCCCGCGTCATTACGACCGGGATTCGTGATGGTCGCTTTGCCCGCACGACTCCGTCGATCCAGCCGATCTCGAGCCGAAGTACCTCTCGATACAGAAAAAGGATCGCGGCAAGCGCCTGATTCTGCGAACTTGCGGCCACCTGCCGCTTGACTGCCAGGTGTGTCAGAAAGTCTCGTACCTCGTCTTCTCCCATCTCAGCCGGGTGACGTTTGCCGTGATGCAGAACGAAGCGCCGAACCCATTGCACGTAAGTCTTCTCCGTGCGGTAACTGTAATGCTTCGCTCGGATCGTCGCGCGTACTTGATCGAGTAGCCTCGGTTTCATCGTAGAGGCATAACCGCGCGGCATATCATCTTCAGCAGCCTCGCCTTGCGTCGGGACAAGCTGTTGGAGTATAGAAGGGTTCATGTTGCCCGCCCAAGACCATGCATGTGATATCCCGAGGCAGGGGCGGGTCAGATAATAGTTAGCCCGACGGAGAGGCAATCATGCAGATAACAAGAGTGGTCATGTTCATCGCCACAGCACTCTCGCTTGCGTCCGGTTGTAGCGATGCCAGCGACCGCCGCAACGCCGACACAGGTCCGCTCCCGGCGGCGGCACACGCTGAATCCGCTGGCAGGAATAACGCAGCCGGCAATCCTCCCGAGACAATAGTCGATACAACTACCGGTGAGTCGGCGACCGACAGCAAGACGGTCTACAAGGCCATCATAGAGCGCTACTTCAATGCGTACATGAAGGCCGACCTCGACGGCCTCTTGGCCTCCCTGCATCCCGGAGGCCCTATGTACCCGAAGCGAGCGGCCATTCAGCAACTCCGTAGCACCGCAAGTGGGAACGCTTTGCCTGGCGAGGCCGTCGTCAAGTCGATTGAGATCCTTGAGGAGGGTGAATCAAAGGCGCGAGTGAAGGCGACCTTGTTCATGCGTGCCGACATCCACAAGAATGGCAACTTCCGTGAGGAGACGTCTCATCCAACATGCGAATTGCGGAAGTACGATGGACAGTGGCGACTCTTCAGCGCAACGACACGATAGAACAAGAGAGACGTGTTCGAGAACGGAGGCAACCAATGACGCCTGAAACGACAGAGTACACTTGCTCTCACTGCGAGAGCCAAGGAAGACATGACCTCCGTTATGTGGCCTGCCTCGCGCAGACGAAGTACTGGAGTGGAGGTGGAGGTTCGTACTTCAATAACGACAATGTCACGATTTGGCGCGTCCCGCTCTGTTCGACCTGTATGCCAAAAGCACGCCTCTTCTACCTCGATGGGCAGCAACGCTCGGCCATCAGGACCGCCGGGGTAGGCATTCTTGGGCTGGTTGGTGCCGTCGTGCTCTTCTTGGTTGGCAGCTGGACCGGTTTGGGCTCCGACATGAAGTCGGACAGTGTTGTAGAATCTGTGATCAAGGCACCCAAGAACTTCCTTGAGGGAATGTACATGCTTCTTATGGCGGGCTGCTTCGGCGCCGGCGTCGTCATGGTTCCTTATGGCGCAGTCAAGGCGCTAGTGAACTCTCTGCGCCGTCGGACCATGACGGCGACAGATGTCGTGCCAACCCGATGGCTGGACAAGTGCTTTGTCGGGGAAGCGGAACGAAGTCTGGCCCTTCTTGAAGCCCAGCAAGGAGCAACGACTGCCCCAACGGGCCAGTACCCGCTTCCCGGGTTCAAAGAACTCAGCGAATTGTCGGAGGAAGAACGCAGCAAGGCTCTTGAGTACAAGGGTAGTGTTCAGTGGCGCAAGCGCACGATTGTCAGCTCAGTAGGACGCTCGAGTCAGAAACTGATCGACAAGCTTCCAAACGACCTTCGAGAACATGTAGTGGCAGACTCGTGATCCTTCTCATCGAATGATAGGAGACGTACCCTGTTCGTACCGACAACCGATCAATGCACATCAACCGTGGCCAGCATAGAGCGCGGACTAACAACAGCATGCAGCGGACGGCGCTACGCGCCGCCGCTGATGCTGAACGTTGGGCTGTGAACATGCGCTTCATCTCGATTGTTCTGGCGGCGATCTTTACCGCCGTGCCGTTTCACGCTGCTTGCGGGGACGACGCCGAGGTACCGCAGCGCGGCTACTCAGTAGCACCTCTGCGCAATCCCATTTTTGAGCCCGCGCAGGTCGTTGTCGAAACAACCGCGCTGAATAATTGGCTTGCTGCAAATATTCAGAAGCTCAGCTATGAGCAGATGAAGGGACCACGGGAGCAGCTCTACTACCTGATCGATTCGCGCATAAAGCAGCTCTACGCCGAGGAAGAGCGGATACTGCCAAAGGCGGGTGATCCCATTCTTGAGCTTCTATTCTCCTGGTCGGAATACTTGGGGGTATTTGGCGGCGCAGATGTGTTCAATGCCGTGAAGGCGTCGAGCGCGAAGGCAAGAGAACCAGCAATGCAGGTGCCACCGGGAATCAGCCTGCGCCTCAGCAAGGACCTTTTTGTAGTCAGTTCCGATTTAGGATGGTCGGTGCGTTTCCCGTACTACTTCATGATTTGGAATGTGGCTGATTTCACTGCCACAGGCGGACAGCGAACCCAGCTTCTTATGCTGTCTACGGGTGCGGCGAGAGACAAAAGCCAACTTGGTCATTCTCAAGCGACTGTAATGTTCATGTTCTCCCCCGGTGGTGGGTCTGAGGCTTTCGAGGCGTACTGGAGAAAAGCGCTCGCTATTGAGCAAGACTCTCGGCAAGTCCCACTGAACATCCGCGACCTCAAAAGCTACCACGTCATGGATGCAACGTTGAAGCTCCACAAAGAATTCACCACATGGTCGAGTACTTCGGGGTCATACGCCGTGGCGTACTTGGGGATTGAAGGGACTTATGAATGGAACCGACCGCATTTCTTGGATTTTCTGCGCTCGATTGAAACGTCGGAGCAATCACAGCCCAACAACGCGTTGCGGCTGACGCCCGAGGACGGGCGCGGCTGAACGCGAACGTTGGGCGGACCATGGATGCGCATTGCCGCAGGTGACGGTCCGTCGTAGACTGACGGTTGTTCGCAAGCCGAGGAGGCGTACGCATGCAGACGTTCAACATCGTCATCGAACGCGATCCTGAGACCGGCCTATTTGTCGGTTCGGTTCCTGGTTGGCCGGGGGCGCATAGTCAGGGGGCGTCGTTGGAAGAACTCGAGGAGAACCTCCGTGAGGTCATCGCGATGCTTCTTGAGGACGGTGAGCCAAAGCTTGAGTCGGAATTCGTTGGCCTTCAGGCCATCCGAGTCGCGTAGCCAATGGGCTCGGTGCCGGTCCTGAAGGCCCGCGAAGTGGCAGCGCTCTTGGTACGCCTTGGCTCCCAAGAGGTTCGGCGACGCGGGTCGCATCGCCAGTATCGTCATCCCAATGGGCGGGTCACGACCGTCCCGTTCCACTCTGGCCGCGATATCTCACCAACCTTGCTTCGAAAGATTGCGCGCGACATCGGTGCCACGGTTGAGGAGTTGCTACAGCGTGAGTGAGAGCGGCCTAACAAGCCGATGCAGACGGACCGCCTTTCGGTCGGACGCTGATTGGCAAGACGTTGGGCGGCGAGAGCGTGCGCTATGCAAAACATCGTAACCACGGCACTCGGCACAATGGTTCTTGCCTCGCTGCTCGCTCCTTCAGCGCCTTTCGCCTCGGAGACGTCGTTCGCCTATGGCTCGATGTCCATCCCAGCGTCCAAGTCACGAGATCGCGAGATTTCGAGCTGCTCCAGAACGCCGAGGGCGTCATCGTCGGTGCCGGCGACCTCCGGGCTGGGTTTCGCGGCGAAAGGCTCGACTACCTCCAGATCGCACCCATTCACGATGAATGGCGGCAGTACTTCCAAGGCGCTGATTCAAGAGCCGCAGTGCTCGCCGGTCTTCAGCGCCTCTTTCTCTCCGAACCCGGCCTTCAAATTCGTAGTGTCGCGATTCGCAACACGCATGTGAGCATCGGAGAACTGGGCGAGCCCGAACGACAGTTGCTCGAGCGCTACGACCAATGGAGTGGCACCTATACCGATTCGGCGGGCTACTGGCATCTCACGCTCAACTTCGAGGCGGGGCGCCTGTCTGAGATGACTCGCCGGTGGTTCTCAGAGCCGCTCTGATCGCTCGCCGCCCAACAAGGCGGTGCAGCGGACCAGCAACACCTCGGTTCAATTGACCTTCTGCGGTCTCTGGCGGCATACTTCGGGTGTAGGATCGGGTCCGGTCAGAGCTGTTGCTGGCCGCTGAACGCTGATCCGTTA
>JAZDCZ010000165.1:0-4790 GCA_036679605.1 Gemmatimonadota bacterium
CAGAAACGACCAGGGGGCCTCGACATCGCGTCGCGGTGGCAGATCGCATGTCGTAACGCTTTGCAGGGCGCGCGTCTTCTCTGTGAAGAGGCCGACTTTGGTACCCGGCTCGAGTTCGATTCCTCTCATTTGCGCCTGTTCGCTCGCGACCGATTGCTAGCCCCGAACACGCACTCTATCGGGGATGCCCTGCGGCCGGCTATCGAGGGGGTCCTCGGCAAGCTCTACGCGGACAGCCCGTACTCGCTCGAGCCCCAGCAACGGCATACCGATCTCTTTGCCGTCGAAGTTAGCGGTGGGCCCGACATGGACACTGCTGTGCTGATCGCCTCGGTTGTGCAGTAAAATTGTGTCGCTCGCCTGCTGAGTGTGACGGATTCTTACGCCGGGACAGGCTCGGCTCGGCTATAATTCCCCTACAGCGTTCGTTTTAGCACCGGCTCCAGGGCTCGGGTAGGGAACCGAAAGGATCCCGCCGGCTAGTAGTGTCTTGGCTGTGGTTGTGGCGGCGCTGAATGCTACACGGTTTGCTCGGCGAACCTTGTGAAGTGCGGAGCAGAGGTCTGCGGAGCAATAGGAGAGTAGTAGAATGATCAATCAGATTGCGAAAAGGTTGAATCGCAAAGATAGGCAGAGGGGATTCACCCTTGTTGAATTGGCCATCGTCATCGTCATCATCGGCGTATTGGCGTCCTTTGGGGTGCCGCGTTTTCGAAACGCGGTCGAGCGTTCGAAGGCGGGGGAGGCATTCGCCTATCTCGCATCGATACGGGCCGCCCAGGAGCGTTACCATGCCCGGACCGGGTCGTACGCTGTATTGGTAGCCGACTTGGATGTGTCGATGGGGACGCCGAAATACTTCACCATCGCCGAGCCGCTTGCTGGTGTGTGTGCGGACATCGAGTTGTGTTGGGCAATGACCCTTACCCGCGCCGGTGCAGCGGCGGGCTTTGGGGCCTACACGGTCGCTTGGACCGAAAACGGCTTCGACACGGCCCCGCTGGTAAGCACCATCGTTGGGATTCCGGAAATCAACCCGGTCGGCTAAAGACAGGACGACGTAGGGCGCTTTGCCGTCGTTGTCGGTCGGATGTCGGAGGGTTTCGGGTACGTGCAATGAACGGGCCGAAGTGGTGAAGGCTGATGTTCTCGCTTCAGCGTGCAGAACGTGGCGAGCGGTGCCGGAGGGCGGTTTCGCGTGAGTACGGCCGTGCCCGTAAGGGGACGGCCGGATTCACCTTGCTCGAAGTTCAGGTCGCCATGCTTCTGCTTCTGGTGGCCTTGATGTTCGCGGGTGGTGATGACGCTTACAGAGGAGGACGGTGCTCTACCGTTGCCGACCTGTGATGTTGTTTTGTTACAAACTTCGACGCAGGGGCAAGGAGCAACGGCGGAGGTGCAGGTCACGAGGAATCCCGGCCCATGACGAAACATTCGGAATCCGGCCTGACGCTGCTCGAGGTCATTCTTACATCATCTATCGTAGCGTTCCTGGTGACGGTGGTTGCCGGCGCGTCAACCGGTTTTGCGCGTCAAACAGCAGTCTTTCGTCAACTCACCGACAACTTCACTGTCAGCAGAGTTGCGCGGGACCGACTCTTGGTTGACGCCGAACAGGCGGCTTCGTTTCTGTGCAACGGGCCGAACGTGCTCGGGCTCGTGACCAACGGCGTTAACGGACCGGTCACGACCATAGAATACCGCTTGGTCGGTGGCCGACTTCATCGAGTACGTCTGGATACCGGCCAAGACATCAGCGTCGCGTCGGCGTTGTTGTCGCTGAGTTGTGTCGACGCGGGTGCGGGAGAACTCGAAGCCGTGATGGCCTTCGGTACCGCGAGCGAGCAAACAAGATTGGTGTTCGAAGTCACGGAGGCCGGCTGAGGCATGCTTACGGGCGAAAACAAGAGAAGGACTGCTCCAGGGCAGCAGGCTTTGCCGAGGGCACAAGAGGGTTTCATCATTGTTGCGGTTCAGGTGTTTGTCGTGATCGCCTTTATAGTCATGCTGCCGAGCTACGAGCGCCTGCACGAAGCCCTGAGGGTGGAGTCCGAAGCCTTCGCCTCGGCGGGTGGGGCTGTCGCCATCGAGCAGGCCCTCGGGGTCGCCGTCGCGCGTCTGCAGACAGGCGTGCCCGCCGCTGACGATGTCGTCTGTACCCTCGACCTGCACGACAGGCCGGCGGGGGCTTCGAACCGATTCCGCGTACATTACGTGAAAACGGCTCCGGACATCTGGCAGATACAGGCGACCACTGCCGCCGGTCAGGACCCGGACTGCCCGAGCGTGTTCCAAACCCAATGCCCGGTGTCGCTGCCGTGAAACCCGGTGTGATCAAAAATCTGCTCAAGGCGGGTTTGCGCTCCGCGATCGGGTTCTACTCGAGTGGCGAGAGGGTTGCGATTGTAGAGGCCATGCGCACCCCGTTCGGTTTGGCCGGTATCCGTTCCCGGCGCATCGAAGATGATGACGATAGCGATACGCACAAAGGCCATAAGGAGGTCCGGGCGTTGCTATCAGAGATTCTCGAGCGCGAACGTATGAAGACGGTTACGGTCGGGGTTCGTCCGAGTGCTGTCGACTTCGTTGCTGATGCCGATTTGCGAGAAGAAGCATGGGACGGTGGTGCGGGCGAGGGCAAATCGTCGGCAGCCGCAGCCGTGCAAGCCGCGCCGGGAGTCTTGATCGACAGCATCGGCGTAACCGTAGCCAAAACGAAGTTCGTGTTGACCGGACGGGTACGTAGCAAAGAAATAGAAGGTGCATTACCCGATTCGGACTCAGAAGATCTACGCCGCCGGCCACGCTTTGAGCCCGGCCCGTGGGCGGCGTGGCGTGCGTCGCTTTATTTCGCCCCCTTGAAACACCGGAGCGGCGTGCATTTGCGTTACATTCTCGGAGAGCAGGAAGGACTTGCCATACTTGGCGATCGCCATTGGCCATTGGCGTGGCAGGTGTTGTCGTGGCGGACTCAGGACAAAGGCGCAGCACTCGTGCAGGCTTTTCATATGCTCAACTTGTACGCTAGGCGGCAGTTGTCGATAAGTGAAATCAGGCATGTATCCGTTCAGGGATGCGTCGACCTCGAAGAGGGCTGGCACACCATCGAGGCTCCCCTGGGTCGCGAAGTGGAGCAGGTCGTGGGGCCCGTTTATGACGATGAGTTTATCGCGCTTGGCTTGGCTCTCGGTGGACTCGAGTCCGAAGAGAACACTCTCGACCTCGGAAGGAGCCTGAGACCACCGAAGACGTTTTTGGCGCTCCTTCCGTGGAAGGAGCTCGGATTCTTGGCCACTTTGTTTTTAGGGATGTTCTTCGTCATGTCGAGCCATGCAGGGTCGCTGCGTACCCAACTCGACGTTGCCCTCCACGAGAATGCGGAGGCAATCTGGGCCAAGGCTGTGCCGATCGCCGAGTTGCAGAGTCAGCAGAAGAGGCTTGCCAAAGACGTGCAGCCTCTTAGCCGTTTTTTTTCCAAGCGGATCCCCTTCGCGCCGGCACTTGCCGCGGTATCGAGCATGATTCCACCCACGGCCTGGGTAGAGAGTCTTCACGGGGCTGATTATGTTTGGCGGACGGGGGCGAGTCGAACGCTTGGAAGTTCGTTTTTGCTAGTGCGATATGCGGCACCTTTGGTAAACACGGGTGCTGTCCCGGAAGAGATCAACGAATTGGTCAAAGGCTTGAAGGCGTCACCGTATTTTTCCGAGACGCTTCCCGAAGTGAAATTGGCCGACATCAACTGGAAACCGGAAGGGGGCGAGGGTGTGACGCTATTTACCGTCATAGCCAAGCCGAGGGGGCGCTGATGATCGATTTCTCGGCAATCCGACAGGTCGATCAGATCAAGGAACACTATGGATGGGTGTTCGAGTATCTGCAGCAGAACCAACGTCTCAAGGTTCTCGCGATTGTGGTGGTTATGCTGCTCTGTGTCACCTGTGTCTACAACCCCATGAACGATCGTATCTCATCGTTGCGAACTCGGCTGACAGCCGAACGGGCGCGTCTCTCTTTGGTCCGCGCCGTCGAGGGCCTGCGAGCCGAGCGTCATGACCTGTTGGCATCTATTCCAGAGACCGCGCACACCAACTTTTGGACCGAATATGTTTTGGAGGGATTGCGAGAGTCGGGCGTGCGACTGCGGCACTTTGATACCGACTTGGATACCAAACAGCAGATCGGCGAATATCGACCTCTGGAAATCGCACTCGATGTAAGCGGCAGCTATCAACAATTGTATGCCCTGCTGGGCTGGATCGAATCTAACCAGTGGTACATGCGTGTTCTCGACCTGCGATTTCGCAAAGATAGCAGGGCGATCTTTGCTACATTGAAAATAGGGGTACTCGCTTGGGAGTCGAACTCCGATGCGCATAAGTTATAGCAAACTTGCGGCACTAGTGGCTGTGCTGGTCGTTGCCTACATGACTGCGGTAGCGGTCAAGACCGTACCGTCGGCTGTCGGAGACCCGGTGGCGGGCTACCGTGGTACTGTTGTCGAGCAGGCTTCCCATCCTCTCGAGGATGGTTCGGAGGCACTGCAGCGCGACCCTTTCGCCAAACCGGGCGATGCTCTTAATGGCGCCGACGGCAATGCGGCCCCGGGCAGCGCAGTGGAAGATCTTGACCTGACCGGTGTGGTGTTCTCTGGCCGGCGCCGTGTAGCCTACATCGGTGGTAAACGCCTGCGCGAGGGCGACCGGGTGGGAGCCTTTATCGTAAAAAGCATCGAGTTCAACCGTGTGGCGGTGTATGACGGCGCCCGTACTTACGATCTCTGGTTGAAT
>JAZDCZ010000166.1:0-2235 GCA_036679605.1 Gemmatimonadota bacterium
AAAGAGGTCTTCCGTACGGTTGTGCTCGACGATTTCGCCGAGAAGCATGAAGGCGCATTCGTCGCTTACACGTCTGGCTTGCGCCATGTTGTGGGTGACGACAACCATCGTATAATCGCCGCGCAGTCTGCGCATCAGGTCTTCAATTCTAGCGGTGGAATCCGGATCGAGAGCCGAACAGGGCTCGTCCATGAGGATGATCTCGGGCTTTACCGGCAGAAGGCGGGCGATGCACAGGCGCTGCTGCTGCTCGAGTTGCAGTTCTGTGGCGCGCCTGTCGAGTGTGCCAGACAGCACATCCCACAAATCCACGGCTTTGAGTGCGCTTTCAAGAGCCTCATCTTCGCGTGCCTTGCCGCGGCCACCACGCTCGGTGTGCAGACGGTAGCCGTACAAAACGTTGTCGCGAACCGAAATCGGCAGAGGGTTAGGCCGTTGGAAGACCATGCCGACGCTTTTTCGTAACTCGATCAAGTCGACGTCGGGCGCGTATATATTCTGGTCGCGAACAAAAACCGCCCCGCTGGTGCGCACGTGGTCGTAGCGCTCATTGATACGGTTGAAACAACGCAGCAGAGTCGTCTTGCCGCAGCCCGAGGGACCGATCAGAGCCGTGATGATGCCGCGGCCGAACCCGATAGATAGACCGTGCAGGACTTCATGGTCGCCGTACCATAACTTTAGAGCCTCGGTACGAACGGCAGTCTTGCCCGGCGGGTTCATCCAAACAGTCCTTGAACGTACTGAAAGGTACGCTGATCGGCGGTGCCGCGTGAAAAAATAACCTCGTTCCTGTCGACTTCGATCAGGCGTCCGTCGAGAAACAAGGCTGTGCGATCGGCCAAGCGCTTGGCCTGCAGAACGAGGTTAGTTACCAGGATAATCGTTATGTGTTGGCGCAGCTCTTTGAGAACTTCTTCTATTTTCATGGTCGTTACAGGATCGACGGCGATCGAGAACTCGTCGAGGCAGAGTATCTCGGGGTCGAGTGAAAGGGCTCGCGCAATGGTCAGGCGTTGTTGTTGTCCGCCCGATAATCTGGTGCCGAGATCGTCGAGACGGTCGCAAACTTCTTCGAACAAAGCCGATCGGGTCAGGCAATCTTCGACGATGTCATCCAATTCCGACTTGGCTCGTATACCCATCATACGCGGTGCGAAGGCTACGTTGTCGTAGATAGACATGGGCAGGCCGACAGGCAACGGAAAGACCATCCCGATACGACGCCGAAGGGTGGTCGGATCACGCATGGTCAACACCTCGGTGCCATCTATACATACCGAGCCGCTGACCCGTGCATGGGGGATGAAATCGGTCATTCGGGTAATGGTGTTGAGCAAGGTGGTTTTGCCGGCGTTGGCGGGACCGATGACGGCCAGGATCTCGTTGTGGAACACGTCGAGGTGGACGTCCTCCAGGGCGGGAGTGTTCCCGTAACGCACGCTCAGGGCGGAGATTTCGATTTTCTTGCTGGTTGTCATGTCTGTAGCCGGCCTTTTACCACTTGCGGTGTCTGCGCAGGTAGGTACGCACGCTGATAGAGGCGAGGTTTACGAGCAGAACCAACGACACCAGTACGGCCGCGATTGCGTAGGGTAGGGGCTCGGGAACGTTGGGTACCTGGGTCGAGATCGTAAACAAATGCATCGACAAAGCCATACACTGGTCCCACACCGATTGAGGCAGGAAGGGTAGATAAAAGGCGGCGCCCGTAAACATGATTGGCGCAGTTTCGCCGGCCGCGCGCGAGACCTGGAGGATGACGCCGGTCAGGATTCCCGGGATCGAGTTGGGCAGTACGACGTACCGTATCGTCTGCCAGCGCGAAGCCCCGAGAACCCAACAGGCGTGACGGAACGACATCGGTACGGCCGCCAGCGCTTCCTTGGTGCTGGCAATGATGACCGGCAAAGTCATGATGCCCAGTGTCAACGAGGCGGCGAGAATGTTGGTGCCCAGCCCCAGAAACAGCACGAAGGCGCCGACGCCGAATAAAGCGTGGACGATACTCGGAACGCCGGCCAGATTGACGATGGCCAGGTTGATGAGTCTTGTAACCCAATTGTCGGGGGCATACTCGTTCAGGTAAACACCGGCCAAGACGCCGACGGGAGCGGATACCGCCAGCGAGACTCCGACCAGCCACAAGGTTCCGACAATGGCCGGAAAGATTCCACCGGCTGTCATTCCCGCCGCCGGCGCGGTGAAAAGAAACTCAACTGAGAGTACCGGCCA
>JAZDCZ010000167.1:0-3813 GCA_036679605.1 Gemmatimonadota bacterium
CGCCACCACCATCGCAACGACGAGATCACGCTCGTTACTCCGTCGTGAGGCGATGAGTTCGAAGAAGCCAAGGCGCTTCATGCTGGTCAAGACAGCAGCGACATGTCCATGGAAACGTGAGCCGCCCTCGACAATTTCGAAGGCGTCCTTGGCAGATACAAGCTCCTCGCCCTTGAGCGTGCGACGCAGCACCTCCACCGCTCGAGGTGGCAGTTTCGACAGGTTAGCCAACGTGCGGGTTTTGACCTTGCCGCCTACGCGGTAGCTCTCCCGCAGCAGGATAGCGGGCGGCGAGTTTCGGTTGGGGACGATGGCGATGTACATGCCTACCATAATAGCATCAAACACGATCAAATAGGCACAAAATACGATAATATGATTCATTTACATGCCTACATTATGCATGACAAACTGACCACTATTCCATTGATGTCATGGGATTAGGGTCTCAGAAGGGAGGGGAACTTCAGATTAAACTGCTCTTCGAATCCGTCACCAATGATGTCGGACGATGACACACGGACGTGACTGGGGGCTGATGAGCTTGCAGTTTCGTGCAACGTTGTCACGTTTTGTGTCGATGTGATGCCCCAGGGCAACATCTGCGTCGCGCCGCCCCAGACGAAAAGAATCACCGCCGATGCAATCACGGACACCACGAAGCGAATCATCGGCCTCCCTCCGCGTCAAACCGCAAGGCACTACGGATCAGTTTCCGAAACGCCGTTTTCTTTATGTCGCCAGCCGCACGAACCTTGATATGCCGCAGGTCTTTCCCGTTGCCTTCCAGCAGGCCGTCAGCATCTTCAAGATGGGCGCCCTTCTGAAAACCCAGGACAACGTACGACTTGAAGCCGTTCAAATAGCACACAAGTGAGGTCCGCGAATAGCAGGGCTGCCCCCACTTGATCGCTTCCTCGAAGTTGCTGTTTGTCGAGAGGATCAACTGGCGGAGTTCCTTCAGCAGCGGCTGCTGATCCTCCGGAAGTTGCTGAAACCACGCATCTGGTGTTACTGCCATCAGAATTCCTCAACTGTCAGCCATTTTTTGCAGAAGCGCCGGCAGTTGCCGGTCGTACATTCCGCGAATGCCCATCTGCATCAGGAAGCTAATCAAATACGCCCGCAGTCCCCGGAATCCCGTGTGTTCGACCATCAAACGCGTACCCGTCTCGGTCGGCTCCAGGCTATACCGCACGACGGTATCGAGTCCGCCTCCGGTAAACGTGAACACGAGCGTCTTTTCGGGATCGACCTCCAACACCTCGCAATGCGTAATTCCATCGAACCCGGGCTTGGGATCGGTACGAAAGGTGAATCGATGCCCGACCTCTGGCATGAAGTCGTTCTCCATCATCCATTCGCCAAGCGCCTCGGGATCAGTCAGCGCACGCCACACGCGTTCGGGCGGATGTGCGTATTCGCGATGAAAAACCAGATCACGCTTCATCCTGTTGTCCGTCAAGATATGCCTCAAGGCGATCAAGCCTGTTGGGCCAAAACCGATGGTAATGCATTACCCAGTGAAAAACCTCCAGCAGCGGCAACGGATTGATTTCGTACCGCCTCCGCCGCCCATCCTTTGTGACTCGAACCAGTTCAGCGTCCCGCAGTATCTTGAGATGCTGAGAAACCGCTCCCTGGGTGAGGGAAAAAAGCCCGCAGATTTCGCTCACCTGCAGCGTTTGCCGCTGGAGTGCGTGCAGAATGGCCCGGCGAGTGGGGTCGACGATCGCCCGAAAGATGTCTGGATTGTCCACAGATGGCATTCCGCCATCATATTAGCATATCCTAATATGTCAAGCTTCTTTCACCCTTCCCCCAAAACTCATCTGCGTAGGGCCTAGCATTCCGGCGTTGGACCGAGCTCAGTCGGGCGACCGAGCGCTCTCGCGCAGCCCGGGGAAGTCAACCTTGACCACGCATCAGGGGACCTGGATCGCTCAGGTGCTGGCAAAGGTTTCGAGGCGGCTTCACGATGGCCCAGAATTGCCACACGACGTGCGCGCGTTGTTCCGGGTGTTTCAACGCCGATGTGCACGGAAGGCCACACCCCGCCTCGGATCTTGAGACCATCAACGTCGAAATCGCCCGCGCGGCCGGCGAACTCCTGGTCTCCGAGGATCGAGCGCGGATCAAGGAATGTGCCAACGATACTGCCAGTGGCTGTTCCTGGACCGATCCAAAAATCATGGCCGTCGGTGGCGCACGAATCCTCATTCCACGGAAAAATCGGAACCGGGGCTGCGGGGCTCGTGAGCTTTGGAGAAGTGAGGAAAGAGCTGAAATCAATGGAAACTAGCTAGCCCCTCCGGCAACAAAAAGGCGTGATCTGCCGGGAACCGGCACGGATCGCCGTGGTGTCGATCGTTTCTCGCCGACATTGCCGTTTCGACCCGTATCTCAATAGTCGAAGATCGAAGGTCACGAGCTTGGGGCCGCGGGCAGCGCTACGCGAAAGCCGACGTGGACGTTGCTGCTGCCGGGGTGCCACTGGTTGCGGTAGGCAGACCGACACCAGTCCGCGTCGAACCAGAAGCTGCCGCCGCGGATCACGCGGTTGGAGCCGCCCTCTGGCCCGGTCGGATCGGTCTGCTTTCCCGTTTCGTACCGGCCGAACCAGTCCGCGCACCACTCCCACACGTTCCCGTGCATGTCCGAAACCTCCCACGGATTTGGTTTCTTCCGACCCACCGGATGTTTGGCGTTGCGACTGTTCTTGTCGTACCAAGCGGCCTCCGCCAGATCCTTCGGATCCTCACCCGTCCACCATGGCGTCTCCGTCTCGGCCCGGCATGCATACTCCCACTCGGCCTCCGTCGGCAAGCGACCACCGGCCCAAACGCAAAACGCATTTGCGTCTTCCCAGGAGACTCCCGCAACTGGTTGGTCCGATCCTCCGGCTTTTCGCTCGCCCCAACCGTCCGGTGGCTTCACGTCCGGGTTGCCCTCGAGAAACCGGCCGTACTGCTCGTTGGTCACGGGAGTCTTCCCGAGCAGGAACTCCGAGACTTGCACTTCATGCCTGGGTTCCTCCCATTTATTGGCATGATCACGGATCCGTTCTTCCGGCACGAACTTCGCCCTTTCCTCCTTCGTCGATCCCATCCAGAACGTCCCCGCCGGGATGGTCACCAGCTCGACCTCTCCCTCGATCGTGCGCGTTGTTGTCACCCGATCGAGGGGCTCTCCAAACCGGCCCGCAATCTCGCGGAACGGATGAACCGCCAGCATCTCGCTCAGCTCCGAAAGCCGTGCCGGAGCGATTCGACTCAAGGCATTGATCGCCACGAGCTGCTTGCGCCAGAGCTCCCGGCGCCGACCGGGCTTGCGGTGCAAAAGCTCGAGAAACGGTTCCGGGACCACGTAGGTCGCGTCGTCGAGGAGTTCGTCCACGAGGCTTGAATTCTTCTCCTCGCCGAACGCCGGCTCCTCGATCAAGAAACGAACGTAGCGCTCGAAGACCGACGGCTTCTCGATCGAGACGAGGAGAAGGCTGACCTCGCGCCACCAGCTCTCCCCGAAATGGCTCGCGAGCTTGCGGAGGACCTCCGGGTCCTCCATGGAGAGATCGCGGATCTCCCGCGCCGCAAGATACTCCTGAAAGCCTAGATGAAGGAACCCGAACGTGTCATCGCCCCAGCCCACCACGAGCCCGCTCTCGTCGCGGATCGTGCGAAGGAACTCCCCCGGCGTTTTCAGCGGGCAGCGGATCGCGGCCAGGGGACGCTCGAGAATCGGTCCGAGCTCGTCCGCCGTCGCCCGGGTCCTCTTCTCCTGCCCGTGGAGCCAGAACGCCATGGGTTGAAGCAC
>JAZDCZ010000168.1:0-4114 GCA_036679605.1 Gemmatimonadota bacterium
GCTCTCCGACTCTGGCACACCCAACAACGATGTTCGCCGAGAACATCTGTGCTCGGACGGAATGGAAGAATTGGAAATCGAGAGAAAACCATCGCTGGACCCGCGGAAAGTAGGTTGAATGATGCAAAGCTGTTACAGGTGCCACCCGCAAAGATAAAAATGCACTTGCCAACCGGATGTGTCACCTGGCCTTCAAGGAACTCACCGTCATTCATTGGGGCAAGCATATACTGCAACCAGTAGAGCTTCCTGCTGTCGAATTCGTCCCAGAAAACGACCGGCACTTCACCCTTGAGCACGGCGTCGCGCACCTGATGCAATGCACCGATGAGCATCGACGGATCATCGAATTGCGACAAGTTGAACGTGAGAATAGGTACTTTGTCGCCAAGGATACCGCGAGCAATTTCCTTGATGCCAAACGATTTCCCAGATCCCGGCGGGCCGAATACACCGATGGAGAGTGGCTTGTCCGGTTTCTTTTCCGTCCTGTAGTCGGTGATCAACCTGCGAATGCCATAGAAACCATGGAGCTCGATCTGGTCCACCGTGTACAACTTGCCGAAGCGACCATGCGGAATACCGCTGAGAACCGTTTCGCCTTTGACGGCAACTTCGCGAGCGCGACCGAAGAGGGGACGGTGACCTCCAGCCGGATCCCCGGCAATGATGGACCATTCGGGGCGCTTCTTGGGCGAAGAGCCAGGGCGCTTCGGTATTGCCGAGTCCGGCACCGACACAATGGTCATGTTGCCGCTGCGACCTCCCTTCAGTGCTTTGAGCACGGACTTGAACGGGAATCTCGGCTCACGCCCTCCGGTCTTTCCATGTCCTGCCAACAGCAAAGCTCGACGCGCGGCAAGCCCACGGGCAATTCCGGCAGCGAGATCTACACCATCCGTCATCCTGAGCACCAGGTGCGTCGTACCATTCTTTTTCTTCTTCTTCGCTTCCTCGTCCGCCACCATCTCGAACAATGCCCGCGCAACTGAGGCCGGTAGGCACGCACCTCCACCCAGGATTTCCCCATCCATATCTTCCTGCCAAGTTCCTTCTAGATGACCAGGATCGAAAATCAGGTACCGCTTCGGTGTCTTACGATTTGTGTTGTCGACCCACAACGCACCATCCTGCCCAAAGTTAACGATGATGTGACGCGCCTTGCTCATCTCGCTGGTGTCCGAGTGATAAGCGAGATCTCCTAGCAGCTCACGGACCGACTGCTCCCACGACGAGCCTCGGGATACGGATGCCCCGCTACACCGTAGGTCATCGGCGGCAACAATTACGATTAAGCGATCAAGTAAAGACCGATTCTGCATCAAGTGGGTCCATAGATTCCCACGACAAACCGGGTTTGACATTTTTAGCACGACCCATGAGTGCTTCTTCCTGTTTCGTCGCAAAGCAGCTCGCCATTGCTTGGAACGATTTCGAAACCCCAGCCCGCCTTCATCGATAACGATCACGTCGTGGGGATTTTTGGATGATGACGTTTTTTTGGTTTTGGATTGATCCGCCTTCCCTACCTTGCCTACCGTGCCGAAGCCGAATGTTTCCTTTACACGCCATCTCCGCCGCGATCGCTTTTTGGCGTCCTTGGTCTTAAGAAAGCCGGCCCAGGTGGCAAACGCATTGTGCACAGCCGGATCCTGTCGCAGCCCATCGGTCAGCCGAGGCGCCGCATCGTACACTTTCAGTGACTTCTGATCCCTACACAGAGCCTTCAGCAAGGCGGCCGTCTGACCCGCACCACCGCGTTGTCGAACAATCCGAGTGCCTTCGCCTTGATCCGAAGGATGGGCACAATCGCCACGATAGATGTGGTGATCAACCACAACATCGCCAGTAACAAGAATTCTAAAAGGTTTACGTTTCTTCCCAGCGGACATACAGGTCTCTGCTCCTACTCACGGATAATCGAAATAGTAGGATTCCCCTCTATCGGAGGTCTCCAAGAGCCGTGAATACTAGCCGGGATTATTCATGAATGCGAGGCGAAATTGTTCCAGGTCGTATGTGACGAGGAGTCTAGGCGATTTGAACCGGAGGCGGGTTGTAGCAACCCATCGAGGATCTAAACGGCGTAGCGACGAAGCTCACAAGCGACCTGGGGCAATTTCGGCCGCATCCATGAATAATCCGGGCTTAGCACACGCTTAGGTCAGCGATTTCGGTGGTATGCTGAGGTATGACGTAACCACCGTTCGGATTGCACGTTAACCCATCTCTCGTTCGAAAACTATCTGGAGGGCATTTTGGCCAGGAAAGCACCACGCATCCCGCTCCCAAAGGACTGGCCCAGCCATGTGAAGACCGGCATCCTCCACGTTATCTCCCTCGCTCAGGTGGCGTTGACGGCGGCGCGGGCTCGGACCAAGAAACGGGGCGTCGTAGCACGATTGCGAGCGAAGGTTGAGGAGCAAGCAGGGGAAATCTCGCTTCTCTGGGTGGAGCTTGCGCTGAAAGATCTCCGTATGGGCCGAGTGAAGCCTCGCCGTCGGCCGCACTATCGCGGAACGGAGCGTCTGAGGATTCTTGAACTCAAGGCTGCAAGAGGCTGGTCAAGAGGCTGGTCAAAAGCTCAAGCCGCAGAACACCTTCTTCTTCGGCCAGCGACGATAGCTGAGTGGACGAAACGACTCGACGAGGACGGTGCGGATGCTCTCGTCCACACCCCTGAGCCGATCAACCGCTTCCCCGATTTCGTTCGGCACATCGTCATGCGTCTCAAGGTGCTCTGCCCTACGATGGGAAAGAAGCGAATCGCTCAGACGCTCGCCCGTGCGGGTCTCGCCCTCGGCGTCAGCACGGTTGCGAGGATGTTGAAAGAGCGTGTGCCCGAAGACCCTGAGCCACAGGAGAACAACGGCGACAAGGAATCGGAGGCCGCGACAAAGAACGGAGCGCCAGTTCAAGCGAGCGAACCGAATAATGTCTGGCAGATCGATCTCACTCTCGTCCCGACTGCTGCGGGATTCTGGGTGCCCTGGTTGCCGCACTCCATCCTGCAACTCTGGCCCTTTACGTGGCGAGTTGCCTGTGTGGTGGATCAATACTCAAGACGGGTAATGGGCTTCGCCGTATTCAAGAAGGAACCAAAATCGGTCGACGTCCGCACCTTCCTCGGACGTGTCGTCAAGCGCCACGGCGCTCCGAAGTACATCATTTCTGACAAGGGCGGCCAATTCGCTTGCGACGCGTACAAGGCGTGGTGCGATCGCAATGGTATCGGTCCGCGATACGCGTCAGCAGAGAGTATCCGAGGGACCGCCGTGATTGAGCGCTTCTTTCTTTCGCTGAAAACGGAGTGGCTTAGACGGATCCTCGTTCCGCTCAACCGCAATCCGCTGTGCCATGACCTCAGTTCTTACCTCAATTGGTTTGCTCAACACAGACCGCACCAGGGACTGGAGGGGAGGACGCCGCAGGAGGTCTACGATGGCGTGGCGCTTATCGAGAGCGCGACGCTTATAGCAAAGAAAATCCCTCGCACCGAGTTGGTCGTCCGCTTCTACGGGGGACGAAGACAGCTGCCTATCGTTGAACTCCGACGAGCTGCGTGACGTCCACGTCTCTCGAGGCCCGATCTTAGTCACCATCGGAGACGGTCTCACCATCGGAGACGGTCTGTTTTCATCGCGAGAACGGACTCGCTCTTGTCCGAAATGATGCCGAACGCGGTCGTCCAAGGACGGACTTGATCCGCTCTTCGCCCTCAGAGATGATGGTGTCAAGTTCAATTCGGGCGTCGGTAGCGCGCGTCAAGAACGATGAACTAGCACCGGGGGACGCCTCGAATCCAATCCGAGCTACGGCTTCTTGGTTACACAGTCGCCGACTCAACGGTGGACAAGTACAGGATTAGACCGAAGAACCCCAAGCCGTCACAGACATGGCGTACGTTTCTTCGAAACCACATGCATGAAACGATCGCGTGCGATTTCTTCGTCGTGCCAACCGCAACTTTCCGGCTGCTCTTCGGCTTTGTCGTTCTGCATCATCAGCAACGGCGAATCATCCACTTCAACGCAACCCACAATCCGACCGCTGAATGGGCGGCCCTTCAAATTCAACAGGCTCTCTATGACGATGATCTCGACATTCGTTTTCT
>JAZDCZ010000169.1:0-16005 GCA_036679605.1 Gemmatimonadota bacterium
CGAAGCCATGATGGCCCTGGCCGCCCTCCACGACAGCGGCCTGTGGAACCAACGCTGGACAAACCTAGAACCACAAAGAAATTAGATCCGCCATAGAATCTGGCCAGACACGCGTCACCCTTGACGACGACGCCATTCGATCTAAAACTGAGACTGCACAACACTTTGCCGAAGTGGCGGAATGGCAGACGCGCTGGATTCAAAATCCAGTGCCCGCAAGGGCGTGTGGGTTCGAGTCCCACCTTCGGTACTCCCGTTTTCTGCAACAGGTTGCGTCGATTGGCCACAGTTGCCTTCCTCGTTCCTGAACACGTCAACACTCAACAAACACTCAATAGCCGATCAAGCAGTCCCTGACTGGTCAACAGGTGGAACGAACAGTTTCTGCACGGCTGGCTTGAGTTGCCGGGCCATGTTGATGTAGCGCTGCGTGGTCTGATAGTCGCGATGCTGCATTAGCGTTTGGAGCACGTCGGGCGTCAGTATGTCCGCATTCATGGTGGCGAACGCCCGCCGGAGGTCGTGGAAGCCATAATGGTCGCGCTCGCCGGGCAGCACAAGGCAAGCCGCGTTCTGAATTGCCAGGAACTCCGCAAATATCGCCCGCCGGTTGTGGGGCCAGGGAAACACTACCGGGCTAAAGCTCTTTAGCTTGGCCAAGTGGTCGATTACCACCGGGTGCAGCGGGATAAATTGATCCCGCTTCCCCTTGTTGTCCTTCGCGCGCGAGAGTGCATAACCTTTTTCCAGGTTCACATCCTTCCAACGCAGCGCGAGAATCGAGCCAATTCGCCAGCCGGTCATGTAGGCCATCATGAGCAATCCCTGCCACCACTCAACCGGCGAGTACGGCTGGTCGTCCGGCCAGCGAGCGAACAAGCACCCCTTCCCGTAAATCACGGCGAAATGCTCGGGAGTCACGTACGTAGGGTGCCGGCCGAATTCGCGCAAGAACTCGATTTCGGGCATTTGTCGCAAGTAGCCCCATCGAACTGCCTTGCGAAGCACGGATCGGATTGCCCGAAGCTCCTTGTTGACCGTAGCCGGCGAAACCGGCCCCGACCCTTTCCGTTTGTTCTTGCCCTCGCGACGCCGCTTTGCCACATAGTCGGCTATAGCCGATGCCGTAATTCCCCGCATCCGCTGCGGCTTGACAATCCTCTCGAAATGCTTGATCGCAATTTCCTGCTGCACGCGCGTCGCGGCTTCCATACCGCTGAGCACCTTCATTTCGTAGTCACGCCGAAATTCACTCCACAGTTTCCGATTCTCGTTCTCATAAATGCCCGCCGCTAGTTGGCCTTCGATCCGGCGAGCGAATTTCTGCGCACGACTCTTGCTGCCGATTCGTTTTGACCGGCGCTTGCCGTCCGGATCGATCCAGCCGACCGACCAGGGGCACTTGTCCCCCAGCTTCTTCTTCTGCTTGTGGTCTTGAAATAACCAGGCCTTCATATCCCACCTCCCCGCTACAAGTTGTGACAATGAACAAGGACGTGTCCCAACCGTAGCGCGAGCGCAATCATGCCGTCAAAGTCCTCTCTGTCGACGTAAATAGCCCAGAAGCTCTTGTCGCTCGTACAAGATGCGCTTGCCGACGCGGCTGCCAGTAAGTTCCCCGCGCAGCCGCGCATCGCGCAGCACATGGCGCTCGATGCCGAGCAGTGCTGCTGCTTCGGCCTCGGTATAGGCCAGCTTGTCGCGCCGCACTTCTTGCTCGCCTTGCAGGCGGTCCAGCACTGTGGCGACAATCCGCTCGATGAGCGGCCGCAGAACTGCATCGTCAAAAGAGATCACCGCGACACCAATAAAAAACGGAGCCCTAGCGGGGGGCTCCGTGTCGTCGGTTCAGTAGTGAGTTTAGAGCGCGACCTGCGAGAATCAAGTCCCGCGAGAAAAATATTTGCAGGAACTTCGCCGAGTCGCTATCTTCAACGTTACACATGACTGCCGATTAGCCACGGTACCCGCCTCACGATGGCGGGGACTCCGTGCTCGTCGGTTTATGCCAGAGTCCTGCTTGATCAAGCGAGTGATATGGCAGAAACAGGTGGTCATTGTGCGTAGCTTGAGAGGTGTCACGTGGACTGCCCCATCAAGTACCGGCGTTTCCGAACCAAGGCCGTCCGTCGTCGTCGTACGCGTCGCCGCGCACGACAATGGCTCCGGGCCCTTAAGTTCCCAACGCCCGTCCGCCTGCGGTAACGTTGGCGGACAAGACAATGCCCGCGGTGCCTTCCCAGGCCTCGCGGGCATTCGTTTATCCGTTCCAAGGCCGACGGCGACCCTCAACGAAGTTGCCAGCAAGAACTAAGACCGCGGTCCGCTGCTCCGCAGACGCGTGCGGTCAGAGATGAACACGATCGACGACTGCCCACCGAACCATGCTCACAAGCAGGCCAGCCGTCAGTGAAGCCAGCGTCAAGTAAAGAAAACCGCCCACGGTTGGTCCGCGTGACGCGCCGGTTGTGAGCCATGTCCGAGGCGTCTTCAAATACGCTGCGACGCCCAGCAATGCGACGAACCCAGGCACTAAGTATGCCACGAGCAGGCCGAAGTCGCCGGCAGTGACGTCGCTCACACGCCGGCAGCACTAAGGCGGATGAACTCGTTCGTGCTTCGGCAGTGACCGTCTTGAGAGCCGGTTGTCGTCATTTCGACCGAACTTGGCGTTGCCCTCAAATCCTTTGCTCTGCGTGGCGGGTGCATGTCCCGGTTGTTGATTCCCCAAATAGGCCCCGGCCCTTGCCGGCTCGAGGTCACAATGCGCCCGGTTGGACTGCTATCGTGAACATACCACATTTCAAATGAGCCAACGCTCTTCGATCGTCGATAAGCCTTCGCACGGTGACTAGACCGATGGCCGTTCCGAATCTTGGGAAGGTTAAGGGATTTAAACCGTTCTGTACGGTCGATGTGCTCAATCACCCGGAGGGCGTCCGCGAAAAATCAGAGCCTTGTTACACCGTCGTCGTGCATCATCGGACAAAGTCTTGGGCACCCTGGAGACCTCGATCCGTGGAGGATGTCCCTCCACTTCCGGACGACGGCGGCCTCTATCGCCGATGCCGTAGTTTCGGCGAAGCGCTGAGCATAGCAAGACGCTTGAACTCTCAGTGGCTGGGCAGTGCATCGGAGCCAGGCCCCGGTCAATGGGCCATTGTGGCGAGCGTTGAAGGCGTAACCCCAAAAAACACTGCCACCCTGAGATGTGTTACCCCACTCGCCTATCGCTCTCGAGAAATTCGCGTCAAACCACAATGGACCCCGACGCATCTTCTGGAGAATCCACTATGCCCGTGGAAGGCCGAGTTTTCGTCGGAAAGCCATTTAGCGGGTTACGATACGTTTGAAATCGCGGTGCACGAAGTCGTTAGGCGCAACCGTTTGAAATGCCCGGGAGGGCCAATCGCGGTCGACTCTTGGCACATCCTAATCGCACTTGAAAGCCATGCTCTCTCCGAGCGATTGGAGTATCGATGTTGGAATCCAAATGTGGGAGTGATGTCCCTCGAATCATCTCGTCGATTTCACATTTTCGATCGAGCAAGCTGGCCAGTGCCTGACTGTATGAATTTGGATCTTGACGGGCCAAGTTCACTGACTAAAGTCGTAGATTCGAGTACGTGACCAGACGGATTGACGGTCAACCGGCGGCGCTGACGCTGTTGATCGCAACGTCGTCGGCTGATCGCGGTGTTGGATCGCCTCAATGTTCATCGCTCGACCAACACCAGAGCTGCCCGCAACGCCTTGGCGTTGCCTAATCTTCCGAAGCAGGGTCGAGCCAGAGCGAGATTGCCAAGCTGCGGAGCGACCGCATAATCCTCTCTTTCTTGCAAGCATCCTTTGCCGCAGCCTTGTCTTCGATCATGGCCAACTCCGACAGAAGTCCAGTAACTCTATGCACGACTTGACTTCGTCGTTCCGGGGATCGGGCGCGTTGGTACCCTGGCGCGCTACCGTTGCTGCGCGGCAACTCTAAGTACGATCGCTGATTCATTAGTTCTTGGCCATGTTCGGGTTTCTCAGCGGACTTCGGACAAAGCAATTGCCACAGGTAGTGAATCAACAATTCGCGGCGCAGCCCGCCAAACGAAGGGACGACTCCAGAATTTTCTTATTCGCGTGACTTTTATCGGCCCGTTGGTTATCGTCACAGGCAGTGACGGGAGTGCGCTGATGAGGTAGCCTGCTTCGCGCGAGCACAGAGGCTGATGGGTCTGCGAATGAGAATCACACCCGACATGAACTATTTTCAGCCCCTCGACGGGAACCTCGTTCCCGCCGACGCTACACGGATGCAGTTAGAGCATGCGGTTAAGGTGTTGCGGGAAATCGATGGTGTATGTACGGACTTCGAGGATCGCTTGCGGCACGGAGGCAGTCCCGACATCGTTGAACTCACTAGCATCGCGAGTTCGGACGTGCGCCTGAAGCTGCTCCGAGAACTCCTCGCAATCGAGATGGAGTTTCGTGCAAAGCGCGGTGACACGCCCTCGCTAGACGAATACCGAAGGCGGTTTCCCGATCACAGCCGGCTAACAAAGTTTCTCTATTTTGGACACTTCATTCCGGCTCGAATTGGAGAGTTCCCGATTCAGCGGCTGCTCGGGCGCGGTAGTTTCGGCCATGTATATCGAGGCTGGGATTCAAGGCTTTCACGGGATGTAGCCATCAAGGTGTTTCGTCGCGACCCCGAACATCCGCCTTCTAGCACAAACCTGCTGCTCGAAGCGAGGGCCGCAGCACGGCTGAATCACCCCGGGGTGGTAGCGGTCTATTCGGTGTCAAGGGACGCGGACGGCGACGAGTTCCTAGTCCTAGAATACGTTGAAGGCTGTTCCCTTGAGGATATGCTCCGTGCGAAATCGTTCACGCCAAACGAATCGGCCAGTCTGTTGTTGACAGTCGTGCAAGCGCTCCAGCATGCGCACGGGCATGGACTCGTCCATCGGGACCTGAAGCCGGCCAACATCCTGTTGGACCACGTTCAACGTCCAAGAGTGACCGACTTCGGGTTGGCATTGAGCCTCTCCGAGGTGCGACGCTTGCCGGCAATCGCCGGAACTCTCTCGTACATGGCTCCCGAACAGGCCAATGGGGAAACACATCGACTGGATGCCCGGACGGATCTGTGGGCGGTGGGTGTTGTGCTCTATCGGATGCTTTCCGGCTGCCTGCCGTTTTCAGGCCGAAGCAACGACGAGTTGTTGAACAACGTCCGTCACGCCGAACCAATAGACCTGCTCGAACATGACCCTACGATACCATTGGAGCTGGCGCGCATCGTATGCCGGTGTTTGACAAAGCAGATGAGTGAACGATACCAGTCCGCCGGAGAGCTGGCTGATGATTTGAATTCTTTTCTGCCACCAACGGATGGTCGCAGTCTCGATCAAGAATCACCTGGCGAACTAGCCGACAAGTCACTGCGACACGAGATTATCGTCGTTCCGAAGGGTCTTCGTCACTATGACGCTTGTGATCGAGAATTCTTCCTTTCGCTAGTGCCTGGTCCACGTGACCGACATGGCATTCCTCAAGCCGTACGGTTTTGGGTGCAGCGCCTTCGCGAGGTCGAGCCGCATCAGACATTCCGCGTCGGTTTGCTATGTGGGCCAAGCGGTTGCGGCAAGTCGTCTCTTATACGCGCGGGAATCCTGCCTAGCTTGCCCGGCAATGTTCGGCACATCGTGATTGAGGCCACGCGTAATGAAACGGAGTTGAGGCTGGCCCGGGAGCTTCACCGGCATTTTCCCGAACTTTCGTTCGGTCTGGCGTTGACCGAGATGGTCGGAGAATTGCGGGAAGGTAGTTTACTGCAGCCCGGTGAGAAACTGGTGATCGTCATTGACCAGTTTGAGCAATGGTTGCACGGACGGCAGAATGACGCCACCGCCGAACTTGCCGAAGCGTTTCGACAGTGCGATGGCGGGCGAATGCAGGGGCTTGTGCTCGTGCGGGATGAGTTTTGGATGCAGGCAAGTCGCTTTTTTCGACGTTTAGACGTTCCACTCGTCGAAGGTTTCAATAGCGCCCCCGTGGATCTTTTTGATCACGCCCATGCCAAGAAAGTGCTGGTCGCCTTCGGAGTGGCTCACGGACGCCTGGAAGGCGAGGGTTCAAAGCGAACGCCCGAGCAAGAGCGGTTTATTGAAACGGCGATCGCTGAACTATCTGAGGGTGGTTGGATTGTCCCGGTGCGCTTGTGCGTTTTCACCGAAATGGTCAAGGCACGCACTTGGTCTGCTGTGACACTTCGCGAGCTTGGCAAACCACAAGATTGGGGTTCTGCATTCTTGCACGAAGCCTTTGATGGAAAGTCGGCCGCCCCAATGCACCGGATTCATCGCAAAGGCGCCCGTGGCGTATTAGAGCGGCTGTTACCGCCGCCGGGAACCGATATTCGTGGGCACTCGGTTCCCGAATCCGATTTACGGAGTGCCTCGGGGTACGAGAATCACTCGGCTGAGTTCGCGACTCTAATGCGCTGCCTTGACCATGACCTACGACTCATTACTCCTTCGGAAAGCGAGCCTGCTGCTACTGTTGACGACCCTGATGCACGGAATGGTGAAGCACACGACTGCCTTTACCAACTAACCCATGATTCTCTTGTCGGAGCGATTCGCGGATGGCTGAATCAGTTTCGCCGGCGAACCTTCCGGGGGCGCGCTGAGTTGCGTCTCGCAGAATCGGCGGCCGACTTTGATGCACGACCGGGGGCTCGTCAACTTCCGTCCTTGCGTGAATGGCTAACATTCTTCGTCCTGACACGGCGGCGCAGATGGCGAATCGCTGAACGGCGAATGATGCACACTGCCGGGCATCGCCATATCGTGCGTTTGGGACTCGCGATCGTCGCGATTCTCATTTTGTCGGCTTTAGTCTACGACCGCATGGTCTCGATCCATGTGGACGGCCTTGTTCAAACATTGGTGACAAGCGGCAGCAGGGACGTGCCGGACGCAACAAGATCGCTGGAGAGTTATCGCCATCGAGTAGGTCCAATCTTGCGGAAACGACTTGCTGTTAGCAACGGTCAGGGTCAACGAGTGCGGATATTGTTGGGAATGGTGGCCGTTGGCGATCCCCAAAGCGAAGAACTCTTCACCCACCTGATTGACTGCGAACCGCCCCTAGCAGCCTCGATCACCGACGTTCTAAGACACTTTGATCGACTTGAAGATCTACGCCAGCGGTTGTGGAGCATCGCAACGAGCGCCGAAGGTCCGCGTGACGAACGTCTGCGCGCTTGCATGGCCCTCGCCCATCTACCGTTGTCCGAGGACGCCAATCTTTGGCAGACGATTGGCCCTGATGTCGGCCACATGATTTTGCGCGACGTTGCGGAGAACCCACAGAACTTTGGCGTTTGGATCGAAGGTTTGACCCCCGCCCGCCAGTGGTTGGTCGGACCGCTGCGACAGTCACTGCATGACCGGGAGTTGCGGGAAGGCGAACGAACGATTGCCGCCAACATTCTGGCCCAATATCACTCAGACGATGCTCGCCTCTTGATGGAATTGGCTTTAGACTGTGCCCCCAGACAGTTTGAAGTTTTCGCCAAGGCGATAGGGCAGCGTGGCGAGACATTTCGATTGATCCTGACACGTGAAGCGAGCACACCATTCCCCGCGGAGGCGTCCGACGAAGAAAAGGACGGATTGGCACGCCGACAGGCAAATGCGGCGCTGCTGCTGTTACGAGTTGGACACGACCAGCAGGTGTGGCGCGCCCTTGAACATCACCCCGATCCAAGGACCAGAAGTTTTCTTATCCACCACCTGGCTAAAGTGGCCGGTCGGCCCAGTGAATGGCTCGGTTCCCTGACTGCCAGAGAGGATTCAGGAATACGTCAAGCTCTGGTGCTTGTTTTGGGTAGCGCCGAGTCCCGATCGGCAGCGTCGCACCAAGAGTTGGCCGACGAATTGCTCGACGTCTATCGCACGGATCCCGATCCCGGTGTCCACAGTGGCTCCGCATGGGCCCTTCGCCAGCTCGGATTCGACGATTTGCTCGATCAAGCGACGGCGGAACTGGCCCACTTGGGAATGCGACCAGGGTATGGCTGGTACGTCACCCAAACCAAACTGACGATGGTAATCTTCCCCTCCCCCGGGCAAGTACAACTTGGCTCGCCAGATACGGAAACTGGGCGCGACGCAAGTGACGAAGCCCTGCGGACATGCAACGTGGATTGGTCTTTCGCAATCTCCGCCACGGAAGTTACCCAAGCCCAATTCCTTGAGCTGCGTCCGGACTACAAAGAATACCTCAACGAACATGCGCGACTGCCGACTTGCCCGGCAAACGCTGTCACGTGGTTAGACGCAATTAAGTTCTGTCGGCGGCTCAGCGAGCGCGAAGGTGTCATGGATTCGGAAATGGTCGTGCCGCCCGTTGAGAATATGACAAAGGGGCCATATCAGGATTGCCTCTCGCGCTCCGGTTTTCGTCTTCCGCTTGAGGTTGAGTGGGAAGTGGCATGTCGCGCTGGAACTGAGAGTCTGCGGTTCTACGGAAGCGCGCCCGATTTACTTTCGGACTATTGCTGTTACATTGGCAACTCCGACGGCCGCACTTGGAGCGTCGGAACCGGTTGGCCAAATCAAGTGGGGTTGTTTGACATGTTTGGAAACGTCGCCGAATGGTGTTACGACAGGTTTCAATTGGAGCCCTCGGGTGGACGACCTGCGAGCGCCACCGGGTACTCATTATTTTCCCGTTACGCGCTGCGCGGCAACGATTATAGATCGAGCGCTGGAGTCATTCGCGCGGCCAATCGCCGGTCCGCGGCCGCGAGCCGGCTCAGTTTGTCGTATGGATTTCGTGTGGCTCACACCGTCCGGCACAGAGACATTTCCAAGTGACTTTGGTTTCTCAGGTTGCACCTTAAGTTAGGAGCCCGCTATGTCAACAGGATCACCACTCCCACCGAATTGGCGTGAACTCCTTCCCGTTCCCTCGGACGTCTCCGAGATCGGTAGCGCATTGGATCTTGTCCGGGCGACTCTTCCCAACCGCTACTACTATGAGAACTTGGACCTTCCAAAGATTCTGAGGAAAATGGTTCCTCGACGGAACCATAATGGTGATTTTGTGTCCGGGATGCGGATTTTTCGGCGGGTGGATCCAAACACCAATGCGATGGATATTGCAGCCTTCTTCTTTGTGCGGCTGTACCACACCAATTCCACGGACTGGCGAGAATGCTACACCATGACCGTTGGCGTCACGGACACGGGCGTTACTGGCGCGCAACTCTACGACGCGGTCCGCGCTATTTGCCAGGTTGTGGCTGGCGAACCAGGCGGTGAGCGAATTGAGGTCGTCAATGAATTCGACTTGCCCTCTGACTTGCCCGATCTTCCGGCAACAAATATTGTTAAGGAAGCGTTCAATTTGGCCTTGCCGTCGAGTACGACTTCGGGCCCAGGGCAATTTGACATTCCGCCGGTGGACGTAAACCCACCGAGTCCGCCATGGCCCGGCCAATTGAAGTGTTGGCTATTCAATCCTTGATGGAGAACTGAACGAATGAAAGCGCCGCCTCCTGACACAACGCCTGACGGTCCGGTTTTGTCCGATCCACGCACGTGGGCCCTGTTGCTCGCGGTCTTGCCGGTCGGTGCGGTAATCCTCTTTTGGATTCGCCACTAGCGACCTCGATCGTGTCGAAACTATGGAGACGCCGAGAATCTCTGTCGTCATCACGACTTGTGATGAGGGTGACGAGCTACATCGTACCGTCCGCTCGGTTGTTCAAAACACGCGCGGGCTTGAAGAGATCATCGTCGTTGACGACGGCTCCGAAGACGGCTCGTGCGAAGCATTGACGGGTGACCGTGTCCGAGTCATCCGTCATCAGGACCGAATTGGAGTGGCATACTCACGAGACGAAGGGTCTCGCGCCGCGCGCGGCAATGTGCTGTGTTATCTCGATGGGCATCAGCGCGTCAGTCGTGGTTGCCTGGACTGCTGCGCGCAATTGGCGCTTGAGCAAGGGGCGATCACGTGCCCGGACATTCGAGACTTCGGGGTGCTCCGATGGAAGCTTCACGGCGCACAGTTTCAAATGTGCCCGCAGCAGGGATACTTTTCAGCTCGTTGGCGACAATGGTTCCAGCGCCGCCGGATTTCACCCGTGACCGGCCTGCGTGCGCCGCCCTACTCGGTCCCTCGCGATGTTTACCGTCACATCGCGTGGAGTCGAGTTCTGCGAGGCTGGGGAGGATCGGAATCTTCGATCGTACTCAAGTCGTTCTTCATGGGCGTTGAGATTCTGCATGTCGGTGGGCCGCTTGCTCACCACCGCTTTCAGAAGGCACACAACTACACGACGCCAAGTGACGCGATTTGGCGCAATCAGGCGATCATTGCGCGGGTCTGCTTCGATGACGTCACTTGGTTTAGGTACTGGCTGCCCCGCGTGTTTGATCGTCACCTAACGGACGAAGCCCGAACGACCCTCGAATCGCCAGAACTTCAAGCAGAACATGCTGCCTTCCTGTGTGCGCGCGTTCGGACCGATCGTCAATTTTGGACGGATTTACTCCGAGAATCTCCGCCGCCGGGAATCTGATCGATATCGTTCGATCTAGTCGGCCGTGCATGCGTCAAAGCAACAACGACCGCAGTCCGAATTCTGTCCGTGCAGGCAGTCGCGATCCGCGGCGATCTGTCGTCTTGGCGGCCAAGCCGTCGATACGTTGATTGTACCTATGGCGGCGAGAACATCCTCCCTGATGCGGTCGTTCGGGCGTGTCGGGTTATCGGCTTTGGCAGATCGATCGTGGTCAGCATTAGAACAATTAGAGTTGGCACATTGGTCAAAGACCGACTACTTGGGCAAGTATGGGCAATTGCAGGGACAAACAAGGATGGCACGCTGAGCCTCGAACGAAACGGATTCAGCCAATCTGCTCACGTTTGGGACGTCGAGATTCTTGCGGAAAAGCCGCCTGCACAACTCTCCGTTAGACCGGATGGCACCCAAGCGCGTTGACCCTTGAAAAAGGAGCCTGTTAGCCTCAATCAACGGCCTCTAGCATCCACTGAGCGCGAATCAGGTTGAGCTTTCGCTCAATCGTTCGCAGGGAATAGCCCAGTTGCGCGGCAATTTCCTCGTTTGTGTACCCTTCCATCTTGAGCACAGCGATAGACTGCAGAATACTGTCGTCGAGCCCAAAGAGTAGTTCTCGATACGCTTCGGCCGCCTGGACAGCGAAATCTGGCGTTGGATCACTTGTAGCAATCTCGTCAAGCGCAACGGCTTCGATGCTTCGGGAGTTTCTCTTCTGTCGGCCCTCGTATTGCGCTTGGTTCGCGGCCTTTCGCACCGTGATAAGAACCAGCACCGACCACAGGTCGTCTCGGTCGTTGAGATCAGGGAAACGCCCCTGCTCGGCCCCGCGGCAGAAACTGTCGAAGGCCATCAAAACAACGTCTTCCTCATCGGCCATCCGCCGCGAGACACCGCTGAGATGACTACGAGCGAGACCGACGAGCCGTTGATAATAGCGCTCCCAAAGTGGCCGCGCGGCATCGCGGTTGCCAGCTTGAAGCTGCAGTATCCAATGCGTAACCGACCCGGACATGGTTGTAGCTACCGCGGGACCTCGTCGAGTTTGGATCGCACACTTGCACAGTGTTGCACGCAGTGAATGATATCACATGCGCGCGGTCGCGGTTGCTGATCGTTGATCGGGCGAGTGCATGGTCGCGCAGATGTCTGATCTATGAGATGCAGGGCGTAGGTAGGTAAACCTGGACGGCAACCCGGCGGGTTTCTGTTGCGTCTGTTGCTTGGCTCTGTGGGCTAAACGCCGGCCCCCGCGCATGACGTTGTCGGCAAGCCGTGTGACTTTCTGGCGTAGGGCCGGCGATATCGTCGCCTGCTTGGACTCGAAAAGTTCGAGCAGGCCATTTTCGCGTTTGAATCCCGCCATGTCGCCAGCACGGTTGGTGCCGAGCGACCCGCTGCAACGACTAGGAACCCTGTCAATCTCACGCCCAATCAATCCGTTCAATCGCTTCCTCGAACCTCGCCCGCCGACTGTCTTGCCAATGTGCCGGTGGGGTCACGTCAAGAAACTTGCCGCGCTGGTCCTCCTGCAGCACGGTGTCGATTCCGTAGGAGCGCAACACTTCAACCGCGGCGAGATGGGCTTTCGTATTTGGTTTGACGTAGAGCAGCACGGTCCTCGTCCTCACGGCAAAACCATTATAGCGAGGGGGACATTCTGGCACAAAAAAAGCGTTTTCAGCAGAATCTGTGGGTGGTTTTCGTTAGCGAAGCGGGGGTTCTTCAGGCAAGCACGGCGTTTTTCGCGAGTTGAGGCCGCCGCTTGAAAGCTACGCCCGTACCGTCTCCGAATACGCTGCCGCATCCAATGCCGAGACGAAGCCCGGCAGTAGGTAGGCCACCAGCAGGCCGAAGTTGCCTGCGGTGATTTCCCCCACAGACGGTTGGGATCGTCATCGGCTCTCCTGACGATATTGCTGCCGCTCATGGGCTTGAGCGTAGAGGCGCCATGCCAATTGCGCACGATCCGTTCAGGATTGTGTCGCCCACGTCGTCTCGTCGTCATCAAAGGTCTCCTTGCCCTCAGGGCTCAAAGACCTTCATAACCGATGGATCAGAAAATCAATAGCGGGTCACCACGGTACCCGCCTCACGATGGCGGGGACTCCGTGCTCGTCGGTTTATGCCAGAGTCCTGCTTGATCAAGCGAGTGATATGGCAGAAACAGGTGGTCATTGTGCGTAGCTTGAGTTCGTCGTCGTACGCGTCGCCGCGCACGACAATGGCTCCGAGCCCTCAAGTTCGCAACGCCAGATCGCCTGGCAGCAAGGCCCCGAGGATCGAACGCAGCAGCGCAGGTTCTCCTGTTTCCTTTCCCTTATACGGTCCGATGGCCGCGTCGATCAGGCACGCGGTGGCCAAGGAAATGATCGTCGTGACACGCGCGATTGGCAGCCCCACGCCCCGCTTCTGAGTTTTCGGTTGTGGATACTCAGCCTGATTCTTTCGGGTGTCAGGCATGGTGAACGTGAAGCCGTCGATCAACTTGGCGTGCAAGCCCTTCCAGAGCCAATGCTCGTCGGCGTGCTCTTCCACGTCCGCAGCGACTGCACGCGTCAAGTCACGCAAGCCGGCGCTGTCGCTATTCACTTGCGGCCCTTTCTTTTCGATTTTGCCGGCCGCCTTCGCGCCTTCTTGTCAATCACCTTCTTCTCAGGAGGCTTACGAATCCCGTTGGTCATGGCTAGGTCTCCAATTTCCGAACAGTGGGGGCCGACGCAGGCCGCCAGCGTAGCCTATAGGCTACAGACAGTCAATCCGCCGGGGCCGACAATTATCCGGCATGCTTGGCAAACAGCTTCAGAAGGCCCGATTGGCTGCCGGAATGACCCAGGAGGAGTTGGCCTTCGCCGCTAGGCTGGACCGGACCTACATCAGCCGCCTGGAGCACGACAAGAAATCGCCGACGCTCGATACGCTGTTCCGCATCTGTGACGCTCTTGGGATCGCTACGTCCACTCTCGTTTCGCGTGTCGAACGCGCACGAAAGCGCTAACGCGGCTCGCATCACGTCGCATTGCCCAAACCCTTCGGACAGGCGGTGACCTCTGCGAATCGCCCGCCACTAGCCGATGCTCCCCCCGACTCTTCATTGGTCGGTACGCGAGCACTGCCGCTCGCGCGGCTTGGCGCTCTACTGCGCCATCACCCGGCACAGCCGAGTCCATAACGCGGGTTGTTGCGCCCTTCCCCGGTTTCGCGCTATCGTAATCCAATCGAGGTCATGTAGACCTCGTCGGTTCCTTCCACATTTTGAGGAGATTGTGATGGCTACTTCCACGCTGCTCAACCATGGCGGTGGACGCGACGTGTCGCGCGAAGTGCTCGCGACAGTTCCCGCTCCCCCACCGACCGACACATGGTTTCCAATTCCCCATCATCAGGTTTTGGATGCAGTGAGTGAGACGTTGGCGGGTGCGGGCTTTCAGATTCGGCAAACACGTCTGTCGCTTTCAGTTGGGGATGCTCGGTTCTTTGGCACGCTCGACTTGACACATCGCGTCAGCGATGTCAACGGTGGCGTCACGCTAGCGGTCGGTATACGCAATTCCACCGACAAGTCGTTTCCGATCGGATTCTGCTGCGGGACCCGAGTGTTCGTCTGCGACAACCTTGCCTTCACCAGTGAAATCGTTGTCTCGAAAAAGCACACTCGCTTTGGTCGGGAGCGATATCTCGAAGGCATTAGCTGCGCCGTCGCCGGCTTGCATCAGTACCAAGAAGCGGCTAGCCATTGGATCGATCGGCTGCGGCACTGGGACTTGAGCGAGGATGCGGCCAATTCGTATCTGCTTCAAGCGTACGAGCAGAACGTGATTGGCGCGAGACTCTTGCCGCAGGTCATCAAAGAATGGCGTCAGCCGAAGTTCGACGAGTACCGGCCACGTACCGCCTGGTCGCTCTGGAACTGCTTTACCGACGTGCTCAGTCGCACGCGGCAGGCCTCCCATCCAGCGCAAGCCGCGCTTACGACGATCCGCTTGCAGCGATTGCTCAGCCCGCCTGATCCTATTGATGTTCCCTTCACGCCGGCGAGCGAGGAGGCCGACGTGACGTGACAATCAGTTAAAATCGCGTCACGCTGTGGAGGTAAAGGAGGTGGTAATGGATGACCAAACCTGAAAAGACCTTTCGGCTAGGCCGCTGCTCGGCATCGGTGTTTATCAATGCCGGCAAAGAGAAGCCGTTTCGCTCGGTTTCGCTCCAACGGCGATACCGCGAGGGAGAGAAATGGAAGACTTCGACCAGCTTCACGCTGGCCGATCTGCCCGACGCGGTCGCAGTGCTCCAGTTGGCCCTGCACCACATGGCTGCCCAGGAAGCCACTCGCGACAAATAACTCGTTGCGAGCACACTCATTCCCGTTGAACCACTTGCCGGTTCAGCGGGAATTTTTCTTGGCCGGAATTGCGCGAGCTCTCCCCTACCTTCAACTCAAGTTTGACCGCCAGGCCGGAGTTGCGCTACCTTCAACCTGACGGTCGTTTACGACGTTCTTTACCACCCACATTTCGCCAAGAGGATTGCGACCATGGCCAAGCAAGCTGCTAAGTCCCGTTCGGCTTCCCACGCGCGGCCCGAACACAAGATCGGCCCGTACCCGGGCGGAATCGGCGTTGCCGTATGGCTAAACAC
This sequence comes from Gemmatimonadota bacterium, assembly GCA_036679605.1. GTDB lineage: Bacteria > Gemmatimonadota > Gemmatimonadetes > Gemmatimonadales > GWC2-71-9 > JAZDCZ01. Next base: position 15,227 of record JAZDCZ010000169.1, read on the forward strand.
GATCAACACCGACGATGGCCCACGGAAAGTGCGATCGATCACGATTTCGCCCCGCCGCTATCGCGACGCCGAAACGGGCGAATGGCGCGATGCCAACTCATACCGACCCGGCGATCTGCCTGCGCTGATCTTCGCCCTGCAAAAGGCACAGGAGTACGTCTATACGAAGCCCTTGCCCGAGGAGCAGGAAGAAGCCGGCGACGAACGCTTCTAAGCGTACAGCCGGCTGCCATAACGGTTCCACACAGCCATAGCGGCGGAGACGCAGTACTGCGTAGGGAATGTGCCGGGCTAACCTGGGTCGAAGCAGCCCGGCGGTTCGCCTCGGTCCCGACATTGGTCGGGACGACCTCACGCGATCGCTGAGCGACCCCGCCGGTGCAACTCCGGCCCGCCGCGCTTCCATTCTCGCCGCTGAACTATTCTGTTCGGCGGCCTTTTCTTTTGTCGGCACTCGATCAATTCGACACCGTTGCACAGTTCGCGCTACCGTGCAAGCAGTGGTTCTTTTGTCAAACAGTTAGGAAAGGAGATATCGATGTCGACTCGACCCTACGTGTCGTTCGCCGAAGTGAAGCAGAAGGTTTCGATCCCCGACGTGCTGGACGTGTTTGGCCTCACCGAAAAATTCTCCCGCAAAGGTGACACGCTCACTGGGGTTTGTCCCCAGGGCGATTGCGCCATGATGGGTAATATGGCATGATTAGGGCGAGGCGATTTCTGCCGCGGGCCGTGGGGCATCGGGTTGAGGAGATCGCATTGTCACGGAGCCCAAACCA
>JAZDCZ010000017.1:0-3349 GCA_036679605.1 Gemmatimonadota bacterium
GGGCTGCCGAAATCATCAAGGACAAGTGGGTCGACATTCTGAAGGCTGAGGATAAAAAAACCGGCGGACGCGAATCATGAGTACTGAATCCATGAAGCCAGATGACACCCAAAGCACCAAAGAAGAAACCGGCACGGATCGACTTGGACAAGCCTTCCAACTCGCTTTGGGCGACCTCTACGAGGCGATTGCCGCAGCGCAGATATGTAACAGCTTCATTCACAAGCACTTCCGGCTGGCTGATGAACCGATAGATCAGCAGCAGGTTTGGGAGTTCATCGATCAGGCCGTTAGCTGGAAACTGGCCCTAGCCCTCGAACGGCTCACCCAGAACGCCAGCACCGACAGGGCTTCACTCAAGGGTCTGCTCAGAGAGATTGACGCCGCCCGAGATAATGGGGCCCACTTTGCCGATGAGCACCGGCTTGAAGAAGCGAAGGCAAATCTGGCAACCGCTCTTAAAGCTGACATCTGCAAGAGCTTGCGGACCTCACGAAACACCTTCATAGGCCACAGCCTCATCGACAAAAACCGCCAGGGCGTTCCCGTCTACGACCTCATGGGGTACCTGGGTACGTTGGAATCCATTGCGGAAGCCCTCCACGTCGGCGTCTCTGGGGCTTGTCCGGACTTAGACACGCACATCGACACGTGGCAGCGACTCGCATCGACGTGGTTCGAACGTATGCTACCAGAGCAAGACAAATCTGACGAGTGACGCGGTCGGCGTAGGCCAGGTTTTGGCTAATTTCCGAAGGTTGCTGCCAAACCACTGAACGTCGCCTTCTGACCCTAGGCAGACAATTTGAGGCAGTCGTACTCGCTATGTCCGAAAGTCCCGCGGCACGTTGGCTACCATTGTGTGCTGGGTCGCTCGTTGCCCCTCGTCATGCTACTGTGAGCTAGAGTGAATAGGCTGCCACGAAGGATGCAATATGGCCAAGATTTGGCCGGTCTACGAAGGCAGAGCGGTGACCAAAGGAGGACCTTGGGCCGAGCTCCCGGTGTCGGAGGCCGTCTCCCTCTTTGAATTGCAACCAAAAGACTTTGTGTCCGATTTGGCGACAACCCCACGATTCGGACGCGTAGATCGCGACCTCTGGTACCTTGGATACAAGCACATCGTTGTAGAGATTGGTCGTAACGAAGGCCGACGAACAAAGTGGAAGCCCGGGTTCTATCGCTCCCGGGTCAAACCGGAAGAGGCTTTCAGGAGGCTTATTCAACAGGCCTTAGTGGCCGAATTGGGGGCCGAGAATGTGGTGCGCGTGGAATATGAGACCACCACCGACTCGCAGGATCAAGACGCCCTGAAGATCACCGTCGTAATCGCCCCTGGCGCGACCGGGAAACTTGCGAAGGGGGCCTCTCTTAACGCACTCGTTCGGTTGCAGAAACGGCTCAGCGAGATGCGGGAAGATCGTACTCCGATCATCGAATACGCGACGGAAGATGAGCTGAAACAGGATGGCGGTCCTTAATCCCGACCACCTTCTCGACCAAGCCGATCGGCTGACCACCCCGCCCGGCGGTGGGGCACCTAGGCAAGCTGATCTTAGGCGCGCGATCTCGAATGCGTACTACGCAGTATTTCACGCGGTTGTAACCCAGGCGGCAGACGACATTGTAGGCAGAACGCATCGCGCAAGCCCACGATACGCACTCGTGTACCGTAGTATAGATCACAAGTCGCTCAGGAAACTTTGTAATGACGTTAAGAAGCCAACCCTGCCGGCGAATTATTCCAAATACTCCCCCAGAGGTGACTTCGGACCCGATTTGATCGCCTTAGCAACTGCGGTAATCGATCTGCAAGAAAAACGACACTTGGCAGACTACGACCCTCTCTTTCGTGTGAGGATGTCGGATGCAGTATTGGCCGTTGCGACAGGCCGCACGGCACTGTACCGATTTAAGATCGCCAGCCGTACGTTACGGAAGGCGTTCCTTTCGCTACTCCTCTTTTCACCAAGATAGGTTTCCACGGCCAAGCCTGAACAGACTCATCGCCGGGTCTGCTGATGGCTGAGGCTGTTGAAAAACTCGGACCTGAGGCCATTCTTTGATGTTCTCTAATTGCGGCCTCTCTCACAAGGGCGCGGTTTTTCTTGTGTCTCACCGGGCTCATGGTTCTCTCCGGGGTCGGCACCGCTTGGCGGCCCGCCCCATGATGGCGTCTCTCGTGGAACGGATTTCGGGTGTTTCTATTCGATCATGCCGGCATCTCCTCCTTGGTCCAGGCGAAGGTGGTTCCGTCGCGCCACAGGCGCAGCATCACCACGGCGATCTTCCGTGCCGCCGCGACGGCGGCTTTCTTGAACCCCTTGCGCGCGGCGAGCCGCACCGCCCATGCTTTGAGCGGTGAGAACCGGTGCACCCTGGTGATCAACACGTTCGCGGCCTCGAAGAGCAGCGTGCGCATGGCGCCGTCGCCGCGCTTAGAGATGCGGCCAGAATAGTCGATCTCGCCGGACTGGTATCGTCGCGGCGTGAGGCCCAGATAGGCGCCGACATCGGTCGCCTTGGCAAACCGGCCGACATCGTCGACGGTGGCAATGAAGCTGAGCGCCACAATCGGCCCGACACCCGGAACGGTCATGAGCCGCCGCGCCAGGCCACTGTCGCGGGCGATGGCCCGAAGATCGTCTTCGATCGCGGCGGCCTCCGCACAGGCCACGTCGTGGACCGCGATCAGGGAGGCGGCGACTGTTTCGAGGAAGGGGTCGCCCGCGGCGGCAGCTCTGAGCTGGTCGCGGAAGCCGGCCCGGTTCCGACTCTGTGTGACAGTCCCGAGCCGGATCCCGTAGGTCTTGAGCACACCCCGCGCCTGGGCCTCGATGTCCTGGCGAATACGGATCATCCGCTCGCGCGCCCCGAGCAGGAGGCGCAGGCGGTCGCTCGCCTCGCTCTTGATGTGGACTTCCCGATACCAGCCCGTGCGGGCCAGCTGCGCCAGCGCTTCGGCGTCCGTGCGGTCCGACTTGTTGATACGCGCCGAAAGCGCCTTGTGGGCGGCCCGCGCATCGATGCACACCACCGGCGCGCCACGGGCGGCGAGTTCTCGCGTCAGCCAAATCGAAAGCGGCCCGCTTTCGTGCACGACCCGCTCAACCATACCGACCCGATCCTCGATCCATGACAGGATCTCATTCGCCGCCGTCGCCACCTTGCCCTCGGCAATGACAATCCCATCGACGTCAACTACACAGACCGAAACCTCTTTCAGCGATACATCCAAACCAACATAATACTTCATGGTCGTTCTCCTCAGCGGCTCTTCATCAAGAGATCGATCTTATCCGACCTCCTGCGCCCCGGGGAGAACGGCCGCCGCAATTACGCCATGTCC
>JAZDCZ010000170.1:0-5762 GCA_036679605.1 Gemmatimonadota bacterium
CCGGTCTCCTCGTAGATCTTGTGCAACTGGATTAAAGCTATACACATGCCGATAAGCACGAAAAAGAATACATGCAGCCACATATCGGCAAACATCGAGAAAAAGAGAAACCCAATCAGCGAGGTTCGCATCGCGTTCACCATCCACTGCATATCGATTTCGCTGAAACGCGCCTCGTAGTTACGCTCAATTCGTGCAAGCGAACGATAAACGACAAAGAACATGGCCAGATATACGGCCAGCGTGAAAAGCCCCCCCTCGGTTATGGCCCAGAGATAGGAATTATGCGGCGGCCCGATCGTCCCGCTCAAGTCGACGATCGACCGTTCATAACTGAAATTGCCGACACCGACTCCGAACATCGGATGCCGCGGTATCATCTTCAACCCGGCGACGAAGGTTTTCTGGCGACCCTGAGCCGAACCAAAGGCTGTTACTCCTTCCTCGAATGCCTCGGCTCGCACATCGAAACGGGTAAGCCGAGAGGACACGTCAAGCTGAACCGCCCCTCTAGCAACACGATACCGATAAACAACAACAGGTTCAGTACGCCGCTGCGCGACCCTGTAAGAGGAATCATCACGAACGTCATGACCGTAGCGGCAAACCAAAGTGGATAGACGACAACGCTTCGGATCGCCCGCCGCCAGTACCACAAAATAGTAAGCGCAAATAACATAAAAAATGCCAGCTTATTGGGATTACGGGCCGCGTACACCCCCGTACCAGCCTCCCCGAGCAACCTCAGTCGGCCGGTGCCCCAACCGGCCGGTCCTACTCCCGAGGAAGCCGTCGTGTAGCTGGCAAGGAGGCAGGCCACGACGGTCGCCGCAGCCAGCTTCAAATCTCGCGGGGTCCGAATAAAGAAAACGAAGAAACAAAGAAACACGAACCGTGTGGTCGCTTTCTGCTGAGCACCACGGGTCTGGATAAGCGCCGGCCCCTGTGCACGCTTGCTCTTCGCGATCTTTTCCTGAATCCGCTGCGCGAGAGGATCCTCGGTGGGATGGTAGTACGCAGCCGACAATATGACGGTGAGCACGGCGATGCCGATCATAACTAGTGGCTTCAGCTTGAACAGACGGACAGATCCCTCGCGTAGCATGGTGACCAACATGAGCGGTACGAAAAGAAGACCAAGGACGTTGTTAATGGTGAAGTTCCCAACACCCCTGAAAGCAGACGGATACGTAAACAGAAATGTTACGATGTAGATCAGTATGCCGACGACCGGGTGCCGCCAAACGACCGCAACGACAAAAGCGCCGACTGCGGCGAGCACGAGAAGGCCGCTCGCCCCCATAAGCCCGAGCAACACGACACAGGCCACAAGGACAGTCAGTATGATCACGGTCCACGGTGAGACTCCTCGTCCGCCGGTGGCCGGGATTATAGCAGCCTGAGACATAGATTCGACTCGGTGTTCTACCCGACGAGTCGGTCGATCACGTCGGGGATATAATCACGACGTTTGTTCAAAACGACACCTAGAATGTTGGCACCGGCGTCGCGCAGAATCTGACACGAGCGGGTAGCCACGCTTACGGGCGTAGTGTCCGCCTCGACCACGAGAATCACACCGTCGAACAGAGGCGCAAGCGCACGGGCGTCGGGATAGAGAGTCACGGGAGGTGCATCTGCAAACACCAAATCCGCGGTCTCGGCGAGGCCGTTGACAACTCCCGGGGCAGTGTTCCGGTCGAGGATTTCTATCGCACTGTAGCGTCCCGATCCTGCCGTCAGGACCGACACTCCTTCTACGTTCGTTTTTTGAACAACATCTTTTAGGTGCACCTGGTCGGCAACGACATTCATGAACCCCTCTCGCCCGCTGACGCGCATAAGACGACGCAAAGAAGGGGTACGCATGTTGAGATCGGCGAGCAAAACATGCGCACGCGCCCCATCGGCCATCGCTCGGGCGAACTGGCAAACGACGGTCGAGGCTCCTTCGCCGTGCAGCGAGGAGACCACGAGAATCGTTTTCAACTCTACCCCGATCGCAGCGCTGCGTAGCGAACGTCGGGCCTCGAAGTACTCGTCCGCCCCGCTGAGGAGACCCAGTTCGCTGCCTATATCGAAACCCTCTTCGATGCCGGGCAGATAGGCTGCTGTCGCCGACTCTCGACCGGCCCCCGCCACTGCCGCGGCTTCCACGGCACCACCGCCGCCAGCCGTCCCCCGCGCGGTGCCGGTCTCCGTGGCCAACTCGAGCCGAGCGGCCTCCTCCCTTGCTGCCTCGGCTCGTTTGAGTGCTTCGTAGGTCTTACTCATCTGCCCCCCGGATTTCTTGTTCCGTTACCACTTTTGCCGTTACTCGTTCCGTTACCTATGCCGTTGTTGCGTCCGTTGCGGTACCCGTTCGAGCGTCCATTACTCTTTCCGTTCGTGTGCGAATGCCCGTTCCCGGTCAAACCGTTGAGAGGCAGCTCCGCCAACACAGGCAGGCCTAGCTGGTGCCTCACATCGAGTTCGCTGTTCAATACCGGGTTCAGAAGCTCCATGACGACAGCGGAACCCGCGCTCAGCAGAAGCGCAGCAAACAAAGTGAGTACGAGGGTAATGCCTTTGAAGTCCGGCTCCGCTTTCAGCGGACCGACCGCAGCTTCCACGAGGCGAAGGTTCGATATGCCCTCACTGTCCATTTCGTCGGACAAAGATAGGGCACGTAGTTTCGCCTGCAGGGCCTCGTAGACCTGCCACTTTTCTGTACGGTCGCGGCGCATGCGCATGATCTCGTAGTGCTCGGTATGCATCTCGCGAATCTTGCTATCATACTCGGCCAGTCGCTGGGCCAGTAATGCCCGCCGAGCCTCGAGTGCGCCGAGTTGCGCCTGGGCCGAGAGCAACTCCTGTTCCAGACGGCGCCTCACAGGTGAAGAGACCGTTCGTCTGCGACCGACGACGGTGAGGTCCTGCCCAGCAATCTGTCTCTTCAGCGCAACGATCTCGTTTTCGATATCGACCACTAGCCGATGCTGGGGCGTGTACAACGCCAGTAACCGCTCACGCTCCATCTCCAATCGCGAGAGATTCTGGCGCATATATTCGACGACTGGGTTCGGCACGAGATCCAAACCCACGGTTTCGGTCTTCGGCACGTACTCAAGTTCCGCCTCGAGCGTGGCGAGCTTGGTCGTAAGTTCGACGATGCCTGCCTCGGTACGACGCCGGTCGGCCTCGATTTGTTCGCGCTGTCGTATCGCTGCGTCCTTCTCGACAGCAATAGAGGTCAATCCGTGGGTAGCGTCGAACCGCTCGATCGAGAGGTCGGCCTCTACATAATCCATCTTCGCCTTCTTCGCACGGACCTTGAAGAACTCCAAGGCACTGGTGTCTTTACTGAACTCGATATGATGCCGTCGGTGCAAACGCACGAGGGCATTGACGACGTCGACGGCGAGTTGCTGATCCGGGCTGCTATAGCCGATTTCGAGTACATTCGACCCCGGCTTCCTCGACACCCGGACTTTTTGCGTAAGAACGATCAAGCCGGGGGTGTAGCGACCGTCACCGGCCTCTTCCGCATCGTCACGAAGGGTATCGGCCAGCAATTGCAAGAGGTATCGGCTGCGCAACACCTGCATCTCCGAGTTAATCATGGATTCGTTCGGTAGGTTGCCGGCTTCCGCTTTCCGGTCTATCGGCGAGATTTCCGGATAGACTCGATCCTTGCCCACAAAGATCTTTGCGTCGGCTCGATACACGGGCTTCTTCAGCAAGGTACCGATTGTCACTGGCACGAGTATCACCAGGAAGAGCCCGACGACCATTCTCCATCGCTTGAAGATGGCGTTGATGGCCTGCCGAAGGAGGTAGAGAGAACGCTGATCCATAACAGTCGGTCGCCTACCTCGCTACGTCCGGGCCACGCAGCGAAGGCTCACGGACAGGTATAAGATCGCGAATGTACTGCTGTACCCAGGCGGTCGCGTTGGCGATGCCCGTCGGCGGAACGTAGACGACATCGTTGGGCCCTAGGGCCAGGTCTTGCTCGGTGTTCCCCGTCTCCAGGACATCACGCAAATTCAGTTGATTAGCCGAATAGCTCCCATCGGTTCTCCACTTGATGAGGACAACCTTGCGGGTTTCGGAGCTGAGCAGGAAACCGCCTCGCTCTGTAATGGCCCTCAGCGTCGTCATCCCTGGGCGGAGCGCTACAAACCCAGGCCTGCCGACTTCGCCGCCTACATAGGCTCGGTTCTCCGCCAGGTGAGCAACCGTAACCGACACCATCGGGTCACGATACGTGATCGACGCGCGACTCTTGATATCCGCCTCGAGTTCTTCGGTAGTCAGCCCCACCGCGTAGAAGTCGCCCAGCCCCGGAACCGTGACTCTCCCGTCCGGTCGGATCTTGGGTTCCGCATCGAGGGACTCGTGGAACGCGAACTCGATATCGAGGTCGTCCCCCGACCGGATACGGTAGTAAGGCGGCGGCGCATCGCGCGTAAACACCGGCTCTGCCAAGGGAATCGATGACGGCTGATAGGGTGGCACCGTCGATCGGGACGCACAGGCGGAAGCCAAAACACACAACGCTACCGCAACGACCAACCCCAACTGGCCAGAGAGAGAGCCCCGTTTGTTACTTTTGTTCATATGAGTGATTGCGCTGTCTTCCTCGGCCAGCCGCCGAGCGTCCGTCCAGGTCGGGTAACGCCCTCTTTACTCCTCTCGGGAGTGCCGGCCGTGCATCCGCAAAACGGACGCGTCAATACGACAATAGGGCGTTGAAAACCGAACAAAAAGGGTTCCACAAAGAACAAGTACAAATTCGGTGCGTTTCCACACATCCTCCCTCAAGGGTAGTCTCCGGAATTCACGATAACTATAAGTAATGTCATTGTTTTTTTAGGTAGTTACAAGACCCGGCATTTGAACCCGGGCACGCCCCCCATATGGGGCAAGGTACACGTCAAGGTGATAATTAGACGCGTTATCGGTCGGAAGCGCCCGGGGCCACGAGCAAACGAGCACGGGAGAGCGAGGAACCTCTCCTGCCAGGGCGCCCGGCTTGCAGTTCAGCAAGCTTGAATAACACGTAATCGGCCGCCGCAAGAGCATCGTTCCGACTCATGAAACCTACGGCATAAAGACTATAAGACTGCCCCGGGGTTGGAGGACTCTCCCACCTGAGGCTGAATTTCGGCACGGCGGCCCGCGCCCAGTCCGCGGCCTCTCCAGTCTGGTCTCGTCTCGGGGCCCTGGCCAGCAGCACCCGATAGGAACCGTCGAAACCCGAAGCCACCATTTCCTGGGCCGTCAAGAACGGAAGAAGCATGAGATCGCCGGCGTCGACCGGACCAAGGTTCCTCAAGGTAGGGCTGCGGGCGAGTAGCGCATCCACCGTCACCGATCCCGCATTGGGGTAGTAGCGCGTCGCCACCTTCGAGATGGTATCGCCACCACGAAGCGCGACCAATCGTCCCACAGGTGGATACCCCGGCGTCCAGCCGAAAATCCCCGGGGCCGGCTTCAATGCTGCCTGCGCCGCGATCTTGCGCTCAGCCTCGGCTTTGCGCTGCACCGCAAGCTTGCGCTCAGCCTCGGCTTTGCGCTGCACCGCGATCTTACGCTCGGCCTCGGCTTTGCGCTGCACCGCAAGCTTACGCTCGGCCTCGGCTTTGCGCTGCACCGCAAGCTTACGCTCGGCCTCGGCTTTGCGCTGCACCGCAAGCTTGCGCTCGGCCTCGGCTTTGCGCTGCACCGCAAGCTTGCGCTCGGCCTCGGCTTTGCGCTGCACCGCAAGCTTGCGCTCG
>JAZDCZ010000171.1:0-9033 GCA_036679605.1 Gemmatimonadota bacterium
CCAGTGTTGCTGTGCTACTCAGCGATGCGTCTGGCAACTTTGATCGGCTGACAGTATTCGACAGTCCCGGTACACCAGTGGCAGCGGCGATCGCAGATGTGAACGCGGATGGTTGAACGACCTGATCATTCTGAATTACGACGATGCGAATGTAGCTGTATACCTAAACACAACCGGCGTTAGGAATTAGAACCGCGTTGTTAACTTCCCGTAGTTTACCAAGGCTCGGCTGAGCACGTATTCACCCTACTCTCGGCCCGAACATCTGCACACTGGAAGGGCGTGTCAATCCCAACGGCTTTCTGGAGAACCGACAGTGCGTCCGTGGCAGTAATTTGGCCGTCCCCGTTCACATCGCCACAGCTATCGTCCGGACTGCAGTTGAGTTCGGTTATGGCTACATTGACGGAAATGGGGCTCGACGATAGATCGGAGGCGTTGGTAACGGTTAGCTGGAAATCAGTTCGTCGGGGGCTGGCTTGTGTTGTTGGGGTGAAACGGCAACTGGTCAGTGGAGTAGACGGCCCAATTCCAGAAGTATCAACCCAACCCAGCTTTAAGAGTCCAGCAGCATCGTCATCAAAGAACGCAGCAAGCCCGGCCCCGGACAGGTCACTACAATCCACAGCCGTACCCACGCCATCAAACGTGCCAGCCGCTTGGCTATAATCGACCGTTACGTTAAGCGCGCCAATAGTCGCCGAACTCATTGCGGAAAGCACGACCTCACAGGAAGGCTGGGCTTCGGCTATGCCTTGCATTACGCAAATCCAGGAGCCGGCGAGCGCCAGTGCGAAACATATCTGTGTAAAGTGAGAAAAAGACAGGTAGGCGAATAGACGACGTGTTATAGAGGGGCTCATTTTATCCTTCCATCTCCTCATGGTTGTACGCGACCCCGTGACCTTCCTCCGAAATAGTGGACACGCAGGTTAGGCCGCTAGCGCGGCGGTTACGGCGGCGGCTTCGAATTCGGCTGGACTTATATAGCCGAGAAAGGAATGCTGACGCCAACGGTTGTAGAACACCTCGATGGATTCGGCAGAATCGACGAAAGGGTAACTAATCATCATATCTCTTGAGATCGTCAATGATATCATCCAGGCGGCTTAGTGAATCATTGAAACGGGAATCGAATCCTTTTTGAGTTTCTGGTCCTAAAATTCGATCCATGCTGCGGTTCATGTCCAGAAAGTATTCGCCAGCGTTTCCTTCTTGAATGCACGACACTCTAGCGGCTACGCTGTTTTCCCATTCTTCAAGTTTGGGTTTCCAATAAAGAGCGGGGTCATAGACTTCGCCCCAATGTTGGTTGGTTTCATCTCGCAGAGTTTGTCCCTGTCGTTTAAGGTTGTGTAATTCATCCACCGTGGGCGGTGGGTTCTTTTTTTTGTTTCGGGTGGAGGAAGATTGCGGTCTTCGGTAGTGAGCAACCGCGAAGAATACACCCGAAAGCAATAAACTTGTCGCCAAAATGATGTTGGCTTGGGCATCGGTGGGCGCCAAAAACAAGTCACGTATAGTCTTAGTGATAGGCCCTAATTTATCGTGGTAGGAATAGACGAAGTCGGCATCGCCGAGCATGCCAATCATCTCGCGTAGCCCGCGCCAGGCAGGGACAACCATGGATAACCAGAACTCCCATTTTGTGCCTCTACGCACCTCATGCGGCTATCCTTGAGGCCGTTCTGTGTCAAAAGGATAATCCCGGTTTGTACTGTCACCCAGGTGGGTATCGCGGCGGACATTCCACATGCTCACTGCCAGAAACTTCGGAAATCCTTTGACAGTGTCTAGGCCGGTCTGATAAGCACCTTGTCACGGCTGGCCTCTTATATTCCGGAGTGGGGCTAGAGTTTTTATGGGGGTACTACGTATACGGCGATGAACGGCCTGGTTCATGCGAGCCGCGTTCGTCGTAGTCGCTGGCACCGGCGGTTCGTCGCGTTCGTGGCACTTGCGGCCATCATTGCCTATATGCCGGTTACCGCGGTCTTTGCACAGACCACGACAACCCTGCTGACAATCCCGTTGTCTAGTTCGACAACTTCGACGACGACTACGCTCGAGTTACCCGTTCCCAGTGGTTGTGGTGACGTCAACTGCACAGGAACAGTTCTAGCTACTGACGCGCTTCTCGTCCTGCAACATGCTGTAGGAATTGCTGTCGTAATATCGTGTCGTGATGAATGTCCTTTAGGGTTCACGACGACCTCGATAGCACGGTTCGCGCCGACGACATCAACCACACTCGGCGAGCTGGGCCTCGCTGTTCCAGCGGGCACTACCAATCTTTGCGCGGATATGAATTGCGATGCACGCGTGACGGCCACTGATGCGTTTCTAGTGCTGAAAAAAGCCATTAAGCAGAACGTCACGCTTGTGTGCGTCGAAGATTGCCCCGCACCGTTCTGCGGTGACGGTGTCCTCAATCAGGCGAGCGAAGAATGCGATGGAACTGACGATGCTGCGTGCCCTGGGCTTTGCCTTGCGAATTGCAGTTGTGACAATCCAGCCCCACTTATTACGGATTTCAACCCCAAGTCGGGTCCGGTAGGTACGCTGGTCACGATCACTGGGGACAACTTCTCGCCGTTTCCTCGATTCGTTCCCTCTATCGGGTTGCCTAACCAGGACGGTATATCCGGCGAAGCCCCGATTGCTCGGTTCGACGACCACCGGGTAGATATCACGATACCGACGGGTGCCGATACTGGGCCTTTAACGGTGACAGTAAACGGCAAGAGCATGACGAGCAGCGTGCCGTTCCAGGTTCTGCCGTCGGAAACGTTCAATGTTGTGGCTGCTCCTGGCGCGGCGACGGTGATAGCAGGTCAATCCACAGCGTTCGTTGTGGAGCTGAACGCTCCCAACGGATTCGAGCGGCTGGCTACATTGAGAGTCAACGGGCTTCGAGCGGGGCTCATCGCCTCGTTTACCCCGTCGGTGATCTCAGGAGGACAGGGTAGTCTTTTGACGATCACCGCTGCAGCGGATCAACTGGCGAAGGCCACTGCTTTCCAGGTCGTTGCCGAAGCACAGGTGGACGGGATCGACATCGGTGACTCGGTCACTCTGAACCTCACTGTCCGCGATGTTACCACTACGTTCATGGGGCGTACGGTGGTGGCGGACTCGCTTCAAACGGCCCTCGGTGGAGTGACGATCACCTTCCTTGGCCGCGACAGCGCGGGCAATTCAACAGGTTGTGTTGGGCAAACCGTGTCTGATTCGGCAGGGAACTTTGCGTTTACTGACCTGCCGCCCGAATGTAATGGTGAGCAGCTGGTCCGTTATAATGGGTTGACCTCGGTCGACGGTGAGTATGCGGGTGTCGATCTCGTGTATACGATTACTGCAACGCCGAGACCGTTTGTGTTGAGCAGGATTCCCTCTTCGATCAGGTCTTCACTTTCACAACGATTCCGGACCTTGAGGTCACGGTATACGCAGGCACGATCTTCACGCCTCCTCCTCCCGAGATCGGGATACCAGTTCACAATTGTGCTGCCGGCTTCTACCCTTTGATCGCGATCCAGGTGCCCGTGGATCGGCTCCCCGAAGAGATGCCTCCTGGAAACACCATCGAGCCTTTTATCGTGGCCTTCCAGCCGGCCAACACAGTAGCCAGCCAACCTGTGGCTGTCGCCTTCCCAAACCTGATCAACACCCTGCCCGGCACCAACATGGAACTCTCGACCCTCGATCCCACTGTGGGCGTCATGGTTGTCTACGGCACCGGAACTGTGTCTGCCGGTGGCACCCAGATCATCCCTGACTTCAACCCCGCCACTCCCGGCAAGCGCTTTGGCCTGGTGCATTTCGACTGGCATGGAGCTAGACAACCTCCCCCGCCTCCGGGCCCGCCCGAGGAGAACCCGGGCCTGTGTGGTGGCGGCCCGGGCCCAGGAAACCCCGGCTGTCCACCCTCAGCCGGTGATCCTATCGACCTCTCTTCAGGTCTCGCGCTGATCGCGAACGCTCGCTCACGAGCCAGCGTGGGTCGGTCGTGATTCGGCGTATATATCGAACGCTATCCGACGAGCCCGGCCCGTTTGGAATCGGAACGAACCATAACTACGGACTACGCCTCGACACCGATAACCCTGTTGCGGCACAGATGATCAATCTGATCGCTCCTGATGGGAGCCGTCGCCCGTTCGTCAACGACGGAACGGGCGTGTTCACTAACACAACAAGCCCATCGTTGCGCGGCGATGTCATGACTGTGCAGCCAAGTGGAGCTGTCGATCTGCGCTTTAAGAACGGCTCGACCTTCCACTTCATCCCTGCAACTGCTGCTCTCGGGTCGCTCCTAGAGTCGATTGGTGACCCCAACGGAAATCAGATCTCGCTGATTCGCGATTCTGTGGTACCGGTGCGCATCAACGAAATTGTCGACCCGGTCGGGCGCCGCCTGTTGCTCAAGTACGATGCTGCGAACCGGATCACGTCGATCTCGGACCCGATCGGTCGGGTTGTTCGCTACTCGTACAATGGCCAAGGAACGCTGGCGGAAATGACCGACCCTGCAGGGGGCATCACCCGCTACGGCTACGACGTGCAGAATCGCCTCACGCAGATCACGGACGCCCGCGGCGTCGTGGTAGCGCAGAATTCCTACGGTGCGAACGGTCGCGTCAGCCAGCAGATTCAAGCCGATGGCGGCGTTCTTAGCTTCGACTACATACTGGCGAATCCCGCCGTAGCTATGAGCCCCGTATTGCAGACCACCGTAACACAGCCTAGCACGCCGGATGTCCCGCTCCCAGCCGACAGGCAGATGACGTATCGCTTCGACCCGCAAGGGTTCCTGCTCGACGTGACAAACGCACTTGGTCAAAAGCGCATCTTCGACCGTGAGCCCGGGAGCAACCTGCTCCTGGCTGTGCACGGCCCCGCATCGTGCACAGTTTGTGGCGACGCACAGGGAGGGGACCAGAAATTTACCTACGACGCCAATGGAAACCCGCTCACCCTCACGAACGGAGCTGGGGAGACGACGACCTTCACCTATGAGCCGATCTTTGACCGGATCGATTCGATCACCGACCCGCAAGGTCATGTTACGAGCTTGGGTTACGACACGAGGGGAAATCTCACCTCGATCACAGACGCACTCAACCAGATCACGGGCTTCGAATACGACTCCTCGGGCCTCCCGACAGCGATCATCGATGCGCTCAACGAGCGCTTCGAGATTAGCTACGACAGCTTCGGAAATCCGGTGATCATCAGGGATCCGCTTTCAAACGAGACAGCGATTCTCTACGACGCCGTATCGCGCCCGATTCAGCTAGCTGACGCGCTAGGCCGAAAAACTTCGATCAGTTTCGATGCCTTGGACCGCGTAATAGCCACGACCGATGCCCTCGGAAGGACGACGCGGGCTAGCTACGACGCGGTTGGGCACCTGGCTACCGTTGCCGACGCCCGTGGCAACACCACTACGTTGAGCTACGACCCTATGGGTCGTCTCGAGGCCAGGACGGACTCGCTCGGAGCCAGCGATACACGACAGTACGACAGCCGTGGCAACCTGACCCAGTTCGTGGATCGACGCGGACAGACGAGCCTCTTCGCCTACGACACACTCGGCCGACTGGTCGCGGAACTCTACCAAGACGGCAGCAGTGTCATGCGGCGCTATGACGATCGCGGCCGGCTAATCCAGGCGACGGATTCGACGAGCGGAACATTTTCTTTCAGCTACAATCCGGCTGGGCACCTAACCGATTCCGCCGGCCCCTTCGGCTCAGTGACCTACACAAGAGATCCCCTCGGCCGGGTCAAGACACGGCAGGTCGTCGGACAGTCGGCCGTCAGCTACGCCTACGATATCGTAGGGAACCTTGCTTCTGCGATCATGCCTGAGGCTGGCGCGACTTTTACCTATGACGTCAGAAACAGGCTTGATCTGATCCGGCGCACTAACGGGGTGGTGACTGATCAGGACTACGATGCGCTAGGTAGAATCACCTCGATTGTCCACTCCGGACCCGCTGGAATTATCGACTTGCAGAGCTACGCGTACGACCGGGTCGGCAACCGGATCTCAGCCGACCGCTTGATCGCGGCGCCACTTGCGACGCAGCTGTCGGTCAATCAGTACGAAACGCTCTCCGATCGGCTTACGCAACGTGGTGTGGTTTCCTACACGCACGATGCGAATGGAAATCGTCTCTCTGAAGCCGGCTTGGGCGGTATCACGAGTTACAGTTGGGACGCGAGGAATCGCCTAAGCTCGATCAGCCGCCCTGACGGAGCCACCACCTCCTTCCTGTACGATTTCGTGGGCAACCTGATCCAGATGGATGATCGGGCGTCCGGGAGCGTTGTGACAGCGGACTACCTTCTGGACACGCTGACGAATGTCGTACAGGTGCGCGACTCGGGAGGAGAGACTCTCTCTATCCTGACTGGTCGCGTCGTCGATCAGCATCTTGCGTCGATCGACGGAGGGGGTGCCCTCCAGTTTGCACTGACAGACGCGATCAACAGCACGGTCGCGACGGCCGACGGAGCCGGACTCGGCAATTCTGCATTCGCATACGAACCGTACGGGGCGACCTCGTTTTCGGGGGTTGGTTCTCACTTTCAATTCACCGGCAGAGTTCCGATTGGGACCGGCCTCTATCACTACCGCGCTCGCTACTACGATCCGATTGCGGGAAGTTTCATCAGCGAGGACCCGATAACGTTCCTTGGAGGCGACATAAACCGCTACAGGTACGTTCGTAACAACCCAGTGAATTTCGTCGATCCGTTTGGTCTTCTCGACCGCCGTCTCCGACTCGTGAACGCGAGTCGGGAAGCCCTTAACGTGCTTGAGACGTTCGGCAGGGGCGTATTTGTTGTTGGACTGACCACTTTTGTTGTCATTACTTCGGAAATCTCCGTCCCGGTGTTAGTGACGTTCGGAGCCGGTGTAGCACTGTTCGGGGCAGAGGAATTCGCCGTCCGTGCTACAGAAGCGGCGATAGACGCAAACGAAAGAGCGATACGTATGGATATAGAGAGAAACCAAAGAACAAATGAACCAACAGTGATTCCTGCGCAGTGCTTCGACGTACAGCGGTAGCACGAAGTAAAGGAAGTAATGGAGATAGATTTATTTTTACATACTTCAGGTTTTGTACACGGGTTGAAACAACCGCGCAGACCGTGGCCCTTGTAACATTACACTACACTCGTTGCGATTTTGAAGGTTGAACTAAATGACAGCGGGCCTCACGATAACGAAGATTACGCACGTTGATACATAAACGACAACAATTCAGTCGCTGGTTTACGGGCGCCTTCGTGGTCGTTTTGTTGAGCACGGCGGTTGTGGCAGAAACGTTTCAATACGTCTACGACGACAGCGGCCAGTTGATCAAGGTCATCGACTCCACGGGAACCGTAATCGAGTACGTATACGACGAGACAGGGAACATCCTCGAGATCAAGCGTTCAACCGTCACGGGTCTCGCGATCTTCCACTTTACCCCAGCCCAAGGCACACCAGGCACGACAGTTACCATTCAGGGCCAAGGTTTCAGCACGGTACCAGCCGACAATGCGGTCGACTTCAACGGCACTCCGGCAGCGACTCCATCAGAAGCAACTGAACATACCCTCAGCGTAACGGTTCCCTTGGGTGCTACCACTGGTCCGATCTCCGTACGTGTAGGAGGAGAGACCGCTACGTCGGACTCGGACTTTGGGGTAATCGGCGCGCCTGAAGTGACTTCCATCATGCCACCAGGAGGTCTAGCGGGTCGAATTCTCCCGGCCTTCTCGGTGGCCGGTAGAAATCTGATCGACTCCTCTTTTGCCTTCGTGCCCGAGTCCGTTCCTCCTGCGATAGTGCCTGCACCAGCGAATATCCAATTCTCGGGCAACGCTGCCACGATGCCGATCACGATTGCCCCCGATGCCACTGGCTCATTCGCTGTTGTCGCGACAAATCCATCTGGTAGCTCAAGCGTAACTCCGACGGCAGCGAATACTTTTCGGATATTGGATCCTGGCGCGGACGAAGACGGAGACGGCTTGACCAATGATGAGGAGGCAGAGCTAGGATGTACCGATATGTTCGATCCCGACTCTGATGCTGATGGTTGGTCCGATGGTCTGGAAGTCTCCCTTGCAACAGATCCTTGTACGCTGACGGATATCTTGAGTTTCCCGGTCCTCGGATGTGCTGATCGCCTTGCGGGCTCAATCACGGCGGCAGGAGAACGGGATCTGATCACGTTTGCGGGAACGATTGATCAGCAGCTATCGCTGGTACTGACCGAGGGTGGCAACTTTTCAAGTACCACTGTCGAGCCCCGCCTTACCGTATTCTCACCGTCAAACACC
Source organism: Gemmatimonadota bacterium (assembly GCA_036679605.1). Classification (GTDB taxonomy): domain Bacteria; phylum Gemmatimonadota; class Gemmatimonadetes; order Gemmatimonadales; family GWC2-71-9; genus JAZDCZ01. The sequence continues at coordinate 8,347 of JAZDCZ010000171.1, forward strand.
CGGCACGACTTCACGCTGCCTGAAGACGGCACGTACGTGATCCGCGTAGATGCTCAGAACCTAGTTACGACCGGCTCTTACACGGTGGGGATGGAATGTCTGTCTCCGCTGGTCGGAGTCGAGGGGACGGTCGCTTGCGGCGTACCGTTTGCCGACTCTATCGACTCCCCCGCAGACTCGGATCTGATCACGTTTGCGGGAAACGGAGACTGGTGGCGCCTTCGTGAGTTCGAGTGCTGAACCCCGTGCCGCGCTGTTTACATCTCAAGGCTCAACTCTGGGATCTGTCATAGCGAACGACAGCGTGCTGGTCGACCTGCCAGATACCGGCACATACATTATACGTGTCGACGCAGAGAACCTCATCACGACTGGCAGTTATAGCGTCGGTCTCACATGCCCCACCCCGTGAGGGGGCGTTGTCACAAGGATCGCTGTTGGACGAGGTTTACAGACTGGGGCACCTGATCTGTTCGCGCGGCTGGCATACGAATTGATTTATTAGCGAAAACCGTCGCGTTGGACACTGCCACGCGACCTGCAGGGGGTCTTTCGCACAGCGTTTCTGAAGATTGGCTCCCCGGGCCGGACTCGAACCAGCGACAGGGTGATTAACAGTCACCTGCTCTACCAACTGAGCTACCGGGGAACGCCGCGAAACAACGTTGTATAGCCGAGACAGAGACG
>JAZDCZ010000172.1:0-4245 GCA_036679605.1 Gemmatimonadota bacterium
GAGAGCACCCCGCAAGGCCAAGTACTTCTGGCGTATCATTGCAACGTCCGGCATAATACCGACATCGTCACAAGAGCCCTGTTTGCTTTATTTTATTTCTTGACGATTACTAAGTCCATGATCCCGCGTTTTCCTCTGACGAAGGTGGACTTTGAAGCAGCCATACCATGGCCCCTCCGGTTACAACCCCGAGGAGTGCTCCACCGATAAGCAGGCCGCCTGCGAACCCGATGGCCATCGCCAGCCCACCCAAACCCCAGCCAACGATATTCGCGAGTACCCACCAGCCTGATCTTCTGGAGTGTCTCCGCACGTTTGGAAGCTGCACCAGTCCCGTTATCAGACCACCCACAGCCGCAATCGCCACCTTGCTGTCCAGAGCGGCAGGTATGCCACCCCAAAATTCATCTGCCATCACCACGACAACATACGGGATGCCCATCCCGACAGAAGTCGAAAGAACCCACCGCCAGGACGCAGCAATTGGATTCTGCGCGAAACGTCTTTGCACATATCCGACAGCTGCCCCAAGGAAAAGGCCAACCACGAGATTGGTTTCTTTGGGGTATACGACGTTGACGATATGCGCCGCCAAAAGCGCGGTCATGATTCCAATGGGCCATCCAATGGTTGTTGCCATTACCCACGTACCCCAGAATCGCCATCCGATGTCATTGCTTTTCGATTGCATAGTGTCCTCCCTCTTATCGAGGGTTCCGTTGGAGTGCAATCCATTGGGACAGACCATTCCCTACCGCAGGTAGGCGATGCTGCTGCTCGTGGACGGCAACATCACGATCTCGCTGCCCAAGTCGGTCACTGGCATGGCCAGGACGGGATGGTCAGTCACGGTGTAGATCGCTCGAATCAAGGGAAATAGGTCACTGAGCCAAGCAGCGGACCTCTGGATCGCCGGGCGTGGGAGTATCTTGGCGTGGCATTCCTCAGAAAACGGGCCAACGGGATGAATTCCCTGTCCTTCTGGCGGAAGGGCAAATCCTACATCAAAGCCCTCGCATCCGCCGACGAGCTGGTCGCCAACGAGATCAAAAAGGACGCCGAGGAGCAACTCGCCCGAGAGGACGCGGGGGACAGCGCCGAGGCGACAGAGCTGACAGACTGTTCGTGAAGCTCGTGAAGGACACGGATTTCGAACGGCTGGATGGGTATCATGCATTAAGGCACAGCTTTATCTCGATTCTGGTGGCTCAGGGCAAGACGTGGGACCAGATTGCTGCGTTCGTCGAGCACCTGGACCAGCGGACGACACAGCGGTACATTCATTTCAGGCCCATGGACAAGCGGGAGACGGCAAATTCTATTCCGTTTGAGTTCTAAGACTCTGCCGAAACTCTTTGTCGTTGACAATGTGTAGCCGCGATCCAAGCCCGCTCGGAGAGTCGTACTGGAGCCGTTGCGATGAACCGGATAATCTTGACGCTATTCCCTGAGCTGGAGCGCCTTCCGACGAAGAAGGCACAACGAGAGGCATGGTCCATCGCCACGCGTACCGTCGGCACGAGTTGGCGGTACTGGGCAGCGATTGCGGGGGTCGTGGCCGCATCAGTCGTGATTCAGTTCTCCCATCGCCGTCTTGGAATTCCAATGGCTTGGCGAGGAATGTCGCGGTGGCTGGTCGTAGCCGTCACGGTGATGGCCTGCTGGGCGATCCTCTTGGCTTTCAGGAAGACGATTCGGCGTATACTCTGGCACGTGCTGAAGGACCACGGCATTCCCTGCTGCACAGCGTGCGGATACGATCTCACCGGAAATGCAAGCGGGACATGCTCCGAGTGCGGGGAGGCCTTGAACCCCGACGGGGAATAGGGCGAGCGGGCCGAAGCTCTGACGTGAACAACGACCAGCCGACGCAGGAAGTTGCCCAGGTTGTACGCCAAAGCGAGCAGTTGTGGTCGTACTTGGTTGTCCGCGAAGCCGTGGCAGGATACATTGTCTGGGGGCAGGTCACCCGCGACCGTTTCAAGAACTTCGAGGCAATCTTGCAGCTTGTCATCCTTACGAGGATCAGATCGATCAATTTCGCGGAAGTTCCGTCCCACTACAAGCACAGCCCGTAGTGCTGCGATCCCGTACTCGGCAAGAACCATGGATCCCATCGACGTTGTTTTTGGCTACCATGAGCTTACCAAGCACCATCCTCATCGGTACGCGCGCGGACCGGCCTATATGGATTGGGCAACGCAGCCCGATCCATTTCGGCGTTTTCATGGGGCACCGGAAGCGCCGTTGCTGCTGTCCGAGGCGTCGGCAGATCCCCCATTCGACGCGTTATGTCAGCTTGGCGCATTGAATCCACGACCCGTGGTCCTCGAAACAGTCTCGGAGTTTTTTCAATACGCGCTCGGCTTGTCGGCCTGGAAGGAATACCGAGGTTCAAGGTGGGCCCTGCGCATCAATCCATCGAGCGGCAACCTGCACCCGACGGAGGGCTATGTGGCCCTCGGTTCGATTCCGCGCCTGACTACCGCTCCTGGGGTTTTCCATTATGCGCCCAAGGACCATGTTCTGGAACGCCGGTGTGAGATTGCGCCAGACGATTGGGATGATCTGATTGACGGGTTTCCCGCTGGGTCGTTTCTGGTGGGCCTGTCGTCCATTCACTGGCGCGAGGCTTGGAAGTACGGCGAACGCGCCTACCGGTATTGCCAACACGACGTAGGCCACGCCATTGCCGCCCTTGCCTTGTCGGCTGCTGTCCAAGGCTGGCGGGTCCAACAACTCATTGAGGTGAGTGATGAGAACATCAGTGCATTCCTTGGATTGGATCGCGAGTGCGATTTTGCGGATGCCGAACGTGAGCATCCAGACCTACTAATCGCCGTTATGCCGATAGTCGACCGACGAATCAACGACACGCCCCTGGGTATGTCCAGCGCCTCGCTCGGATCAGTCAGCCGACGTCAATGGCATGGTGTGGCGAACTGCCTCAGTTCCGACCATGTCGAATGGGGGTTGATCGATTCCGTCACCGACGCGGGTGCCAAGTCCGCAATAAAGGAGCAGGTATGTTCGAGACCGGCAATGAAGTTTTCTGATCCACTTGAAACACAGCGATCCCCCGTCCCGTCGCGCACGATAATCCAGCAACGACGGAGCGCTGTGGCGATGGATGGGCGCACGGGAATCACTGCCGACCAGTTTTACTTGATGCTGGACCGTACTTTGCCCCGCTACCAGTTGCCGCCCTGGCGCGCTCTTGGCCCGCCAGCGCACGTGAACTTGGGCTTGTTTGTACATCGCGTCGAGAATGTAACGCCGGGGCTGTACTTTCTGGTGCGCTCACCCGACCCGCTTTCGAAACTCCGGGAATCGATGTGCTCCGAATTCGAGTGGAACAAGCTGTCTGGATGCTCCGCGTCGCTGCCGTTGTATCATCTGAAGCCTGGTGATGTGCGTGCCGTCGCCGGACAGGTGAGTTGCGGCCAGGACATCGCAGCCGACGGTGCGTTTAGCCTCGGCATGATTGCGGAATTCGAGGGGCCGCTGAAAGAACACGGCGCTTGGATGTACAGGAGATTATTCTGGGAAACGGGCATAATCGGTCAGGTGCTTTATCTCGAAGCCGAGGCTGCTGGTGTTCGCAGCACCGGGATCGGGTGTTTTCTTGACGATCCAGTTCATGAGCTTTTCGGTTTCAAGAATCGCAAGTACCAGTCCCTATACCATTTCACCGTGGGTGCGCCGATTGAGGACACTCGGCTGACCACGCTGCCGCCGTATCCCCAGAAAATCCACGGAAGGTCCGGCACAGCCGACTGAATCAATGCACAGGGGAACCAATCGGAGGTAGCGCATCCAGCAATTCTGCGATGCGGTCGAACGTGACGACGTTGTCGCGGCCACCCAACCCAAACGCAAACCGGAAGCTTTCTGGGAGGACTTGTCTGGGGAACTTCCGCCGAGCGAGGTAACGGGTAACATCGCCTCGACGCGCCCGCACGACAATCTCATTTGACAGGGCGGGAATCAACATTGGTCATCGAGAAGTCTCGATACAAGGAGAAGAGTCCATGGCGACAAAGAAGAGCAAGGCATGCTCGGTCGTAAAAGGGTTCCGGCCTTCGTGCATCACCGGGATGGCAGGCTTTGGCGAAATCGATTGAGGAACTAGACCATGCGATGACCCCGTTGGGCGAGCTTGTCCTGCGGCGTCGGTGCGTGGCGTCGCTTGGCGGGGCGGAGGTTTTCGAGGTCAAGCTGGACGGCGCGTTCCTGATGTCCAGC
>JAZDCZ010000173.1:0-48936 GCA_036679605.1 Gemmatimonadota bacterium
CCTGAGGCGTCAGCATCGCCAGTCCGCTATGGCGGTGCTCGGTGTTGTACCAATCAAAGAAAGGCCCGCAGAAGCCACGCGTATGCTGCAGGGATCCAAACCGACTGGGAAACTCCGGCCGATACTTCATCGTCTTAAACTGCGCCTCCGAGAATGGATTGTCGGTCGACGTATACGGCCTCGAATGCGTCTTCGTCACCCCCAGGTCGGCCAGCAGCAGTGCCACGGCCTTCGACCTCATCGATGAACCGCGATCCGCATGCAAGGTCAACTGATCTCGGGTGACTCCCTGTCGCTCGCACGTCTCCTCGATCAGCCGCCTGGCCAGCACTGCTGACTCCCCCTGCGCTACCATCCAGCCCACTACGTAGCGGCTGAAAACATCCAGAATCACGTACAGGTAGTAGTAAGTCCATTTCGCCGGGCCCTTCAACTTCGTTATATCCCAACTCCAGAGTTCATTCGCAGCCGTGGCCAGCAGTTCAGGCGCCGCGTAGCTCGGGTGCCGCAGTTGGTTGCGGCGCTCGCGCACCTCACAGTTGGCTGCCAGGATCCGGTACATCGTGCGTTCCGAGCACAGGTAGTGGCCCTCATCCAAGAGAGTCGCCTGTATCTCACCCGGAGCCCGATCTGCAAAGCGTGGCTCGTGGAGAACGTCCAGCACGGCCTTGCGCTCCTGCGAAGAGAGAACCCGAGGTGAAGAGCGAACTCTGGCCGGCAATCGGGGTCGGCGGAAACGGTAGTAGCTCGCCGGCGCTACACCAAGGGCTTTGCACGTGGCTCTCACCCCAAGACGCAAACCAACATCGGCAATCTTCGCCATCATCATGTCCTGTCTCTCTCGGGCAGGTCGAGCCCCAACAGTTCCGAAAGTTTTTTTTGGACCTCCACCAGGGCCTCAGCACGCTCCGCTCGGTGCCGCAACCGCCGATTCTCCCGCTCCAACCCGATGATCCGCTTCGCGCTCGGGTCAGGTGGCTTTGCTTCCGGTCCTCGCTTTCGAGTTCCTTGACCTCCCAATTCCCCCCGCTCTCGCGCAGCTCGCCAGTTCCTCAAAGTCGATGAGTACAAGCCCTCGCGCCTCAATAAAGATCCAATCTCTCCCGACTTACGGCACCGATCAGCTTCTCGCAAAATCCGCCGCTTGTACTCCAAGGTGAAACGCCGTCGCTTCGGTCGGATACCAACGGGGAAGGGCATATCCACTAATACTCAACGTCCACGGCGGGCCCGCAGGAGCCTATTCGAGAAGGTTCACCGGCGCCGCCGGCGCGTACATGCTGCAGTACTTCGCTCAGAACGGCTTTGCTATTCTACGGCCCAACCCACGCGGTAGCACGGGGTACGGTAAGGAGTTTCGTTACGCCAACTACAAAGACTGGGGCTACGGCGACTACGAGGACGTGATGAGCGGGGTCGACAAGGTGATCGACATGGGAATAGCCCACCCCGACAGCCTGGCGCTCATGGGGTGGAGCTACGGTGGCTACATGACCTCGTTCATAGTCACCCGCACCAATCGGTTCAAGGCGGCCAGCATGGGCGCAGGGCTGCCCAACCTGATCAGCATGGTTTCCACGACGGACATTCCCGACTATCTGGTGGCGCACATGGGGTCGGAGTTCTGGGATGACTACGAGACATACGAGAAGCACTCCGCGATCTACCGCATAAAGAACGTCACTACGCCTACCCAGGTGATTCACGGCGCGAGGGACCTCCGCGTACCGTTTACACAGGGGCAGGAGTTCTACGTCGCCCTCTCGCGGCGGGGGGTGCCGACGGAGATGATCGTCTACCCCAGGACTCCGCACGGACCGCGCGAGCCCAAGTTCGTGATGGACGTGTCGCAGCGCATCATGAAGTGGTTCAACACACACCTTCGCAAAGGAGTGGCTGCTGCTGCGGCAGGGCGATGATCGGCATATGAGCGCCGATCATCAACGGGAAGGTGTTCGCAGCGCCGCACAGTAGTTGCCGAAACGGACACGTTAGAGAGTTCAGCAGGCGTCTTGACGTCACAACGCTAAGACGTTAAGATGTTTGTATGAGCACATCAGCAAAACGAGCCACAGTCTACTTCGATTCGGACCTTCATCGGGCACTTCGTATCAAAGCAGTGGAGACGGACCGCAGTGTGTCCGATCTTGTAAACGAAGCAGTGAAACTGTCGCTGGCTGAAGACGCTGAGGACCTAGCCGCGTTCGAGGAGCGAGCTGCAGAACCGAATCTCGTGTTTGAAGACATGGTGAAGGAACTAAAGCGGCGTGGCAAGATTTAAGGTCCTCATCAAGCGCTCTGCTTTCAAAGAACTTGAGGCCATCTCACAGAAAAAGGACCGCCAGCGGATCGTCCGAAGAATTGAGGAGTTGGCAAGCACGCCTCGGCCTCCGGGCTGCCAGAAGCTGTCGGGCCAAGATCGATATCGCATTAGGCAGGGCGAATATCGAATCGTCTACGCAGTCGCAGACGAAGAACTCATCGTCTATGTTGTGAAAGTTGGGCACCGCAAGGACGTGTATCGATGAGACCTCTGGAACAGGTACCTTTAATTGGTGGAGTAGTGTAGTTAGACAGCTCTAACTAGCTATGTAACAATGGGTTGACGCGAGCTATCTCATGTGGATTAGAGCTAAGCCACCGGTCAAGTGGCCCGAGTGCAGTGCTGTCTGTAACTAGGAGTTGCTCGCGATTTCAGATATCCTCTAGGATCTTGTCTACCGGGCTACTCAACGGCCCCTCGTCCGTCAGGATGGCCCGCAATACATCAGCGGCCTCGGCGGCAAGATTCTCGGGATGCTTGCGATCTTTATCGAACCGCACGATGTGACCCAGCAAAATGGGCACCACTGCCTCATCGTCCTCCTCCGTGTCACCGAACGAGTCTTCGAACCTTGGAACGCTGGCCGCCCACGGTTCCTCGGGTTCCTTCTGGCTGAACTGATCGGCCGGAAGCAGTGCGAACAGACGACATTGAAGACCGGGCTCCTGTTCGACGGCGGCGAGTCCCAGACGAACCGGCGAAGCGAATACGGACTGAGACTCCAGTTCTATGAGAGCTTCAGATGGCACGATGCTGCGAGCAATCAGCTTCTCGTTGAAGAAAGTGCCCATGCACACCATGTCTTCCGGTGTTCGATCGTCTTCCAGTGTGTTGACCGTAAGCGGCACCGACTGCTGGGTCGATACGAACGCTACGGGAATGGACGGCTGGTCGCCTTCCTCGCCCTCATAGAATTCCTCGTATTCGTCGGCTTGCCATGGTTCCATTGTGTATCCCCGATCAGGTGCGAAACATACCCAGACACTATCCACCACCCAAACGGCACGGAGCTGGTCCATGGACAGGGGCCGAGCCGCTTGTCAACTTCAGGAACCTGAACCGGGGGTCGTCTCATGTTTCGTGTCAATCTGTGCTCAACATTCTTGCTCGTGGCGGTTGTTGCCTGCGGACCGGCTCAAGACCCGGCGGCAGTTTTCGGCGGACAATTGGGCCGCTGGGTCGATCTTACCTACTCGTTCTCCAATGAGACCATCTACTGGCCCACTGGGACCGGCTTCAAGCTCGATGAGGTGCAGGCGGGTCAGACATCCGCAGGCTATTACTACGTGACGAATAACTATTCGGCTGCCGAGCATGGCGGTACCCACCTCGACGCTCCGCTTCACTTCGCCCGCGACATGGACGCAGCCGACGAGGTTCCTCTTGACCGGCTAATCGGCCCGGCCGTTGTAGTAGATGTCTCAGATCACGTGACGCCCGATTATCTCATAACCGTTGAAGATTTGCAGGCGTGGGAACGAGCGCACGGCCGCATGTCCGATGGTTCCATTGTTCTGCTGCGGACCGGCTGGGGTTCGCGCTGGCCGGATCGCGCCCGATATTTAGGAACAGAGGAGATGGGTGCAGGGGCGGTTGCCGATCTGCATTTCCCCGGCTTGTCGCCGGCTGCAGCGCAGTGGTTGATCGACGAGCGAAAGCCCGATGCTGTGGGCATTGATACGCCGAGTATCGACTACGGTCAGTCCTCTGAGTTCGAGAGTCACGTTATCGTGTACGGTGCCAACGTGCCCGGTTTTGAGAACGTAGCCAACCTCGCTCAGCTACCTGAAGTGGGAAGCTACGTCGTTGCTCTGCCCATGAAGATCCAAGGAGGCAGCGGCGGACCGCTCAGGATAGTTGCGTGGGTGCCGTCTGGAGGTCAAAAGTGAAATGTGTAAGGTGAAAAGGTGCAGTTCTTACCGTTCGCATTGCACACTCCACCACCGTGCCACCCGCTTCTCTTATGACGCCACGGGTTGCTGTCCCGTGTCCGCCCTCACCGGCGGCAACCTACCGGCCAACAGCTCCGCGAGTGGACGGGTCATTTCGACTCTGGCCAGCACGATCTTCAAGACTGCTGTGATAGGTGTGGCCAGGAACATTCCCACGATACCCCAGAGCAGCCCCCAGAAGATCAGGGACAGCAAAATCGTTACCGGATGCAGGTCGAGTCTTTCCCCAATCACCATGGGCTCGATCACGTTCCCAATGATTATTTGGATCAGTCCTGGCACGGCCACGATGCCGACGATGGCCAATGTGCTGTCAAACTGGATGATCGCGATCGGTACTGGCAGCAGCGTAGACACCACCGATCCGATGGAGGGTATGAAGTTCAAGAGGAACGCCATCACACCGAAAACCAGTGCCAGATCGAGTCCAAAGATCGAGAGAACGGTTCCAACGACCAGGCCGGTCGCAGCCGAAATCACGAACTTTGCGACAATGTAGCGTTGGACTTTGCTGTGGATCTCCTTGTAAACCCCGACCCGCTTTTCCGTTGGTTGACCCCCCATGACTAGGTAGACGACAAAAATCAGAACCAAAGTGCCGGTGGCTACGAGGTCCACGACGGTGCCGGCAGTGCTCTGTACCAAACCTAGGAGCGGAAGTCTCTTTATTCCCTCCAGCAACGGTTCCTGCCCGAGGTCGATCCCCAGTCGATCGGGAACGGAGAGCACGCGGGTAGCGATGCCATTCAACCTGTCACGGTAGATATCGGCAGAGTCCAACAGTCCGCGGGTTGAGACCGTTATTAGGAGGGCGAGGACGGTCAGGAATCCCAGGGCCGCCAGAATCGCGATCACGATAGAGAGGATCCGCGGCACCTTGACCCGGGTTTGCAGTACGTCGACCAGGGGCGAGACCAGGTAGGAAATGAAGATCGCCAGGACGAAGGGAACCATGACCGCCCGCGTATAGGCCAGAGCGGCGGCGATCGCAACCGCCGCCAGCACGGCCAACGATCCTGGAATCAATCGCGATTGCTCTGAGTGGATTGCTGCCATTGGTGTCTCCGTAAGCCTTTTCAGGTCCCTACAAGCACGGCACGTATCGAAATCGGATGATGTGGCGTAAGCAGCGTTGTGTCAATCAGATGGGGACAGTTGGGCTTGAGCATCACCAACTGTTGCATCAATGCAACAGTCGGTGATAGGAGGCTATTTGGTGTCGTTCGGAAGCAGCGATTGAGATCGAGTCGGGCGGCACACTAAGTGCCCACAAGAATGATTTCATGATCTGCCCACGCTGTTCCGCCGGACAAATCTCCCAGAGCACAGACCAATGTGTGGTCTGCGGGTTCGCCCCGCTGGGTAGTCTTGTGGTCGGAAAGCCGGTTGTGGATGAGGTTCGCGAGACTGTACAACGCGAGGTGGAGGGGTTGTTCCATATCGATCAGCTGGTGCACCACGGCACCCGATCGGTCGTCTATCAAGCTATCTCACTCAGGACTGGACAGCGGGTGGCACTCAAGGCTATCCCGCTCCAAAGAGGACTCCAGGTGGACATCGCCGAATTCGAGCGCCTAGCCTCGGTGTCCTCCTCTCTATCCCATTCGCACATGGCCCGAGTGCTGGAGTTCGGTCGGACTGGAGCGATGTTGTGGTATTCTTCAGAGTGGGTGGATGGCCGTTCGTTGCAAGAACTGCTGGATGAAGGGCCTGTAGATTTTGAAAAGTGTCTCCACATACTCGAGCAGGTCGCGAGCGCCCTCGACTACATGCACCGTCGTGGTGTTGTCCATGGCAATGTGAAGCCAAGCAACATATTGCTGGATAGCCGCGGTTGGGCGCGAGTCGCAGATGCGTGCGTGATGAAGGCGTTCGAGTCCGATGATGGAATCGGTGACGCATTGGGTGTCGAGCCCGATTACCTGGCGCCGGAGTGTCAGCTTGGTAGAGGGCTCGGAGCCCTCTCCGATCAGTTTTCTCTTGCAGCGGTGGCTCGTAAGACGCTTGGCGGATCCGAGGAGTTGGAAGACGGCCCCGGGCGAGCGATGGTGAGGGCGCTTGCCAAAACACCGGCCAAGAGATTTCCGTCAATACTCGACTTCGTGGAGGAACTGCGTGGGGGGCCGGGGCCGGTCTCGAGCGCTGCTCAATTCCTTCTTCCAGAGGGTCGGCCCAGCCGTTCGGATGTTCTTCTGATTGATCCGGCGGACTCGGCGTCGCGTCTTCCTTCCGTCAAGGTGGCGCTGAGCGCCTTGGTCGTGTTCGCGATCATTTTCCTATCCGGGATCGTCTGGCTACGCCCGCCACTCTGGGCTTCGTGGCTAGGGCCTTAGCGCAGTCTTTACCACAAACCATACATTAGCGGGTCGCTCGGCGAGCCGCCGCATGTACCATGGGAACCACTCTGCTCCGTAGCTGATCAGCACTCGCACGCGTTGGCCGGCCTCTGCCATTCTCAGCTGATCTTCCCGCCCGATGCCGTAGAGCATCTGGACCTCGAACCTGTCATTTGCGACGTTGCGCCGGGCGGCCTCATCGATAATGCGATTCACTAGGCCAATGTCGTGCGTGCCGAACGCCGCAGTGCCACTGTCAACGCTCGAGCATGCGGAAAGCATCTTTACGGCGAGTTCCAGGAAGTTCTTGTCAACGTCCTTCTTGCGAGGGAACGCTACTGACGGCGGCTCCCGATAGGCACCCTTTACCAAACGGATGCTCGTGTGAGAATCCAGTAGCGGTTCCAAGTCTTTGGCCGTGCGGTAGAGATAGGATTGTAGGCAAACCCCGACGTTGTCGTGACTTTCCCGGCCACGCCTCAAAAGCTCCAAGGTAGGTTCTACGTACTCCGAACTTTCCATATCGAGCCAGACAAAGTTCTTCTGTCTAGCGGCCTGATCGAGCAGTGTATTGAGTTGTTCGAAGCACATGTCCCGACTGAGGTCGAGGCCCAATTGCGTAGGTTTTATCGAAATCTGTGATGGAATGCCGAGGTCGTGGATTTGCTCGAGGACTTGTAGGTAATGCGCGGTGACGTTTTCCGCGTCTTTGCTGCCCTCAATGTTTTCGCCCAGCAGCGTGAGGAGCGACAGCACGTCGCTTTCTGCGAGCTTCTGAGCTGCGCTCAGGGCGGCATCCGAATCTTCGCCGGGCATGAATCGTTTGACTGCACGCTTGGCAAACGAGCGTTGGGTAAACTGCCGGCTTATCCACTGGTTCTTGGATGCCCAGAGAAGGGCCTGTCGGACAAGCGCCACTTTATACCTCGTTCTTCCTTCAATCGCTCTTGATGAGGTTACTTCACCGGATTTTCAGTCGGCGGCTCGTGACCGGCTGGAGCCTCGAGAGCCTCGACTCCGGCACGCACCATCTGCGGCAACGGTGCCTTACTGCGGGATTCGTAGTTGAATGAAACGATGATCCCCGTGCCCTCGGCGACGATCTCACTTCGCTTCCGAGAGACTACAACATAGGCCATCGTAAACCTGTCATCGTCTACTTGGATGACGCGCGCACCGACGAGAACGTTGTCGGGATGATGTAAGGGACGCTTGAACCTGCAGTCTGTTGAGTGCAGAATAGCCCCAATCTTTTGCGATTCGTACGATTCAATGAAACCACAGCGTTCTAGATAGGCGATTCGGGCCGACTCGAAATACCGGAAAAATACGGTGTTGTTGACATGTCCATACGCGTCCATCTCACCCCATTGGACCGGGATTTCGATGATTACCGGGAAACTCTCGAGCAGTTGATGCCGTAGTTGGCTGGAGGACATGGTGCCAATGTAATCACTTGGCTTTGGAGTGCACCGGGACACAGGCCGGGGTAAAGTGGACCTTTCTGAGGCGTTTGTCGTATCAGGTAGTTCAAACTAACTTGACAACGGGTTGCCCTGGCGGACATTCACAGGTTTCATTGTTGTGTGCGCAACCTGCATTCCTAGTTCTGTGGCTGCATTAGCAGTCTCCCTCGCAGAGTGATGGAGTGGTTGTTCGGGTGGGCGAGTCAAGAAGGGTAAACCCTTAAAGTTCAAGCCATTAGGTGGTTTGATTGCAGGAATCCTGTGGCGCTCATTTGCGTCAAAACGTTGGATGTTGGCGATGGGCCCGCGAAATCTGGAAAACGGGCCAGCGCGCGAAGGAGGGTTCGCGTGTTTTTACACCATTTGAACGGAGGTGTTGGTTATGAAATTTAGGTCTAGTCTTTTTGCTGTGCTGTTTATGCTGGCCGCCTGGGCCAGCGCAGCCAGCGCACAAACCAGGGTGGTCACCGGCACGGTCAAAGATCAACTGACCGGGCAGCCCCTTGGTGGTGCCGAGGTACTAATACCGAATACGACCATTCGCACGACGGTGCGGGAGGACGGGACATTCTCGCTCGGTGTGCCGATCGGTCAGGTGTCCGTGCTGGTCCGGATGATCGGTTACCAGCGGGCCCTGATTTCGGTCTCTGGTACCCAAAGGTCACTTGACGTAAGTCTTACGGAAGACGTACTGCGCCTCGACGAAGTCGTTGTGACAGGTCAGGCCACTGGCGTTGAGCGTCGTAATCTGGCCAACGGGATCACCACGGTTTCAGCGGACGAACTGGATAACGTACCGGCTGCGAGTATAGAGCAGCTGCTTCAGGGTAAGATTCCCGGTGCCAACATTCAGGGCAACTCCGGTGCGCCGGGCGGCGGTGTACAGGTGGAGTTACGGGGAGTGACCTCGTTCGTTGGCCGGTCGCCGCTGTATGTAATCGACGGAATCATTCTGAGCGACGTGGCGATCCCGTCCAACATCAATGAAGTGACTAACGCTTCCGGCGGGTCGAATCCAGCACTCACTCAGGACAACCAGGTCAACCGGATCACCGACCTGAATCCTAGGGACATCGAGACCATCGAGGTTCTGAAGGGTGCGTCGGCGTCCGCGATCTACGGTTCCAAGGCGTCGAACGGCGTAATTATCATTACGACGAAGCGAGGCAGAGAGGGTCGACCGCAGATCAACGTGTCACAGCGTTTCGGTTTCTTCGATCTCGCTAACACAATATTCCGCACGTTCGACACCGCTGCCGACGTGGACGCGGTGTTCGGAGCCGGCACGGCAGCAGCCAATAACTTCGATCCCGACCGCAACGTCGAGGAGATTCTGTCCGGTCGTAACCACCTATCGTACGAGTCCAACATTAGCGTGAGCGGTGGCGATGCGAACACCCGCTATTTCGTCTCCGGCCTGTGGAAGGACGACGAAGGAGTCATGCAGAACACCGGCTTTGAGAAGCAGGGGCTCCGGGTGAACCTCGATCAAGACATCAGCGATCGAGTCAGGCTGTCCGTGCAGACCAACCTAATGCACACTAATGCACAGAGGGGTATAAGCAACAACGACAATACCGGCAGCAGCCCAATATTTGCGCTGGCGTTCACTCCGGTGTTCGCTGACTTGGAGCGGCGGGCCGACGGAACATTCCCCGACAATGCATTCGAGCGTAGCAATCCTCTTCAGACTACGGCTCTGATGTCCAACGATGAAGACGTTTGGCGTCTAATCGGGTCGGGTCGCTTGGAGATAGATGCGATTCAAAGCGACCGTCATAACGTCCAGTTAATTGGAATAGCCGGTTTTGACAGGTTCTCTCAAAAGAACGCGTTGCTCTTCCCGCCGGAGCTGCAGTTCGAAGACGACGACGGGCTGCCGGGAACCTCACTCCTCAGTAACAGTGACAACGAGAACATCAACCTCAGTGGTAACGTGGTGTGGGGCTTTACGCCTGCGAGCGGAAACTTGACGTTCACGACGTCGGGCGGAATACAGTTCGAGACCACTGACCTAAACACTTCCCGTATCACGACAAGAAACTTGATTCCCGGCCAGACCAATATCAATCAGGGATCAAATGTACAGGTGGTTGAAGGCAGAGCACGAGTCGAAAGCCTCGGACTTTATTTGCAGGAAGAGGTTCTCATCAAGGACCGGCTGTTGTTGACAGCAGGTTTCCGCGCAGACCAGTCGAGCGTCAATACGAAGACGGAACACTTGTTCGTGTATCCCAAAGGCTCAGCGTCCTATCGGTTCGATGTGGGCAGTAGCCTCGTTCAGAGCATCAAGTTCCGGACAGCGTATGGCGAGTCGGGCAACCAGCCGTTCTTCGGTCAAAAATTCTCGGCGCTGGAGGGCCGCGTCAATATTGAGAGCATTCTCGGGTTCCAGATTCCAGTGGGCGGAACGATAGCGACGATCGCTACGACCGAGATCAAGCCGGAACGGCAGAAAGAAATCGAGGCCGGGTTTGACGCGACTCTTTTCAATGGGCGCGCCAGCCTGGAGTTCACCGGATACCACAGGTCAGTGAGTGACCTCCTGCTACCGCGTCAGCTAGCACCTTCGTCGGGATTTACGCAAGAGGTCTTTAATGGCGGAGCGATGCGAGTGAATGGTGCAGAGTTCGGCATAGCCATAGTTCCGTTCCAGACGCCGGAGTTCTCGTGGGTTTTCCGGTCGACGTTCGGCATGAACCGCAGCAAGATCACCGAACTCCCTGTGCCCGACTTCCTGGCACCGAACTCTGGTTTCGGGGCCGACCTCGGCCAGTTCTTCATCGAAGCAGGTGCGTCGGCCACTCAGATCGTGGGCAATGTGCCACAGGCGGGTGGCGGCTCAGCTATCGGCAAGGTCGGAGACTCCAATCCCGATTTCAAGATGGGGTTCACCAACGATATCAGGTTCCACGCATTCAATCTGTTCTCGCTCTGGGACTACCAGCAGGGTGGGGATATCGTGAATCTAACGAGACTGCTTTCCGATTTCGGCGCGAACTCGAAGGACTGCACCGACGGTAGTGCGACGGACCCGTGCATTGTTCGTACTAGTAATTTCGGGACCGATCTTGGATCTACATATATAGAAAGCGCTACCTTCATCAAGCTCCGTGAACTCACGCTCTCATGGGATGTACCGCAGAACATAGTGGGCGGAATTTGGGGAGCCGCGCAGAGTGCTAGACTCACAATAAGTGGCCGCAACCTGATCACGATTACCGACTACTCAGGCTTGGACCCAGAGGTCAGCAACTTCGGTAATCAGGCTATCGGACGGAACATTGACGTGGCGCCGTTCCCGCGCACCAGAAGCTTCTGGTTCGGGATCGACCTGGGCTTTTAACCGTGAGAGCGGAACTGAGGATTTCTACGATGATTATCAAGAAATTAATCAATAGAACCACGAGGAGGCTGGCGTATATTGTGCCTCTTACAGTCG
Organism: Gemmatimonadota bacterium; assembly: GCA_036679605.1. Lineage (GTDB taxonomy): Bacteria > Gemmatimonadota > Gemmatimonadetes > Gemmatimonadales > GWC2-71-9 > JAZDCZ01. The sequence goes on from JAZDCZ010000173.1 coordinate 11,520, forward strand.
GGTTGTCGTTCGGGGCGTGTAACAGCTTGGAGGCCCCGGATTTCAACAACCCTGGCCTGGACGAACTGACGACTAACCCCAACCGTGCGTCGATCCTGACGGCGGCCCAGGGACTCATCATCGGTGCGAGAGCCGGCATTTCCGCCCGCGCCGGATACATCTCGTCGCTTGGCATTATGGGTCGTGAGTCGTACAACTTCGACCCGTCGGACCCTCGGTTCGTTACCGGGTTGTTGGTCGGTCCACTAGATGGATCGAGCAACGCGTTCGGAGGCGCACACTGGGTATTTCGTTATAGCAATATCAGAATGGGCAACATAGTGCAGGTCGCGGTAGATGCCGCAGCTGGCGAGTTCACCTCGGAGGAGGCGGAAGCGATCCGGGGGTTTGCCAAGACCATGCAGGCCCATGATCTGCTCTTGGCGATCAACACCCGCGACACGTTTGGAGCACCCATTGACGTTGATGGTGATCCCACAGGGGATCCCGCTCCGATCGCTACGAAGGCAGAAGTGCTGACGCGTATCGTGCAATTGCTCGACGATGGGGCGACAGACTTGGCCGCCGGTGGATCGTCGTTCCCATTCCAGATGAGCAGTGGATTCACCAACTTCAATACTCCGGCGACTTTCGCGACTTTCAACAGGGCACTCAAGGCCAGGGTGGAGGTTTATAGACAGAACTGGACCTCGGCGCTGACGGCACTGGGGCAATCGTTCTTGAACGCTGCTCCGAGTGGGGTGAGCGAACTCGAGGTCGGTGTGTTCCACGCGTTCAGTACGGCTCCCGGAGATGTTACCAACGGGATTTTCGATCCATCCCGTTTGGTCATAGTGGCTCATCCTTCCATAGTGACGGATGCGCAGGCCGGCGACGACCGGCTCGCCCGCAAGGTTGTCCAGATCCCGGTGATCGAGGACCAGACGGGTCGCGGAGTTGAGACGGACAGGGCGTACGACATCTATGATGGCTTGGACGCCAAGATTCCGCTCATCAAGAACGAGGAACTGATTCTGTTGCGGGCTGAGGCTAGCTTGCAGAACGGTGATCTGGCCGGCGCACTGGCCGACATCAACACCGTCAGGACAGTATCGGGCAATCTACCGGCCATCGCGTCGGCAGCTTGGACGGCCCTGACGCTGACGCAGCAGATCGACGAGTTGCTCTACAATCGCCGGTACTCTCTGATGTTCGAGGGTCAACGGTGGATCGACATGCGGCGGTACGACAGGCTCACCGATCTGCCTATCGACATCGACAATACTGGTGCGGTGACTGACTTCCTGCGGTTCAGTCAGTTCCCATTTCCGGCCAGGGAATGTGATGCGCGAGCCGCTAACCTACCGAGCCAGGGATGCTCGCAGATAGTGGGTTTCTAGTTCTGATGTTAGTATCAGATTGATGGGTGAAGTACGGGCGCCCCCACATGCCTAGCGTGTGGGGGCGCTTTTTCTTGCCAGGATCCATCCTCGGGGCGTCTGGGTCTCTACCTCTGGAAGAAGAAGTAACTAGACTGGCTCAGCACATTCTCGATTTGCCACTGAATAACTAGCCCAGGGCGGGCCTGAATGCGTTCGGTTACCGCGGTCTCGCGGGATCCGTCGATGACCTCTGCCAGAAGGTGCATGAGAGACCCCGTGCTTAGGAAGTGAGAGGGAATCTCGAACGTCTCCGAGTTCATACTCGTGACATTCCCCAGTCTCATGCGCGACCCGCCCCGCACTACCGAGACACGCACACTACTCCAGTTATTGTTTTCGATGCTAACGGTAACTCCGGACCAATTTTTACCGACAGTTCTGATCTCCACCTCTGCCAAATGAAGTCTTTGAAACAGGTCGGGGAGATCGTCGACCCGTCCAACAGCTACTCCGGTGCGCAGAGCTTGCTCGCGGCTCAGTGTCAGTAGAGTTCCCGATTCGACCAAACCTACGATTGCTATTCGGTCGTCTACCATTGCCTCTCCGATGCGCGGATCAAGCCGTCTCCGTTCGACTACCGAACGGAACTCGTTCAGAAGAGCGTTGCGGGCAGCTCTCGGCAAATTTTCATAGGGCGAGGGTGAGCCCGCACCGAGAGACGACTTCGGGCCCATGAATATCGAGTCGGCGGCAAGGGCAACTAGTGCGGCCGGGCCCCACGCGTTGCGATTAATCAGGGCGTAGATCGATGTCTCTGCATTCTCGATGCTATTTACCAGCAACTGCGCCGCATCCATCCTGCCGCCCCGGGAGTCCAGGTCGAGGATGATTGCTGCTGCACCTTCGTAGGCCGCGATCTCCAACACGTGTTCGAGGGCCCCGACCAGGTCGATCGTGACCTCTCCCACTACCGGTACGCGATAAACGAGGCTCTGGGCGTCGGCAAACGGCGCAAGACATACAGTCGATGCTGCTACCAGCGGGATCAAGCAGCGTGGCACAGGACTCCTTCCGACCGCGGTCGCCTCGTTCGGGTTCCGATTCGAGGGAACGCTGGCTACCTGTGTGCTACCCCGGAATCGACAAAACTGATTCAACGGGTGAATAGGAAACCGAGAACGTGACGGAGAGGGTGGGATTCGAACCCACGAGACCCGTAAGAGCCCACCGGTTTTCGAGACCGGCTCCTTCAACCACTCGGACACCTCTCCTCAGGCGTGCATTATAGGTCGCTATTGCCTTACTTTCCAGGGCGCCATGCAACACAGAGAGGGGTAGTGAGGTGACGCATCGAGCCCAGTGAGCGTCGTAACCGCAGTGATTCGTTGACGGGGCCTCTGGTCGCGTCTAACTTGCGCCCGGAATGACTCCCCCAAAAAGAAGCATCCTTCTAGATGCCGCGGCCGTAGCGGAGACTTTGGGACGCATGTCACAGGATGTGATTGCGCTTGCCGGCGGGACCAAGGACTTGGTCCTCATCGGAATTCAGCGGCGTGGCGTGGAACTGGCCGAAAGGCTCGCCCACTTGATTGCACAGGTGGAAAGCGTAGAAATTCCGCTGGGTGCGCTTGATATCACCCTGTATCGCGATGACCTACAGACCATAGGTCCGCGACCCGTTATTGGAGAAACTCGGATACCGATGGAGTTGTCGGGGTGCTGTGTGGTGATCGTGGACGACGTACTGTATACCGGGCGGACAATCCGGGCCGCTCTCAACGAGCTGGCCGATTTCGGACGTCCTTCGCGGGTCGGACTGGCTGTGCTGGTAGACCGCGGCGGACGCGAGCTGCCGATCCAAGCCGACATTGTCGGAGAGACCGTGGAGACCCCTGCCGGCACCCGCGTCGATGTGCTTGTTTCAGAGCTGGACGGCAGGGACGCGGTGGAGCTTGTCGAGGTAGGGCGGTGAGCGAAACACTTGGCAAGGATCTGCTGGGCCTGGAGCACCTCTCCGCTAGTCAGTTGCAGCTTATTCTCGATACGGCCGAGCCCTTCAAGGAAGTTAGCGAACGGGCGATCAAGAAAGTCCCCACGTTGCGCGGCAAGACGATCGTCAACCTCTTCTTCGAGGACTCTACTCGTACGAGAGTGTCGTTCGAGTTCGCAGAAAAGCGTCTGTCTGCCGACACTGTCAATATCAGCGCAAGTGGTTCAGCGGTCCAGAAGGGCGAGAACCTGGTTGATACCGCGCGAAACCTAGAGGCTATGCGCATCGACATGGTGGTGGTGCGGCACCCCTCATCCGGAGCCGCCCGGTTTCTTGCCGAGCGGATACCCTCAAACGTCATCAACGCCGGTGATGGTCAGCACGAGCATCCTACCCAGGCTCTGCTGGACATGCTCACGATCCGCGATACGCTTGGGACCATCGAAGGGTTAAGGGTGTGTATCTGCGGTGATATCCTGCACAGCAGAGTTGCCAGAAGCAACATCTGGGGACTGCTCAAGATGGGTGCAGAAGTGGCGGTTTGCGGTCCTCCGTCGCTGCTCCCTGTCGGCATCAAGGATCTGGGAGTGAGCGTCTTCCATCGGATCGAGGAAGCGATCGAGTGGAGTGACGTGCTGAATGTTCTGCGGCTGCAGCTCGAGCGGATGCGGTCCGGGTACATTCCCTCGCTACGCGAGTACTACCGTGTGTTTGGCGTGACAGCCGAGCGGCTAAATAGGGCTCCGAAGGACATAGTGATCCTGCATCCGGGTCCGATCAATCGAGGCGTGGAGATCGATTCTAGAGTGGCCGACGGATCGCACAGTGTGATCCTAAATCAGGTGACAAACGGGGTGGCCGTACGGATGGCCGTCCTTTATCTGTTGGCCGGCGGAGCGCCAGATCAGGCAGAGGCAGCGAAGGGAATGAGCCGGGTTCGGGGGGAGGGATAGGAGTGAAACCATTGGTGCTGAAGGGTGGCCGGATCATTGATCCGTCACAAGATCACGATCGAGTTGGTGATTTGCTTATCCAAGGTGGCAAGATCGAGGCTGTCGGGAACGATATCGGTGTGCCGGACGGCGCCGACGTTCTGGACGTTTCGAACCTGGTGGTGGCGCCTGGGCTGATCGACATACACGTCCACTTGAGGGAGCCGGGTAGCGAAGACGCAGAAACGGTAGCGACCGGAGCCCAGGCGGCGGCGGCAGGAGGCTTCACCGCAGTATGCGCGATGCCCAACACTGACCCCGTCACTGACAACCAAGCGGCGGTAGGATTCATAGTGAAGCAGGCGGCTGCCGCGCGAGCGGCTCGTGTTTACCCTATCGGGGCCATATCCCTAGGGCAGCGCGGTGAGAGCCTAGCGGAGTTTGGAGAACTCGTTGGGGCGGGAGCGGTGGCGGTGAGCGACGACGGCCATCCGGTTGTCTCGAGCCACCTAATGCGAACGGCTCTCGAGTATGCCCTCACGTTCAACATCCCGGTGGCGGATCACTGCGAGGATCCCACTCTGGCATTGGGCGGTGTCATGCACGAGGGAGAGGTATCGACCCGTCTTGGGCTCAAGGGAATCCCTGCGGCCGCCGAAGAGATCATGGTCGCACGAGATATCTTGTTGGCAGAGCTTACACGCGGACATGCGCACTTGTGTCACATCTCGACCAAGCAGTCCGTAGAACTGATTCGTGCGGCGAAAGCGCGCGGGGTCAACGTTACGGCAGAGGCGACACCGCACCATTTTACGCTTACACATGCGGCTTGTCAGGGTTACGATACAAACGCCAAAATGAATCCGCCGCTGCGTGAAGAAGCGGATGTGGAAGCGATACGCATGGGGATCAAGGACGGAACCCTGGACGTCATCGTTACCGATCACGCTCCGCATCATTACGAATCCAAGGAACGCGACTTCGATGACGCACCGTTTGGGATCGTCGGACTGGAGACCGCGCTCGGATTGGGGATCACGGAGCTGGTAGGTACTGGTCTCCTTTCACTGAGTGATTTGATCGCTCACATGAGTACGATTCCGAGCAAGATATTTCACCTGCCTGGGGGGACGCTTGCTCGCGGTACAGTTGCCGACGTGGTCGTATTCGATCCAGAGGCCCGAACGATAGTGGATACCAATAGATTCTTGTCGAAGAGCCATAATACTCCGTTTGCGGGTCGAGAGCTTCGTGGTGTCGTGCAGAGAACGATAGTTGCGGGCCGATCCGTCTTCGTGCGCGGCGACTAGAGTCTCATGCGCCGCGACGTAGCCAGGGAAATAGCGCATTGCTGCCGCAGCATGGCGAAACTGGGCCTCATAGCGGGAGCAGACGGCAACGTAGCAGTTCGGGTAGGAGACGGTCGGGCGTTGGTGACACCCAGCGGACTTGTGAAGGCCGAGCTTTCAGCCGAGGATATTGTCGAGGTGGACTTGTCGGGTCGACACTTGCGGGGGCATCGTCGTGCTTCCAGCGAACTCGACATGCATCTGCGTATCTTTCGGCGACGAACCGACGTCGGAGCCGTCGTTCATGCTCACCCGCCGGTGGCCACGGGGTTCGGAGTAGCCGGGTTGGCATTTGACGACTGTGTACTACCGGAACTTATCTTTCAGGTGGGCCATGTGCCCCTGGTGCCCTATGGTACTCCGGGCACTCCGGAGCTGGGAGATGTTCTGGAGCCGTACATCGGGAACTATGATGCGGTTATCCTGGCCAATCACGGGGCTGTGACGATGGGGAAGACCTTGGAGGATGCTCGCATCAAGATGGAAAGCCTGGAGCACGCGGCGAAGATCATTCTCACCGCTCAGCTCCTAGGAAAGGTGGTCCCGCTGGACCCCAAGCAGGTGCGACGATTGGAGACATTGCGCAGTGACAGAGAATTGCCAGGTCCGTACCCCGGTTGTCCAACGGACCCCACGGAGGCTTGAATGGGAAAAACAGTGAAGGCTGCTGACGAAATCAAGCGGCTGCGGGATGAGAAATCAAAGATAGAGAACTGGCTCGAGCGTCTTGCCGCTTCGGGTGACAAGACTCCCGACAATGTCCGGGAGCGGGTTGAGGGCGATTACAAGAAGCGACTCGATCAGGTTGTGGCAGAGCTACAGGGGCACAGCACCGAAATTGCTGAGGCGCTGGAGCAGCAGAGGGAGATTCGCGGCAGTTTCGCCAAGCAGGAGGCCGATGCGATGGAGAAATTGGCCGAGGCCGAACTCCGCCACAGCGTTGGAGAGTTCGGTGAGGACGAGTGGAGCAAGCTTGAATCGGAGATCGGTTCCACGCTAGCCAAGGTGCGCGGTGACTTGGGCGGTATCGATGCCGAGATAGCAGAGCTAGAGGGAGTTATGGCGATAGTGAGTGCCCCTACAAGGTCGCCGGAAGCCAGCGAGAAGTCTTCTCCCGTAAAGCCGATGGAACCGGCGGAAGTGCAGACCCCGGTGGTCGTGGAAGCTCCAGGCAGTGAGAGTAAAATCGAGCCCGTGCCTGAGCCTCAGCAGGACGCGTTTGACGGACTTGGTTTCACGAAGTCCGTTACCGAGGATGAGATGCACGGCCCATCAGCAGCACGAGCAAGCGGAGAGATGCTTCAGCCGGTAGAAGCGGTTGAAGATCTGCGGAAGAGTGGAGAGTCAGAGGCGGTGCCCGAAGCGCCCAGGGTCTCAAAGAGCGTCGGGGCGGAAGGCGTCACCTCTTTTGCCGAGACCACAAGTCAACCTAAGAACGCCCAGGCCAAGACTCTGAAGTGCAGTGAATGTAGTGCGTTGAATTTGGCCACGGAATGGTACTGCGAGCGCTGCGGTGCTGAACTGTCGGTGCTTTGAGCGCCGACTAGCCTTTCAGGGTCACAACCTTCCTGAGCCGCCGTTTGCTTCTGGCAGCGGCGTTCTTGTGAATCAAACCCTTTCTGGCTGCCCGGTCGAGAAGACGTTCGGCGGACTTATAGGCTGCTTCCGCAGCATCACCAGCGGCGGTTCTCACAGCTTTGATGGCGGTTCTTAGCGTCGAACGATGCTCCCGGTTGAGGGCATTCCGGCGCGCGGCTTGTCTCATTCTTTTCTTCGCCGACCGACTATTGGGCACTACCTATTCCTCTCGCAGTTGGACACAAAAAACCCTGTAATCGAAGCCCGAATTCTACCGCGCAAGTGTAGGCAAGTCAAGGCACTATGGCCTTTGACACTAGGTTGGGGCGCGATTACCTTTCGCCCCACATCGGCCTAAGGATTAGCATCTAGCGTGCAAGAATTCCTTATTGCGCTTCCCGTGCTGCTGGTCTCGGTAGTAGCGCACGAGTATGCGCACGGTTATGCGGCTCTACTTCAAGGAGATCCAACGGCGGCCCAAATGGGCCGTCTGACGTTCAATCCGTTGAAGCATATAGATCCTTGGATGACCATCTTGCTGCCCGCCATGCTGTGGTTCGGTTCGAACGGACAATTCGTTTTTGGTGGAGCGAAACCAGTACCGGTCAATCCCCAAAACTACCGCAATTACAGACGCGGTGACATCATTGTTTCCTTGGCGGGTATCGTTGCCAACCTCTTGTTATTTGTCACTTTCCTGATCCTCATTGTCGTCGCAGGATCATTGGGAAGTGCTGTACCGGCGACGCAGGACGTATTGGCGACGCTACAAAGGATGTTCTATTGGGGGCTGTGGTTGAACGTACTCCTAGCGTTCTTTAATCTGATTCCTATTCCACCGTTGGACGGCTCTCATGTTTTCTATCACCTGTTGCCTCCAGCGCTAGGAGTGAAATATCGCGAGTTCTCACGCTACGGATTTCTCGTTCTGCTCGGACTGATTTTCTTTTTCAAAGACGCGTTCTTTCTGTTGTTGTTGCCGGCAATAATGCTAACCCGTGCTGCGGTTTCCCTGGTCGGTCCGTTCGCACTGCAACCGCCACCCTTCTGACATGGATACCATAGCCGCCGCCCGGGACGAACGTGCGTTCGTCGTGCAGTTGGAGGGTTTCTCAGGGCCACTTGATCTACTGCTGCACCTGATTAGGGAGCAGGAGATAGACATCGCCGATATCCCGATCTCCCAAGTAACTGAGCAGTTTCTACATGCGATCGAGGAACTCAGGCTGAACGAAGCCGCCAACTATCTGGACATGGCATCATGGCTTCTTCGGATCAAAATCCAAATGTTGTTACCTCGGCCGTTGGACGACGAGAACTGGGAAGATCCGCGCGCGGAACTCGTAAGACGCTTACTCGAGTACCAACAGGTCCGAGAGGTGGTCGATTGGTTAGAGGACCGTGCCGACTTGAGGTCGGGCCAATTCACCAGAGGCTGGATACCAGAGTCTCCGGACCCTGAGCCTCAGCCTCTCCTACTCGACCTGTCGGAGATCGTCTCGGCAGTCCAGCGAGTTATCGAGGGTATTCCACAGCCAGTTTTGCACCGAGTGGTGGCGCGACCGCTGGACATAGAGGGCGCCACTCGCCGCATTGAGGCACTGCTTGAACGGGAGGGGACGTTTGACTTCGCTGCAATTCTCGATCCTGAACCGTCTATTGCCGATGTGCTCTCTGCACTCTTGGCACTGTTGGAGTTGGCGCGACTAGGTCGTGTGCGCCTGATTCAGTCACGAGCCTTTACTTCCTTGGCGATCAATCGTGAATCGACTCGCACGACTGTTTGAAGCAGCCCTCTTCTCAGCCGGGCATCCACTTTCTCTCGGCGAGCTTGCAAGACTCGATCGCGAGGCGTCCCGCAGCGAGGTTCACCAAGCCATTGATGAGTTAAAGGGCGATTACGAAAGCGAGAATCGCGGAGTAGAACTCGTGCAAGTAGCAGACGGGTACCAGTTATTGACGCGCCGAGAATTTGCTGACGAGATAGCCCGCGCGCGCCTGGTCACTCGTCCGCGCAGGTTGTCTGTGGCGGCGCTTGAGACACTAGCGATCATTGCGTACCGTCAGCCTGTAGGACGTGCAGAGATAGAGGAGATCAGAGGAGTCTCCGTCGAGGGCGTCTTGCGCTCGCTGCAGGAGCGCGGCTTGATCGACGTAGTTGGGAGGGCAGAGGCAATCGGGAGGCCTCTGCTTTACGGAACCACTTCAGGTTTCCTCGAGCTGTTGGGCATCAACGGGTTGGATGATATGCCACGCCTTGAGGAGCTTTCAGTAGCATTGCGAATCCCCACTCCGATAGCCGAAGACCTCGATTGATGGTGATGCGTCTGCAACGCGCGTTGGCGCGAGCGGGAGTCGCGTCTCGTAGAAAGGCGGAAGATCTCATCAGAGAGGGTAGTGTACGTGTTAATGGAGTCACTGCAACAATCGGGACCAAGGTTGATTGGTCTAGGGATGTTATTTCCGTCGGGGGGCGAACGGTAAAGCCGGTAGCGAGGGCATCGATCGCCTTGCACAAGCCGATCGGCACCGTGGTTACGCGTCGGGATCCCAAGGGGAGGCCGACCGTATTCGAACTCGTGCCGCCGCTTCCAGGGCTCACCTACGCGGGGCGATTGGATGTGCTGACCAGCGGTCTCTTGGTGCTCAGCACAGACGGTGAACTTGTGAACCGCCTCACGCATCCAAGGTACGGTGTAGATAGAAGTTATCGGGCGCGCGTCCACGGGCGCTCACCCGAGGAGATTAGGAAGCAGCTCTCCAGACCGATCGCTATTGACGGGCGTAATGTCGAGATAGTCTCGGCGAAGGTCAGACGAGCGTCGCCCAGTGCTGCTGACATTGTGTTGGTGCTGAGGGAGGGACGCAATAGAATTGTAAGGCGTATCTGTGAGCATATTGGAGTGAAGGTAGATCGGTTGGCCAGACTGACTCATGGACCCGTTTGCCTTGGACGTTTGCCAGAGGGACAATGGCGATATCTAACAGATCGGGAAATGACTGCGCTGAGTGACAAGAGCATAGCATTATGACGGGTATTCATGGACCTAGCTGACAAGAATGTAATGATCCTGGGTGGTAGCGGCCTGGTGGGCCGCGCGGTCGCCAGTCGGCTTTTCGTCGAAAGGCCCGCGTCGATAATATTGGTAGCGCTCGGCGAAGAAGAAGTCGTTGAGGCGGCCGATGATCTTGCCCAAGAGGCAGGCGACGTCAAGCTGGAGACTTCCTGGGGTAACATATTTCTTCCCACGGATGCCGCAAGACTCAGCCGGTCAGAAATGTTGTCTAGAGACAAACTGCGGGATGTCGTCATAGATGATCTGCTTGGCGAACTCACAGATGACTTACTTCAGCGCAGTTTCCTATACCAGCTTTTTCAAAGATACCGACCTCACGCCGTTGTAGATTGCATCAATACTGCAACTGCCTTTGCATATCGGGACGTGTTCAGTAGCGCACAGAATCTACTGGCCGCCGCTCGGGACGGCAGTGTAGATCGGAAGTGCGTAGAGGAACACATTCTGACCCTTACTACTCCACCTCTTATCAGACACATTCAAGTGCTGGTCGAGGCGATGCGCAGTGCAGGCACTCGGGCCTACGTGAAGATCGGGACAAGCGGAACGGGTGGAATGGGGTTCAACATTCCATATACCCATTCGGAGGAGCGGCCGTCTCGCACACTACTCACCAAATCGGCGGTGGGGGGTGCACATTCCCTGCTATTGTTCTTGGTGGGCCGGACGCCAGGCGGTCCTGCCACAATCGAGATCAAACCGACTGCGGCGATCGCATGGCGTGATATCGGGTTCGGAACCGTTCATCGGGGGCGGCAACCCTACCGGCGGTACGATTGTCCCAGCCCTCTTTCCTTGGACGAAGCCTTCGGGCCCGGTGCCGGCGGATGGTCGGATACTGGTGACACTTTGGAGGCTCCGTTTATTGACGTTGGTGAAAACGGATTGTTTGCCAGGGACGAGTTCGAGACTGTCACGTCGTTGGGACAAATGGAGTTTATTACACCGCAAGAAGTCGCCGAGTACGTGGTGATGGAATTGCAGGGCCGTCCTACGGGCAGAGATATAGTGGCCGCTCTCGACTCTGCAACTGCCGGGCCAACATACCGGGCCGGCATTTTGCGTGCGATAGCGATTGAGAAGCTCAAGCAGCTGGAGGTCGAGCACGGGGTCCGAGTGCCGGCGTTCGAAATGCTGGGGCCTCCGCGCCTGTCAAAGTTAATCTACGAGGCGTTCATTCTATCGCGGTTGCGTGGCACAGTGGCAGACCTGGCCGACAGTGAGGAGGTCCATTTGTCGACCGAGGCGGCGCAGCATATGTGTGATGACTGCGACCTTCGTTCCGCCATCGTGTCGATAGGCCTTCCGATTATTGTGCCCGGAGAGAAACTTTATAGGGCCGAATCAGTCCTCGTGCCTGCGGTGGGAGGAGACGTTGAGCGCGCGGTGAGGAACGGTTGGGTAGATCTGCGGCCCGGAAACCTCGGTGTGTGGGTCAAGAGAGCCCGCCGAATGATGGACCAGCCGCGGGCCAGAAGAGGTGGAGCCGGTAGCGATATCGATTGGGATTTGATCGACGGCACCGACGTAATAGAGCCATCAAAGTTCGCCACGTGGATTTTCCATAATGAAGATGGCGGTCGCCGTATCAAGCGCTGAATGAGCGCGCGTGAACCAGAACGACAGGCTATGAATGGTCGGGCTGAAGGACTAGGAGGGCACGTGTGACATCTAGAGCAATGAAAACGCTTGACGCCAGCCTTACCTCTTCTGTAACAGAGGAAGTAGGAAAACGCATTGTAGGCCAGGAGCCCATGATGGAGCGCTTGCTCATCGGCCTTCTGACCGGCGGTCATATCCTACTGGAGGGTGTACCGGGGCTTGCAAAGACATTGGCTGTTCGATCTGTTGCCGAAGTCATCCGAACGACATTCCGGAGGATTCAGTTCACGCCGGATCTGCTTCCAGCCGACATTATTGGAACGATGGTCTTCGATCAGCGGACTAGTGAGTTTCATGCCAAACGTGGTCCTCTGTTTGCAAATATCGTGTTGGCGGACGAGATAAATCGAGCTCCTGCCAAGGTCCAAGCCGCCTTACTGGAAGCGATGCAAGAGAAGCAGGTCACGATTGGTGGAGAAACTCATGTTCTAGAGGAACCCTTCCTAGTGCTCGCGACCCAGAATCCTATCGAGCACGAGGGAACATATGCGCTTCCAGAAGCTCAGCTGGATCGATTTATGTTGAAGGTGGTGGTTGGATACCCGACGCGCGACGAGGAAAAAGAGATCGTCTGGCGAATGTCCAGCGGTCGGGATATCCCTCTGCGGCCGGTAGCAGACCCCAGTGAGATAATGTCATTGCGGCAAACCATCGCAGAACTCTACATGGATCAGAAACTCGTCGATTACATCGTCGATATCGTGCGTGCGACTCGGGAGCCTCAGTCGGTGGGTCTGCAAGAGGTACGGCCGCTCATTGCGTACGGAGCCAGCCCTAGAGCTACCATCTACTTGGCGCAAGCTGCCCGTGCGCACGCGTTCTTGAGAGGACGAGCCTATGTAGTCCCAGAGGATGTTAAGGCGATGGCACCCGACGTACTACGCCACAGAGTTCTGCTCACGTTTGAGGCGGAGGCCGAAGACGTGACCTCTGATCACATCATTTCGAAGATCCTGGATGCGGTGGACGTCCCATGAAGACTACGGCTCCCTTGGTCAGCCCAGAGGTGCTGCGCCAGGTGAAAGCGATAGAGCTTCGGGCACGCCGACTAGTCAGTAATCTCTTTTCAGGTGAATATCGTTCCGTTTTTCGGGGACACGGAATCGAGTTCGCGGAAGTACGCGCGTACCAGCAGGGCGATGATTTTAGGGCGATTGACTGGAATGTATCCGCGAGAATGGGATCTCCGTATGTGAAGGTCTTTGAAGAGGAACGTGAGTTGACGTTGATGCTCGTAGTCGACCGTTCCGGATCTGTGGAGTTTGGACGACCGGGGACGAAGGCCCAGCGAGCCGTCGAAGTGGCAGCTGTGTTGGCTCTCGCCGCAGCTCGGCAAAACGACAGGGTGGGTGCAGTAGTTTTTTCGAACGGTATCGATCACCTGGTCCCGCCAGCTAAGGGAAGGCGTCATGCCCTCCGGGTTATTCGGGATCTTCTCGCCTTTGCGCCGCGGGAGCGGGGGACCAACATTGGGTTGGCACTCAACTATGTATCCCGGCTACTCCGGCACAGGTCGATTGTCGTGGTCCTTTCTGATTTCAGGGCGACGAACTGGCAGGAGCCGCTAAGGAGTTTGGCAGCCCGACACGAAGTCATTGCCGTGACTATTGACGATGCGCGCGAACTCGAGTTGCCGGACGTTGGGTGGATCCAATTGCACGATGCGGAGCTAGGTACCGAGATGTTGGTGGACACCTCGCACCGGGCAACTCGGCTAGAACTTCAGATAGCTGTAGAGCAGTTGTTGGTGGCGAGAAGGAGAGCATTGAAGAACGCGCAGGTAGATCACATATACCTGCGCACTGACTTACCCTACGCCGAGCCGTTGCACCAAGCCTTTGCAGAGCGGGCGCGGCGGCTGAGGCGGTGATCTCGTTCGCCGTCGTACTGGCTGCGCAAGCGTCGGTATGGTCGGTATCTCCGTCCGCACCGACCGTAGGGGACACAGTACGGCTGACACGGCTAATCACGGCTGGTCTGGGCGTGGAATCTCAGGTCGACCAGTTGAAAATCGCGCCAACCATTCAACTACTTGCTGAACCCACGGTAGGCTATTCGGAAGGTTCGGTCGTGGTCTCATATATACTAGCCTTCTTTGAGCCGGGGTCCTGGACTATAGCCATGCCGGACGTTGAACTGGTCACACCGGACGGAGCTGTGGAACACGTCCTGGGAGACACGGCTCACGTGATTGTTCGATCGGTACTTCCGACAGCCGATTCGCTGTATGATCCCAAGCCGTCACTCGGGCCACTCGTGCAGCCAAGTGAGAGACCGCAGGCATTGGCGTTTGCGGTGCTAATGACGCTGGGGGCGATTGTGACGTGGCTGATTCTTCGACGGAGGTCCTCCAGCAGACCAACGTTTGGGAGTGCGGTAACGGAAACTGCGGAAGCGCCTCTCCTAGAGTGGGCTCGTGCCGGCGAATCACGCGCCGTCGTTGCTGCCGCCGCTGATCGCTTGCGCTACAGAATCGCCGACCTGCTCCCCGATGCCGGACGAGAACTAACTACGGAAGAGTGTGTTGGAATTGCGGAATCACTCCGTCCAGATTGGCCGGTTCGAGAGATCTCAGAAACCCTGAGCGCGCTTGACCGGGCAAGATTTGCAGCGGCGATCCCGGGCGAAGTGCTTGAACTGGCCGAAAGGGCTCAGTTGCTGGGAGACTCATTGGTCAACAATTCAGCAGAGAATGTCTGATGGCGGTGGCACGGCCCTTCGTTCTGCTGCTGCTTCTGGCTCTCCCGATCTGGATTTGGTGGAGGACCCGCCGACCCAAGCGGGCAGCACGCTTTAGCGACGTATCATCGCTTGGGAGCGGTGTGTCTGGCCATCGATGGGTTTCAGAAATACCGGTAGCACTGCGGTCGGTGGCCCTGGGTTCATGGATATTGGCGGCGGCAGGTTTGCAGATAGGGCCGGGCACTACCGAATCGATCCGCGAAGGCATAGCCATCGTGCTGGCCGTGGATATTTCCAGCAGCATGCTGGCCGAAGACTTCTCGCCCTCCAATAGGCTCGATGTGGCCAAGGAGCAATCGATCGGGTTCATAAGGGGAAGGGCATTCGATCGAATCGGGCTGGTTATTTTCGCGGCTGATGCATTAACTCGAGTTCCGATTACCGTGGACTACCAGGTACTAGAGGAGGCGGTTGGGCAGATCAAGATAGGGGAGCTGGAAGATGGTACGGCGATTGGGACCGCCATTGCCACTGCCGCGAACCGTCTGCGACGTGCGCCGGGCAGGAGCAAGGTTGTGGTTCTTCTGACCGACGGTGAGAACAATCGCGGGACGGTGGATCCTCGGACGGCTGCTCAGGCAGCAGCAAGCCTCGGAATACGTGTCTACACGATTGGCGTAGGTACGGACGGAGAGGCGAGAATGCCGATCGGACGCAGCCCGTCGGGCCAGATGCGGTATCAGACTCTTCCGGTACAGATAGACGAAGAATTGTTACGCGACGTTGCGCGAACCACCGGCGGCCGGTACTTCCGAGCCACTGACGCTGAGGCGCTGAGTAGGATATTCCGTCAGATCGATCAACTCGAGACGACTCCGGTCACCATCACGCGGTTCACGGACGCCGACGAATGGTACAGGCCGATGGTACTTACGGGTCTTTTCGCTCTCGCATTTGAATTGGTCGTGGCTGCGACGCTGGTGGTGCGGATTCCATGATAGTGTTCGATATCCCGTTTGCCTTGTACGCCGCCCCGATCGTCGGAGCGATCATCGCGATACTGGCGATTTGGGCGCGCCAAGTGAGGGTAAGGCGCGCCGACAAATGGTCGAGCCGACTTGGGGAAGATGCCAGACGCACCGGGAGATGGGGGGCAATCCTGTTGGCCTTGGCGCCGTTGGCGGCCATGGTGGCGTTTGCTGGTCCGAGATGGGGCACGCGGGTGGTGGAGACGGAAACAAAGGGGTTGAGCTTGGTGCTGGCCGTAGACGTCTCGCGCTCGATGCTGGCCGAGGACATCGAGCCTTCACGCCTAGAGTTGGCGAAGCGGGAAGCGGGCAGGATCATTCACGATCTTAGAGGTGATCGCATTGGGTTGATCGCGTTCGCTGGGCAGAGTTTCATCATGTCTCCGCTCACGGTCGACGGAAGCGCGCTAGATCTGATGATCGAGGCTCTGGATCCCGACATAACCAGCGCTGGCGGGACTGACCTTGCCCGAGCGCTGAACCAGGGACGTGATTTGCTGATTGCCAAAGAAGAGGTTGCAGACCGTGTCCTGGTGGTCTTCACCGACGGAGAGGCGCACGATTCGCTGTCTGAGGCAATTAAGGCAGCGCAACGGCTCAAGCGAGACGGCATACACGTGGTGTTCGTCGCAGAGGGAAGTACTCGGCCAACACAGATTCCAGTGCGTGACAGTGACGGTACCTTGATCGGTTACCAACGGGATCCAGCAGATCAGATTGTTCTCACGCGGCGCCGGGACGACATCCTATCGGCCGTAGCTGACGCTTCCGAAGGAATGCTTGTATCGGCAGAATTGGACGATCAAGCTGGTGCGGTACGCGATCTGGTCTCAGCCCTCAAGAGAGTACCGGAAGCTACGACTACTGCTGCCCAGGACGTGTTGCGTGCATGGATTCCTCTGCTAGTGGCCGTAATGCTGTTGCTAGCTCATTCGCTTACCAGGCGCACAAGCGCATTGGCTGTGCTGGTGCTCTCCATTGGTGTAGCACCGACGGCGGTTGGCCAGGCCCCCCGTAACGCCGCCGAAGAGGCCTGGTTGCAAGGCAGGTTCGCTGAGTCAGCTCGCCTATATCTGGATCAAGCTAGAAATGGCCTTGGCGGAGATTCGGTTTGGTTCAACGCAGGCACCGCAGCGCTGGCGTCGGGCGATTCAATAATGGCCCGCATTGGCTTAGAACGGGCGGCCCGATCGATAGAACCGGGATTGCGATTTCGTGCCAAGTACAATCTCGGGCTCTTGGAGTTGCGTCTCTCTGATCTCGACTCGACCAACAAAGTCGAGCACCTGGAACGCGCGAAGCAACACTACGTGGAGGCGTTGCTGCTGAGACCTAAAGACGAATCCGCAAAGTGGAACCTGGAGTTGGCGCTTCAGAAGATGCCACCACCGCCGGAGAACTCAGGTGCACAAAACCAGGGCCCCGGTGGTGGGGAGGATCCGCAACCTCCGCCTTCTCAGGGTTTGAGTGCTGCGCAAGCGGAGCAGATTCTCAATTCCATAGCCGAAGAGGAGCGCCAGACCCGTCTCAAGCTCAACCGCAATCGATCTCAGATGCGACAGACTCGAGGGAAGCGCGATTGGTAGCCGCCGTCTTAGTCCTCGCATTTTCGCTACAGCAGGTTCAGGTGGAAGCATCAGTGGACAGGAAGCAGGTCCTACTCGGTGAGGAGTTCGTACTCACAATAACAGTACAAGCCACTGGGACCGAACCGGTTCAGATAATCGATCCTCTCTTGAGTGGACTAGTCCTTCGCGGCACGAGCGATCGTTCTCAAGTATCGATAAGCGCAGGAGTGTCAACGCGCGTCAGAACTCGGGAACTTCGGTTGAGCGCCAACAGAACCGGCAAAGCCAGTATTGGAGCGGTAAGGGCACGGATGGGCAATGCAGTAGTCTCGACCGATCCGATCGAAATCAGTGTTACTGCCGCAGGTTTGCTGCGACAAGACGTACTGAATCCTCACATCCGAGCATTGGTCGAAAGCCACGTTCCTGATTCCCTGCCACAGGACGAGGCCTACGTGGAGATAGTCACATCAGCCGATTCAGTCGTTCTGGGTGAACAGATCGATCTCATCGTCATAGCCTGGTTCCCCCGAGAAATACGTTCGCGGCTCAGAAATCCGCCGTTGCTCGACCCACCACAGTTGGCGGGAGCTTGGACGTACCCGGGAGGGGACGCTGGGGCGGTTGCACTGGGCCGCCAAGTAGGTGCTACCTGGTATGACCTGTACGTCCATCACCAAGCTGTCTTTCCGCTTACTCCGGGGAACTTCGAGGTTGGCCCTGCAAAGGTCTCGTATAGCTTGCCACTTACGTTCTCGTTTCTGAGCAGAGAGCGCAGGCACGAGGTGCAGAGCGACAGCGTGTACATAATGGTGTCGCCCCAGCCCACGGCGTCGCGCCCGGCGCAGTTCGAGGGCGCGGCAGGAGTTAATCTCGAATTCTCCGTCGAAATCACTCCGACGGAACTCAGTGTGGGAGAAGCAGGAATGGTAGTGGCGACGGTGTCTGGAAGGGGGAACGTCTCGCTTTGGCCCGAACCCAAGATCAAGTGGCCTGGCGGCCTACGAGTCTATCCAGAGAACGTGGCAGTGGATCTTGGCCCTGGGGAAGGCAAAATAACTGGCACGAAGAGGTTTCACTATTTGATCGTCGCGGATTCAGCCGGTGTGCAACGAGTACCGCAACCGCTATACGAATACTTTGACTTGGGGATATCAGATTACGTGTCCCTCCGGTCCACGCGCCTGGAGATTCTGATCCGGGAATCTACTGCGTCACGTGGGAGATCGGGGGGTCTGGCTGCCCTGATGCAAACTTCAATGCGAGTGGACTCGGCACGGCTGACGGAGTCGCTGTCAATGTGGTCATGGTTGCTCCTGCTGATCTTGCCTCCGCTTGCAGTGTACGGGATGCGAATGCTCCCGCGCATTACGATTCGACGCTCGGCCGCGGTTTTGCGCGAAGTCAATGCGTTTGAAAGGACGAGCCTGGAGTTCAAACTAGCACTGGAGAACATTGTCAGTGGAGCGCAACGCCATGATCGGGACCATCTGGCCGATGCGCTCCGTGCGGCTGGAGTTGAGGAGCACGTTGCGATGCATACTGCTGGAGTTAGAGACCGGGTGTGGCAGGTTCGCTATGGTCCTTCCGGTGAACTCGATCCCGAAGAGCTGGTGGCCGAGATGGAGGAAGTGCTGAAAGCCTTGATCGTGATGTCGCCAGAATCAAGAATACCGAGATCTGTTCACTTTACGATATTGCTGCTTTCCATTTCGATTGTGACTCTGTCCCACGCACAATCAGCGGAGAGGCTTTACGAGACAGGAGCCCTGCGCGCTGCTGCAGATAGCTTTCTCGAACGTACTGAAGCGGAGCCGTGGTCGGCTGCCCATCAGTACAATCTCGGCTTGGTAATGAATCGATCGGGTTTTAAGTCGGAGGCCAAGGCAGCATGGGTAAGGGCTGCGAGACTCGAACCCCGAAATAGAGAGATACGAAAGGCGCTGAGGAGTTCGCTGGCGCATGATGTGGTTTCTCGCGATCTAACCTGGGTATCTCCGCTCACGCCTGCTGAGTCGTTATTGGCTGCCGCTTTGTTGTGGGTGTTGGGTTGGATCCTTGTGGGGTTTCGTGTAAGGAGGCGGGCGATCCTACTATTGGTATTGGCCACGGCAACCGCCGCATATGGTGAATACATTCGACGTTTGTATCTGCAACCAATAGCGCTAATCGTTCCGCCCACCGCGTCCTTACGAGAGGCTCCCTACGGTCCTGCGGCTACCCGAGGATCTCTAGAACGGAGCAGTGCAGTCAGAGTGCTGAGGGTTGAAGGATTTTGGGTTCTAGTCGAGCACGGACGAGACCAGGGCTGGTTGATTCGATCCGAGTTGACTCGCATCTAATGGGAAGGATCAAGACCCTTCCGGATGCAGTTGCCGACCAGATTGCTGCAGGAGAGGTGGTCGAGCGTCCGGCGTCGGTGGTCAAGGAACTCGTCGAGAACGCGCTCGACGCGGGTGCATACAACATTACGGTTGAACTCGAGGACGGTGGACGTTCACTTATAGGTGTAGGGGACGACGGGTGTGGTATGGATCGTGACGATGCCGTATTGGCGCTTGGCCGACATGCCACAAGTAAGATCGGTGTTGCTTCAGATCTCATAGGCGTATCGACCTATGGCTTCCGTGGTGAGGCGCTGCCGGCAGTAGCATCGATCTCTCAGTTTGCAATGGAAACCGCGCAGGATGAAGAAGGGGAGTCAACAGCTGAGGGTGTGAAAATCGTGGTGACCGGCGGTAAGCTGGAGCCCGTCGAGGTGATCGCTCGTAGCAGAGGCTCGACGATAACTGTGAAAAGATTGTTCTTCAACACGCCAGCACGTCGTAAGTTTCTACGTTCGGCCCGCAGCGAGACTCGCGCGGCGGTACAGGCACTCACTGTACTTGCTCTGTCGCGTCTAGAGGTATCGTTCCGTCTGACCAGTGACGGGCACAAACTCGTTGACGCACCCCGAGTGTCCAATGTGATCGACCGGATAGCTGCTCTGTTCGGTAGAGCCACAGCCGAGCAGCTTGTTCCCGTAGAATATGCAAACGGTCCTATTTCCGTACGGGGATTTATTCAGCGCCCTGCCGATGCGAAGCAAAGTGGCCGCAAGGCTCATCTGTTTGTAAATGGAAGGCCGTTCAAGGATCCTTTCATGGTACGTGCTGCCGAGGCCGGCTACAGAGCAACGATTCCTCCGGGAGCTAGACCGACACTCTTTCTATCGATCGGTATTTCAGGTGATCGAGTGGATGTCAATGTCCATCCTTCGAAGCTCGAAGTGCGGTTCCGTGATCGCATATTCGTGGAGCGCGCAGTTGAGACCGCAGTTCGAGAAGCACTGAGTCCGATCGGTGCAGCAGCGGTGATCGGGGTGCCCAGGGGCAACGGTGCCTCAGAGGATGGGTATAGGCGAACGTGGAGTAGTGGTGGGGTTGGGTCAGCCGATCTCCCGGATGTAGTGTTGCCTGATTTATTTGCTCGGTCCGCTGGGAGTTCGGCCGCTTCATACGTTCCAGGTCGACAACTTATTCAGGTACTCAATACGTACGTCATCTTTGAAACTCCCGATGGAGTTGCGATCGTGGATCAGCATTCTGCCCACGAGCGAATCCTGTACGAGCATGCGATGGCCGAGTTGAGCGGAACTGCCGCTGCTGCACAAAGGCTTTTGCTTCCGGTCACGGTTGACTTGAACGCCGAAGGGCTGGAAGCGGTTAGCGCAAACGGCGAATTTCTGTCTGCGGTGGGATTCGAAGTGGAGGAATTCGGAGGCAGATCGATTGTCATGCACGCAGTTCCGAATCCGCATCCTCGATTCGACGCGCGTCTATGTTTCGAGGAGTTAGTGGCGGATCTTTCAACTGGAAGACTGGGCGGACTTAACCGGCTCGAAAGGTTTGCTGCGACGTACGCATGCAAGGCAGCGATCAAGGCCGGGCAGCGTTTGGAACCCGCCGAGATGTCTGATCTGATAGATAGGTTATTCGCTTGCGAACTCCCACCCCACGATGTTCACGGGCGTCCCACCATCGTCAAATTGCCGCGAGAAGAGCTGGAACGGAAATTTGGCCGATCATAAGCCGCTTGTGCCGGTGATCGTAGGCCCTACGGCAGTCGGTAAGACGGCCGCAGTGTTGGCGCTTGCCCGTCTCCGGCAGATCTCTGTGATATCCGCAGATTCGCGGCAAGTGTATCGGGGCATGGATATTGGGACAGCGAAGCCGACTTTGGGCGAGCGATCTCGGGTTCCACACTACGGTCTCGATCTGGTCGATCCCGGAGAGCGATACAGCGCCGGACATTTCGCAGCGGATGCGGTTCGGTGGCTGGGCGCGGCGGATCCCGAGCGGCAAACGGTTGTGGTGGGCGGCACGGGCTTCTATGTGCGTGCGTTGGCAGACGGACTGTTCAGGGAACCACCGATTGACCCTACAAGGCGAGATCGGTTGCGAAGCTGGACTGCAAACGTAGGCGGATTGGGGCGCTGGGCTTCGCGACTGGACTCCGAATATGGCGGTGGCGGGCGCCAACGAGCTGCTCGAACTGTAGAGGTGTCTCTTCTCACCGGTCGACCGCTGTCTTGGTGGCAGGAGAAGGCCAGGCTGGAAGGGGCCATCGAGCCGTTCTACATCAGGCTTACCGTGCCCCGTTCGGTTATCCGCGATCGCATTGAGGTTAGGGTGTCCAAGATGCTCGAGGCCGGATGGGTGACTGAAGTCGAGCGATTGCTTAGTAGCGGTGTAGCACCCGATGCCCCTGGATTGGATGCGGTGGGATATCGAGACGTAGTGAGGTATCTGGCGGGCGACTTAACGCATTCCGAACTTGGTACGGCGATTGTCATTGCCACACGAAGATATGCTAAGCGCCAGGAGACCTGGTTCCGTCACCAATTGTCTGGTGGCAACGTAGTGGCGTTGGATGCTAGTGACTCGCCCGAGTTCCTGGCTCAACGAATGGTCGATCTTTGGAATGAACAGGTGAATTGATGCGAATTGGTATTACTTGTTATCCGACTTATGGCGGATCAGGAGCTGTGGCCACCGAACTCGGGCTCGCGTTAGGTAGGCGGGGGCACGACGTCCACATCATATCATATGCTTCTCCGTTCAGACTGCGTGAGTTTGCCGAGAGAGTTTTCTTCCATGAAGTTGATCTGAGTGCAACGTATCCGTTGCTGGAGTACTTCCCGTACTCGCTGGCGCTGGCGGTCAAGCAGCACGAAGTCGCGTTGCGAGAGCACTTGGATATCCTCCATGTTCATTATGCCATTCCCCATGCACCGGCCGCATTCTTGGCGCAGCAGATGTTGGAGGAAGAGCATCCGATAAAGGTGATCACGACGTTGCATGGAACCGATATCACCTTGGTTGGTTTGGAGAGTTCGTTCTTCACCGTGACAAAATTCTCGATAGAGCGTTCCGATGCAGTCACAACGGTATCAGAGTATCTGCGTGAGCAGACATACAAGGAATTTGGATGCAGTCGTTGCGATATCCAGCACATCCCTAACTTCATCAATCTCTCGGAATACTATCCAACTGACGATCGCGCTGGTGACTACGCTCGCCTAGTACCGTCTGGGCATAAAATGGTAACGCATATATCGAACTTCCGACAAGTGAAGCGGGTTCCGGATGTTGTGAGAATTTTTTCGAGAATCAACGAGGCGATGCCGGCGATCTTGATACTCGCGGGAGATGGTCCGCAGAGACAGGAGACCGAGGCTGAGGCCGAGCAACTCGGAATAGCTGATAAAGTGCGCTTCCTCGGAAAGGTCGATAATGTGGCGGAACTCTTGCGTGCCGCCGATCTCTATCTTCTGCCAAGCGACTCAGAGTCGTTCGGATTGAGCGCACTCGAGGCAATGGCATGCGGGGTACCTGTTGTTGCAAGTAATGTTGGAGGTATTCCTGAAGTGATCATTGATGGAGAAACTGGAGCGCTGGAGGCACCAGGTGATGTTGCGAGAATGGCTGACAGATCTATAGAACTACTCTCAGACAGTGCACGCCTTTCAGCAATGAGAAAGGCCGCGGTCGAGCGAGCGAAGACATTCAGTACGGAACGGGTGGTCCCGCTCTACGAAGATCTCTACGCGCGCGTGTTAGCTGGATGACGTTGTGGCAAGGTGTTGCATTGGGAATCGTTCAGGGACTAACGGAATTCTTGCCCATATCGAGTTCAGGTCATCTCGTGGTTACGGAGAAACTGTTCAACCTGTCGAGCCCTGGTGTCCTGGTAGAAGTTGTGCTTCACGTTGCCACACTGATCGCAGTGGTGTTTGTTTATCGCGGTAGACTATGGCGCCTCTTGTCTGGTGCAATGTTAGGTGATCGCGATGAATTGCATTATCTGATGTTGCTGGCAATCGGTACGCTCCCGGCAGCATTTATTGGATTCTTCCTGGCGGATTGGATAGAGAAGGTCTTCGATTCTCTGATGGTTGTCGGAATAGACTTTCTGGTCACAGGCGCGATTCTGTGGAGTACTCGGCGTGCTCCACGTGGAGATGTTGCAAAAACGCCGTCAATGCAAACGGCAGGAGTCATCGGGTTGGCACAGGCGGCGGCGGTGTTGCCCGGTATCTCGCGTTCGGGCTCCACGATTGCCACGGCTATGTGGCTTGGTCTAGATGCGGTTCGGGCAGCCGAATACTCGTTTCTGCTATCTATACCGGTGGTGCTCGGAGCAGCGGTACTGCAGTTGCCGAATCTTGCTGCCGACGTCACGGCGGTCGGAGCGATCCCATTGCTGGCAGGTTTTGTAGCATCGGTGGCGTCGGGCATACTCGCCATACGGCTTCTGGTAGCTCTTCTGAAGCAAGGCAAGTTTCACAGATTTGCGCCCTATTGCATCATTGTCGGGATTGCAACAGTCATATGGGCGGCTGCTCAAGGATGAGTTATGATGGGGTCGGCCCGGCAGATTTGGCAAGACGTCTTCGCGCGACGAGTTGCCTCAGCCTGGCGAAGGTGACGAGCACGTTGGACATCATTCATGAGATGGCGGCAGAGGGGGCACCTGGCGGAACCGTCGTAATCGCAGATGAGCAAGTGGCGGGGAGAGGGAGGTTGGGCCGGCGGTGGAATAGTCCGCCGAAGACTGGAATCTGGCTCGGTTACTTGGTTCGGACTGGTGGCTCCATTGGCATAGGCGTGTTATCGATTCGAGTAGGACTCAAGATGGTGGAAACTCTCAGCGAACTTGGCGCCGAAGCGTTCTTGAAATGGCCCAACGACCTGATAGCGAGCGGACGGAAACTGGCAGGAGTGCTGTGTGAAGCACGGTGGTTGCGAGATCGATTGCAGTGGTTGGCGATTGGAATAGGGATGAACGTTCATGGTGAATTGCCGAGTGACCTGGCCAAGACGGCAATCGCTTTAGATGGACTGCTGCCGAATGTCACCAGATTGGAGGTGCTGGAGCGCTTGGTGCCCAAGCTACATCGAATGTCGCATGCCGAATTTCTTACGGAAGATGAGCTGCGCGCGTTCGAGGCGTCGGATTGGTTGCGTGACAGAGGCACTTCTGCTCCCATAGCTGGGATTGTACGAGGAGTCGATAGTGCCGGTGCGCTGATGGTGGAGACCCGCGATGGCCTGGAACGAGTGATTGGGGGAAGTGTTGTCCTCTCGTGACCTTCCGTGGTGGACCCGTGGAGTGGCGGTCGTAGCTCTGCTGCTCGCGTCATGGTGGTTCTTGCGAAACGATTCGCTCCACGGCCTCCTGGGCGACTCAATAGCACCGCTCAGTCTTGGAGTCATGGCCGTATTGATCCTTCTCGGTATGCGTGTTCCCATCGGGATCTGGCCCAGCGGTCCGTGGCGGGAACGTTTCTCGGTTCCGGCAGTCTTGGTTGTTGCAATTGTATGTGCGCTCACCATTGTGATTGCGGGACGGGCCGGTTCCGGGTACGTGACTTCCCAAGTCGATTTGGGCAAAGGGATGCTCGTAGTGGCGGGAACTGTAGCATGGGGGTTCGCAATAGCGTTCGTCCATCAGCGACCTTTCATCGGGTGGTATGCCGCAGCCGCTACTCTGGGGTTGTTGCCGGCGATCGCAGGATTATTGGTGGATGTCTCGGGTCAGGGCGGGGAAGCATACCAGATGTGCTTCTTTACTTTGGGCGAAACTAGTGCGGTCGACGCAGAATCCACTCGATGTGCTGCCGCGGCGGTTCCTGCCCTGATGTTCCTGGTGGCGCTCGGTGCCACATCGAAACTAGCCGCGGAAGAGTTGGCGTTTCGAAGGTTGCTCGTGGGCGAGCCAGAGGGAGCAGGGCTCCTCCCCGTGCTGATCGCCTCAGTCGCGGCGATGGCTTGGTATGGGCTGCTCTCTTTGTCGGGAATGGGCGGGACGAATCTCATACTGCTCGGATCTATCAGTGCCTTGACTGCCACTTGCCTTTATGTGCTGTCGGGCTCCCTGCTGGTATCCGCACTGTACAGCGGCACGCTGTCAGCCGGTGTGGCAGCGTCCGCATTATCTCGTCCAATTAGAGATGGCCAGAACTTCTCGGCGCCTTCCGGGCACGCAATGTGGGGAACAGCTCTGGCCATCAGCATAGCGCTTTCCGTTATCGTACTGAGACGCAACGGCATGGTACGAAAAACTCTAATGGTCGAGGAGTCAGATGCTTCTGGTGATTGATGTCGGCAATACTGAAATTACCCTTGGCGTCTTTGATGGTGAGCGGCTAACCGGCAATTGGCGACTCACATCCACAACGGGTCGCACTGCCGACGAGTGGGCAGCTGTATTCACGTCTTATCTTGGTCACGCTGGACATTCTACGCACGAGGTGCGTGCTGCAGCGATAGCCTCTGTGGCGCCCGGAGTGACCGAGTCAATCGCAGGTGGAGTCAAGTCGGCAACGGGTGTGCGGTCGGTCATAGTCGGTCCGACATCGAAACTACCCATCAAACTCGATGTGGAGGAGCCGATGCAGGTTGGCGCAGATCGGGTCATCAACACTCTAGCTGCGGCTGAACTCTATGCGCGAGACACTATCGTGGTGGACTTCGGAACAGCCACCACATTCGATTGTATTACAGGCGACGGTCGTTTTTTTGGAGGAGTAATCGCCCCGGGGCTGAGAGCCGCTGCAGACAATTTGGCCGAGCGAGCGGCAAAGCTCCCTTCCACCGACCTAACACCGCCAGAGCGTGTCATTGGACGGCGCACCGAGGAGTGTCTTCGTGCCGGTATTCTGTTTGGGTCAGCCGATGCAGTAGATGGTATCGTTCGTAGGATCAAGGCCGAGTGGCCCAACGACTGCACACCGTATGTCGTGGCAACTGGAGGCCTGGCACCGAAAATCGTTGCATTGTCCTCTGAGATCGACCATACCGAACCGCACCTGACATTGCTTGGTCTCAGGATCGCAGCAAGGCATCTGAAGCTCGAATGGTAGATCCCGTTTCCTGACGCATCCGAATGACGCCCTCAAAAGACTCATTTGAACATACCAACCGTCTGATACACGAGACGAGTCCGTATCTCCTTCAACATGCTCACAATCCGGTGGACTGGTACGCATGGGGGAGTGAGGCGCTCGATCGGTCGAAACGTGAGGATCGGCTGATTCTGCTGTCGATTGGGTATGCGGCCTGTCATTGGTGTCATGTGATGGAGCGGGAATCCTTCGAGAACGAGCGAATCGCCGCCCTGATGAATCAACTCTATGTGAATATCAAGGTCGATCGCGAAGAGCGTCCTGACCTCGACGAAATTTACATGGCTGCGACGGTTGCGCTAAACCACGGACAAGGTGGATGGCCGATGACCGTCTTTCTGTCGCCAGAACTCGAACCAGTTTTTGCCGGGACGTATTTCCATCCGGAGGGCAGGTTCGGTAGGCCCGGGTTTAGCGAAATCCTGATCGGCGTCGATAAGGCCTGGCAGGATGATCGCGAGGGCCTGCGAACACAAGCAGGCCGGTTCACTGAGCGTTTGAAGAGCCAGATGGCAGACCTGGGCCCTTCGGTGGCAGTAGGAACTACCGAACTGCGTCTGGCACTTGAGCAATACGCGGACGACTTCGATCCGATGTTCGGGGGATTCGGACCAGCCCCAAAGTTCCCACCTGCCACGAGCCTTTCGCTGCTACTGCGCCTGCACACGCGATTTGGGGATGAGCGTGCCTTACACATGGTTTGTAAGACACTCGATTCTATGGCAAGCGGCGGAATCTACGACCATGTAGGTGGAGGGTTTGCTCGTTATTCCACCGACAGAGAATGGCTGATACCGCATTTCGAAAAAATGCTGTACGACAACGCTCTGCTCGCCGGGATTTATCTCGAAGCATATCAGGTGACACAGAACATTCTCTACAAAGACGTAGCCGTCGAAACTCTAGACTACGTTCTCCGCGAAATGACCTCTCCTGAAGGAGGGTTCTATTCCTCAACCGACGCAGACTCTGAAGGAGAAGAAGGCAAGTTCTTTGTCTGGACGCCGGAAGAGATAGCAGATGTACTCGATGAGAGGTCAGCGCTTTGTTTCTGTACCTGCTATGACATAACTGCGGATGGGAATTGGGAGGGGAAGAGTATACCGAATGTTCGGCGGCCGTTCGAATCGGTTGCCACCGAACTGAATATGACGCCGCTCGAACTTCGTGACATAGTGACAGAGGCAAGAAAGAAACTCTATGAACGACGCCTCAAGAGAGTCGCTCCCGGGCTGGACGATAAGATAATCACCTCGTGGAACGGAATGATGATCAACTCGCTGGCAGCCGGCTATCGCGTCCTTGGAGACGAGCGGTATCTGACTGCTGCAACTCGCGCAGCCGAGTTTCTGCTTACCACGCTGCGGGACAATGACGAAGGACTGCTGCGCACGTACCGAGCAGGCAAGGCGCACCTGAATGCATACCTGGAAGACTATGCGTGCTTCGGTGAGTCGCTGATCGAACTGTATGAGGCAAGTGGTGAACCGAGATATCTCCGGGAGGCAATGCGCCTCCTTGAGGTCTTGCTGACAGAGTTCCGCGATGATGCATCCGGCGCATTCTTTCACACTTCTCGGCGCCACGAGCGGATGATAATGCGGTATCGGGAAGGTACCGACGGGGCTACGCCGTCGGCAAACGCGACCGCGGCCAATGTGTTGGCTCGTATGTCATGTCATTTGGACCGGGATGATCTGAGGGAGAAGTCACTTGCCGTTGTTGGGGCGTATGGCAGGTCAGTCGTGCAATTTCCCCGAGCCTTTGCGAAGGCCCTGATTGTAGTGGACTTGCTACTGGACGGGCCCATTGAGGTCGTGCTAGCCGGACGACGTGGCGCAGCGGACTTGCAGCGTCTTCGAGCTGAGGTGGCCAATCGATTCATTCCGCACCGAGTCGAGGCGCTGAGACATGTCCGAGAGGAGGGCGAGTTCGACGATCTGCCGTTGCTGCAAGGAAAATCGACTGTAGATGGAAAAGCCGCTCTCTACATCTGCCTCAATGGCTTGTGCAGCGCCCCTATAACTGATCCGACACAAGTTGCGAATGCCATAGCCGAGGCTTGCCGGAAGCACCAAAGGCAGAGCGAGTGAACGTGAGAGCTGTCCTTACAATTACTCTCATTCTAGCTGTGGGCTGCACTCTTGGAGATACGCATGTCGCACCGATACCCAGTGAGGTGGTTCTTGCCCACACGGAGGTCGTGTATCAGATCGCCGGCCGGAGTGAACGGCAGTTACTTCGGGAGATGATGGTGTTGGGGCCGAAAGAGGCGGGAGAGTCTTTTTTCGCTTACACACGCTGGCGTGTTCGCTTGCAGATCCGGGCGGATTCAGCACGGGGGTACTGTGAGATAGCAGAATGGCGTGTCTTGCTCGACCTCACCACGATCCTTCCCGAGTGGCAAGTTCCTGGAAACGCGTCTCCTGCACTCATCGAGAAATGGGACTTGTTCTTGAGTGCGCTGCGGCGCCACGAACGGGGGCACAGAAAGTTGGCGGCGGAAGGCGCGAGGAAGGTGTCGCACATGCTCGAAAAAATGGCAGAGGCGCCATGCTCGAAGGCGGAACACGATGCTAAACAGGCGGCAGCGATCATACTTGCATCGGCGAGGGCAAGGAGTTCCCAATTCGACCGCGTGACTGATCATGGTATGACCGAGGGAGCAGGCTGGCCTCCTGCAACGCGGTGAGGCGGCTAGCTTTGGGTTCTCGGGTCCGTGTCGGCATATTTCGACAACTCTAATGGAGCGTATCTCAGTGAGCGCTAAGAGGCTACTGGTAGCGGAGCATTTTCAATGAGAGTTTTCATTGTAGGAATTGCGCGTTCAATCTCGATCTGCTTGTTGATGGCGACCATCGGCTGTGGCGGGAGAGATAGCGACAGCGGTAGCAGAGCCACTGACATAATCACTCTGCGCACTTTGGGGCTTGCCTATCTCGAGGAGAACCGACTAGAAGAGGCCGAGGAACAATTTGGTCGCCTCATCGAATTGGTGCCGGACGAGCCGCTCGGATACGCAAACCTTGGCCTCGTCAGCCTGCGTCTAGGGAAATATCAAGACGCCGAGAGCCGTCTAGTGGATGCTCGCAACCTGGCGCCGGACGATGCTGACCTTCGATTGCTTCTTGCAAAGGTGTATGACCTGACGGATAGGTCGGAGTCTGCCGTCAGTGAACTCGAGGAAGCAGTTGCCGCTGATTCTACCAATGTCAGGGTCATGTATGCACTGGCCGACATTTTGTCACGTTCCGACGACAGCGACGTTAGGGAGAGAGGGGAAGAGTACCTCCAACGGATAGTTGAGTTTGCTTTGGGAAACATAGCCGCTCGGTTTCATCTGATCGAACACTTGGTGCGAAGCGAGGATGCGGATGCGGCGATCGCTCACCTTGAGGAAGTAAGGCGACAGGTACCCGAACTTCCAAAGGAAGCAACAGATTTCTTCGAGCAGGCACTGTCGCTGTTGAGAACGGGCCAAACAGACAACGCTCTGAAGCCGACGATCATGGTTCATAACTTCTTGAAGGTTACTCCCATCTATCAAGCTGGGCTCAGGGATCTCGTAGGGCCCAGCGGCGCTGATGTGGGTTTCCCGATCATCACGTTCAGTCGCAACGTGTCAGCCGCAACTCGGGATCCCTCAGCCATTCTTGCTGCTCTGCGGTTCACTGACGCTTCAGAGGCAGCGGGTTTGAATATCATCGCTACGGGTGATACGAACCGACCAGTAACGGACGTGGAGGGCGGACAGTTCTCGGTAGAAGATTACGATGGAGATGGAGATCAAGACCTATTTGTTTCCAATTGGAGCCCAGATGGATCTGGGAGCACAGCTTACCTGTTCCGCAACGACCTGGGCAAATTTACGGATGTTGCGTCGGAGGCGGGAATAAAGCGAAGTGGAACCGTCACCGGATCAATCTTTGGTGACTATGACAACGACGGTTTGTTGGATCTGTACGTAGTTCAAAGAGGTGCCAACATTCTCTATCGTAACGTCGGAGACGGACGCTTTGAGGATGTGACGGGACGGACGGGAGTGGGAGGCAATGCGACCGGCTACCGAGCACTCTTTGCCGATTTGGACCAAGAGGGCGATCTGGATCTCTTCGTGGCTAACCAAGGATCCAACGAGGTCTATAGGAACAACTTGAACGGCACCTTCACGGAAAGGTCCGGCATCATGGGACTAACCGGATCCGATGTTGCGGCCCGGGATATTGCCATGGGTGACTTCGATGAGGACGGAGATCTGGATCTGTTCGTCGTAAGTGAATCCGGTGCTAACCGGTTGTATTCCAACCTGAGGCAAGGCCGCTTTCAGGATGTCGCATCTGAGAGCGGGCTCGGCGGTGCCGATGGAGGTGGTGCGGTGGCGGTGGGTGATTACAACAGCGACGGATTCGTGGACATTTTTCTGACGTCGTTGAACGGTGCGTCCCATCATCTATATCGCAACAATCGCGACGGGACTTTTTCCGAGGATCAGAGGTCGCGCCGTGCATTTCGCGCGCTCACGGGAATAAAGGGGCTGGACGCAGTCTTCGTCGATTTCGATAACGATGGATTCCTGGATCTCGTGGTAGTGGGTGAGGCCATCGATGGCGACGGGAGAGCGGCGCTCTTGTTTCACAACGATGGCTCCGGCAGATACGAAGACATGTCTTCCCTCTTGCCTGACGACGTAACGTCGGGGCGCATGGTAGTGACTGCTGATTACAACGAAGATGGAGATATGGACCTGTTCATCATGGGACTAGATGGTCGGGTACGATTGGCTAGGAATGACGGTGGGGATGCCAATCATTATATCAAGCTCCAATTGGTGGGTTTGAGGACCGGAAGCGGGAAGAACAACCATTTTGGGATTGGTGCCAAAGTAGAGATCCGCGCTGGCGACCTCTACCAAATGCGAGTAGTCACAGATCCCGTCACACACGTGGGCCTTGGCCAACATCTAAAGGTCGATGTCGTGCGGATCATCTGGACCAACGGTGCTCCTGAGAACCTGTTCTTTCCAGGGAGTGACCAGGACCTAGTAGAGGAACAAACTCTCAAGGGGTCGTGCGGATTTCTCTATGTATGGAATGGTGAGGAATACCAGTTCGTCACAGATGTTCTCTGGCAAAGCGCGCTGGGTATGCCACTGGGAATAATGGGTGAAGCTACGGCGTTTGCTCCACCCGGTGCAAGCCATGAGTACATCAAGATCCCGAGCGGCCTATTGAAGGAAGAGGACGGGGTCTATGCGCTGCAGATCACGGAAGAGTTATGGGAGGCGGCGTACATAGATAAGGTCAACTTGCTCGTTGTGGACCATCCAGAATCAGTGGCAGTGTTTGTCGACGAACGATTTGTTCCGCCCCCGGCGTCAGATCTGAGGATCCATCAGGTAGGAAACCGGTACTCGCCTGTGGCCGCTACTGACGAACGAGGGAATGATTTGCTCTCGATGGTCAAGACGAAAGACGATCGCTATGTGGCAAACCTGATTCCTGGCAGGCACCAAGGCATTACGGAAATGCATGATCTTGTCTTGGACCTGGGAAGTGCCGCTAGTTCAGGCGATGTGGTTCTCTATCTGAACGGGTGGGTTTTTCCGACTGATGCCAGCATAAATGTCTCGATGTCGCAGTCCAACATGCGAGCCATCTCTCCATATTTGCAGGTAGTAAATTCGAACGGGGAGTGGGAGACTGTAGTTCCCGACATGAGCTTCCCAACAGGCAAGAATAAGATGGTGGTCTTGGATCTAAGGGAAAAGTTCCTGACCGTCGACGATCGAAGAGTCCGCATCCGCACGAATATGGAGGTGTATTGGGACTATATCTTCTTCTCCCGCGGATCGTCTCGCGCTCAGATGATCCGTACCACGCTCTCTCCACAAAGCGCGGACCTTCACTACAGGGGCTTCTCTCGTCTCTTTCGCAAGGGTGGCAGGTACGGTCCTCATTGGTTCGAGTACCGTGACGTTACAACAGAGCAGAGGTGGCGGGATCTGGAAGGATACTACACGCGCTATGGTGATGTCCTACCGCTGATGGGCGAGGAGGATGACATGTATGTGATCCTAAACTCAGGTGACGAACTCACCCTGGAGTTTGATGCGTCGCATGTACCAAGCCCCAAGCCGGGTTGGACGCGGGATTTCTTGCTCTACAGTGTGGGGTGGATTAAGGATGGAGATCTCAATACCGCTGAAGGCAGAACAGTGGGACCGCTCCCATTTGGCGGCATGTCCAGTTACCCGTATGGAGCTGACGAGTCGTATCCTCAGGATAGACTTCATCGAGAGTTTCTCAAGAAATACAATACGCGCAAGGTAGACCTGAAGAAGTTCTAGGTATGCGAGTCCTTACCGGCACTAGCGGATATTCCTACAAGGAGTGGAAGGGGAGCTTCTATCCCGCATCAATAAAGGCCAGCGAGATGCTCTCCTATTACGCAGAGCGGTTCAAGTCGGTCGAGATAAACAACACCTTCTATAGGATGCCGACAGAGAACGTGCTAGCTCAGTGGGAAAGTCAGGTTCCAGCCGATTTCCTGTTTGTCATAAAGGCGTCGCGCCGTATCACGCATATCAAGCGGCTTCGCAATGTAGGGGACGAACTGTCTTTCCTATTTAGTCAGCTGTCTGTCCTCGGTGAAAAACTGGGCAACATCCTGTTCCAGTTACCGCCTAATCTCAAGAAAGATCTAGACCGACTCAGCCAATTCCTGGGAAGGGTTCCCAGTGGGGCACCCGTTGCGATTGAATTCAGGAACATCAGTTGGTTCGACGACGAGGTCTATGATGTTCTGAAGCGTCGCAATATTGCACTAGTCACGGCCGATACAGAAGACACTACAGACGCGCGGCTGGCGGATACCGGAGAGACGGGATATCTCCGATTGAGACGGGAATCCTAT
Organism: Gemmatimonadota bacterium; assembly: GCA_036679605.1. Taxonomy (GTDB): domain Bacteria; phylum Gemmatimonadota; class Gemmatimonadetes; order Gemmatimonadales; family GWC2-71-9; genus JAZDCZ01. The sequence continues at coordinate 45,107 of JAZDCZ010000173.1, forward strand.
AGCGAGTCGGAACTGCGCGAGTGGGCAGAGCGTATTGACGGTCAGAACTGGCAGAAGGCGTTCGTCTTTTTCAAACACGAAGGCGAAGCTATCGGACCACGCCTCGCGAAGCAGTTCGACCTGTTGAGCGGCCAATTCGCCGGAGACGGGAGTTAGCGGCCGCAGGCAACTCACCGACGAGAGGATATTGCGCCATGAAGAAGCTTGCGATACTGGTCACTGTGCTGTTGGCGCCTGCTACCGCCCACGCTCAGGGGGCCGAGGATGGGGTGATGCGGCCCATTCGAAGTCTCTTCAAAGCGATGCGGAGCGGGGACAGCGCTTTGGCTCGGGCGGCATTCCACCAGCAAGCCAGACTGTCGCGTGCTCCCGGTCAGGACGGCGAACTCACGGTGGATGACGCGGCACTGGAGGGTTTTGTCTCAGCGATCGGACGCGAGCACGACAAGATCTGGGACGAGCGGATATGGGATTGGGAAATCAAGATCGACGGAAACATGGCGACCGTATGGACAAAATACGCGTTTTATCTCGGCGAGGAGTTCAGTCATTGCGGTATTGACGCGTTTCAGCTGGTTAGAACCGGAGGAGGTTGGAAGATCCTTAATCTCATCGATACGATGCAGAGAGGTGCTGCTTGCGAGACCGAGGCCAGGTAACCTATGAAGCCCGGCGTTGAACTCGGAAGCCTCCTCCGATAACTTGGTATCGGAATCCTGACTTTGACCCTTGGAGAGGTACTGCATGACCTCTGTCACCCAACCAGCGAACCTCTCTAGCTACGGCGCTAGAGCCATAGTCACAAGTGGAGTGAAGCTGGGTGTTATTACCGCGTTGGGAGTCACCGTTTTCGCACTTTTGTCCCGAACAATGGCGGGCACTTCGGAGACCGTGGTCCAGTCGCTGCTGGTACTGGTGGGTGGGGTGGTCTTCAGTTTTCTACCGGCTATTTGGATGCGGCCGACCGATGTTGATTCTATCGCCTGGAGCGCCTTGGTGGGGCTGTTGGGTGCGTTGACCTTTACCGTCCTCGATACGGCAATCCTCCGGCCCTTGAACATGTACCACTTCACGTGGGATCAAATCGGTGGCGGGAGCGGATTCTGGTACATCCCAGTTTGGTGGATGGGCTCAGCGGTGTTGGCCTGGCTTGGCTCGTGGCTCTATGCGATCATGAACCGAGACGGCCAGGTGAATCTCGTCAGCACTATTGGACAGACACTGGTGATGGCCCTGGTGCTGTTCGGTATCCTGGTCATGACTGGCATAGGGCCGTTCCGCACCGCCATTATGGCCCTGGCCTTCTCTCTCGCTTTGGTGCTCCACGTTCCCCTGGCAGCGGCCTTGCGGCGACGGTGACCCGAACGCCGACTCAGCGGCTTGGACGGACAATCGGCTGGCTGCTCACACCCTTCGTGGTCTGGGCGGCCGCTTTTTTGGGTGGCTGGATAGGCACCGCCATCAGAACCGACCTTGCTTGGTTGATTGGCGGGGCGGCTGTAGGTGGCACGGGTGGTCTGGTAGGCTGGAGTCTCATGATGCGACGGCGCAAGGCCCCGAAGCGTGATTGAGGTTGGTTACCTACCGCAATCATTCCAATTTCTTATGTCGCCTTCAGTGACGCAGCCGAGGCCCGACGAGCCGCCGCCGCCAGGACCGCTGCGCCGACAAAAATTGACTCGTCGGCGGGCAGGAAGCGAGACGTATGCGCTGGAATGGGAGGTTGTCCGGCATTGCGGGCGCCGATCCTAAGGAAACTGCCATCGACCTTCTCTAAGTAACAGGCAAAATCTTCGCCACCAAGGTTGGGTTCCGGGAGCGTAACCAGGGCATCCGCGCCCAGTAAATCACAAACGGCCTCCTGAGCCCATGCAGTTGTCCTCGTTTCATTTACGAGGGGCGGAGTGCCGTTACGTACGGAGACGTCGGCGGTCATGTTGTGCGCGGAGGCGATCCCGGCCGCGCAACGCCTCAGCTCAGTTTCCAATCGGGCCCTGATGTCATTGTTGGCCGCGCGGATTGTCCCGGACAGCCGAGCCGCATTGGGAATAACGTTGTGGGCGCTACCGGCCTCAACAACTGCCACGGTGATTGCCGCGGGCGTACCTGGTGCCAACCGGCGTGACACGATTGTCTGTAGAGTGCAGATGAGTGCGGCCGCCGCAACTACCGGGTCATTGCCCTCGTGTGGCCGTGCCGCATGTGAGCCGTGACCGGTCAGTTCTATCGTGAAATCGTCCGCCGAGGCCGCGACGCTTCCTGGCTGAGCCACTACTTGACCCACTTCGAATCGCATGTCTACGTGACATCCGAAGATCGCGCAAACACCATCAAGTGCGCCTGCCTCAATCATCACCGGCGCGCCGCGACCGGTTTCCTCTGCGGGCTGCAACAGAATTACTATGTCACCACTTGGCGGATCCGCAGTGAGAAGATGCGCGGCCCCAACTGTCCATGCCGAGTGAACATCATGTCCGCAAGCGTGCATTACGCCGAGGTTGACCGACGAGAACTCCACGTCGGTTTCCTCTTGGATGGGCAGGGCATCCATATCGCCTCTTATCGCCACCACCGGAGCGTCCGGGATCGTTCCCGGTATGCGAGCCACAATTCCCGTCTCAGCTACACGTCGAATGTCCTCGAGGCCGACATCCCTGAGTGCACGCTCTAGTCGCTCGGCGGTATGGTGCTCCTCGAACGAGATCTCCGGATTGCGGTGAATTTCGTGCCGTAGGGATACCAGCTTCTGCCGCTGGTCGGTAGTGAATATTTCGTGAGCCGGTTTCTGCTTCATGCTCAATCCTTCTCAACAGATGTCGTGCCGAGCCTAGTGAGAACGTAATATGCGCGGTTCTGTGTTACCACAAAAGTCGTTACCCGATACCCACGAGCGAAATAGTCGTGAAACGCGCGCCTGGTCGTGCTTCGCCACGCTACCGCAATGTCCGGGGTGTTCAACTTCAGGGATTGGATGTCGGGAGGTATTTCAAGGAGAACGGTGGGTTCTTCCGCGAAGTCGCCCTGGACACGACCTTCAAGTGCAGGGTCCGGCGCGATCGTGACGAAGGGAGCATTGCTTGGGTGAGCGTTGGTCTCCTCGCGACGTTCCCATCGGCTGGATAATTCCCACCGGACGACGAGTCTGTCGGAGCCAATCACGGTATTGGTTTTGGTGACCGATCCAAGGTCATACATGTCATCCACATATTCTTCGACGACGGCCCCCAGTCGCACGAGGTTGAAGTGGGCATTTCGGGCCACGAGTGGATCGTAACTCCAAAAGGCTGTGTTGATTCCCAGGTCAATTAGTCGGTCACGTTGGTACAGTTTGAGCATCCGACCGATGCCACGGTTACGAAGTCCATCTCGGACTGCCAGCATGTGAGACCAGTGGACTATGCATCCCGCGCGGACGCCGCTGATGCCGAACACGCAGCCGATCATTCTCTGATCCTCAAACGCACCGGCTGCGATCCCTCCTACCTCTTGGCTGATTTTGAGGACGGCCGGTGGGACCGTATCACCCGTGTCTGCGCCCCATATCTGATGCTGCAAGCTCACGCATTCCGCGTAATCGTTTGCGGAACGAAGTGCACGAAGCTCCACTAGGCTCTCCCCGAGCTATCTTCCAAGCTGGAATTCTTTGCGTTTATGGGCGTTCAACAAGGACATGACACTTCAGATTTAGTGGTTGGGGCCAGGAGATACAAGAACAAGAGTTCTATGAAAGCGATTGTCAATGGCACACCTCGCCGCCGCCGATTGCTGGGGATTTTGTCCATGGGCAATCAGCCCTGACTGTTGAGGGGACGAGGCCTTCCGGTGCTTCT
>JAZDCZ010000174.1:0-3036 GCA_036679605.1 Gemmatimonadota bacterium
GGCAAGGATGGTGATGGTGAACAGAATCTTCACGCGAAGATCTGGCACCTTGAAGATATTGCGCATACTTGACAGCACTCAAGACTCCAGTACGAAACGATTCTGGCAGACCGGTTTTCCGGGCTGCAATCAGCGGTTTGTGTGCTGATTTCCCTTGGCCGGCGGGCGTGGTCCGCCGAATGGCTTCGGTAGGACCTCTACGGTACCGCCCGCGGCGGTGATCGCCGCTTCAGCCGAAGCCGAGAAACCATGAGCCTTAACATTGACCGCTCTAGATAGCTCGCCTCGGCCGAGGACTTTAACGAGCGAATTCTTTCCGACAAGACCGCGGTCGCGGAGAGCACCTGGCGTTACCTCGTCGAGCTCGAGCTCGGCCAAGGTGTCGAGGTTAATGGCCTGGTACTCGACGCGGAATGGGTTAGTAAAACCCTTTAGCTTCGGAAGCCGACGTTGCAGCGGCTGCTGTCCGCCTTCATACCAAATTGGGACTTTGCTACGGGCCTTGGTTCCCTTGGTGCCGCGGCCGGCAGTCTTGCCACCTTTGCCGCCTATACCACGTCCAACACGCTTGCGTGATTTCTTGGAACCCTCGGCGGGACGGAGATCGTGTGGTTTGAGCATCTCAGGCTCCTTCTACGGGCTCAACCCGGATGAGGTGAGCCACCTTGCGAATCATGCCGTGAATTTCGGGACGATCTGGCAGTGTGTTGGACTTTCCAATTCGGCCAAGACCAAGGGCGCGAAGCGTGCCACGGTGGACCGGCTTGTTACCAATGGCGGATCGGATTTGAGTTACGACGAGATCGCTCACGACTTAACTCCATCGGCGACACGCTGGGACTTACGCTCGCGTTGGGTTTCGTTGTAGGCCCGTAGGAGACCCTTGGGAATACACTCTTCTGGAGACAAGCCACGAAGCGCAGCAATCTCGTCGGGACGCTTCAGATTGCGAAGGCCCGAAATTGTGGCCTTAGCCACATTGATGTGGTTCGAGGAGCCGAGCGACTTAGCGAGTACATCGTTTACCCCTGCCTCTTCAAGAATGGCACGAGCAGCACCACCAGCGATGACACCGGTGCCAGGTGATGCTGGCTTGAGCATGACTCGACCAGCGCCGAGCTCGCCAACTATCGGGTGAATAATCGTCGAACCAGCCAGCGGGACGTCGAACAGGTTGCGTTTTGCCTCTTCGGTGCCCTTTTGGATCGCGAGGGGTACCTCTTTAGCTTTGCCGTAACCGAGGCCAACCCGCCCGCGACCATCGCCAATGACCACTAGAGCAGTGAACGAGAAGCGGCGGCCGCCCTTGACTACCTTGGCCACGCGGTTGATGTCGATGACGCGCGATTCGCGAAGGCCATCGGGATCGCGTCCGTGACGGTCGCGATTGTCGCGGCGTTCGTTGTCGCGGCGATTACCACGTTGGTTGTTTTTGTTCCCCATCAGAATTCCAGTCCGCCGTCACGTGCAGCGTCGGCGACTGCAGCGATACGGCCGTGGTATTTGTTTCCACCGCGGTCGAAAACCACGCGAGAAACGCCAACAGCGGAAGCGCGCTCGGCAATAAGTATGCCAACCCGACTCGCCGCGTCTTTGTTACCCGTGTATCCGGCGGTGCGAATATCGGATTCGGTCGAGGACGCAGATGCCAACGTGCGGCCAGCCGCGTCGTCGATCACCTGCGCCGAAATATGTTTGTTGGAACGAAAGACCGTGAGGCGTGGCCTCTGCGGTGATCCTTCGAGCTTTTTGCGAACCCGCGTGTGTCGGCGAGCCTTGGCGTGCGAATTGTTACTCATTGCTTCCTTACCTGCTCTGGGCTCAGCCGCTACTTAGCGGCCTTGCCTGCCTTACGCAGGACGAACTCGTCGACGTAGCGAATACCCTTGCCCTTGTAGGGCTCGGGTTCGCGATGTTTGCGAATGTTTGCAGCTACCTGACCGACAAGCTGCTTGTCGATTCCGGACACCTTGATACTTGTATTTGTGGGCACATCGAAGGTGATGCCGTCTGGGGCATCGATGATGACCGGATGGGAGAATCCCAGAGCCAACTCCAACTTCTGCGGGCCCTTAGCCACGGCGCGGTAACCAACGCCGACAATTGCTAGTTCCTTGGAGAAGCCTCGGGAAACACCAACAACCATGTTGTTAATGAGTGCTCGAGTAAGACCGTGAAGAGCCCGAGTGTCACGTTCGTCTTCGGTGCGTGTGACCGTGATTATCGAGCCATCAACAACCGCGGCTATCGATGCAGGCATGACGTGTTCGAGTGTGCCGCCGGAACCCTTAACGGTAACGTTGGCACCATCGACACTGACATCGACGCCGCTGGGGATTTCAATTGGTGCTTTGCCTATGCGTGACATGGTTTCTCCCTACCAGACGTAACAAAGGACTTCGCCGCCGACTTTGCGCCTACGCGCTTCGCGGTCGGTCATTAGCCCTTGGCTTGTGGACAGGACGGCGATGCCGAGACCGCCGAGCACGTTTGGCACGGCCGCCGACTGCGAATAGACACGCAGACCAGGTTTTGACACTCTCGTGATACCCGAGATGGTTTGGTCGCGGTCAACGGTGTACTTCAGGTCGATCGTGAGTGCCCCCTGGGGGGCACCTTCGGGAACCTCGACGTTGAAGCTCTCGATGTAGCCCTCCTTTTGGAGAACTCCGGCGAGAGCAACCTTTACCTTTGACGATGGCATTGACACCGCATCCTTGCGCGCACTTGACGCGTTACGGATGCGAGTGAGCATGTCAGCGATGGGATCGGTCATTGTCATGGACGGTCCTCCTCACCAGCTCGACTTCGTCACGCCAGGCAGTTCGCCGGCGTGGGCCATCTCACGAAGACAAATACGGCATAGGCCGAACTTGCGGTAGACCGAACGCGGACGGCCGCATTTGCGACATCGCGTGTAGCCCCGAACCTTGAACTTCGGAGTGCGTTGTTGTTTTTGGATTAGTGCTTTTTTGGCCATTAGTTCTGCTCCTCCCGCTGGAACGGGAACCCAAGGGCGGTGAGCAGTGCTCGCCC
>JAZDCZ010000175.1:0-7561 GCA_036679605.1 Gemmatimonadota bacterium
TTTTGGCGAGCACCGGGGGAAAGAAAGAACTCCCTCCCGGACTGTCTGGGTTGTTGGTCGTGGATCGGATATCATCGGATTTATACGAAAAGCGGCTTTGGACTTCTTATCCACCTCCCGGCTCTCGCCACTTCGTGCGTTGACCTTGAACCAAGGCCCCTTCGCTCCACCGGAGTTACCCAGCTTCATCGCTAATACGGGCCTCTCCGCCACCCCAGACGGCCCGGCCTGACCCTCGCGGGCGTCCAGTTGAGGGTCACGCGCCCTCACCGTTGGGGCTTCCGTGTTCCGGTCGATTTCCCGATACACACATGCTGGCGCCACTACCCCGACGGGATCGGTGGGTGCTCTTGTCGCCTCTTCCCCACACGACGGCGGCCTTCCCCGGAAAACTGACAGGTCGGCTCCCGCATCAATATCTTTCGAGGCCTGCTCAGCGTTCACTCGCGTTCCGGCCTGCATGCTCGCTGGATCGCCAAGCGATCCGTTTCATCAGAGGCTTCGACGGATTCGTTACCTACTCCGCCGCTCCGATTGCTACCGGCTGGAGCGACCCGTTGCCGGGTGGATTCTCACCCACTGGAAATCGCCGACTTTCACGGCGCACAATTTTCGGACCCTACGCGCGCCATGAAGCCAGGAAACGCCTAAATAAAACGCGGCCCGTGGATCACCCACCCACGGGCCGCATGAATTCAGACCGCCTCAATACATCGTTGACGGTGCCGACGAGAAGGTTTCGCTGGCGGTTGGTGGCCACGGTGTCGAGAGTGTTGTGGAGCACCCACTGGTGCTTCACTGACTCTATCAACTCTACGAACCTTGGAACTCATAAGCACCCATGTCCACGATCGGTGGGGTTCCGTTGCCCGTATCGACGGTCGCCGGATCGTCCACGAAGCGTGGATTCCCGTCGAGGTCGGTAACAGTTCCTCCTGGTACGGCCGTGTTGTCGGCAGCATCGATGCACGGAGAGCCTGGTAAGAGCCGGAAGTTGTCGGTTCCAGGGTCAACAAAGAGGGGATTGTTGCCGATGTTGCCCACACCACCGAAGGTGCCAATGAGCCCTTGGATACAGCTGTAATCCGCGGTGGCAGATGAACCGAAGTCAATGTGAACTTGTGCCGACTGATCCATACCGCCGACGTCACTGTTTGCCCAAAGGATGCAGTTGTCGAGCGTCGCGCTTCCGTTGCTGATCCAGATTCCGCCGCCCATTCCCACGGTCGGATGGGAAGCCACGTTTTCGCTCAGGGTGCAGTTCACCAGAGTGACGTTTGATCCACCGACAAGCAAGAGCGCACCACCCCCGCCGGCGGTGGCCACATTGCCGTTGAAAAGGCAGTTGACGAAACTCGGTGTGGCGCCACTGATCTGCGCCACTCCACCGTTGCCCGACTGTGCCGTGTTGTCTCGGAAGATGCAGTCCATGAACGTGGGGCTACCCGAGCTGATGATCATTCCGCCACCCTGTTTGGCTTGGTTGCCTTCCACGACACAGCCGATCAACGTAGGCGATCCATTCTGAATGAAAAGCCCGCCGCCAAAGCCGCTGCTGGCCGCCCCGTTGGCGACGAAAGTGCAATTGACGAGCGTCGGGCTACCGTTGACGCAGCGGAGGCCTCCTCCACGGTCGTCGTCGCAACAGGGTGCTTGGACGTGGCCACCGGTTACGGTCAGACCGTCCAGCAGCGCGGTTGAATCGGTGTTGCTTCCTGTGACGACGTGATAGACGTTCTCTCCGTAGTTCGCGAAGTTCGGCCCATCGTCGCCGTTGATATCTCCGCTAAGAAGCGTCTGGTTGAAGAGACCCGCCCGCTGAGCGAAGTCAAGCTCGGTACCGTCGAAGCCACCGTAAACCGCAACGTCGTTGAGCAACTGGAACGTCGCGGAGCGGGGATCGCCCGGTGTCGTTTCTGTCGAGGGAACATAGGTACCCTCCGCCACCCAAATCTGAGTGATGGCTCCACCGGACGCCACCGCGACATCCAGTGCCGTTTGGAGGTCTGCGAAAGCCGTCATCCACGTCATCCCGTCGCCACCCATGGGAGGAGCATCATCATCGACGAGCAACACCCCCGCCGGCACCGGGAAGAACTCATAGGATCCTATGTCGACGATAGGCGGTGTCCCGTTTCCTGTGTCCACCGTATCGGGGTCGTCAAGAAACCGCGGATTCCCGTCTAAGTCCGTCGTAAGGGAAATGGGAATCGAGTCGTTGTCTGCGGCGTCGATGCAAGGCGAGCCCGATGTGAGACGCAGGTTATCGTCCTCGGTACCGATGACATCATCGGGACCATCGGGATCGGCAAACAATGGGTCCGCATCGATGTTGCCCACACCGCCTCCGACAAGGCCTTCGATGTCGCTATAGGTGATCCGCACCGTCGATCCGGCGGGAAGGAGCCCCAGTCCGCTACCTCCGCTGTTCCCCCAGGCAATGGTGTTGGCTACCGTCACCGAACTCCGTTCGATCAGGAATGCCCCGCCGCGGTCGGCTCGGTTGCCGCTCAAGGAGCAATTCAAGACGGTGATACTGTTATCTTTGCTGAGACTGACCGCGCCGCCGCCTCCGAGGGAAAGGTTGCCGCTGAACAGGCAATTAATGAACCTCGAGTTGCTGCTAACGCTGTCCACCGCTCCCCCACGGCTTCGCTCGCCGCCAACGGCCTGATTGCCGATGAACGAACACTTGGTGAAAACGATCGCGAATGCGTCGACGAGGCCTACGGCACCGCCTTGAGCATTTGTTGAATTTCGGACGAAAATACAGTTCCCGACGGTGAGGCCAGCGTTATCCACGTACAAACCGCCACCGCTCACGATTGAACGAATAAAGATACCGAATGGGAATCGGGTACCCTCGGTGTTGCCTCCAGTGATCACGAAACCGTCCAGAATCGTGGTGGGATCGACGCTGGTGGCAGTAACAACATGGAAGCAGTTGTCGCCAATGTTCTCGAAGTTCGGGCCGTCGTCACCGTTGAGGTCGCCGCTGAGGATGGTTCGGTTTGCCCGTGGATTCCGCTCTCCCAAGCTCAATTCGTTTCCAACAAAACCACCATAGACGGCTAGACGTCGGAGAAGCTGGAACGTGGCCGAGCGGGGCTCGCCGAGAATCGTCTCCTTCGAGGGAACGTAGATACCTTCCGCTACCCAGATCTCGGTGACTTCGCTCGGAGCGGCTGCCGCATCGTCGAGTGCATCCTGGAGATCGATGAAGGCGGTCCCCCAGCTTAATCCGTCTCCCCCGGGGAGAGCATCTAGATCGACGTACCGCCGCGGAGGAGGTCCGCTCCCGAACTCGAATGCGCCCATATCGACGATGGGCGGTGTCCCGTTCCCTGTATCCAACGTCAGGGGATCGTCAAAGAGCCTTGCGTTGTCGTCTAGGTCTGTGCCGACGTTGAGAGGAACGGCGAGATTGTCTCCGGCATCGATGCACGGGGATCCGGCCAAAATCCGAAGATCCGAATCGGCGAAGAGGGGGTCGCCCCCGATGTTGCCGACGCCGCCCAGAGCTCCCGTCAGTCCTTCGACGAGGGTGTAATTCACTAAGACGGAGCCGCCGGCGACAAAGATTTGCGCTGCTTCACCTGAGTTCACGCCATCCGTATTGCCCCAAAAAATGCAGCTCGTCATTGCGGGGGTACCGGCAAGGTTGTTCCACGCGCCCCCTTCGAACCGCCGAGCGTCGTTGCTGCTGAACGAACAGTTGACGACCGCCGGATCACTGTTGGTGCTATTGGACACGGCGCCGCCGCGAAACTCTGCGCCGTTGTCGTGGAAGGTACAGTTGACGAAAGCTGGACTCGACACGAAGTTGGAGACGGCACCACCCTGGTTGCCGGCGTCGTTGCCGGTGAAGATGCAGTCGATGACGGTTGCGTCTCCGCCGGATCGAAAGTGAACGGCGCCTCCCCCTGTCTGGCACCGGTTGGCGTCGAAGATGCAGTTGCCGATGGTGGGGGCGCCCCCTTCGCAATGCATGCCACCCCCGTTGTTATCGGGGAAACCTGCGTTTGCATTTCCAGCCGTGATCGTGAACCCATCGAGGATTGCACTGGAGTTTGTTCCCGCACCGTTCACGACGTGGAAGCTGTTTTCTCCATAGTTCGCGAAGTTCGGACCATCATTACTATTGAGATCCCCACTCAGGACGGTGAGGTTGTTCTTCGGATCCCGTTGATTGGAGCTGATTTCGTTGCCGGCAAAGCCCCCGTAAATGGCGAGTCCACTGGCCATCTGGAACGTACCTGACCGATCGAATGTTCCCCGATCCGGGAAGTAAGTTCCCTTTGCAACCCAAATCTCACCGGCGGTTGTACAGAGGTTGATGGCTTGATCGATTGCATCTTGGAGATCTGTGAAAGCATCGGTCCAGCTTGAGCCATCGTTGGCTCCGGTCGCCGTCGCATCCACGAAAAGGAGGCCGAGCTCGCATTCATCAGGAATCCCGTTGTCATTGAGATCGGAACTCGTCCCGTCCACGATGTCCTGGTTGTCAGGGACTCCGTTTCCATTGCAATCTCCCGAAACGCTAGGTCTGAAATTAGACACGTTGAACGCTGTCTGGTCGATGGACATCGCGTTATGCGCTGAATTCGGCAAACCAATCGGAACCCCGGTAGGCAACCCCATGAAGTTCACATCCGGATTGGAAAAGTGACCCACTCGGTCCACGCCGGATGTGAAAACCGCCATCACGGTTCGGAAGACACCCGATGGTTCGATGTAGCCATGGGAGTAAAGAAAGGCACCGTTGTCGGAATTGTCAGCACCTCGATTGTGACGACTTCCTTGGTTGTGACCGAGCTCGTGGGCAAAAGTGAAGTTGTCCACGGCGCAGTCGGCGCGGACGACGTTGAAGCCAAGCGACGGAACGGCGATGTTCCCGGCCAGGATCGAGAAATGCGCGATCCCGCAGAAGCCAGGGAGTGAATTGACGAGGAGAGTGACCACGTCGGCTCCCGCCAGATCTCGGACATCGTGCACCTCGTCCATGAAGCCGTCATCGGGATCGGTCAGGCGTTGTCGATCGAGGGATGGACTGCCAGACTCGGCGTACACCACCTCTTGAGTCAGGACGACATTGACGGTGGTCGTGATGCCGCTGTTGAGATAGGGCGTGTTTGTTGCTGCCTCCGCCATCGAGATCAAGGCTTCGATGCCGCTAGTACCGCCGTTTGCGATGCGGGCCGCTTCTGTGTAGACAACCAGCAGATCGATGACGGAACCGTCATCGGCGCAGTTGCCAATGGGCACGCCGCGCTGGGTCGCGGACTGTCCTCGAGAAAGGTCGGTGGGTGTGGCGCCTCGGACGGCGCACCGGGGAAAGGCGCCGGAGTTGATCTCTCGAACGACTTGTCCGCCGTCGGGCAGGAGTCGAACCTGGAAGCTTCCGATCGTCGGTGCCCAGACGTTGACAAGCACGGCTTCTTCTTCAACGACCAGGATAAGCGAACCGTCCTCTACGTCGAGGAGATCTCCGTACCAAGTGTAGCTGGTGGGACCACGAACTTCGGAACGCTCTAGCTCGACGGTTAGAGATACGTCATCAAAGGGGGTGAATCGAATCAGGGATCCCGCTTCGGGATCGAGACGTTCGAGCAGCCGGTTGTCCGTCTGTATGCGACGGCTCCGGATGATACTGGGTGCCGTCTCAAGTGGTGCTTCTTCTAGTTGAGCCACCGGAGTGAGCAGCAGCTCGGGGATCTCAGTGACAATCTCCTGCGCAAGCGCGGGTTGATTTGCTCCGAGAAAACAAAGGCACGAGATCGATACCGACAGCAAGGACCAGAGAACACGTTGTTGCGGGCTCATGGAAGCCTCCTTCACTTGCCGAGTAGGAGCCGAGAGTCATCTGGCGCATGTCCTTAGTCGCATCGTACAGCCTGCTCGAATACAACAAGATATCGCGATCTCGAACGCTAGTGGCGCAGGACGCGAACGACTGAGATGAACGATGCGAAAGACGGTAGCGTCATGGAACAGAGATGAGGGATCTAAACGACATGGATGCCGGGAATCAAGTAATTTGATCAGGAATCGGTGGAGGCAAAGGGTGCACGGAATCGCTCGTAGACCGGGAACGAGAGTGGGGAGCACTCCCAAAGGGCTGTGAGCGTTGTTGTTACCGCTAACGCATCCTAAGGATCGATGAGCTATTCCACGAATCAGAGAGAGCTCAGAAGTCGACCACCATCAGAGACCTTTCGGGCGGGATTTTAAACGTGAGACGGGCGCGGGGAGAGCATCGAGGCAGCAGAAGAAGTGCTGGAAGCCGGAGACGCACGGCACCCTCGAGGTCGTCGACGGCAAGCTGATGCTCTGGCGCCTGCGCATCCATGCGGGCGTTGGTGCAGGATTCGCTTCAGAACCGAAGCGCGATATCATTCGGACTCTACGAGTTTATTCGTGAGGAGCGGAGTGCATGCCGGCGGTGAAATCGAGTGTTGTCCATCCGCGTTACAAGACTGAGTACCGCGTTCGTAACTGGCGTGAGTATGAGCAAGGCCTTCGACTCACCGACGACCAACGCCGACGCCTCGCGGCAAAGGGCAAAGTCCTCGGCCGTAAGCTGCTCGGCGAAATCGCAACTATCGTCACTCCCGACACTATCCTTGCCTAGCACAGAAAACTCATCGCAGCCAAGTGGACCTACCCAAGCAAGAAACGCATCGGGCGACACGGAATCATGAAGGAGATTCGCTCCCTGATCCGTTCGAATGGCCTCGGAAAACTCGAGCTGGGGATATTGCCGAATCCAAGGAGCGCTCAAGCACCTTGGCCATCGCGTCGCTCGCAGCACGATAGCGAAAACTCTCAAGGACCACGGGATCAGACCGGCGCCCCAGCGCCCCACCTCCTGGCGTACTTTCTTGAAAGCCCACCGAGACGTAATCGTCGGAGCGGACTTCTTCACAACGGAGGTTTGGACCACGCGGGGACTCACTACCTACTACGTCCTCTTCCTCGTCGACATTGCCACTCGCACCGTCCACGTCGTTGGGTGATCAAGCAGACATCGCCCGCTCCCTGCACAACATCGGCAAAATCCTTCATAATCGCCACCGTGGCCTGCTGGATCAACGAGCGGCAGACGCAACGAATCGAATTCCTCTGCAAGCAGCTCGAAGCCTATCAGCGCATCGCCGGAACCGGGAGACTCCCCTTCACGGACAAGGAACGTCGACAGCTCGCGGTGCTCGGAAAAGCCCTCGGGATCGAAGAACTGCGAAAGCTGCCCACGCTCGTCCAACCAGAGACCATACGAATGAACTGATTCCCGATACGTATGCTCACACTGAGACCAGACCACCGAGAACAACGCCCTGGGAATATCGCGGCTGCTGACCCCTACTATCACCCTGGGGGCAAATCGAGTGGTTCTGATGAGTCTGGCCATCTCATCTGCGTTCACCCACCACTATTTTGGCTTGTTTCTCGCCCGTGGAGAGCGTTCGCGCAACCTGCCCCTACCAAAAACTCGTCCTTTTGGCCCCGTTGAAATATGGGCGGAGGGGGCGGCGGGGGCGGCGGGTCCAGTTCTCCGCTCGTC
>JAZDCZ010000176.1:0-34150 GCA_036679605.1 Gemmatimonadota bacterium
AGAGCTGACGCAGGACATCCTTCTCCATGTCGAACACCGCCTGTAGGTCATCGGTGGCGGCCCCGCTCGCAGCGACTTCACCCGTTGTGGTTCTAACCGCTGACGCCGAGAGATTGATCTGTTCCCTACCGGGAAGGCTCAGCAACGTTCCCTGTATAACATGTTCGGCACTCATCAGACGGCCGGAACGCGCAGCGGTTGCGGGATCGACCCGATCAGACTCGGCGAGTTTGAGTTCGTCAACAATGAGCTGGACCTGCTGCCGCTCGAGGAGTGTGCGAATCCGTAGCCGACCCAGATCCGAGACGATTAGATGTGAAAGTCCGCGCGCCAGTGGCGCGAGGTCATCGCGCCCACCCACGTAGCGAAACGGGAAGACAGCTATGGTGTTGGGTATAGGTGGTTGGGTCGAGAGTTCGCGCTCACGTGCGACCGCCTTCTTTGCATATGCGAGGCGCTCCTGTCTAGCGAGTTCCAACATGCGACCGTTAACCCGCTTACTCGCCCTATTCGGTAAGCCGGCGTTGGCAAGGCGTGCGTATAAGGTCTGCGCTGAATCGGTGTGACCCAGGCCTTCGAAAACCGCGCCTAGGACAAGGAGGCCAAGCTGGTCGTCGGGGTGGACCACGAGCCACGTTTCCAGCACTTGCCGGGATTGCTCATAGAGTCCGGAGCGCATGAGTGATTTTGCCTGAGCGACGGGTTCACTGGGGGTAAGCTGCGCCGGTGCCATACACGCAGTCGAAAGGGCACACAGACACACCGCGACCAGCACTGTCAGAGATGGACTTCTCACAGCGCTAGCCAATCGACCGATACCTGAGGGGAGGCGTCGATCTACTGACCTGGGCAAAACCTGGACAGGGGTAACCCAAATCATCCCAAACGGCTCCTTCGCCAATCAAACCAACAGCTCGGGCAGAAATGCCCGCAAGGATTCGGCCGCATCCCAGGCATGCTGGAGGCCGTGTTGGAGGACGGCTATAAAGGAAAAGGACCCATATAGCCCTGTTGGAATGATGCGTCAAGGTGTTGGCACACATGCGAGTAGAGCACAACCCTACACCTCGGCATAGGGTTTGGAGGTTTTCGGCGTCCGGTCTGACGTTTTGGGCGATGCGCGGATGCAACAGCAAGCACCGGGCATGCGTCGAACTGAACCAGCGATCGGGTCGATGGTTGGACCGAAACAGTGCAGTTAATCACCGGCAGCAGAGGAGCCGCCGATTGCAGGAGGAACTGGTCTGTGGTCTTGCTACTGTCCGATGAGATCGTTCTCTCCTGCCGGCACGTGTTCGCGCAGGTAACGTGTCAGCAGGTGAAAGAGGTGGAGCCTGGTGCCGCGGCCCTCGAAGATCCCATGCGAACGATTCGGATACGCCATCATGGTGAATGGCTTGTTGTGTTCGACCAGCTTGTTGACGAGTGCTTCGGTTCCCTGAAAGTGCACGTTGTCGTCGCCAGTTCCGTGTACGATCAACAGATTTCCCTTCAACTGCTCGGCGTACGTGATCGGTGATCCCTTTCTGTAGCCTTCAGCATTGTCCTGCGGCAAACCCATGTAGCGTTCCTGATAGATCGTGTCGTAATAGCGTTGGTCTGGGACAGGTGCGACTGCCATGCCAGTACCGAACACCTCCGGATAGCGGAACAGAGAATTTAGAGTTTGCGACCCGCCGCCGCTCCAGCCCCAGATGGCGATGCGGGACTGATCGACAAAGGGATACTTCTCAATAATTCGGCGCACTCCGTTCGCCTGGTCTGCCGAAGAGATGGTCCCGATTTCGCCGTATATGATCTTGCGCCAATCGCGACCGCGTGGGGCGGGAGTGCCGCGGTTGTCGATGCTCATTACGACGTAACCCAGTTCGGTCAGGTAGCGATGCCACAGTGCGCGGCTGCCGCCCCACCGGTCCAGCACTGTCTGGCCAGCCGGTTCGGCGTACACGTAGAACAAGACGGGATACTTCTTCGAGGGGTCGAAGTCATGTGGTTTCATGATCCAACCGTCCAGAACCACGTCTTCGCCGATATCGACTCGAAAGAATTCGGTCGCTGCGGTTTGGAGACTCGCTATCGTGCCCTTCAGGCGCGCGTTGTCGATAAGTGTGCGAGCTACATTGTGATTGGGAAGTGAGACGAGACTGATCACTGGTGGCGTCCAGAAAGTGGAGTATGTGTGGAACCCCCAGCTGCCATCAGGCGACAGTTGATAGCTATGAGTTCCCCGGGCGTCGGCGGGTGAGAGACGCTTGGCGTCCATGCCTCCGTCGAGTGGAACGCGGTAGAGATATCGCTGTGTCGGATTATCAGGCGTAGCGATGTAATACAACCATCCGCCGGTTGCGTCGATAGCCTGAACGCTCAGTATGTCGCTTCCGGCCGGGGTGATTGGCTTGACGCTGGAGCCGTCACGCGAAATCAGATACACGCGGCGCCAGCCATCCCGCTCGCTCACCCAGGTGAACTGTGACCCACCGTTCATCCAACGAAGATCGTCTACTACGTCGACCCAGGCGTCATCAGTGTCGGTGAATATTGTACGAACAGCGCCGGTAGCGGCATCGCCGAGCATGACCCGATTTGTGTTCTGAAGGCGGTTTAGGTGCTGGATCACGACCTCGTCTGAATTGGCCGCCCAGTCCATGCGCGCGGGATAGTTGTTGCGTGGGTCACCCGGAATTTGGATCCAGGTTGTTTCACCTCCTTCGGCGGGGATGATCCCTACCTTCGCTGCCGAGTTTGTTGTTCCTGCCTTGGGATATTGTACGGGGATCGTGAAGGAGTAGAGAGAGTCCGTGTTGTTTATCAGTAGGAAATCTCGCACGCCAGAGGCGTCGAGCTGCCAGTAGGCGATCTTCGTCCCGTCGGGACTCCAGCGAAACCCATCTCTTAGGGAAAACTCCTCTTCGTACACCCAGTCGAACGTGCCGTTGATAGTCGTAATAGATCCGTCGTGTGTGAGTTGAGTGATCGCGTCTGAATCAAGGGCTTGCACGTAGATATTGTGTTCTCGGACGTAGCCCACCCTGGTTCCGTCGGGCGAGAACTTGGCAAACATGAGAGTCGATTCGGGTGCATCGCCCCCCAAATGTTGCAAGTCTCCGGACTCGAGATCTAGCACCCAGTAGTCGCCGCGGGTGTTTCGCCGCCACACCCGCCGAGAGTTTGTGAAAACCAGTAGCTTCTTGCCGTCGGGCGACCAAGAATAGCCTTGCAGTGCCAGTGGAGTGTCTTGCCCCGCTGGAACGAGTTGGCTGGACGAGACCAGGATCTTGCGGGAGCCGGTTTCGGCGTCGTACTCGACAAGGTCAAACGCGTTTTGCGACCGCTCCACAGTAGTGTAGCTGTTGTTGTCCAACCACCGAGCAGGCCCAAATCTATCCGGGAAGAAATCTGGGGAGGCGAAGATACGCTCGAGTGAAAGCGCTTGGGAAGCCTGGCCCGTCAAACCGCATGGAACGGTCAGCAGGGCCAAGAAGAGAGCAAGAGTCTTGTAAGGTCGCATGTCGGTACTCATTGAAAGTGTGTTCTGGAGCTACAGGGATACAAATGGTACACAAGCGGCTGGCCCTGCGCTACACGAAGGGCAATCGAGAAACTGAATCGCGGTTTGCCCGTAGTTAAAATGAGATCGCAGGCTACAAGGGCAATCAAGCGGAGGCTCATATGGGGACGTTGCTAGGATGGATCAAGGCCATTCTGAAAATCGGGATTCTGGAGTTCTTGAGCCGTGTGGGGTGGAAGGTGCTGCTCAGCCTCTTGGCCGCGCTGGTAGTAGCGATTATCGTGATCGTGGTGCTGGTTGGGTTACTCGTCTCAGTAATTATTTGACAGCTGCGCCTGCTCAGTACGCAAACACGAGGGAATCGGACCGAATATGATCGAAATCGGTATTTTTGCCGTCCTGGCCATAGTAGGGATTTGGCTCTTGATCAAGGTGGTGAAGCTGGCCGTCCGGCTTGCGATCTTGGCGGCGCTGGCAATCGCGTTCTACTACTTTGTGTATCCGCACCTGGAGCAGTTCCTTTAGCTCATCCTCCGCCCGCCCGTTCCCCAGTCAACTGCACTATTCTCTCACGTACGTCACGCACATAGGGCTGTAGTTCAGGATCGGAGTTCTCCCACAGTTCGGCGAACCGACGGTAGTACTCGACCGCATTTCCCTTGTCTCCGCGCTGCTCGTACAACTCGCCGAGGCGTCGGAGCACGATTGGTAATTGTTGGGAGTCCATGCCAACTCTGCCAAGCCAAGGCGTGTTCAGGTATCGTTCATATATGGTCAGCGCCGAATCAGCATTGCCCGCACGATCGTACGTGTATCCCAACTCGAAGAGATTGCAGATCTTGCAGCTCCTGGCGTTTTCGATAAGGGTCCTGAATTGCTCGGCCGCCTCCAGCGGTTTGCCCTGATAAAGGGATATCACAGCCCTGTCGTAGTCCCGCTCAACATCGGCCTTCTCCTCATCCAATACCTCGAGAGCACGGTCGGGAGCCCCCGCATGAGCGAAGGCCCGCGCGAAGTCTCGGTATGGGAGGTCTTCTTCCTTCAAATCTGTTGCGTACTGTTGCCACAAGTCTTCTAAAGTGGCGACCATACGAGCGGTATCCAGCCCGTGCCAGTACTCGGCGTAGTGCAACTCGTTTTCAACCCTGACCTGCACGGCAATGCTTTCTCTGCGTTCTTCGTCCCAGATGCCTCGCTCGAGCAACAGATCCCATCCCTGCCGCAGCCACCGATTGCCTTCAGCCAGCTTGCCACGGACCGTCGATAGGGTTGCCATTCGGAAGGCAGTGTTCTGCTGCCAGCGGGGGGAAGTCCGCTGCTCCTCCCGCAGCCGGCGGGTGTGCCGCTCGGCGGCATCGTAGTCTCCTTGGGAGCTTGCGAGCCTCGCGGCCTGGCTGATGACGTTGGGACGACCCGGATTGATCCGGTCACTCTCGGCGAGCGTGGACTCGGCTGCGGCGAACTTGCCCTGGTTGGCTTGAGATGCGATCAGGCCCTCGTAGAGCTGCCCGGCTCCGGGTCCATTCGCGAGTGCCCGGAGTGCCAGGTTCTCCGCGTCCGACCACCGGCCGTAGTTGCGGTAATTGATCGCAAGATTGTTCAGTGCGGTACCATCGTCGGGGTGTTTGTCTAGCAGTGTCTCGTACCGTTCTATCGATTTCAGTTGGTCGTTCTCGACCAGAAACGCGTAAAGGGCCTCCACCAGATATCGCTCGCGCTCTGTGAGTCGCTGTCTCAACTCGTACGCTCGCGTAATGGCGGAGTCTGCCCGTTCTCCTTGCCCGGAGTTCGACAAGTAGGCGGCCTGCCTTCGATACGCCATTGCGAACTGAGAATCCACTTGCATCGCCTCATCGAGCAGTGAAACGGCCCGCTCGTAATCGCCCACCCTGTTACCGATACTTCTCGCTTGTATGTAGATCCTCAGTGCCTCCATCGAACCGGTGGTGACTTGGGCCAGCGGCGGATCGGCCCGAACGGTCCGAAGCGACTCGCCAATGCGGCCTCTCAGCTGTGCCGAGAGGTCGTCCACGGCCTGAATGATGTCATCGGGGCCCGAAGCGGTCTCTTTGGCGAGAGCGAGTGTCTCTCCCGTTAAAGCAGCAACGACCCTCGCCGAAATCACGTAGCCGCTACCTATGGGAAGTATGTCACCGGTAATGAATGCCTTGAGACCCTGTCGCTCAGCCAGCTCGTGGGCTAATGCGGCGTTCATCGGTTCGTCTGCTGCCCGTTCCATGAGTCGCAGAACTCCGGCAAGTTGTCGCGGCTCCAGAACCGTCACCGCCGTCGACTGCGCAATGGCGATCCGAAACAATTCAGTGACAGTTTCACCAAGTGTAGAGTCGGAAGTTCTGTTATCGAAATCGGCTAGTATGAGACGATCCTGTTCATCGAGTACTCCCGACGCCGTAAGCGTTCCCACCGGTCCGATTCCCAGCACGCGCATCGCCATGTAAATGGCTACCGCTACGGTGAGGCCGGTAAACGCGCCCGCCCCACCCATCATCGCCGTGCGCCAAGTGAGCCAGTGCCGCGACAGATTCGTGCTGCGTACACCACTACTTGCGGCCGTCATCATCGTAGTTGCGTGTTGTCGCTCGACCCGTGCCGCGAAGAACATCACGGGAAGCCCGACCGCCAACAGTCCACCCGCGGCAGGCAATACCCAGTCGGGGAGGCCGAGTTGCATCATCAAGAGGTAGGCGATGCCGAACACGGCCAGGGACCCAACGGCATAAAGGCCGAGGACGCGTCCCGGATGACTCCGCCGCAGCATCGTGGCCGCGCTGACGCTTGCCATCGGAGCTGTTCCCGTGGGGGTCATACCTCCGGTGGGCGTAGTCATCACCTCGAACTGCGGCAACAGGTCTGTAGCACTTTGCCACCGGTCTGCGGCGCGTTTCTCGAGGCATCGCATCACAACATCGTTCAACTCCACCGAAACTGCCGGACGCCATTTCGTTATCGGGTCGGGCGAATCGGACATGTGAGCGGCCATCACGGCTTGGGGTGTAGGACCGGTGAACGGCGGTTGGCCACTCAGCATCTCGTACGCCAGCACGCCTACCGCGTATATGTCGGCACGGTGATCGGTGTGTGGGTCGGCCGCCGCTTGTTCCGGCGACATATAGGCCGGTGTGCCGAGTGCTACACCCAATGAAGTCAGTGACGACCCGGACGATGCCGTAACTGCCTTTGCCACGCCAAAGTCGGCAACCAGCGCATGGTTCCGTGACAAGAGAATGTTGTCGGGTTTGATGTCACGATGTACTACCCCCTCAGCGTGCGCATATGCCAGAGCATCGATCACTTCTTTGAGGATCCGAAGGGATTCGGCAATGGGCAGTTCGCCTTCACGTTGGAGTTTGGCCCTGAGAGATTCCCCCTCGATGAACGGCATCACGTAGTACAGCAGATCTCCGTGAGATCCAGCAGTGAGGAGTTGTACGACGTGAGGGTGCTGGAGCTTGGCGGCCAGTTGGATCTCGCGGTGGAATCGCTCGCGGTTGACGTCGGCGGCCATTTGCGGGGGCAGGACCTTGATCACGACACGTCGTGCGAGGGAGACCTCCTCGGCAAGAAAAACCCGGCTCATCCCGCCACCGCCCAGTTCTTTTTCCAGGTGGTAAGTATCGCCTATGGCTTCTTGAAGCTTATCGAATAGATCGGACAAGGGCGCCTCGTAGAACGAACCCAAAGAATACCTCGCGTTACGCCAAAGGGCCAGTTCCTTTCTAGGTCCGGTGAAAGGATCCTAGAGTTCTCTAGCCCCTCCCGGCCACGGCCACTTGGGGAAGCTGCTCGTGTTCTGATTTGAGATAGGCGTTCGGGTCGTGATACAACGCTCCCTCGGGCAGCCAATCCCACAGCGGTCCCAGGTCTGTTCTGATCGAGTCGATGTACGACTGGGGGATCTCTGTCGTTTCTCCCTCAAAGAAATCCCTGAATTTCTTGTCGGTGTTCAACCGGTCGCGCACACTAGTGTAGAACTTGATCCGGCCACGGCCCTGCGAAGTCGCCCCGCGCAGCACGTTGATGTATTTCCATCTGGAACCGCCGTTGGCCTTGAGGCGATTGCGAATAGCCTTCCACGAGAACGTGTAGGCAGTCAAGTCCGCGAGGTAATTGAAGAACTCGGGCCAAGTATAATTCTTCGGCTTCAGGTTCATCGCGTGCTGGGTGTTCAAGAAGTGAAACGGCACTGGCACGATACGGTTTGCGCGCTGGTACTCCAAGTTGAGCGGAGCCGCCTGGCCAAACGCCGTAAGCAGCGAGTAGGCTGGATACGCGCCCGGTGACAGATCCACGAAGCGCTTCGTCAGCTCGAATGGATCGGGACCATCGTCGACGTCGAGTCCCAACACGAAGTTGGCCTGCAGGTAGGGGACGTAGTTGAGCACCGTGTTGATCTGATCGGCCACGCTCCTTACCTTCTCGATTCCACTGCCTTTCCCAACCTTTGATTTGTTACCCATTCCGAACCACGACTCTACACCTGGGAGAATGGCATCGAAACTGTTTCTCTTGAGGCGCTTCAGCCGCTCCTCCGACAAAAGCGAAAGGCTGGTCTCAGCAAAGAAAGTGATACTACCCGGTGGTGCGGCCTCTTCGATTGCGCCCAAGTAGTCATCGAATCGAACACCGAAGTTGGGATCTTGCCACGCTACCCTCGGTCGCTTGAACTTCTCGAGGAGGAAACGGAGGTCCTCTTTGATCACGTCGAAGCTGAGTTGCTGATAGGGTACGGTGGAGTCAATGCAGAAGTTGCACGTGTAGGGACACCCCAAGCTCCCAATCATTGGGATCATCTTGATCATTGGTGCCTTATCTAACGTGGGCTCGATGAACTCCCAGCGCTCCTTGACACCGGGCAGCTCCTGCGGTTGCTGCTTGGCTGACAGGTGCATTCCTATCGGGCGATGCTGCGAGCAATCCTGCAGAATTTCTCGGATGAGCGTTCTGTCGGTGAAGCCCACTACATAGTCGAAGTACTTGACGGCGTCCTGTGGATAGCATCGTGCGTGCGGACCACCCAACACCGTCACCACGCCTCTGGAACGCAGCAGGTTACTCAGAGCATACGTGAGCTGTGCTGCATGAGAGAATGCACTGATAAAAAAGAGATCGATTTCTTTGGGCAGATCTTCCGGTAGTTTCTCGAAACCGGTATAACACATAAACTTGACGTCATGTCCGTCCTGCTTGCACCATGCGCCCAGCATCTGAGGCATGATGCTGGCAAAGTTGGCATGCATCACTCGCGCCCACATCGATCGGGTTGGTGCCTTGGTTACGAGATCAAGGATCCCGATGCGAAGCTTTCGCATGTTTGTTCCTTTCAAACCAAGTGTTCTAGCAAGGTGTCGTGTTGTGAGTCATACTAACGCACTTGCGCTTAGCTGACTCGGCTTTGCGGTCCGGCGACCGATAAGAATAGGCTCTTGTGGCGTTTGCTGCCAGATGCGGCCGGACCCTGTGAGCCCTTATGCAGTGGCGAAATCAATCGATGACTGTGCCAAAAAGTAGCGATTTCGTCCACGTATAGCCAAATTTGCTTATCTTCAAAACGTTCGGCCCGTCGTCCAAGGCATCCCGGTCGGATTCAAGTAGCCGAGGCGACGGGACCATTGTGCCACATTCCATGAGGAGTCGCTCAATGAGGAGATATTTCGCACTGTTGGGAATCGCCGTCCTTGCAGTGGGCTTTGTCGAAACCGTGCAGGCGCAAACGCGCCCGATCCAGATCGCTGTGGTGAACCCGCTGCAGATCTTTCCAGAGACGGATTCCATCGCCGGACTCAGGATCAACCTGATATTTGGAAGAAATGCGGCGATGACGGGCTTTGACTGGGGTCTGGCCCACCGTACAGTCGGACTCTTCAAGGGCGTTCAGTTCGGTGTTGTGGGATATAATGACACTGATGCCATGGGGTGGCAGAACAACATTGTGGCGAACATCACCTTAAGAAAGTTCGAGGGATTCCAGTCCGGCTTTGTGAATTACGTGGAGGAGGAGGCCGGCGGCTTCCAGTTTGGGGTTGTGAACTACGCGAAGACCATGAAAGGCCTCCAGATTGGGATTGTAAACTATGCCCAGCGCATGGGTGGCAGTGGCGGCCTCCAGATCGGCATTATCAATATTATCGAACAGGGCGGTCTCCTTCCTGTCATGCCGATTGTGAACTGGTCGTTCTAATAGCCGAGTGGGCGAGTTGACCCCCGGAGGCAAGGAGGAAACCCCTTAGTGACGCCTAAGAAGAGCCAGTCTAGTTTCAAATCCATGTGGCCGGAAGCCCGCAGGATCATGTGGAGCTATCGCCGTCGCCTAGCTGCTGGGTTCCTTCTAATGATCGTCAACCGCATAGCAGGGCTGGTACTGCCGTTTAGCTCGAAATTTCTGATCGACGAGGTGATTGGGAAGAACCGCACTGAACTCCTCACAACTCTTGCAGTGGTAGTGGGAGTTGCTACCCTGATGCAAGCTCTTACCTCTTTTTCACTGTCTCAAGTACTGGGCGTAGCCGCTCAGCGGGCGATAACCGAGATGCGGAAAGTCGTGCAGCAGCACGTGGCGCGGTTGCCGATCGCATACTTCGACTCTACGAAGACCGGTGTTCTGATCTCCCGTATCATGACCGATGCGGAGGGAATTCGGAACTTGGTTGGGACAGGGCTGGTGCAATTGAGCGGCGGTTTGATCACCGCGGCCATCGGCCTAGGGGTGCTGTTCTTTCTGAATTGGCGGCTCACGTCAGTGACCATCTTGATATTGATGGCATTTGGCGGCGGTATGGCAGTCGCGTTTACAAAGCTACGGCCTTTGTTTCGTAAGCGCGGAAAGATCAATGCCGAAGTCACAGGTAGATTGGGTGAGACCTTGGGTGGTATTCGCGTGGTGAAGGCATACACTGCGGAACGGCGGGAACGATATGTCTTTGCCAAAGGGGCTCACCGCCTATTCCGCAATGTTGCCGGCGCAGTCACGGGCGTATCGGCGATTTCAGCGTTTGCGACGGTTGTCGTCGGTGCCATAGGCGTTCTCATGATAGTCTGGGGAGGCCGGGCCATAGTGGACGGCAGCATGACGTTGGGTGACTTCTTCCAGTATATCTTATTTACAGGTCTGGTGGTGTCACCTCTCGTACAGATAGCATCGATAGGAACGCAGATCAGCGAAGCGTTTGCGGGCATGGATCGCATTAGAGAGATCCGTTCCATGGCGACCGAGGACGAAGAGGACGATCTTCGCGCACCAGCTCGTGACATTCGGGGCGATTTCACTTTCGAAGACGTGAGTTTCGAGTACGATCCCGGCGTTCCCGTGCTCAAGCACATTTCGTTCGACGCTCCCGTCGGTACCACCACAGCGCTAGTAGGGTCCAGTGGATCGGGCAAGAGCACGTTGATTAGCCTGGTTGCAGCATTTAACCGTCCGCAATCGGGCCGAATCATGGTTGATGGCCGGGCCCTTTCGACCCTAAAGCTCAGAGACTATCGATCGAATCTGGGCGTGGTGCTGCAGGACAACTTCCTGTTCGATGGTACAATAGCCGAGAACATTCGGTTTGGAGCCCCTAGAGCCACCATGGAAGAGGTGGAGCAGGTAGCGCGTGTTGCCCATTGCGCCGAATTCGTGATGAAGTTTGAAGAGGGTTACCAAACGATTGTTGGAGAGCGCGGCGTCAAGTTATCTGGCGGCCAGCGACAGCGGCTCGCCATCGCGCGCGCGATTCTGGCCAACCCTCGTATTCTGATTCTCGACGAGGCGACGTCGAGTCTCGACAGCGAGAGCGAAGCACAGATCCAAGCGGGTCTCGAAGCACTGCGTGAAGGAAGAACCACCTTCGTTATTGCACACCGGCTCTCGACAATCCAGAGCGCGGATCAGATAATCGTTCTGGAAGAGGGGGAGATCGTTGAGTATGGTACTCACGAAGAGTTGCTCGACAAGGACGGCCGCTATCGAGAACTGCACGATCGTCAGTACAAGATCGAGCGGAATCTGTTCATCAACCCTGGTGAAGACTTCACGCCCGATCTTCCAGCCAGTGGTGAAGAGGATGTCGCCCCGGTTCCTGGAAGCGGCTTGAGCCGTCCGGCGCTCTAGGCTATCCGTATTTCAAGACGCCTATAGGGAGCGTGCATACCGTCTTGCCCATCACGTCAAATGTATGGCCCTAATCGTTGCTGGAGCGTCGATGTAGTGAACTCAAACATCAAAGAGCCGGAGTCTGATGACCCCGGCTCTTTGCGTCACCATCCGAAAGGCAAACTCTCACGGATCGGTTCATTGAGAAAGTGTGCCGCGGGTTCCCTTCAGCGGGTGGCGAACTCTGCATTACAGTTGAGCAAGACGTGTGCCGCAGCGGTAAGGAGAGAGAACGGTGCTAAACAAACGACGACGCCCTCGGGAATCGCGTTGATACAGTGAACAACTACTGGATATTGGCGCGGTATCTGGGATTCTTGCTGCTAGTCTCTACCATCGGGTGTAGTGGTGATACGCCAGCACCGTGGCATGATGAGGGGGGATACCGCTGGCAGGAGTTGGTGGTGCCCCGACGAGGTGGAGATGGGTTCACGCGGATCTCTTCTTCCAGGACCGGGATTGACTTCGCGAACGGGGCAACCGATCAGCAGTTAGTAGCAAACCGTCACTTGGCCCATGGATCCGGTGTGACCCTTGGTGACGTAGATGGGGATGGTCTGACGGACATTTACTTGGGGCGGATTGACGGGCCAAATAGACTGTATCGAAACCGCGGCAACTGGCGGTTCGAAGATATTACAGACGCCGCCGGTGTTGCGGCAGCGGAGCGGTACACTACTGGTGTTGCTCTTGCCGACGTCGACGGCGATGGTGACCTCGATTTACTGGTGACAGCACTCGGTGGCCCCAATTCACTGTTTGTGAATGACGGCTCCGGCATGTTTGAGGAGCGCAGCGCCGAAGTTGGCCTTGTGTCCGATCGAGGAAGCACCACTATGACCTTGGCGGACGTCGACGGTGACGGAGACTTGGATCTCTACATTGCGAACTACAAGGTATCGACGACGCTCGACGTGCTACCTCCGGAAGAGCGCACATTTAACAAGGTCGTTCGGAAGGTGGGCGATCGCTACGAAGTAGCGCCGCGATTCCGTAAGGACTACCGTGTTGAAGTTCGAGAAGATCTGAATATTGTGGTCCGAACCCAGCGAGCGGACCCCGATTGGTTCTATCTCAACGATGGTAGTGGCAACTTCGAGCAAGTTCCGTTTACCTCCGGCCGATTTCGTGACGAGAACGGTGACCCGTTGACGGCGGCACCGGATTATTTCAGCCTATCCGCGCGGTTCTACGACGTAGACCTGGATGGCGATCCCGATCTATACGTCTGCGCTGACTTTGAAGACCCTGACCAGTTCTGGATCAACGACGGGGCAGGCACGTTCCACGCTGTGCCCAACGTTGCTCTCAGAACTGCAAGCAACTCGGCGATGGCAATCGATTTTTCTGATGTTGATCGCGACGGTGACATCGACTTCTTCGTGGCTGACATGCTGAGTCTTGATCCGAAGCGCCGGAAGATGGAAAAACCCACTCACACTCCGCTGCCCAAACTGATCGGAGCCATCCGAGATCGACCTCAGAGAATGCGAAACACGCTTTTCCTGAATCGTGGCGACAGAACTTACGCTCAAATTTCTGCCATGGCCGGCGTCGCTGCGTCCGACTGGTCTTGGGGCGCGATGTTCTTGGATGTGGATCTGGATGGCTATGAGGATATTCTGATTTCCAACGGCCACACGCGGGCCGTGATGGATTGGGATACGCAGAACCGAATTAAAGAATCTGTGAGTCATGAAGACTGGCAGACCGAACGGTTCCTTTTTCCCAAACTTCACCAAAAGAACGTGGCGTTCCGCAACAATGGCGATCTCACATTCGATGAGATGGCTGAAAGTTGGGGCTTTGCCGACGAGGCGGACATCTCGCATGGCATCGCGGCGGGTGATCTAGACGGCGACGGAGACTTGGACGTCGTTGTCAATCGCTTCGGTTTCGAGGTGGGCGTATTTCGCAACAACAGTAAGAAGAACCGAATTGCTGTGAGGTTGGTTGGCACTGTGCCGAACACTCGGGGTGTGGGCGCCGTCATACGCGTCCGAGGCGGAGCGGTGCAGATGCAACAGAAGGAGGTCACGGTTGGTGGGATGTATTTGTCTAGTTCAGATCAGACATATATGTTCGCAACCGGTGACGCGGACGAAGTAGAAATCGCGGTCGATTGGCGTAGTGGAAAACAGACCATCCTAACCGGTGTAGGTCCGAATCAGCTGTACGAAATCCGCGAGACCTCAGCAGTCGATCAATCTCCGAGCATGAACGAGCTAACCGGTAATCCAGTAGGCGAATTCTTCGAGGATGTGTCCATTGATATCGACCATACGCACGTGGAATCAGCGTTCGACGATTTCGTGCGACAGCCGCTACTTCCCAACGAACTGAGTCGACTTGGACCGGGTGTCAGCTGGTACGATGTTGACGGCGACGGGTACGAAGATCTGTTGATCGCCTCAGGAGCTGGTGGCAAGCTGTCTTATTTCCAGAACAACAGTGGCAAGCTCTCGCGAGTGCGACTCCGGATGCCGCTAACAGAGTTGGATCAGACCACTGTGTTGGTAATTCCTGATGGGAGTGGAGGTTCTCGGATTCTTGTGGGTCAGTCCAGCTATGAAGCGAGGAATCCATCGGAGGCGGTGAGCGCAGCAGCAGTATTGAGTATGGAAGTTCCGGTCGGTGACGAAGCTGATAATAACCGCCTCAGCGTGAGCAACGCCGTTCCTGGCGACACATCGAGCACCGGGCCTCTCGCTCTAGCCGATTACGATGGAGACGGTGACTTGGATCTGTTCGTGGGAGGGCGGGCTATCCCATCAGTATATCCGGTCGCCGCCAGTTCCCGATTGTATAAGAACACTGACGGGCGGTTCGAGCTGGATGACACGAACCGTGCGATTCTTGCAGCAGTTGGCCTTGTTTCGAGTGCGGTGTTTTCCGACATAGATGAGGATGGAGATCCTGACTTGTTACTCGCGCTGGAATGGGGACCGCTCAAGTTGTTTCGTAACGAAGGTGGACGATTTCAGGACGTGGGGTCGTCCTATGGATTGGATCGTTTCACTAGCAGATGGAACGGAATCGCGACGGGCGACCTAGACGCCGACGGTAGATTGGACATAGTCGCCACGAGTTGGGGACGCAATACCGACTACGTAGCTTCTGTCGAGTCACCGTTAGCACTTTACTTCAACGATTTCGATCGCAATGGCTCGGTCGACCTCATAACGGCACGGTTGATCGGCGATGATCGCAACGCAGTGCCGATGGAGTCCTTTAATCGGCTCGCGATGGCCATGCCGCGTCTGATGCAGAGAATCCCGACGTTCGCGGCGTACGCAGATGCGACGATCGGAGATCTATTGCGCACCGAAATGCCGGTGGCACTTAGGGTGACAGCAGGCAGCTTCGATCACATGCTCCTACTGAATCGTGGCGCCTCGTTTGAAGCGGTGCCGCTCCCCGCCGAAGCACAGATGGCGCCGGCGTCGTTTGTCGGAATTGCCGATTTTGATGGCGATGGCAACGAAGATGTGTTTCTAAGTCAGAATTTCTTTCCGACCGAAACAGGCACTCCCAGGAACGATGCAGGGCGAGGTCTGTGGCTGAAGGGAGACGGTTCGGGCAATCTCGAAGCGGTACCCGGACAGGTGTCCGGCGTGCGGGTCTACGGTGATCAGCGAGGGGCCGCGCTAGCCGACTACGATGCCGACGGCCGTGTTGACTTGGTCGTCAGTCAGAATGGAGCCGCGACCAAACTGTACCATAATCGGGGAGCTAGACCCGGCGTGCGTGTACGCCTTATTGGTGGTGCAGGTAACCCGTTTGCATTTGGAGCGACAGTGCGTTTGAAATACGGTGAGCGGTTAGGGCCTGCGCGGGAGATCCAAGGTGGATCCGGATACTGGTCACTTAACGGAGCTGTACAGGTTCTGGGTACGTCTGGAGAACCCACGGGTGTTTGGATTCGTTGGCCCGGTGGGTTCGAGTCCCAAGCTTTTTTGACAAGCGGTTTGCGGAACGTGACGGTGACCTTTCCAGCCGATAGCATGTAGCTCGGGTGAGCAAATCCAGCACCTTGCGTTCGATCTACGTTTGGAGCCGCTGGGTAGTGCTCGGCGTTTTGGTTGCGGTACTGGGCGCCGTTCTTTACTGGCGCGGATACGTCCCTGCCGCAAATCTCGACGACATTCGTCTACCGCCTGGTTTCGAAATCGCGATATACGCTGACAGCATAGATAATGCCCGCGCCATGGCACTGGGTGATGAAGGTACGATTTTCGTCGGCAGTCGGAGCGCGGGTAACGTGTATGCGTTGCTTGACACCGATGGCGACTTCCGGGCAGATCAAATGTTTACGTTGATCTCCGATCTCAACATGCCAAGCGGCGTAGCGTTTCGGGATGGCGCACTTTATGTGGCCGAGGTAGGTCGAATAATCAGATTCGACTCGATAGAGAGCCACCTGGCTAGTCCCCCCCCACCAGTCGTCGTCAACAGTACCTTGCCATCAGAGGCATGGCACGGATGGAAGTACATGAGGTTTGGGCCAGACGACAAACTGTATGTCCCGGTTGGCGTACCCTGCAACATATGTGTGCGCAGCGACGACGAACGATTTGGGACCATTCTTCGCATGAACCCCGACGGAACGGAACTCGAAGTCTTCGCGCGAGGCGTTAGGAATTCTGTGGGGTTCGACTGGCATCCCCAGACCAATGAGTTGTGGTTTACTGACAACGGCCGCGATCGGTTGGGCAACGACGAGCCGCCGGACGAGTTGAACCGTGCCCCGATGGCGGGTTTGCACTTTGGTTTTCCCCACTGCCACGGAGGCCGGATAGTCGATGAGGAATTTGGTGCTGGCCACAGCTGTGGCGAGTTCGTGGCACCTGCCATCGCACTTGGACCCCATGTGGCGGCTCTGGGAATGCGGTTTTACACCGGGAAAATGTTTCCAGATGAATACCGCGGTCAGTTATTCATCGCCGAACACGGATCGTGGAACAGAGTACCGCCCAGCGGATATCGCGTCATGCGAGTTAGACTGGAAGGCGACAGTGCTGTTGAGTATCAGGTGTTCGCGGACGGATGGCTTAACTGGGGCACGTCATGGGGCAGGCCCACTGACATACTGATGTTACCAGATGGTTCTTTGCTGGTCTCGGACGATCGGGCCGGTATGATCTACCGAATCTTCTACAGGGACTAGGTTCCTCTGCCAGGCGGCAACTATTGGTCCTTGAAGTTCAATGTGATACCGCGGCTCTGCAGCAGTATATCCATTCCTGCCTTGTCAACCGATTTCATGTAGGCCTCTTCCGGCTCGACCGTGTTGCTGTCCACCAGTTCGATGAGCGCGTCATTCAAAGAGATCATGCCTATCTTCTTGTTTGTCTGTATGATCGAAGGAAGCTGAAAGGTTTTTGCTTCTCTTATTAAGTTGGAAACCGCAGCGATAGATAGAAGAATTTCCCGCGCGGCCACACGACCTCCGCCTTTCTTCTTCAGGAGCACCTGGGCTACGACCCCTTTCAGCGACTCCGAAAGCATGACTCTGATCTGCTCTTGACGATCGGCGGGGAACTGGTCGATGATTCGATCGATCGTACTGACTGCCGTAGTTGTATGGAGCGTCCCGAACACCAGGTGACCAGTCTCGGCAGTTTCAATCGCGATGGCCACCGTTTCTAGATCTCGCATTTCACCGATCAGAACGATGTCGGGGTCCTCCCTCAAGGCAGCTCGCAGCGCTCGCTTGAACGACTGAGTGTGACTACCGACCTGGCGTTGTGTGACGATGCACTTCTTGTTGGGGTGAACGAACTCGATCGGATCTTCGATGGTGATGATATGATCGGTGCGAGTTTGATTGACGAGATCTACCAGGGCGGCGAGAGTAGTGGACTTACCACTTCCCGTTGGCCCGGTGACCACCACGAGACCTTTTGTTAGATAGCACAACTTCTGAACTTCCGGGCTGACCCCGAGTTGGTCCGCGCTTAGTATCTCCGTCGGGATTACCCGGAATACAGCAGCCATTCCCATGCGGTCGCGCAGCGCATTGACGCGAAAACGTGCCAAGCCCACCATCTCGTAGGCAAAGTCTGTGTCGTTCGTTTCGTCGAACTCATGTCTGTTGCGTTCTGGCATGATAGAGAAAAGCATCCCCTCGATATCATCGCGCGCGAGTGGGCCGGCATCTTCCTTCACCAGCAGATCGCCGTGAATTCGGTAGTGTGGGGGGATGCCCACTCTCAGATGTAGGTCGGACGAATCGGATTCCACCAAATATCGCAGCAGGTCCTGAACGTGCTCTTCCGACTTGGCGGTTATCTCCCTGCTCTGGCGCGGTGCTGACATGGCTGATTCCGCTTCTTTCGGTGCGGGCTCCATGAGGAGTGCTTCTGCGGGGATCGACACTGCGGCGGTGGAGCGCCTCGGCTTGGCCGGGGAGAAAGAGACCGTTAGCGAGTCTCCTGATCTGTCGGCCTCGACGTCCAACTGGTGTTCACCGGCCGTGTGGGAAAAGCAGATCCGGCCGTCACTCGACAGCTGGGGACGCATCTCTGCCGACATGATTCCGCCGACCATGTCTTCAATTTGAGCGGCTGTTAAAGGTTGCTTTGTGATCGCCCGAGGTGTCCCGTCGATCTCAAGGGTCATCTGCCGGCCTGATTGAAGAACGAGCGCTGTCGCCTTCTTTTCGTACAGCAGTGCAATGGGCTGATCGAGAGTAGCCATATCAGTAGTCTCTAGTACCCGGCTGCCTGTCCGTCTTTGCGTGGGTCGGAAGCGCCGTAGTATATCCTTAAAATAGGATCGTAAAGAATTGCCTGGTAGCCACCGAAGGCGCCAGTTCTCTGGTCTACGGAGTGGCCCTTGACCGTCAGTGCACGCAACGTTTCGGCGGAAAATCCGCTCTCGACGTAGAGTGTGCCTCCGTCGGTCATTACCTGGCCGGTTGGTTGCGATGAGCCGACATGGCGTATCCGAGGTGCGTCTCCGGCCTCCTGCGCGTTCATGCCGAAGTCGATCAAGTTTACCAGTATCTGCACGTGGCCCTGCGGCTGCATCGCTCCACCCATCACGCCGAAGCTCAGGAACGGCTGTCCGTCCTTAGTTACGAAGGCGGGAATGATTGTATGGAAAGGCCGCTTCCGGGGCTCGTAACTGTTGAAGTGGCCAGGCTCTAAGTTGAAGAGGGCGCCCCGGTTCTGAAGTGGGAAACCCAGGTCGGGCGGTGTCATGCCGGACCCGAACGCAAAATAGTTGCTCTGGATGAGCGAGACCATGTTCCCGTTCTGGTCGGCGACAGTGAGATAGATGGTTTCGCCTGCTCCGAGGAGCGGATCACCAGCGTCGTACTGCAGTGCAGCGCGTTCTAGGTCGATAAGAGATCTGCGCTGAGCAGCGTATTCTTTTGATATCAACCTATCTACAGGAATGTCGTTGAAGTCCGGGTCAGCATAGAACCTGGCCCGATCTTCGTAGGCGAGCTTCTTGGCTTCGACCAAGAGATGGATATACTCAGGACTGCCAAAACCCATCGATGCTATGTCGTAACCCTCCAGTATGTTCAACATCTGGAGTGCCGCGATTCCTTGTCCACTCGGCGGTAGTTCCCACACTGTGTACCCTCGGTAGCTAGTAGAGACAGGATCCACCCAGTCCGATCGATGGGCTGCGAGGTCCTCGTAGGACAGGAACCCACCGACCTGCTTCATGTATGCGTCGATGCTGCGCGCGATTTCGCCCTTGTAAAAAGTGTCAGGGCCGCCCCGGGCAATTTTTTCCAAGGTCGCTGCGAGGGCGGGGTTGCGGAAAATCTCGCCCCTTACCGGGGCCTTGCCGGATGGCATGAAGGTTTCAGCGAAGCCCGGTCTCTCGTGATGTAGTTCGGTTCCTCCCTGCCATTGTGACGCGATTATCTCGGTAACGGGAAATCCATCGCGCGCATATTCTATAGCTGGTGCAAGGATCTCACCCATCGGGAGCTTGCCGAAGCGTTCGTGCAGTCGATACCAGCCGTCCACGGCGCCCGGAACGCTGACCGACAACGGTCCGAAGGTCGGAATGCTAGTCTCACCGCGGCGCTGGAATTCATCTGCCTTCAGTGATGCAGGCGAGCGACCGCTGGCGTTTATGCCATGCATGGAACGGGAGTCAGCGTCCCAGACTATCGCAAAAAGATCGCCGCCCAGACCATTCATATGGGGCTCGACCACTCCTAACAGGGCGTTGGCGGCGATCGCTGCGTCGACCGCGGAGCCGCCCTTCTTCAGAATGTCTAAAGCCGCTTGTGTAGCTAGAGGTTGGCTGGTCGCAGCCATCCCATGCCGCGCGATGATCTCGGAGCGCGTGGCGAACGGTCTTCCAGTTTCACGGTTCTGTGCTTGCATGGTCAGTGGCATTGCTACAATGAGAATGGCTGAGGACACGGTCAGTTTCATGCTCTCTCCGCTGGATAGACATGGCTAAGATACGATCTCGGCCCTTGGTCAGCTAGGACGCATTTTTCGGCCCTATCTGCCGAGTGTCTCCGCCCTTCTCACATACGATTCGAGCAATTGGAGCCGCATACCTTCAAAGTCTAGACTGCTGTGTGGTCGGAGCGACTCAAGCAGCCTTTTCGCACCCTCTGTATCTCCTGTCCGGAGCTTGGCGACTACGCCCCCTTCGAGCAGATCCTCGTGCGTGATCCAGCCAGAGTCAGCCATTCCGTCTAAGAGCATCGAATCCGCAGCCGCTGATACTGCCTCGAAATCCCACCGGGCCATGCCATGATAGTAGGCTACTACACGTCGTGCTTCGGGCGGTGCTTGGTTCCGGTCGAGGAAGTCACCTACCTCCAGGTAGAATCTCTCTTCGGCGAATCCAGCGGTGCCTCCGGCCCGGATTTCCTCTACCTGCTTGAAGTGTACCAGCCAGACTTGCCAGTCTGTCGGTGCGCCTCCCGTCTCGAGCTGGTCGAGCCATTGCTCGCTCTGGAATACAGCCTCTTTCAACGATTCTGATGTAGCGTCGTCGAGAGTGAGGTCGGGCCGGTTTCTTACTAGGGCTCCCCGAGCCAGGGCCACTAGTCTGCGTGTTGAGGCAACTGCCGCTCTCGGATCCTGGGTGGGCGGAATGCGGTGACCAAACAGTGGAGCCAGGATGTCGAATCTTCGGGATGTCAGCTGATCGAACCCCAGGGCCGAGCGGCGCAGAAAACGCGTACGTTCGGCAGCGAGATCCAGCAGTGGGAAGAAATCTGAGTTCGGGTGCGTCCACTCGTCCAGTATGGGAGCAAGGGCCGTCCGGCTCGCGACTCTCGTTGCCTCGAGCACTTGCGGGGTAAGTGGCAGCGCCGCGCACAGGTCACGTTCCAACGTGGGTCGGGAGAAGACTGACCAATCCGGCTCCGGGAGGCTCGACCCCTTCGTAGCCACAATCATCATGTCGGATCCATTGGTCATGAACAGTTCGAAGGACCCAAAATGTTCGTTCATGGCCGCGAGCACCGACAGAATCAGAGCGTCATCGATTTCGTATAGGTGAATCCACTGTCCAAAGATTCCGTCATCGGCCAGGTAACGGCTGATGTGGCCGTAAAACTCTGTAGTGAAAAGACTCGAGACACCGCTGACCCAAGGGTTCGAGGGTTCTGAGACGACTAGATCATATTTCCGTTGAGCGGCTGCGAAGTAGGTCTTTGCGTCTTCGATCACGAGGTTCGAGCGAGGATCGTCAAAAGTGCGTCGGTTGGCCGGATAGAAAGTCCTAGAACCGTCCAACATGTTAGGCTCGATCTCGACTGTGGTGACGTCCTCGAGGTTGGGATCGGAAAGGAGGAAATGAGACGTCATGCCCGTTCCGTGTCCGATTACCACCGCGTGTTTGGCGTTTCGCGTGTGTGCCAAGGAGATCAGCGGCAACAGTGCCTGCGTCGCGGCGTCGGACGTCAGTGGTTGGAGTACGGTAGAGTCGGTGCACGCCTCAAACCAGTATCCTGGTAGCGATCCGTCGGGTTTCCCGTTTGTTGAAATCGTTACAGTATTGGACGGCTCGGTTCGAAATGCAGAGACCGTTGCCGTTCGACCGTCCTTGTAGTACAGGACGTGAATCTGGTTTGCGCCGGAGAGACTCCCGGTTCGGAACACGCCTTGAGACAGAACCCTGAGATCCATGCCTTTAGTGCTCATGACCGTCACGGCTGCCACTATCGACACTAGAGCTGACCCGTATGCCAAACGTCTACCCGAAGAACGGCGCCGTGTTGATGCGAACAGGATCGCTGTGCCGATCATCATGTCGATTGTCGCTCCGCTGAGCAAGAGCATTCTCACGCCGATGAGCGGTAGGAGCAACAGTCCAGCGACTGCTGTCCCAACAATCGATCCCAGCGTGTTGATGCCGTAAACCGATCCGATCGCCTTCTCGCCCACACCGCGGACAACGAGCGTTCGGGTTATCAGCGGCAGCGTGATTCCAGCGCAGAAAGTCGACGGCAACATGATTGCCAGGCACAAGCCGTAGCGCGCTAGTGTGTATCCCGTGTACCCCGTGGGAGTGCGCGCAAAGGTGTCGAATAAATCGGCCGTCCACCCAAACGATGCGTGGTAGAGGGGCAGCGTGGCGAGAGCCGCGGCTCCCATCAGCCACTGGACGACCCCAAGATTTCTGAGAGGGTTTGTCCAACTGTCGGCGCGGTTGCGAACCCAGAACGATCCCAATGCCAAACCAAGGATGAATGCCGACAGCATCAATTCGAATGAATGCGTGGCGCTCCCGATCACGAGAGCGAGCATCCTAAGCCAACCGATTTCGTAGAAGAACGACGCGAGGGCTGTCCCAAAACTCACAGCTAACAGCAGGTGCCAAAGTTTGTCTACGGGGAGCGGCGAATCTCCAGCTTGGCTACCCAAACTGGGCGACGGAGCTGGTGCTGGGCTCCTTTCGGCTGGCCGAGTAGGATAGTGTTTCGTAACACCCCACGACCCGAGAGCCACCGCAAAGTTCGTGATGGCAGCTAATATGAGTGCTCCCGGAAGCCCCGCCAGCGCGATGAGGTAGAATCCGGCAATCAGAACCCCGGCCGCCGCGCCGATGCTGTTGGCGAAATACAACATCGAGATTGTGCGCCCCGGTGCTTCGCGCAACCGCCGCAACACACCAGCGGCTACGAGTGGGAAAGTCATGCCCATTAGAATGGACTGCGGCAGGAGAAGCAGAGCAGCGAACAGCCACTTCGTCAGTCCCAAAAAAAAGGAGCTACCCAACGCTGGAAAGATGGTGTCGTACGCGAGGCCGGTGGCGAATAGGTAGACGTCGTGGAATCCGAGACCGATGACTCCTACGATGCACTCAATGCCGGCATACCAAAGCAGGGGGTCCCGCAACCTACTAGACCTCTTGCCCGCCAGTAGCGATCCTAACGCCATTCCACCGAGGAAAATCGCCAGAACTATGATTTGCGCGTACGCACTGTGACCGACAAACAAGCTCAGATATCGCGACCACAGAGTCTCGTAGATGAGACCCGCTGCACCGGATAGGAGGAACAGGATGTAGACTATTACGAGCATCTTATCCGGACCTGTTTAGAGTGTCCCCTGTGTCCTAATCGTTTTTTGATTCGGTGTACTGATCGGCTACCCGTTTGATTCCTGCCACCGCCCCGATGACCGTTAGGCGATCTCCTTCTCGTAAGACGGTTGGGCCCCTCGGCACCAGCGTCTCTCCGCGGCGGCGGATGAGCGCGATGAGCGTGCCCTCCGGCATCCGAATTTCGTTGAGCGATCGGCCGATGAGCGATTCGGTTTTGGTTTCAGAGGCGAGGTGAAGAGAAAGGAAACGGTCGTCGCGAAGTAGTATCTCCTTCAAGGATTGTTCGTCTCTAGCGGCAAGCCAGTCAGTCATGAAATCGTCCTCTTCGACTCGTCTCGCTAGGTGTGCAAGAGTGCGGAGGTGTTGCCCGGCATCGGTTACTCCACTTGCAAGGAAGAAGACCGCACGAATCGGTGTTTTCGCCGATTGGCGGATCATATCCTCGTCGTTGACGTTGACGCACCCACTGCAACGAACAAGCACCATCTCGGACGACTCGAAGTCTCGCAGTCTGATATGTAGCAGTGCGCCTCCGTGCGATACTGGAGTTCCCCCCATGGCTATTCCACGAGTGAAGTGATCCACGAGTTCATCGGTTTCCACCGGCAGTCGCTGCGCTAGGAATTGCGAGGCGGTATGAACGATGTCGTCGAGTGCCGTTGGCTCTTTGAGATCAATAACGAACGAGCGAGCGACGATTTCATCAAATGGATCCTCCGCGCGTGTCCCCTTTTCCTTCATTATCTCGCGCAGTTCCTGATCCAGCCCTGCGAAACGCCTCTTGCCCAGGCGCTCGAACACATGGTATATGGCTCCATCGCGCTCCAGCTGACCGCGCGCGTAGTAGTTGTACCATCCAATACTGAGTGCAGCGGTCCCGACCGTGAACAGAGCGGCGAGCCATCCCATTTCCGCCACCAAGAAGAGTGGGATAACGATTCCGGCGAGTTGCGTCCACGGGTAGAACGGCGATCGGAAGCCAGGGTCATAGCTTTCAATGTGACTTTCGCGCATGACTATGACTGAGATGTTGATGAGACCGAACAACATGAGTTGCAATGCGCTCGCTAGCTTTGCCACCGCTGCGACATTCAGTAGCAGTAGGAACGCGACCAGTATCGTGCAGGTCAACGTGATGGACATGACAGGTGTGTTGAACCTGCCTAGCGTGGCGAGTTTCTTCGGAAACAGATGGTCGCGCGCCATTGCGAGCGGGTATCTAGATGCTGCAAGAATTCCGGTGTTGGACATGGACGCGAATGCCACAATTGCAGCGGAAACCAACAGGAACTCACCGGTTCGTGGAGGTAGCCAGCGGAACATGGGAACGGCTGCGTCGGCCGCAGGCGTAAGGCTCAAGCTCAAAGCGTCGACGCCCAACATGGACACCATTATATATACGCCAACTACATAGATGCAGATGACTGTGGCCAGAGATAGGATCATTCCAAGGGGGAGGTTCTTGTCAGGATCTCGCACTTCCTCAGCGAGGCTGGCGACGTTGGTCAGACCTACATAGGAGATGAAGACCAGGCCGATTGTGCCGATGAGCCCGTCTATTCCACCGGGCATGAACGGTACAAAACGGGTCCGATGAACCTGCGAAACTCCCGATCCCAAGACGTTGACGGCGCCATCTATGATGAAGAAGACGAGTATCGTGAGAAGCACCAACACCAATATGCGGATCAGGCCGGTCGATTCCTTGGCGCCGATAATGTTGATGAGGCCGAAGACGACAGCGAACGCCACCGCTATCGGCGTGATGGGGAGGTTTACGAAGAGCCCGGCATATGCCCCAATTCCTATGAGTGCAAATGCACTCTTCAACATGATCGCGATCCAGGTGCCGATGCCCCCAATGGTTCCTACGAGCGGCCCTAGCGTCCGATCAAGGAAGTAGTAGGCGCCACCGGCCTTCGGCATGGCCGTCGCCAGTTCCGCTTGGCTCAGCATGGCAGGCAGGATCAGAAACCCCGAGATCAGGTATGCTAGGACGACCGATGGTCCTGTCTGGGCTGCGGCCAGTCCGGGCAGAAGGAAGAAACCTGAGCTGAACATGGCTCCGGTGCCGATGACGTAAACATCGAACATGCCGAGCTGCTTCTTGAGACGAGGCGTACTTGAACCAGCCACTTGTGTTAGCGCGGTCCACGAGTGTGAGCGGCCAGTCCTGTCTTCATCAGCTACCGTCTTCTGCTACCGGTGGTCGTGGTCACTGGTTTCTTTTCCTTGTCAGTATTGGCCGTTGGAGTGGCTGTTGGGCTATCGCAGCGGTTGGGATGCAGAAAGCGAGAGCTACGAAGATTAGGTTTGTTCTCATGACAAGTCTCCGGTATTGCTATGTGTGACGTATAGTGCGGTGCTTGCCAACGCGATGACCAATCGTCCCCTCGATGACCCTGCCGATTCTGTCGAGAGGATGTTTGGGATAGTCCGGCCTGATCGTTGGGCAGGCCTCGCCCAGTTGGCCGGTTACTAAACCCAACTCTTGCGTCGGAACATTTTCAGTGTCTCTCCGAAGCGCTCCATTTCGTCGGGCAGTCCAAACGAGAGCCGATTATAGGACAGCATCGGAGGGAACGGTCGGCCGACCTTGAAACCATTCTCCTTCATTCGATCTATGTAGGTCTGAAGATCACCGTTGATTTTGTGCATCACGAAATTCGTCTGGCTGGTCAGATGGTCCAAGCCCAGTTCGTCCAGGGTCTCGTAGAGTATGTTCCTTGCTCGCTTGTTTGTGTCCAGGCTGCGCGACACCATGCCGGAGTCCTTGAGTGATGCCAGCCCTGCTGCTAGAGCCAGTTGGTTGGCGCCATTGTGAGCCAACAGGGGGTCGAGTTGTTCGATGGTATCCTTGTGAGCTATCGCGTAACCCAGTCGCATGCCTGCCATAGCGTAGATCTTTGAGAACGTTCGCACAACTACAACGTTGGGGTTGTCGGCTATCCACCTTACGCTTGTCCAATAGCGATCGTCCTCGACGAATTCGAAATATGCTTCATCGATCATAAAGTAGTGGTTCGCGGGTGCTGACCCAATCCAAGAATCGACTTCGTTGCAGGAAGTAATACCGCCCGTAGGGTTATTCGGGTTGCATATGTAGATGAGAACCGGGCCGTCAGCTCTTTCTGCTCTAGCCCGCATTTGGTCAAGGTCATGTGCATAATGACTGTCCAACGATACCTTCTCGAGCCGGTACTTTGCCGGCACGCTGTAGTTGGGTACATCTTCAAAGGTGGGTTCTGCCACGATGAGTGTCGTGGATGGTGATGC
The DNA here is from genome assembly GCA_036679605.1 of Gemmatimonadota bacterium. Lineage (GTDB taxonomy): Bacteria > Gemmatimonadota > Gemmatimonadetes > Gemmatimonadales > GWC2-71-9 > JAZDCZ01. Next base: position 26,481 of record JAZDCZ010000176.1, read on the forward strand.
ATACGCCTGGACCATGATCTGTAGTATCTCGGTCGATCCATTGCCCAGCACGATGTTCTCTGTGTTGACGCCATGTTTGGCCGCCAAGGCTTCGATCAGCTGGCTCGCTCGTTTCCCAGGGTAGCGGTTGGCGTCGGCTATGCTGTCAATCACCGCTCGACGCGCGGCCGGAGACAACCCGAGCGGGTTCTCATTGGCGCTCAGCCGTACCACGTCTCCTGTGGTGCGGCTGAGATCGGTGAAAGGATCACGTCTGTTGACGGTGCGTCCTAGTCCGGCAACTCCGAGTGCCAGCCCAGCCTGGAAAAAGGTTCTGCGCTCCATTCGACCTCTGCTGTGTGCGTTCCCCGTTAGAACGGCCTTAGCTAATTCCTTAATATGGGGCGGGACCGTGGGTGGCGCGAGGGGGGTACCGAGTGGAGAATCCCGAGCCCATGACACCAGTATCCCTTGCGAGTAATATCAAGTTGTCCCCGAAAGGAGCCTTGAGTCATGATCCGAGGTCGAGTCATAACCCATCTTCAACTAGTCCTAGTTGCATCGGCTACAACCGCCCTATCTGCTCAGGGCGGCAGCGATGAAATTTCCAGGAGGATCGATGCACGCGGTGGGGCGTACGCCGACGTCGCGCGGCAGATCTGGGGGTTCGCGGAGCTAGGCTATCAGGAAGAACGCAGTTCCGCTCTGCTCCAGACCCAGCTGCGGGACGCCGGATTTGCAGTCGAGGCCGGAGTAGCCGGCATGCCGACAGCGTTCGTTGCCAGCTACGGAGCAGGTGGACCGACTATCGGTATTCCGGCCGAGTTCGACGCACTGCCTGGCATCTCGCAGGATACTGTTGCCGAGAGGAAACCGCTTGTTGATTTCGGCTCGGGGCATGCCTGCGGCCATCATCTCTTCGGCACTGCATCTATGGCAGCCGCGATAGAAGTAAAGGAGTGGCTGGAGGCGAGCGGTAAGCCGGGCACCGTCCGTCTGTACGGTACGCCAGCGGAGGAAGGTGGTGCTGGAAAGGTCTATATGGTTCGTGCCGGATTGTTTGACGATGTCGATATCGTGCTACACTGGCATCCGGACGACCGCAACGATGCCAGCCCCTCCACCAGCCTCGCCAACAGATCGGCCAAGTTCCGATTCCACGGTGTCTCAACACATGCTGCCGGCGCGCCTGAGCGAGGACGTTCAGCATTGGATGCAGTCGAAGCGATGGACAACATGGTGAACATGATGCGCGAGCACGTGCCGTCAGACACTCGGATTCACTATGTGATCACGCGAGGTGGATTTGCGCCCAATGTGGTGCCGGACTTCGCCGAAGTTTACTACTACGTAAGGCACCCCGACGCCCAGTTGTTGGAGGGCATATGGGACCGAGTAGTCAAGGCGTCTGAGGGTGCTGCGTTGGGAACGGGAACGACGGCGGATCACGAAGTTATCCATGGAATTCACAGTCTGTTGCCGAATGACGTGATCGCCAAGCTCATGGATGCCAATCTGCGAAAGGTCGGCGGGGTTCATTACACAGACGACGAGCGAAATTTCGCTGCCAGCATTCAAGCCACTCTGGGGATCCCAAATCCCTCGCTGGGGAGTGAGGAACATATCGAGCCGTACGAACTAAAAAGGGAGGGCGGTTCGACTGACGTCGGAGATGTGAGCTGGGTGGTGCCCACTGCCGGGCTCAGTACTGCTACTTGGGTACCAGGTACGTCGGCTCACAGCTGGCAAGCGGTAGCTGCCGGCGGCAAGGGCATTGGCATGAAAGGAATGTTGGTGGCGGCAAAGACTCTGGCCATGACGGCCGTCAGCATTCTCGAGAATCCGTCCATAGTGCGAGCAGCTCACGAAGAGTTCGACAGACGACGGGGTCCCGATTTCAAATACTGGTCGCTGTTGGGCGATCGGTCACCGCCGTTGGATTATCGACGGTAGTCGTTTCTGGTCCTGGAATAACTCGATGATATCGGACAACGACAAGATGGAGAAGGCCACTTTTGGCGCAGGTTGTTTTTGGGGAGTAGAGGCAACCTTTCGGCAGCTTGAGGGAGTGCTGTCGACTTCGGTGGGATACTCGGGTGGCACGCTCGAGAACCCGACCTATCAAGACGTATGCTCCGGTTGCACGGGGCATGCGGAAGTCGTAGAAGTCACCTTCGACCCGACCCGGATCTCTTATGACGAACTGCTCGATGTTTTCTGGGGCAGTCATGATCCTACCACCCGTGACCGCCAAGGCCCGGACGTCGGGACTCAGTATAGATCTGCCGTGTTCTTTCACAGTCCGGAACAGGAGTCGGCTGCGCTGGCGTCTGTGGAGAGCTACAACAAGAGCGAACGATTCGGTGGCCCGATAGTTACGGAGATTGCACCGGTCTCGCGGTTCTACATGGCCGAGGATGATCATCAACAGTATTTGGAAAAGCGGGGCCTAGTACAGTGTTCGATTCGGCCCCATCGTGAAGTCCGCTAAGTCACTTTTTTGCGTGAACGATGTGAGGCAACGATGAAAGCTTTCGTGGTATTCCTGCTGAGTGCGTGTTTAGTATCATTGGCCCGTGCGCAGGCGCCGGAGTCTGAAACAACGATGCTGGGTGACGGGATCTATCAGTTCCGGTACAGGGCTCATAACGGTTTCTTCGTGGTCACATCTGAAGGGATCGTGGCGTTCGACCCGATATCGACTACGGCAGCCGCATTGTACGCTGACGAGATGAAACGCGTGGCGCCGGGTGTTCCGCTCGTTGCCATCATTTACAGCCACGACCATGCCGATCACGCAACTGGTGCGAACGTGCTCAGGGCAGCGTTTGGAGGGACAATCCCGGTGATCGCTCACGAGAACGTCGTCGCGAAAATCGAACAGACCGGAAGTTCCGATCTGCCGCAGCCGACCATGACATTCACCGACAAACTGATACTCCATTTCGGTGCTCGCAGATTGGAGCTGCACTACCTCGGCAAGAGCCACAGTGACAACATGATCGTGGCCCTGATGCCGCAGGAAAAGATCGCATTCGCCGTGGATTTTGTGAGCAATGATCGAGTAGGGTTTCGCGAACTTCCCGACTACTACTTCCCAGATTTCTTCGAAGCTCTGAGTCGACTGCAGGGGCTCGACTTTGAGCGGATAGCTTTCGGGCATGGACCGCCGGGTGACCGCGCGGCGATCGATCGTCAGTTGAGTTACTACTACGACCTCCGCGCGGCCGTGCGTAGGGCCGTCGATGACGGGCTGTCGGAGGACCAGGCTGCTGAACGAGTGCGCTTACCGGCATATCGGGAGTGGACGCAGTACGAGAGCTGGTTCCCACTCAATGTTAGAGCGATCTACAGATGGATGGCGGAAGGGAACTAGCGCGGGAAGCGGGAAACGGGAAACGTGCACGAACGGTGTGAGTGGTGTCTAGGTAGCGATCTCATGATCGCATATCATGACGAGGAGTGGGGCGTTCCCGTACATGATGACCGAAAACTTTTCGAGTTCTTGGTGCTCGACGCGTTTCAGGCCGGCCTCAGTTGGTCCACGATACTCAACAAACGGGAGAATTTCCGGAAGGCATTCGCCAATTTCGAACCTCAGAAGATCGCCAGATACACTGAGCGGAAAGTAGAACGCTTGCTCTTGGACAAGGGCATAGTGCGAAACCGTCAGAAGGTGACCGCGACGGTTGCGAATGCGAAGTCGTTTCTAGAGATCCAAGACGAATGCGGCTCATTCGATTCTTTCGTCTGGCAGTTTGTGGGAGGGTCACCGCAGAGAAATCGATGGCGCTCGATGGGTCAGATCCCGGCTAGTACCAAAGAGTCGGATGCCATGAGCAAGGCGCTCAAGGAGCGTGGCTTGAAGTTTGTCGGACCAACGATCTGCTACGCGTTTATGCAGGCCGCGGGAATGGTGAATGATCACAAAGTGAATTGCTTCCGTTACGACCAAGTTGGATGAAGAGAGTTGTCGGTCAGGATCTCTGTCAAGTGGCCATGTTCGACATTATCACGTTTGATTGCTACGGCACATTGATCGACTGGGAGTCCGGGATCAGCCGTGCGATAATGGAAGCTGCAGAGCGCGCGGGTGTGCAGATAGAGCAAGATGATGTGATCGAGGCGTACCATCTGGCGGAGCCCGAAGTCGAGTCGGAGGGCTACCGACCGTATCGCGAAGTCTTGGCTCATGCGGTAAGCACCACGGCCAGGCGGCTTGGCTGGAGTCTGGAAGTCGCTGAAGCTGGATTTCTCGCCCAGAGCCTGCCCGACTGGCCGGTGTTCGAAGATTCAAATACTGCGCTCGAAGAACTCAAGGCTGCCGGCTACCGGCTTGGTATTCTGTCGAATGTCGATGATGATTTGCTCCAGGGAACCCTGCGCCACTTTACGATTGAGTTCGACTTTCTCGTTACGGCAGCACAGGTGCGCTCGTACAAGCCGGCGCCCGCACATTTCTCGAGAGCTAAAGAGATAATTGGCGGGATACGATGGTTACATGCTGCGCAGAGTTACTTTCACGACGTGGTACCCGCCAGATCCCTTGGTATACCTGTAGTCTGGGTGAACAGGAAGAACGAGCCTCCATCCGGCGATGCCAAGCCGGATGGCGAAGTGAATAGTCTAGGTGGTCTCGTTCGGTGGCTCGGCAGTCAGCCAGAGGCTAGCTGAGGCGGGAGATGTTTCTCCGGGAACGATGTATCGAATGGCCTGGATCCTGAAGGGTTCCACAGAAATCAACCGGCCGTCGAACGTGAGCCACGACCTGCCGCCTATCGGTCGAAGCGAACTCGCTCCGCAGTCTTGGCACTCAAACGGATTCTGGGATTGAGCAACTCGTTGGAATCCAGGAGATACGCCAGAACCATCCAGTAGTCGCTCTCCGCGAGACTCCCCACAGAATCGTATGGCATCGCCAGGCTCGTATAGCCGTACAGCGTCGGGGCGGAACGATATAGCTTTAGAATGTCACGGGTCAGTGGCGGGCCCAGGCTTCCTTCATTCTGGTGGCAACCGCTACAAACCTGCTGGTACAATCGCGCGCCGTCTGCCACTTGCTGCTCGACTGCGGGCGAACTTCCTTGGCAGGCTAGTCCAGCCACGGCTCCGGCCACGAGTAGAGATGAACGGATTGCCATCAACTCAGTTCCTTCAACATTTTTCGCTCGGACATGCTTTTCACCTAGCTCGATAGGAGACAGTCGCAAGTCACGGTTCCGGATTGTAGGGAGTTGGAAAGCCCGCGTCCATACCTCCCCTGGTGATGTTTGTCCGGTTCTGCCATTTTTCACTCTCCTGTGGAGCGAGAGGAGATCGACGTTGGCGCTGAGTCCTACAGACGAGAACACACTCCGTATGTTCAGAAACTTGGCGGACGAGGTTCGGAAGGCCCAAGTGGCGATCAAGGAGGCGAGCGGCGAGATGAGGATCGTCGGTGGATATCTCGAATCCAAAGACGCAGTAGCGACCTATAAGATTCTGTGTCTGCCCGTGAGGCGAGCATATCTAGCGAGAGACCGTGTATGCCTGACCCGAGTCCATGAGATCCTTGCTACGATCCAAGATCCAGCAATCGCAGCTAGAGTTGCTCAGGTTAGTGGCAACAACGACAAGGTTCGAGAAGACGTCAATTCGACCACTATCTTGAACGACCGGCCACTGAGCCACAGTGAGGTGTTTGACGCGTGGCTCGAGGCGGTCATCTTCGGCAACTTCGGCGGCAAGGATGCCATATACAATGAACTCTTGAACGAATGTGGCAGGGCGATAGAGGGGATTGCGGTAAGGATCACCGAGTCGATTGCCGACGGAATTCTGGAAACCGATGCGCTTGTAGCGGAGGTGCTGGGTGAACCCAAAGGTGAGGCAAGCAATGACTAGGCTGTTGGCGAGTACGTCTTTGATAGCTACGGCGATTATTGGAGCTACTGCTGCATGCACGATACAATCAGCCAGTGCCCAAGATGTGGTAATTAAGGGTGGCTGGTTATTCGATGGCATAACAGATAGTGTCGTGCCCAACTCCGCGATACTCGTGAGGTCGGGCAAGTTTCTTGGAGTCGGGCCAGCGAGCTTGGATCAAGTGGCTGATGGCACTAGAGAAATAAACTTGGACGACGATGCGTACATCATACCGGGAATGTTCGACCTGCATGCACACTACGCCATGGATCTATTCGGCAAAGGTCGAGTGGACGAGCTGCGCGCCTACCCGACCATCTTCCTAGCGAACGGAGTGACATCGACTTTTCCCGCTGGTGAGGTGGATCCTGATAGCATGGCGGCGTTGAGGCAGCGGATCGACGATGGCAAGCAAGTTGGGCCGCGTATTTTCAATTCGGGGCCGTACTTCGGTGGAGCCCGCGAAGGGTGGAACAGAAACGCCACCGCCGAGGACATCTATCGTGAGGTCGATTACTGGGCGGCCCGTGGTGTGCGCAACTTTAAAGCGAAACGGATCAGCCCTGAGCATCTCCGTGCGCTCATAGATAGGGCGCACATGCACGGAGCGACCGTTACAGGGCATCTAGAGTCGGGATTCCGTAATACCGTGAACCCACGTGACGCGATTCTAATGGGAATCGATCGTGTCGAACACTTCTTGGGTGGTGATGCTATCACCGGCGACAAGCCGGCGTATCAATCGCTCGAGTATCTGAATACCGACGACCCTGCCATAGACTCAATCGTGTCGCTCTATCTGACCCATCGAGTGTTCTTTGATGCGACCCTCACGGCATACGGGTACTACGGAAAGAGAGATCCCGAGGTCTACACGTATTTCGATGACGAGTTGAAATATCTCACTCCTTACATGAGGGAACTGATAAGAAAGCGCCCGCCCCGCCCTGTGAACGAGCAGTTCGAGAGGATCTACTGGGTGAAGCGGCGCACCGTAAAAGCTTTCTTCGAAGCGGGTGGCGAGAACTGGATTACTTTGGGTACCGACCACCCCAGTTGGGGTGAGTTTCTCTCGGGGTTTTCTATCCATCGGGAACTGCAGGTGTTCGTGCTCTCAGGGTTGCCGCCGGCCGCGGCTCTCAAGATCGCGACGATCAACAGTGCGCGTGCCATCAATGTTTCCAGCTACCTGGGCACGATAGAGCCCGGCAAGTTCGCCGACCTAGTAGTCGTCGAAGGGAATCCGCTGGAAGATATTCGCAACACACGCAACACGCGCATTATTATCAAATCTGGTCGGGTGTATGACCCTAGGGATTTGCTGAGGTCGGTTGAAGGAACGATCGGTCCTGGCGGTCCGGACGAAGTCGAGCGTTGGACGAGGGCGGTACGGGTGCCGACTGGTGGGACTTGGTAAGGCGCGACGTAACCCAGTATAAGCCCAAGGAGGTGTTTTGATGTCGCATCGGCGAACTTTTCTGAAGCAGATGGCATCTGTTGCCGGGGCGTCCGGTTTGGGCGGTGTACTTGCGGTCCAACAGGCGTTTGCTGTCCAGTTGCGCGAAGTTTCTCGAACCGAAGGTACGCGGTGGAATGCTCTCGGAGATCGGTATCTCCTGGGCTCAGACGTAATCTATTTCAATCATGGGTCCATAGGGACGATACCTCGGGTAGTGCACGAAGCCCATGTAGCCTATCTCCGCATTTGCGAGGAAAACCCTTGGGCTTACATGTGGGGTGGCGAATGGGAGCAGCCGCGTGAACGGGTCCGGCAGAAATCCGCGGAG
>JAZDCZ010000177.1:0-8525 GCA_036679605.1 Gemmatimonadota bacterium
GACGGCAGTGCTTGCCGCAGCATATGCCGCTCATCCGGAGCGATTTCCGCGAGGGGTACCGACACCGGATACCCCACCGCAGGCGGTCTGGATCAACAAACCGGTCGACGGTGGCTTGGACAGGAAAAGCGAACTCGTAGAATGCTCTGAGAGCGGCGATCTCGAAATGGTGAGCGGTAGTGGTACCCCTAAATCCGCGGTTATCGGGAAGCGAGAGGAAGAGATCTCACTCGTGAATGCTCCTTAAACTCCAACCCGTGTGTGTCTCACTTTCATTGACAGGTACCGAAGACGAAGGAGCAACACCATCACCTAGCCCACATGGTGGTGCGCGGTGGGACAAGGTTTCGATAATCCTTAACTACGTCTGTGAACTCAATCAACGTCGCCACTCGCAGAAATTATCCGTGGAGAACATAGGACGCCTCACCGACGGGCGCGAGTGGCATCCAGCCCGGCAACAAAATGAATGGGTTTACTCAATCCTGAAGCTCTTCTTGATCAGCGACACAATGGTGGTGGCCAGAATGGCGCCAACAAAGGCCAACATTATGTCCTTTTGGGCGTCCCAAATATCCCCTTGAGTTCCGAGATAGGCCATACCCTGAGCCGGGAAAAAGATGTCTGCCACACCCCACTCAACCAATTCATAGAGGGCACTGATGGACATTGTGATCTCGATGGGCAGCAACCAGGCAACCCAGGGCGGATACTTCAAAGCCACGAGGAAAAGTTCGCGCATCGGGTACGCCAAGAGAAAACCAAAACCGAAGTGGACGATGCGGTCATAGTGGTTGCGTCCCAGGTCAAACGTGTCCATCAGCCAATATCCGAATGGATTCTCCGCATACGTGTACTTGGCTCCATACACGTGCAGGCACAGATAAACAAACATCAGCAAGTAGGTCAGGTCACTGAACTTCATCCGTTTGTAGGTCAGACTGAGTGCTCCAAGAGCTATGAATACCAATGCGTTCTCCAGGAACCAGTTGAACAGGTCCGTCGTACCGACCAGCGTGGACGTCCACAGGGCGAAGAACAAAATGGTCATGGTGATCAGCAATGGGTTCTTTCTGAAAGGCACCCGAAAATCGGAAATCGCGTTAGAGAATTTCATGGTTGGTCCGTTGGTTTGCTGCGTTTTGGACGGGCGAGACAGCCCTGGCACTTGTGGGAATGTGACGCTCCTTCTGAGTCTCTGATTCCGTTGCGACCCTGCGCGTGACGGGTAACATATGGAGATATGCTGGTCAGTCCACTTACGAGTTAGGTAGCCCCAATCCGTTGAGACTTGGTTGACACCCAAGCATTGTTGGGTTCTCAGCCTCGCGGTCGTTGGCGTCGCAGCATATCTTAGCCCCATGCCTGATATCACCGCAGAGCTTTCGACCGCCCTCGCACCTCTATGATATCTATCCTGCGAACAAGGCGAGCGGAGCAAACAGGCGGACTCGAAAGCTGCCTGACACCTGAGGATTCACAATATGCCTAGCTGCGATTCCTGTGGGACTACTATCATTTTCGGTGGGAAAAAGGAAGGAGGTTATCGTTTCTGCAACGACACTTGCCTGGCCCGCGGACAGTCCCTCCTTGTCGCCGATCAAATCCCCGATGATGTCGTGGACGAATTGGCCGCCCAATTTCACAGCGGAGACTGCCCGAAGTGCGGCGGACCGGGTCCAGTAGATGTTCAGACATCGCATACCATCTGGTCCGCGTTGATAACGACTTCCTGGAAAAGTAATCCGGAGATTTGCTGTCGATCATGCGGCACGAAAAAGCGATTGGGAGCATTGGTGTCTTCGTTTTTGTTGGGCTGGTGGGGTTTTCCTTGGGGCATCATCTTTACGCCGATTCAAATAGCCAAGAACGTGATCGGTCTCGTATCACGACGCGATATGACAGCCCCTTCGGACAAACTGCGGAAAATGATTAGAGTCGATCTTGCGTCCAGGATAGGTGCCGAGGATGCACTCCCTCGGGCCGAGGACGCTGAGGCCTGACAAGTTTGGACCTAAGCGCTGAGCATACTCATCTTTCCAACGAATACCTGGCGCACTGTTAGCGACAACGGTTCGGAATCACTCACCGACAGACTTTTCTGAGCTCTACCAAAGAGCACAGAATCGGATCCTGGCAGCAGCCGGAACCCCACCGCCCACCGCCCGAGCACTCCGGGGCGGTGAGCGGCGGCTGTCAGTGGTTGGCGCTGTCACCGGTCTTGCCACCACGCAGGGTACCGCCTACGGGCAGTCGGAAATGACCGTTACCTCTTTGAGTTCAAGAGCCACGACATCCGTGCAACTCACGTTCGTACCCACGAGTTCGACTAAGTCACCCGTGCTCAGCCCCGTGTTGTTAAGCAGCGGCTGGATGTTGCTGAGGCTGACATTGTTCACCAGTAAGACCTCGTGCAGATTCGTGAGATCGACGAGAGCACCGATGTTGGTGAGCGAAAAATTGTTGCCGAGGCCGAGCGTAATCAGGCATTCGCTTCGCGATATAGCGGAGGAGGGACTCGACGCGCAGGCGAAGCCAAGCGGATCGAGGACGGCCGAAGGCCGCCGCAGATCAACCCCCGACACGCGGATTATGATGGGGACGCTGGTACGTATCGGTACCTACTCATACGCTCCGTTCACTGCGATACGTACGGATTCATCTACATATCAGCACGTATCAACACGTACCGAAACGCACGGTTCGGTATGGGCGTCCCACTGTTTGGCCCATTGTCAGTTGAGAAGGCGCGGGGTGTCCCTTGGACCTCCCGTCCTTGTCAGGAAGAACACCGCTCAAGCAGAGTCACCTGGACCGATTGCGTTCCTCGACCTGACCTCCGAGAGCATGCGCTCAGTGAAATCCATGCGCTCGTTGAGTTCGGCGAACTCCTCCCGCATCGAGCCGACTTCGTCATGCAGTTGCTGCATCGCTTCGGAAAGGCGTTCGCTATCGCCGCCTGGCATTTCTCGCATCTTCATCTGGTGATTAGTCCATATCTTCAGCGCCGCGATGCCGAGGCCACCGAGGACGGCGAATATAGGGACAAAGACACCTATTGTTCCTGGGTCCATACTATTTCCATTCCCTTCCCGGTAGGCTCCAATAACGACGACCGCGACGAGTCGCAGAGACCCGTGACCTACAGAGTGGATCGTGGGGCCAGAACCCGCAAGGTCGCCTGGATATTCTCCGGGCCAATGGAGCAGTCGGGCGCGGACGTTTCAAGGGAGGTCGTTGATTTATGCGCTTTACACGTGCAACGTTACGCTTGGCTGGCGGTGCTGCTTCGCAAGGAGTCGCCCGCAGCTCATCGCCAATCCGTTATGCGTACGGAAGGCTGACACCACATGAGTGATCGACGAATTGATGGTTTCTTCTACGGACTTTTCATGGACAGCGATATTCTTCGCGATAACCAAGTCGCGGCGGTGAATCCACGCCGTGCATATGTTGACGGCTATGCGTTGCGAATCGGGCGACGAGCAACGCTTGTTCCTGCCTCTGGAGCGCGAGCATACGGAATGGTGTTCGCGCTGACGCATGACGAACTCGGAAGGCTCTATTCTGCCCCCGGCTTGGAACAGTATCGAGCAGAGGCGATACTCGCCCGCTCATTGGACGGCGAGGCCTTCCCGGCGTTGTGTTACAACCTCCAGGAGACGCCGGAATCGGGCGAAACCGACCCAGAATACGCGGCCCGTCTCCGAGCGGCCCTCAACCGCCTTGGGTTTCCGCCGGATTACGTAACCTCGGTCGTGTAGTGCCACGCATCACCGCGTCACCGTCGCCAGGTTGTCCAAATATGGCATGAAGCGGTTGCAGCGGGCTCGGAGCGGTGTCGGCATTCCGCGGCCTGACTATGTGAATGTCGCAACCAGGGTGTTCAACCAACGCTCTTATGCGACGAACATAACCATCGACCCCGGAACGCGAACGGCGCCCGAGCGTTAGAGGGACCGCGAGACGCGTTCCTCAACGCGTGTGCCCTTCCCTCCCTGCTCGGGGAAGCCGGGATACGGGGGAGGATTGCCAACCAGAGAATTTCAGACAATCCAACGAAAGAGCCCCCGAAGGGGCTCAGTCGTAAGTGGGTCGTATTGGGAGAGTTACCAAATAGCGGAGGAGGGACTCGACCGAAGCAGAGCGACGGCGAGCGAGCACGGCAAAGCCGTGCGAAGGACGTCAGTCGACAGAACGTAATGAGCCTGACATTCGCTAAGAATATCAGGCCCAGTTAGGTAGCGGAGGAGGGACTCGACGCGCAGGCAAAGCCAAGCGGATCGAGGACGGCCGCAGGCCGCCGCAGATCAACCCCCGACACGCGGATTATGATGGCTTGTAGAATAGCTACACCGCACAACTTACGTATACATCTGAGCACTCGCGAACCCCCGAAACCACCCCGAAACCATGAATAGGTCCCACTGGTTGTCCCACTGGTATTGGGCGCACCGCTGAAGAGTATTTTCAGTACTTATCCGCACTTAACCGACAGGCAAGCATTATGCACTGGCACACGCACGCTTATCAGGCTTGGTGCCCGAAACCGCAAACCGAAAATTGCGAAAGAATTCGGGTGTTCTGGTAGCAAAAACCGAACGTTATGATCGTCGCAGTTTCGCAAATCGTCATACCAAACGTAACTTTGCGTAACCCACACCGAGTGATGCTCCGGCAGGAGGTATTGGATGGCGTCAGAAGATGATGTCCCAAGGGAGAATTACCCAAGGGTCCCTACAATAGCGCATGCGGTTTCTCAAACCCCCGAGTCCCACCCAAGCTAGGGGCGCGAACCAAACCTGATTGTTATTCCTGTAGGCGTTCCCTTCAGCAAACGCGTTCGGCGTCACTCTGCGAGGATGCTCGATTAGTGATCGAAACCACTTACGAATTAGTTCAACCCACTCACTCACACTTTCAATGTCTGCAGCGAGCATCTCGGCCTGATCCAAATGTAGTAGTCTTTGTTTGTCCACACCAAAAAGAATCTCACGAGAGTTAGCACAGAAGCCGTCACCTATCTCGCGTATCAGTTCCATACGGATGCGTGGTGGCACTGACCTGTCCGCAACGAAGTTGAGCCCGATCGGGTGAGCGGGATCGGACATCAAGGCCCGCTGCGCTGGCCAGAATCCAGCTAGCCGACGGTGTTCCTCCTGCCACTCCGTTAGAATTTCTTCCCAACGAACTACGTCCTGGAGGAGTATTGTGTCCTGCAGAACCTCACTGATGTTGCGTTGCAATCTGATGGACCTGCGCAGGAAAACGCGACCGAAGAGTGACCATGGCTCGAATGGGACTGAGGTTAGGTGTCTCCCGACTGCGAAAAGCTCTCGCGATCGCCGTAGCGCTTCGGCACGATCTCCGCGGTCGAGCGCAAGAACTACTGCAGCTTCCGTCTCACGCAACCAATCGAACGTGTGAAATGGCAAAAATAGGCTTCTTGAGTCAGTGGAAGGTGTGATCATCTGCAAGTCGCTTGGGCTTGTGGCACCTGGAAAACCCTCTCGGTACGGCCAGGTGGCCGGAAGGCGACCGGAATACGCTAGAGCACTCAGGACTTCGTAATCCGGGAAGACGGCATCCGCAACCAATAGTGTTCGGATGCTGTCTGACAACCGACCGGGAAGCCTTTCCCAAGCCTCTTGCAGCCGCTCGCTGATAATTGGACGTTCAGCGCGGTTGATCAGGCGTGCATGTGGAGTCTGGACATTGGGACCCGGTATGTTCAAGTACGAAGCTATCTGAGCCTTCCGAACACTGATGAAGCCACCATCGTGCATACTTGAGTCCTGCAAGAACGAGAGGGTAAATGCCTGGGCTGCCAATGTGTCGGCGATCTCGTCGTCACCAAGGCCATCCCGAGATTGGAGTGCGGAGTCAATCGTATACCACGCGACCGGTGGATCTCGAAGGAACGAGCTTGCCCATTCCAAGGCTCGCTCTCGACCCCTTAACGACGCAGCAGTGGCTGTGTAGCCAACGACGTTCATAATTTCTGTCGCATAGAAAACGATGAGAGTCCCGCCCACCAGCAACGTCATACCCAGGGCGAGTTTGTACGTCGCGTTCTTCCGAGAGCCTGGAAGCACCAGCGCCTCGGCACTGCCTAGCCAGGCTTCAACGAGTACTGGGGCGACTTGAGGCAACGACGTGGAGCCTATTCTCGGCAAGCGCAACAGTAGCAGCGACCGGCCGGCCAAGCGCAATTCTCGCACACGAAGAGCAGCCATAGTCAGAGCACACGCGATCAGTGGCAGCATTGTTACCACCCATTCGACCGCTGGTATCGGAACTACAGTAGCATCTTCCAAACCACCGAATAGTCCAAAGACCCAGAGCGCGGGCGCTACAATACCGAAACAGACGGCTGCAATCCACACAGCGTTATAGAAGTGCCGTAATCGTAATACACGGCGGCGATTATCCGCCGAGATCAACGAGTATCGGCCCGTGCCGTTTAACAGCTCAGCGGTGTCTGCGTACTGATCAAAGCACACATAACTAAGCTGAGCCCATGGGTAGCCGAGCTTTATTCCCGCTCGCATTCCTCGAAGAAGCAGCGCACTGCGATACAGAAACCATAGGCCGATAAACGCCATTGCCCACCCTGAGAGGTCTTTCAAGAAGAGCCACATCAGGGTTCTGTTTGACCACGTTGATCCTGGGGCCAACTCAACGGCCCCTCGTACTCCAGAAAGTTCACTTGGAAGCGATGTGGTCAGTAACGTATCTGGCACGTAGAATGTCGATGCGTCGCTATCACCGTGAAAGGCTTTCCAGAAATCTGATTCTTCACCAATCCACCAACGGTGGGATGCGACAGTGGGCTCGATCACCTGCACAAGGAACGCCAGAGTGATGGCAGCGACCACTGCCATAGCAGAGCGGCGAACGCCTCGGCCAAGCCTCCGTAGATCCACAAGGCCCGGGGGCGGCCATTCGATGGTCGCATGGATCGGTGGCGTCAACGCACGTGACAGTTCGGCTGTCGTAGGGCGTTCTTGCGCTGACTTTGTAAGACACTGATCGATGAGATCTGAGAGCTGGGTATCCAATTCCGGCCGGAGCGTGGACACGCTTGGCGGCTCCTTGTTAATGTGTGCCGCGATGAGCGCCATGGCGTTCGACTCATCAAAGGGAGGCCGACCAGCCACCAACTCGAATGCTACGAGCCCCAAGCTGTATACATCACTCGCGCCTGTGACCTCTTGTCCAGCAGCCTGCTCCGGGCTCATGTACTGAGGAGTGCCAATTGACGAGCCCTGCACGGTAAGTTTGGTGCTCTTGGCGGCAAGCTCCGGCGTGATCGCCGCACTTATTCCAAAATCCAGCACGATAGCGCGTCCACTGTCGCGCTCTATCATGATGTTGTTCGGCTTGATGTCTCTGTGAACCAATCCGCGCCCGTGTGCAGCCGCTAAAGCCGAGGCGACCTCACCAACGATCTGCTTGGCACGAGCTTCGGGCACTGCTGTTCCCTCTGGAAATTCTTCAGCGAGCGTCGGTCCATCTACATGCTGCATCACGAAGTAGCTGGTACCAGACTGTGGCAACTCGCCCACCGAATACACGTTGATCACGTTGGGATGTGAAACTGCTGCGGCGGACTCGGCTTCCCGAGCAAACCGAGCGCGTGCCGTTGGATCGTGTGCCAATTCTGGAGACAACACCTTCACGACTACGTTGCGCTTGAGTGCGGGATCACGAGCCCGGAACACCGTCCCCATTCCACCCTGGCCCATGCGATTTACTAGCTGCAGACCTGGCGCCAGGGCCTCGCGAAGTTCGCTCTCTAGTGCTTCAAGATCGCTGTCAGTGGCAGAGGGTATGTCTCCCGACGCAACCGTAGTGGCGCTGGGCGTTGCTGCCCCGCAGTTCGAGCATTGCTTGGCCTCGGGATCGAACTTGGTGCCGCACTTGGGACAGAAGGACCAGTCATCCATGGGAGTTAAGCTACAGGTCCACCAATGGGCGTCAAACGCTCAAGATTGTGCCCGCAATCAAGGCAGGTGCTGGCCCCCTGAGCTTCGGCACTGCATCTTAGCCCCATGATCGAGATCACGTCCCGGCTCTCGACCACCGTTGCTGACCGTTATCGAGGTTGCGAGTCGGCGCAGGTGCTATGCAGACGGTAGACCTGGCTCCCAACCTTACGCCGCTTTGGCTACGTCGTGCCCTTTGGTGCGGCGTCGTTATCCTCGTGCTAATCGGTGTGGCAATGGCGATAGCCAGAGCCGTCTTCCTTGACGATTGGGGCACTCAGTTGGAGCCCTTCCGCCAGCAGCTGCTCTCCGCGCTGCAGCGAAACGACCCCTTTTGGGCGGAGCGGCCAGAGGAATTGCGGCGGTTCGATGGCCGGTTTGCCGCTCACCCGCTCCTCACCCTGCTGCACGTTCTGCCTGGCGGCATTCTTCTCACCCTAGCACCGTTCCAGTTCTCTCGGCGGATCCGAAGCCGCCACATTCAGTTCCATCGGTGGTCCGGTCGCGTACTCATTGTTACGACCTTCGTCGTCGTCC
>JAZDCZ010000178.1:0-49897 GCA_036679605.1 Gemmatimonadota bacterium
AGTAGATCGAATAGTACCCGTGTTGACCAGTGTGCCGTTGGGAATGCTGAGCGTACTGCTCCAACTGGCGGCATTGCTAAAGTTGGTAATCGTGATCGTGCCCGCATTGCTCAGCCCGGTAGCAGAAGCAAGCGTAAGATTGCCGTTGTTCAACACCTCTAGCAGGAACGTCCCCGACCCCGTATTGGTGAACGCACCGTTAAACGCGCCGCTCGCATTGGCTTCCCGAGCCCGCAGCACTCCCTGATTGATAAATGCTGTGCCTATCACATCCTGACGAGTAAATACCGTGTCAGCATTGGTAAACGTGCCAGGACCGCTGATCGTAGTCACGTTAGCAAAGGCGATATTGAACGCCGGAGCACCCGCCGGAAGCGTGAAGTTGCTGGCAAGAGTGAGATTGTTCAGCACGTTTATGCGACCCGTGGTGGTAGGCACAAAACTAGTCCCCGTACCCAAAATCGTGGTCGTCCCGGCGTTGAGACTGAGCACAAAACCGTTGGCGACACTGAACACGCCGCTGGCATCAGCGGTGAGTGTACCCGAACCGCTGTAACTGAGATTCTGGCTCACTACGGCAATCGTACCCTGATTATCCACGTTACCATTTATGATACGAGGACCGGCACGAGCACCAATAGTAGATCGAATAGTACCCGTGTTGACCAGGGTGCCAGTGGGAATGCTGAGCGTACTAGTCCAACTGGCGGCATTGCTAACATTAGTGATCTCAATGACACCGGCATTGTTGATGCTACCATTGACGGTGAACGTGGTATTGTTGTTTGCCTGAACGCGTGTCACCGAGGTTGCGGTAGTAGATAGATTCCCGACAAGCGTGCTCACGTCTTGCAGCGCGAGAAGCGTGTTTTGATTGGTAACCTCGGCGGTGACCGTGCCTCCTCCCAACGTGAAGGTACCGCCATTGATAAGTGCCGGAGATGTTAGCGACCCGGTTTGTACATTCAGCACTCCGTTTGGACCAACCGAAACTGAGTCTGTGGTCGTAAGCGCGTTCGCCGACAGATTCAGGGTTTGTACACCTGAGGCTGCCCCAAGCATGACTCGGCCTACGGTCGAGGTCGTATCGAGCGTGACCGCATAGGTACCCGCCAAATCGATCGTAACCGTATCTCCCGGCCCCGGAACCACACCCAAATCCCAGTTTGTAGGCGTATTCCAGTTGCCACCCGCCAGGTTGGTCCATCGCACTGAGGCCGCGGGCACCACAGCCTGGAATAGCTTGACGGCTGTCGACTCGACCAGAAGTTGCAGCCCACCAATCCCTACGGTATTCGCAAACTGCCCCACAACTGACGTTGCGGTCAGAATCGTGATCGTGTCGCCGCCGACCGGAGTGAAGCCAAGCAACACGTTGAGGTCGCCACCCAGAGTTACAGTGCCGCTAACCACCAATTGGTCGTGCTGCGTTCCGGGTGTCAGCCCATTCAGTTCAAGCTCCAGCGTACTGAGCGAGTTCAGCGTCGGGTCGCCTACAATGGTGAGCGTCCCGGGAGAAAGTCCCGGGGCCACAGCTCCACTGAACTGAGTCGTTGGTGCATTCGTGATATCGAGCGTTCCGGTTCCCGACAGGGTCGAACTGTCCCCCAAGACCAGGCTTCCGTCGACATCGAACAACGGTGCCGTAATCTGGAGAATGCCGTTCGAGAATAAGACCGTACTGTCTCCCGGTGACTGAGTGAACGCCAGAGTATCACCCACCACAGTCAATGAGCTTCTCAATTCATTGTCGAATTCGCTGCCGGCCGCAGCATTGATGTTGCCGGCATTCCAAACAGCGGCACCCTGGTTGATAAGGAGGAAACCATCGAGCAGCGATTTCGGTCCGCCCGATATCGTAAGAGTGCCCCCTGGAGTGACCAGCATGGTGCCGCCTCCGGCAAGGACGCCTCCGACCCAAACCATCGCACCGTTCACGACGATGCTGTCGGACGTGCGGAGCGTTGAGGCGGTGAGGTTGATAGCGCCCGTGGGATGGACGATGGCGCCTGCGGCTCCGACGATCAGGGAGTTAGTAAACAGGGAAAGGACTTGTTGACCCTGGTTCAAACCGAGCGGATCACCGACGATCAATCGTCTCACACTGGAGGTTGCGTCGACGTTCACCACGTAGCTGCCACTAAGATCAATTACAGCGGTGTCGGAAGCTGTGGGGGGAGCACCGCGATCCCAATTCGCTCCGTCACTCCAGTTGCCGCCCGCCGAGTTGGTCCACTTTACGAGCGCCGCAACACCTGTAGTCGCAGTGAACGTCGTTTGCACTGCGGGATACTTCCGTACCGTCGCGCTCCCGCTCTGTGCACCGGTACCCGGCCCGAGTGTCCATATGGTCCCAACCCGTCCGTTCGCATCTGTGACCCCTGAGCTTGGACTGAAGGCACCACCGTCCGGCGTCGCAAAGTCCACCGTGACCCCAGCCACTGCGGACCCATTCCCAAGCACCTGAACCACAATGGAGTCCGGCAGGGCCGCATCAACGGACCCCAACTGGCCGTCGCCGGCCACGATCGCGAGTGTATCCGGAGCCTGCTGCACCGTCAATAACAGTGTGTCGGGCGGGATCGATGTAAGCAGACTCGCAGTGATCCGAGCGACCCCGGGAACCACGCCGACAGCCTGCCCCAAGAACTGCGGTTGTGTCAGCGTCGTGGCCGTAGCCACAGAGTCGTCCAGCGAACTCCACAAAATGGGCGTTGAATCAATCGGTTGGCCTTGGCTATCCAGAGCCACCGCCACCAAGAGCAATGAGTCTCCGGCGACGGTACTGGTGTCCGGCGTAACGATCTGCACGGACACGGCATCCTTGCCGACACCGTCGTAGGCGAATGGTAAATCGACAACCGGTGCGACCGCGTCGGAGACTGCGTTCGCCGTGACCGACACGGGGCCGGCTCGAAACGCGGTATCACCGGCCGGCGTGATAAGCTGCGCATTCACAACAAATATTTCTTGTGCGGCTTGCAGCACCACGGTGAGCGATATATCGACGGTTGTGTCGCCTTGGGCGATTGGGACAACAGTATCTACGACTATGTCGCTACCACTCGTGCGCGCCACAGTGATACGCGTCTTGGCAAGCGGCACTATTCCGCCAGCCGCTACCTGAAATGTGGGGACGATAGCGAACTGGCCGATCAACGGTTGGGCTGGTCCGGTGTTGTCCGAACAACTCACCGTGATGACCGCCGCAACGGTTGCGGCGGTTGCGATCAAGTGAGTACGGGCGAGCCGAATACGCTTAGTCACGGTCGGTTTGAGCAACCTGGGCAGCATCCCTCCTCAACGAACGATAGGGAGCATTGGGCCTTGAGAGCTAGACCCACTAATGATGAAGATGCTTATAGCAAGAAGCAAACCACCCAGGATTATCGATACTCCGGATTCGGGTACTCCGGACGACAGCCGGCGACCCATTTCGAGCGCTGGTTGCCGTGCGCCGGAATCCCTCCGGCATCTTTGATCATATGCGCCATGTGCATGAGGTTCCACGTCATGAACGTCGTATTGCGATTGGTGAAATCGTTTTCCGGGCCGCCGGAACCGGGGTCAAGATAGGACGGGCCAGGACCCGCCTCTCCCAGCCAGGCAGCGTCAGCTTGCGGCGGGATGACGTAACCCAAATGCTGTAGCGAATACAGTATGTTCATAGAGCAGTGCTTGGCTCCGTCCTCGTTGCCGGTAATGAGACAGCCCCCTACGCGACCATAATAGGCGTACTGCCCCGCTTCATTGAGGTCACCGGAACTCGAATAGAGACGCTCGATAACTTTGGTGCAAACCGAGGTCTTCTCACCGAGCCAGATCGCCGACCCAAGGACGAGAATGTCGGCTGCCTCGACCTTCTTGAAAATTTGCGGCCAGTCGTCCTGCTCCCAACCCTGCTCGGTCATGTCCGGATACACACCGTAGGCTATGTTGTAGTCCACTGGGCGGAGCAGCTCGACCGCGACACCGTTTTTCTCTAAGATCGCTCGCGACATGTCAATGAGACCCTGGGTGTGCGATAGCTCGGGGGATCGCTTGAGCGTGCAGTTCAGAAACAGGGCCGTAAGATCGCTGAAGTCCCAACTGCTGGACTCGCACATCTCGAGTTGCTTTTCGTTCAGAGTCATAGCCTCCTCACACTAAGAATTCCAAGGCCAATACGAGAACTCCCACACCGGCAAACACCACACCTAGACCTTTCTCCATCACTTTGGCGGGGAGGTACTTCCCTACGCGGCTGCCAATGGTGCTCCCAATCAACACACCGGGGATACTCCAGCCGACGACTTCCCACATGGGTTGGGCCGAGAGAGCATGAATCCCGGCCCCTACAGCCGCAACAATCGCGAGGGTGAACACGCTGGTGGCAATCGCGACGCGCGGCGGAACTCGGCAACGCACGACCAACTGTGTTGTGGAGATCTCAGGGAGGCCGGCACTTATCATTCCGGTGAGTACTCCACCCACTGCCGCCATCACAACACCCGGCGGTCTCCAGCAGGTGGCGTATTCGTAGACCTCACCATCGCTCGCTCGAATCACTGTCGTACCCTTGCCTTTGGACTTGCTTTCGATCACCTCGACCGACCGGTCGCCGGGCTCGCACTGTTCCGGAGATCGTACCAGAATCAAGAAACCTGCGAGGATCACCAGTCCAGTGCCAAAGATCGCCTTGAGAATCTGGTCCGACATGAGGTCGGCCACCAGGGCACCGACAATCACACTCGGAACGGCGCCAAGCAACATCCACTTGGCTGTGGCATAATCCACGAGCTTTGCTGTGACATAGGAGCGAAGTCCGTTGCCCATCCCGAACACTTCAGTCAGGAGACCGGCCCCTACGGCCTGCACCGGACTCAAGCCAACCACAAGCATGAAAAAAGGGCTGAAGAAAAGCGCCCCGGACACGCCCGATCCGATAGCTACGGTAGAGAAGACGATCGAAGCGGGAAGAACCCACCACAGATCTAAGAAGGTTTCCATGTCTGAAACAGTACGCCAGTTACCGACGGGCGCAACAATGGCCGCCTCCCTACTTCGAACGTTGAAGAACGTTTGCTCGGCAGCGCTGCGCGCTGGATGACCCTAGAGGGGAGGTTCTTCGCCGGCATTCCTTAACGCCGGAACTCGGTCCGAAAATGGTCTGCTCCCCGTATTTCGGACCATGTGAATTGGGACTATGCTACCCCTTGTAGAGGAGGTCATTGTGGGACGGCAGAGTCGATTTCATGTGGAGCAGATCGTGAAGATCCTGCGTGAGCAGGAGACGAGTGGATTACCTGTGAGTGCGTTTTTGCGGCGTTATGGAGTATCGCGGGAGACGTTTTACCGTTGGCGTCGCAAGTACGGTGGTTTGAGTGAGAGCGAAGCAGCGCGCTTGAAGCGGTTGGAGCGTGAGAATGCGCGGTTGAAGACGTTGGTGGCGGATCGGGACTTGGAGGTGGAGGTTTTGCGGGAGGTGGTGCGAAAAAAAACATGACCGCGCAGGCCAGGCGTTCGCTGGTCGAGGTGTTGGAGGGGCGTGGCATCTCAGCCCGCTCCGCGTCGCTTAGTCTCCTCCCCTGGTCCCCACGACCTCGCATCTCTCACCTCCGGGCAAATGCCTCAAAGCATACGCCGAGATGTTGCGTTGATCGCTTGAGACCGCCGACACTAAGGTAGACACTGAGAAAACCCAGTTGGAAAGCCGGCAAAAGGAAACTGTCCCAGTTTAGATGGTCCAGAAATTGGGGGGCATCCCAGAAAAATCGGGTCAAATGTCCCAAACACGACATATAAGTCCCAAAAACGCCCTATCGTAAGTGGGAATACTCCCTGAAATTGGGTTGGTGATGTCAGTATCGGACACCGCACCTATTTCATGGAGGCAAACATGTGCCGTGTCATTCACCCAACCCCTATCACCCACGAAGTGATATGAGTGAATACCCTGCCGCTGGCTATCGTCCTCGCGAGCGATAGTCACTACCTCGTCTAGGAGGATCGACATGAGCGCCCTTGAACCTGTCGAAGAGACCGCAGTGTCTTTCGACAGGGTAGCTGAGGAAGCTCTAGGGCCAGCGATTCAACAGCAATGGCTCGACCGGATCGCATGGCGGTCTTTTATCTATTACCCCCGGCTGAGGAAGGCTCGGAGATATGTCGAAGAGCACCTCCACGAAAAACTGACCGTGCGCGATGTAGCCCGCGTTGCCTGCTGCGAGTACAAGTACTTCTCCTCATACTTTCATGCCAAGGTCAATGTCACCTTCACAGACTGGGTTCGCTTAATACGGGTGGCAGAAGCTGCTCGGTTACTACGGGCAGAGGATATGACCATGTATCAGGCTGCGCGTCAAGCGGGTTTTTCTGACCTTCGAGCGCGCGTTCCGGCGTTTCTGCGGCGCGACGCCGACAGAGTACAGGCTTCAGTGCCGTTCCAGAGCGTAGGGGTTACCTCGTCACGAATATCGTCGCACAATTCGCGAAAAACGTCGCACAATACACGAATTGTAGCGTAGCGCAGCTTAGGTCACCGGACTATAATAGCGAACCGTCAAGGCCGGTGCACGGAATCGGGCGAATCCGAGTGCAACCTTTTGACCCAAATGAGCACTTGGTAAGTATAGGGAATCACTGAGCCGCCCCGATGGCGTTTTCGGCTATCGGTGTCGCGTTTTGCGAATTGTTCCAGGCTGGCGGATCGTCACCAGGCCAATTACGACAATTTGGAATAACCTCAACCAGGAGCGGGGCCCACACTGTTAGGGAGCCACGACTTTTCCGTAGCGGTGGTCCCGGTCATAACCAAAAGATTTGGAGGTCTCATCATGTCAAGACTACTAGCCCGAAGGATTGTACGACATCTCATCGTAGTTCCTGCGCTGCTTGGCATCGCGTCGATGGTCCCTGTAACGGTCGCCGAAGCTCAATTCGGTTGTGTTGAGGATAGAAGGTGCCAGACAAGTCCGAGCGGGCACTTTAATACCTGCTGTACGTGGATTGAGTGCTGCTGGGTAGTGGGTTGTGACGAAGCATTCCTCGGTTGTGAGACGGAGGGGGTGGTGTAGTTATCCCTAGACCTGGGAGCAGATGCTGGGGGTCTTCTTGCTGAAATCCACGTTAGGCCCCGATCTGTTGTTGGACCAATATTTGGTAGCCCGATCCTAGACCGGTGTGTTTAATTCTGGGCGCAACGTCTAGGTAGTGACCGGAATGCGCCATAGGCGAGTTATCAGGCTCGACATTGAGTCTAGGTTGAGGGTGTGGTCACTCATTGCAGGGTGTCGTCAGAGAGCGAACTTCGCTGCCTTCCCGTTCACTGTGGCCAGCTTGCTCACTTGCTCTGCTTGTACTGAATCCTCCGACCGTGAGCCGTCTCCCGAGTACGTCGTTGAGCACGAGCCTGCGGTATATCCTGCACAAGCATCCGTGCTCCGTGAGTGGATACTTTCCCCCGACTCCTTAGCCGGGATCACCAGTGTTGCAATCAACACGGAATCTGGTGTATTGGCTGCCCTAGATGTACGACTAGGCTTGGTCGCCCTGTTCGAGGCGCGCGATGGCGAGCTACTGCGTTATTTTGGAGGCCAGGGCGAAGCGCCTGGGAACCTCAGTTGTGGCTCTGCGGTGAATTCGTTCGTTGCGCTTCGATCCGACGGGCCACTTGTGGGTTCAGATGTTTGATGAAAACACGAGCGACGCATCCGGACGTGATTCTGTCCTGATTGTCCGCTGGATGCCTGGTGAGCCAGAAGCTGTTCGTTTCAGGCTTCGTTGTTTTCCGTTGGCGTTCTTGAGCGATACGGAATTAGCTTGTCGGGAGGAGGATAGCTTAGGGGTCCAGCGAATACACATGTATCGGATCTCGATCGCTGAGGCAAGACTTCAAAGTGATTCTCCGTTTTAGCCCGGGCATGCGAAGCTTCCTAATTCATTGAGCGCGGATCGGACTAAATGCATGAGGCGCTGAGCGCCATCGCTATCGTGTTGTTCGTCTGCGCCGTCATTGGGGCTGCACTACTGAGCCGCGTCCACAGATCGGGGACTGGCTTCCTGTTGGGTGTTTTCCTAGGCCCGGTCGGCCTCTCGATCGCATGGCTAAAGCGTCCTCGGTGGGAACGGGACCGGGCAGCAAGAGCCCGGGCCCGAGAGCGTGAACGCAAGGAACAAGCTGAACGTGAGTGGCGGGGGTACTAGCACCAGCGTGATCATCCGATACCGACAGTCGTTGGGTTCGGGAGGGGATCGGGCGTTCAAGGAATACCTACTTCGGTTCTGGCGTTCGGCAAACTTTCAACCGCAGCGGCGCCGGAAAAGGCCCCTTCGACTGCACCGGCCCCAACACGCCAGAAGGGGAAGACTGGAAAGCCAGCAACGAGAGACTGTCCCAATCTGAGTGGTCCTGAAAACAGGGAGCGGTCCAGGTTGGACCACCAAATGTGCCCAAAACGACCTATCATGTCCCAAGAACGACCTATCGGAAACGCTCGGGGTGTTGAGAATTGGGAGGATGACTACTGAGGCATGTATTTCGTGACCCAGGCTTCCGACCGCGACCGGAAGCTTGCACGTGGGTTGCCAGCGGCGTTTAGGCAGTGCACCGGAGCGCCGGTAGATCGCGTGGTGAGTCTAGTGATGGGGCATTGGGGATCTCACAGCCCATCGGATCGAGCCGAACTTGCCCAGGCTCTCCTGCCCATTCTCGAAGGTCTCGTACAACCCGGTGTAACCATCATCCCCTTACAATCCGACCTGTGCGAGAACGTGGTGACGGTTTGGCTGGAAAGAAAGTGAACTATATTCCCAGCCAGTAGGTCGCCTTGATCAGGAAGATGTTGTCCGCGGAAGCACCGGTCAGTGCGTCGAAGTCTCGGCCGAAGTCGAGGTCGCCGAAAGGAGAAGTCGCGCTGCGATCCTGAGTCCACACGAAGAAGAGCGTGGAGCCAGGGGTATACTCCCAGCGAAACACGAGATTCCCGCGCAGTGACCGGAAGTTGAAGTCCCGGTTCGAGAGCGAGAACTCCTGTGCTGGGCCAGTGCCGTCCGGGTCAATGAAGACGTTGCGCGCAGCACCCAGCCCTTCTTCTCGGGTGGTTCCGACGTCAACGCCGTAGACGCTCTTGGCAAGCCGGCGGGTCTGGTCGAACTCCTTGAAGCTCGAAAAATCGTTGGCCGAAATCAGCGGCTGCACGAACATCTCGAGCGTCATGGTCGGTGTGAACGTCACGTTGAGGCGGGTAGTCATCGAGAGCGATTTCTGATCGAGCTGCCCGAAAACATAGCGCCGCCCAAAGAACGCGGTCGCGGTGGGGTCATCGACAGCAGTTACGTACTGGTCGGGGTTTTTGGATTGGCTATAAGACGGACTCAGTGTCAGGTTCAAGTTGGAGGCCGGCTTGACCGTCACATTGAAACCTAAGTTGTAGGAATTCCCTCCGTCTGCATCCCAACTGACTGACGGATTGAACCCGAAGATCAGCGGTTTGCGACTGTCCGTGTCGAGGTTGGCAGCTAGGAAACCTAACCCGGGCCTCTTCACCACAGGGCCGCCGCGGGTAAGGCGGTCGTCGAGCGTCTCGGGCTTATAGATCCCGAAAATGCTGAAGTTCCAGTAGAACGGCGTCTGGACAAAGAAGAAGCCGTGTACTTGCCTGTCCGTTCGGTCGCCGTCGAAGTTGAACTGCTGCTGCGCACCCACGATCGTAAAGACTTGTCGGTACCACGACCCCGGGACCGTCCACGAGCGTGTGATGTTGGTGTTCATCCAAATGAAGTCGGTACGGGTGAGAAAAGCGATGTCGTTGTTCTCGAACCCGGGGCTCCGAACGTTGAGCGCTGTCTCAAACCCCCAATCTCCCGCGTCCTTGGCGACACGAGAGTAGAGACCCCATCCGCGCATGGAGGTCAGCGTGGAATCGAACCGGTCGCTGAACAGGCCGTTCCCACCACGCTGTCTATCGGGTCGTTGGAAGTAACGCGAACTCGACCGCTGTGCGCGGAGAATCGCCTCGGGGGAACCCGTGATGTTCGTGAACGCCGAGCTGAACAACAAGTGGTACGTGCGGTCGCCCCACCAGTACTCCCCGTCCAATCCAAAACTCTCGGCGCGCTCATTTAGGAACCCTTGGAGAGCCGGATCGTCGAATGTACGAAATACCGACGTGGCAATCGTTCCGATCTGCAAATCTCCGTCGAGCAAGTCCTGCTTCACACGGCCGACGAAGTAGCTGGTTGCCGGTTCGACCTCCTGCTTGAACTGTCCACCGGTCGTCCCGACCACCCGAGCCTTCTCACGCTGGGTGAGTGCACCTAGCACACCGATCGACGTGCCGCCGCTGGTCTTGCCGGTGATCTTGGCAGCGCCAAGGATGGTGCTCGCAGTGGGCACGTCGGCGAACTCCCCTGCACCGTCCGCGAGGAATCCACCTTGCGGTCGACGGCCGATGCGACGTGTGAACAACATTCCCAGAGACGATACGTTACTGCAGAATTGACACCAGAAGTTGCCGAATCCGAAGTTGCCGCGGCCCTCAATGAAGAATTCGCGCTTCTCGGGAAAGAAAGTCTCGAACGCACTCAGGTTCACAACCGCGGGGTCAACCTCGGCCTGGCCGAAGTCGGGGTTGATCGTCGCGCTCAACGTAAGGTTCGACGTCAGCAGGTACTTTACGTCAGCACCAATCCGATAATCCGACTGTCTCTTGCTAGTGAACGGATTCGCTGCATCCAACTCGCCACCGTTCACATCCAGCTGACTAACCGCGTAGGGGCGAATCTCCAGTCGGGTCGTGCGCGCTTCGATCTGGCTAAGTCCGTCGAGGTGACCGAATCGGGGAGAACCGCCCGATTCGTTGAGACGCCAGAACGACCAGACGCTCACCTCGTTCAGACGCTGCACAAACCGCTGGACCTGTAGCCCCCACTCCTGGACCGAGTCCCTCGGGAACCGCAGCTGCGAGAAGGGGATCTCGAGTTCGGCCGTCCACCCCAACGAATCGATCTGCGCTCGGGCACGCCAAACGGGATCCCAGGAGTCATCGAAATCGGATGCGTCACCCCTCACGCCCGCCGGATTGATCGAGAACCTTATCTGGCCGGTGTGATCGTGAAATGTGTCGAACGTAATCGTGAGCAGGTCGCTCTGTGTATTGGCGTCGCGCCGGACCAAGCGAGACACGACGCCCTTACCGCCCAACTCGTCGTACATTCGCGCACCGACGTAAAGGATCGATCCGCTGTAAGCAAATCGGACCTCGGTGCGTTGTGTCGCCGGTTTCGCTTCGTTCGGCTCGCGCTGCGTGAACACAGTCACCGGCGGAGCGGTCTGCCAGATCGATTCGTCTAGCCGGCCGTCGAGTTGTATCTCGCGCTGGAGCCTCACCGCTCGCGCTCGCGGAGCGAGCCGATCGTGTTCCGCTGTGCCGGACGACGGGGTAACGACCGGTTCGGCATTGGGCTGGTTTGTTTGCGGCTTGCGCTTCATCTGGCCGTGCACCGGAGTCACCGACAGCGAGGCCATCAGAAAGACAACGACGATGCACAATGAAACGAGACGTGTTACGTTGCAGGCGGCAACAGAAGGCATCATACAGCCTTTGATTACAAGTGGCGTGTTGGTACTACATCTCCCAAATGATTAGATGCCGCGAGCGCGCGTAGGGTTGCACTGGGTAGTACTAGTACTAGTGGCCCGCAACCAAGGTTTGGGGCGAAGCAATCGGTTGCGACTGCCGCGTTTGCTGAGTATAGATGTGTCTGGTCACCACTTCGAACTCTGAGGAACAATGCAACTGAAGGACGCGATCGCGTTGGTCACGGGTGGCAGTGAAGGCATCGGCCGGGGCATCGCCGCAGCACTCAAGGCGGAAGGAGGCAGCGTCACTATCACCGGTCGGCGCGAGGAAGCTCTGCGCGCCGCAGCCGAGGAGATGGGCGTTGAGTTCATTGCCGGCGACGTTGGCAGTGAAGCCGATGCAGTCCGAACGGTTGCCGCGGTAATCGAGAAGCACGGCCGGCTCGACATCCTGGTAAACAATGCCGGTTACGGAGTATTCAAACCGCTGATCGAAATGAAGCTCGAAGAGTTGGAGGGCGTCTATCGCACCAATGTATTCGGCGCTTTCTTGATGGCACGTGAAGCGGCGCGTCAGTTCGTCAAACAGGAAAGCGGCGAGCTGATCAACATTTCTTCCACGTCCGGTCTCAAGGGCGGTAGGGGGGGCACTGCGTACAGCTCATCCAAGTTTGCCTTGAGGGGTATGACGGAGTGCTGGCGTGACGAGCTACGTCGTCATAACGTTCGCGTGATGCTGGTAAACCCCAGCGAAGTGCTGACTCGGTTCGCATCGAAAGCCGGCGGCAAACAGGAGACTTCCGCAAAGAAGTTGCGCGTCGAGGAGATAGCCGACGCAATCATCGGTGCCCTCAAGGTGGACAGCCGCGGATTCATCCCCGAGTTCTCCGTTTTCGCCACGAATTCGTTCTAGGTCTTGCACGGAGTTCGACCGGTCGACTCGATGCCACTTCTAGCCAATACCTGATGCGCAAACTGCTTCTTCTTGTCAGCACTGTCACGATGGGGGCGTGCGTTAGGCCTGCCCCACCGCCACTGGTGTCCGCCGATCGTGGATGGAGCCAACGGGGTGTAGCCTCATGGTACGGCCCAGGCTTTCACGGAAAAACTACTGCGTCTGGAGAGCGCTACGACCAGAACGCCATGACCGCGGCCCACAAGCAGCTCCCGTTTCACACCTGGGTGCGTGTCGAGAACCTGGACAACGGCAGAAGGACTGAAGTACGCATCACCGATCGAGGGCCGTTTGTCGCCGGGCGCATCATCGATCTGTCGCGCGCGGCCGCCCAGGCGATCGGCATGATCGCCACCGGAACGGCCAAGGTGAGAATCACGGTCACCAGACCCGCACCCGAATCCAACTGCTTCCGGGTGCAGGTCGGGTCCTATGGGGAGCGCTCCAATGCCGAGGCTCGCGCCGACCGCATGCGGGCCGACGGTGAGCGACCCAGGCTCGAGCGCGGGCCACGCGGGGTCATTCGCGTGTTCATCGGTCCCTTTACTAGCCGCGCGGCAGCAGAGCGACACCGCCGCCGGTACGACGGCGTCCTTGCGCCCTGCACGGGCCGCTAGCTACCAAGACACGAGTTAGAACGAAGACTTGGAACCCTTCGTCGTGTCCATGACGGCCTCAATCTCCTGCGCAGTGTACGGTAGTCCCTTGCTCAGGATCTCGAAGCCCGCCGACGTGATGAGTATCATGTCCTCCAAGTAGAACGCGTCCTTGCCAACTTCTATCATCGGTTCGAAGGCGATGACCGATCCCGCCTCGAGTAGCGAACCGGGGTTCTCGCCGCTCTCGATGCCCACGCCGTGGATGTGCCACACACTGTTCCCCTGGGCCAGGATTGCGTCAGCCGCGTGCCGCCCGGTGTTCGTTTCGAGTTCTCCCCGGGCGTCCACCACTGCACGGGCGCTCGCTGCGCGCACTGTGTCGAGCGGCACACCGGCCGCCATGACGTTCATGCCTGCGCGATAGGCGCGGATCAGGAGATTCCAGGCTTCTCGCTGACCGCTTGAGAACGTACCGGAGACCGGGAGCGTGCGGCCCACGTCGCCCCCATACAATCCACCACCGCATCCAATATCGACGCGCACCAACTCACCGGGCTGCATGACACGATTCAGCTGATCGTAGTGAAAGAAAGCGTGGACCAAACGGCCCACGTGGGCGTTGGGTCCGGCCATTATCCAGGGCCAAAACGAAGGGCCCTGAGCACCAGACTCGATGCATGCGACCACTACCGTTGCTTCGGCCTCGCGCTGAGTCATTCCCGGTCGGATTTGTTGGGCGACTGCGACAAGCGCGGTAGCCGTAGCCTTTGCGTTGCGCCGAAGAGCGGCTACTTCGGCCGGGGATTTTACCCAACGCATCACCTCAATAGGCGCCTTGGCACTTGCGAACCGCGCATCAGGAAAGCGCTCCTCCAAAGCAACCCGCCATTGCGCAAGCGGGCCCGCCACAGCCCGAAAGCCCGAAGGTACACCTGTGGCTTCCGGTCGCCGCGGCTCGTCCACGTACAATGTCTTCACGCCGTTGGACAGTCGCCCATCCAACCAGTCGGCGAATTGGTCCCAAGATTCCACCGCATCGACACCGATCTTGTCGGCCGACGCCTCGCCCGGGATCGGAACGAGCCCGTCGACCGGGAATCCGAAGGACGTCGGTCGTGGCGGTACAAACAGCCGCGCCTCCTGGCGCGGTCCATCCAACGCCAAGATGGCGCCGGGTAGATCGGAAAGGCCCGTGAAGTAGAGAAACGACGGATCCTGGATGAATCCCCACTGTTCCATTTCCTTCTCGGCGGAGCGGGCGTGAAGCAACAGGATACCGTCGGAGACAGTTTCCATAATCCGCTTGCGGCGGGAGGCGTATTCTTCAGCGGCGATCTGGGACACCTGGACTGACCTAGCGGAGGGCGTTTGCGCGACAGCCGTGCCCGCGCCCAGGGGAGTGCCCAGAGTCAGAACGATACCTAGTGCAAGAAACATCGTTATCTCCCCTTCTGGAAATCGTCTTTCTTCTTGGTGTTGCCCGGTGTTATTAGACCGTCCGCCGGCCTTCATGGATAAGATCGACGATTTCCTCGCGACTCAAATCCAACTTCACGCCCTTGACGCTCAAGGGCGACGACTTCGGTGTCTCCGGTCGGAGTACGAATACCTGGCCATCACGCCGACGGATTCTCACGCCACCGTCGCGGCGGGCATCTTCCAAGACTGACGCCAACTGCTGTCTTGCTTCCGAGTACGTATAGACCTTCATCTACACCTCCACAACATCCAGGCCTGCAAGTCCGGCCGCCTCAGTCAAGCCACCGTCCAGCGATAGAATAGGGCAGCGTTGCGTTTGAGCACATGCGAGCACGTAGGCGTCGTACGCGTAGATCTTCAATCGATCTGCCAGTTCCAACGAACTTTCCAAGTCGACCCCAATGAACCGCAAAGGGATGTCTCCGTAGGCAGCGAGAGCCTTTCGGACTTGACTCATGCGAACTCGCTTGCGCTTGAACATCGCGGCGAACGCATTTCCAACCTCCCAATGCACGGATGCAGGGGCAAGCAACGCCGCTCCCCGCGTGATCTCGACCAGTCGCGATTTCGTCGATTCATTGACGAGGACGGCAATAATGGCGGATGTATCGATCACCAGACGCATGGCTCTCATAGAGTGTATTGTACAATTGTACAATACTCAATGCAGTCCCTCCGTGCAACCCTGCACTTCCAAGACTTGGCACAATTCGGTCGGATCTTCGGTGTGGAGCAAGCGTTCCCGCCCTGTGCCCTACTCCGCTCTCAACACCTCAACCGGAGCGAAGACCGCCCCTTGTGGGTCCCCACCACCTGAAACTCCACGCAGGCCCCCGCCGTAATAGTATTACAGTGATGTGTCGTGAAATCGTATATCATTGACTAACAATCACTTAAGGAGAATACGTGAGCGCCAAAGATGCTGCCGGCTTTTTCGAGCGCATGCAACAGGAACTGGAGCAGTGGGGAACGCGACTGGAGTCCCTGAGCTGCGATGACCTCACGCCGGACTGTATGAAGATCGTCTGCATGCCGGCCGGGCTGAAAGAAAGCCTAGACGAAATGGGCAAGCGACCCCGCGGGAACGTGGTCATGGTCCGCGTCGATGACCCGACGAGCACGAAGCTCGACAGCTGGGTCCAGACGGGAGCCGTGAAGACACGCTCCGAGGCGGCGGCGCTCTTCATCCGCGAGGGCCTCAAGGTACGGGAACAGGAACTCACCGATCTCGAGGCCGCCCTGCATCGCGTCGACGATGCAAAGGATGATCTACGTCGTCGGGCGCGGGAGGTATTTGGAACGGACGAACCGAAGGGAGACAAATAATGAACATGATAACCGTACTCGTGATTATTGGACTGGTGATGTGCTGCGGCGCGGTCACGCGGTTGTTTGCCCAAATGGGTGCTTCCCATCACCACCTGAACTCACGCTCCGATCGGTCAGTGGATGCGCTGGACGACCGATTCGCGGCACTGTCGGAAGTTCACCGTCAAGCCGAAGGAGAACTCGAGGAACGCGTACTGGAACTCGAGGAGCGACTCGATTTCACGGAGCGGATGCTTGCCAACACAAACGTGCGCGCGGTTCGGAAAACGGGATGACGCTATAGCGGCCATCGCTTACCGATTCACCATCAATCAACAATCGAAAGAGACTGTAAAATGTCGAAATACGGAACGGTTGGCAGAGAAGTGGGAGTTGTCGGCAGATGGATCAGGCTACTGATGGGAATATCTATAAGCTCCCTGGTGTTACTCGATTTTGTCGCCGGTACTCACACACATTCGCTCAGAACAAATATGCTAATCGTCTTGTTCTTCGTTGGCTTTATCTTTGCCTATCAGGCAGCATACTTGCTGATTGGTGAAAGAATAAAAGACAAGAGTCCATGGATCGCCACCGCGATCTTCGTATTTCCAGCAATGTATTTTTCGTTCGTCAATGCGTTTCTTGTGCCCCCTGAACTGAGCTTTGGTTATCTGATCGGAATGCCATATGTCAACCATCCTATCACGATAGCGATGCTGCTATACATTGGGATTTCATTCCCAATCCAATTCCTCACCAAGTACGGCGGCTGCGAAGTCATTGCAATCCAGAACTTGATCCACAAGAAGAATTATTCCTCTTATTGTGTCCCGCTCTTGCCTATCGATTTCCTGGAAAAAATCATCGTTGATGCGATCGCGGGGAGCAGAGAGACAAGAGCTGCATGACCGCAGCCTAGCGCCCCCGCGCCAACTCTTGGAGCGCCCGCTGCGCCACCGTGACCTGATCGCGCAGCTCGGGATCGGAATCGGACCAGAGATCAAGAAATTGCCGGTAACGCTCGATGGCAGCCTCGGTGTTGCCGCGCGCCACCTCCAGCTCGGCCAGGCGGCGCAACGCGAACGGCAATTGTGATAGCGAAAGGAACCCCCACGAGGTGCCTTCGGTCGTGCGACGGGGGTGAATCATCTCCTCCAGAGAGACGATCTCCGCGTTCGGGTCGCCCAGTTCTCTGGACGCCTGCGCGCGCATGAGGTGGGCGTGCGATAGCCATCCCGATAGCTCGTAGCCGAGCGCATCTATCTGTTGCAATGCCGCAAGCACACCTTCCGCATCGCTTTCGGCCACGGATCGAGCGGCGCCGACCAACGCGTCGCCGTATTCTATCGTCCAGGGGACCGCACCAGACGGCTCCGGATACTTCTCCGCGAACCGCTCCTGCAGGTCGGTGTGTCCGAGCAGGCCGGCACCGACGCTCAGGGTCGACCGGTAGACCACCCGCGCAAACTCCCGGATGGAGTCAGCAGGAAAGCGATCGAGTGCGGCCTCGAGTCGAGCCCGGGCCGCGGTAGGCCGCCCCCTGATCTGCTCGGCCAGCGCCACGCCGACCACGACGTTGGGATAGTCGAGATACATCTGTTGCTCACCGTAGTACCGTCCCGCCGCCTCCATGCGATCGATGGCCTCACCGATCCGGCCGCGGGCGGCCGATACCGACCCGCATAAGCTTTGGTATGCGGCCAAGCGCGCGGCACTGGCCGCCTTCGCAAGCGCCGAGTCACAAACCACGGCCGCTCGACTAAAATCTCCCGTGGCAACCGCGTGGAGGTGCGACCAGCGAGCCGCCAGCTCCTCGAATCCCTGCGCCCGGGTGACAGCGATGAGGCTGTCGGCCGCGTCCAGACGGTCCACCAGATAGGCCGCAGAGATCGCGTTGTTGTACCTCAATGCGCTGTACGGGTTCAAGGCGATGCCCTTGAGGTATGCCCTATACGCGCGCTCGTAATCGCCGAGGTAGCCACTTTGCAGCACAGCCAGGTTGTTCAGTGCACGGTCATCGTCAGGGTACTGCGCTAGCAGGACATCGTACACCTCGGCCGCGCGTCGAACATCGAAACGCTGGCTGTAGTAGCTGCCTTCGACATGCATCCGCTCCCGATCCGTCAAGCGGCCCCGCAACTCGTAGGCCCGCTGCGAATACTTCAAAGCCTGGACCTGTCTTTCCGAATTGCCATACGCCACACCGGCAAGACGATAGGCCATGGCGAAACCTGTGTCGACACGAGTCGCCTCCACCGCCAGTTCGGCGGCTCGAGGGTAGTCGAGATCCACCTCCAGCGCCGCCTTCGCCACGGCATACTTGCGAAGCGCTTCCAGCGATGACGTGGTCACTTCCGGAAGCGGACGGCTCTGACGAATCGCGGCAGAGGCCTCACCTAACCGGCTTCTCAGCTCGCGCGACAACGCTTCCACTCCCTCCAGCAAGCGCTCGGCCCGCGCCGCCGTCCGCACCGCGATGAGTTCCTGGCCGGTCCCCGGCTGGATGACCCGAGCGCTGAAGATGTAGTCATCCCCCAGGCGCGCGACTGCCGGCACAAGCACTGCCGCCATCCCTTCGCGCTGCGCGATTTCCAACGCGACTGTCTCGTCCAGCCGCACCGTGTCTGGCAGCCCCATACGTAGCAGAACGGGGACGATCTGGTTGCGGCCCCGCACGTTCACGTACTGCGATTGCTGGAGATCGACACTCAACGCAGTTTGAGCGGCGAGCGCGATCTCTTTTTCGCTCTCCGCCGCAACGAACTCCGCCAACACGATCCAGGCTCGCTCTTCAAATGCCTCACCCGCCACTCCATGGGCCTCCGTCACCCGAGCAGAGCCGCGGGCCACGATGACCGTGCTCAACATTCCCAGGGCGGCGAACGCCAGCGCACCGCCCAAGATCGCACGCGGCCAGGTCAGATGTCGGATGGCCGATTTCTCGGTCTGCACCGACCTGTCGCGCACGAACGCGGTTACCAGTACGATCGGGAGACCGAGCAGCAGTAAGATGAGCGCCGCAGGGTGGACCCACTCGGGCAGCAGGTAGCGTGCGACGATCTGGGCGGTAACCCGCTGCACCACCCAGGAGGCACCCAAGTAGATGGTAAGAGTGATCATCGCAGCGCGAGCGCGGCCGCTGCGGAGCCTCACTGTCCTTGGCGTCGCGGTCGCTACAGTCGCCGCCGGCTCGCGCCTAGCCAACGCCTCGGCAAACTGTCCAACTGGGCTGAAGCGGTCCGCCGGCGTCTTGGCCAATGCCCGCGCCAGTGCCGCAACCACCTCGGCCGGCACTGCAGGCCGCAAATTCGTGATCGCCTGAGCCTCGACCGCCAGATGCTGCTGAATAACGCTCTCCACCGTGGGGCCGGTGAAAGGTGGCTGTCCCGCGAGCATCTCGAACAACATGCAGCCCAGCGAGTAGAGATCGCTTCTGCCATCGAGGTCTTTCTCTCCCGCCGCCTGCTCCGGGCTCATGTAGCTCGGCGTGCCAATCGCGAGTCCCGTCTCCGTCAGCTTCTCGCCGCCCGCCGTGCCGATCGCGCGCGCAATCCCGAAGTCCGCCACGACCGCGTGCCCGCTCTCCAGCAGGATGTTCTCCGGCTTGATGTCGCGGTGCAGTACGTCGTGGCTGTGTGCGTATGAGAGCGCGTCCGCTACCTCGCGGGCAATCTGCACCGCGTCCTCTATGGGGAGTTGCTTCTCTCTGACTAGCCGGTCGCGTAGGGATTCGCCTTCCACAAGCGGCATCACGTAGAACAGGAAGCCGTCGGCTTCGCCCGAATCGAGCAGCGGCAAGATATGGGGATGCGTGAGGCGGGCGGTGATCTTGATCTCACGGAGGAACCGCTCTGGCCCGAGTGCATGAGCCAACTCGGGCTTCAGCACCTTGAGCGCGACGGGGCGCTCGTGACGGATGTCCTCAGCAAGGTAAACCGTCGCCATGCCACCTTCGCCCAAGCGCCGTTCGATCTTGTAGCGGTCGGCGAGTGCCGCAGCGAGACGGGTAAGGTCAGTCATTCCCACTCCAGATCCATCACCCAGATGTCACTCTCGTATTCCGCCACTGCGAGGTAGATACGATTGTCGGGACCGACTTCGAACGAAAATAAGTTGGCCCAGAGCGCATCGTCGTCGTTCCCCATGACCAGCACCGGATCGCCGCCCGACGAGGGGATGGCCCAAATACCCTGTGAACCGTCGGGCGCCACCCCGTATGCGTAGATAGAGTTGCCGTCGGCGGAGAATTGCGCGCGTAGCATTCGAGGGATTGCGCCAGTTTGGTCGGAGCGCACGGTCCACCGTGGTTCGCCGGAGCGGGCATACAACGTTGTCGTGGCACTTGCGACAACCTCAGTCGAGCAGACGAACATGCTACCGTCGGGTGACCATTCGGGCCATTCACAGTCCGACTCGGTTATCCGGACCGGCTCGCTCCAGCTACTGCCGGGGCTCTCTCGCTCCGCGCGCCACGTGTCACCATCCCGCCCGCCCACCAGGACCTCAAGCCCACTGGGAGACCAAATGGGCCCGCTCCAGACCCCCCACTCGGCATCGCGAAACGTGCGAATCTCGCCTGATCCGTTCGCCGCCACTATTCCTCCCGATGGGATACCCTCGAAGACCGCGGTGACCGACACCTCGGACCCGTCGGAGGACCACTTTCTGAGGAAGTTGTCACTCGGGTCCGATGTGAGCTGGGTCCTCTCGCTCCCGTCGGGTCGCATCTTGAACACGTCGTGGTTGCCGTTGATGTGGCTGTCGAAAGCGATCCACTCTCCGTCAGGCGAGATCTCGATGCGTTCGATGATCTCGGTCCCACTGGTAATCCGTTCACCATCACGGATCGAGACGGTGCCACCAGGCTGCAACCGATACGCGAAGATGTTCCTGGTGTAGTCGAATCGCGAGTAGGCCAGGCGCAGTCCGTCGGCGGAAACCGAAATCGAGTGGGGATTCGCCCCACCGGGCAAGCGCTGGACTGCTCCCACGGGTCCGTTGCGACCCACCTCCACGACGTAAATTGCGCGAGAGGCACCGCGGTCCGATACGAACAGCAGGTGCCTGTTGTCGGGCAACCAGACGGGGTATGCATTGAGGTTCAGCGCGTCGTCTCCGCCAACAACGGTGACCGGTTCCTCACTGCCGTCTGCGGCTACCACCACGATACTGCTTCGCTGGATGTCGCCGAGGACGTTGTCATCGCTCCACTGCTGAGCGCCGGCCGAGTAGGCGATGCGACGGCCATCGGGTGACCACGAGAAGAACCTCAAGGACGCCGGGCCTCCCTCAACGAGGAAGTTCTCTTCGCCGCCTTGGGACGCCCGCACAAAGGCGCTGTCGGACCTGACGTACACCACCCGCTCCCCGTCGGGCGACCACGCGATCCTGTCCCGCTCGGCGGTAGCGTCCAGGGTCCGCAGCGCGCCGCCCAGCATGGCGCTGGACCGGTGATTGAAGGAGCGCCCGGGGCCGGCGGCGGCCCAAAATGTCACGCTGTCGCCAGTTGTGTTCCAGGTTGGTTCCCGCTGGTAGCCGGGGAGATCTCCTGCCAGTGCTAACGTCGCGCCGCCGCTCAGGACCTGTACATAGGGATGCGTGCGGTAGGGTGTCCCCTGCGAGTAGACGATCTTGGTTCCGTCGGGTGACAGCCGCGGCTCGAACTCCAGGCCGAGTGCGGACGTTATCTGACGCTCGTTGGACACGACGATCCGGATAGGTTCGTGCCGCAGCAACCGGATACTGAAGAAACCCACCACTGCCAGGACCGCGACGCCGGCGAGCACCTTGAGGCTCAGGAATCGGCGTGATCGCGACACCACCGTTACCGGCATCGTGTGCGCCGGCGTCAGCCCACCACTCGGCGTCGACAGTGCCTCCAAGTGCGGCAGCATCTCCTCCGCGCTCTGCCATCTGTCGGCGGGCTTCTTCTCCAGGCACCGCATCACCAACGCTTCGAGCGCCGGGGACACCTTGTCTCTTCGCTTGGTAACCGGCTCCACCTGCTCCGTCACATGTGCTGCAAGAATCATCTGCGGCGTTGCACCGGTAAACGGTGGCCTCCCAGTCAGAAGTTCATAGGCCACAGTACCCACAGCATAAATGTCAGCGCGGTGGTCGGTGTTGGGATCGGCAGTCGCCTGTTCCGGCGCCATGTATGCCGGTGTGCCGAGTGCGATGCCTGCGGTGGTAAGCTGCTGGCGGCCCGTTGCTTCGCTCACTGCCTTGGCAACGCCAAAGTCCATCACCAGTGCGTGGCGGCCTGAGATCATGATGTTGTCGGGCTTGATGTCCCGATGCACCACTCCCTGTTCGTGCGCATGGGCCAGCGCGTCTACCACTTCGTGGAGAATCTTTACCGCTTCGGTTACGGGCAGTTCGCCTTGTTTTTGGATTCTCTCGCGTAGTGACTCGCCCCTGACGTAGGGCATGACGTAATAGAGGAACCCGTCGGCTTCGCCCGAGTCGTGGAGTGGCAGCACGTGCGGGTGTTGGAGTTGCGCGGCGATCTTGATTTCACGTAGGAAGCGATCTGGACCCAGCGCTGCCGCCAACTCGGGCTTCAGCACCTTGACTGCGACATCCCGATCGTGCTTGAGGTCGCGGGCCAAATAAACCGTGGCCATACCACCGGCTCCGAGTTCGCGCTTGATCTCGTACTTGTCCGCGAGGGCGGCCGAGAGCCGGGTAACGATATCAGTCATGTCACCACGTCGTAGTTGGTATGACGACGGCTAAAGCCGCCGCTCGTGGGAATACTCCGGGAGGTTATTTGGGACATTGGAACAAAGATGTAACCGAAGCCGCCGCTTCGCGAGTAGTCCCGTCCTACCGGCCTGACAGTTCCCTAACACATTCCTGACCGAACGGGGACTCATCTTCGAGTCCTTCTGCGTTACGTTTGAGGCGCATTTCAATCAACGGAGAACCTCATGTGGACGCCACGAACGGCATTTCGGATCCTGCTCGCGACAGCCCTTGCTTTGACCCCATCCTCTTTGGCGGCACAAGCGAGGGTTCCGAAAGAATTCACCAATCTGCGGGTTCTCCCTAAAGACATCCAACAGCGCGAACTCATCGGAATCATGCGCGGTTTCACTATGCAGCTCGGCGTGGGACGATGCAGTTTTTGTCATATGGTTTCCGATGGGCTCGACCAGCCGGACGACGATTTTCCTTCAGACGACAAAGCCACGAAACGAAAGGCCCGCGCGATGTTGCAGATGGTTCGGGCCATCAACGAGAACCACATCGCCAAGCTCCCGGATCGAGGGGAACCCAACATCGAAGTGACTTGCGAGACGTGCCATGCCGGCAAGAATCGTCCGACCACGCTGGCGCAGGAAGTCACGTGGGCGCTCGCTGATGGTGGCATTGAGGCGATGCAAGCGCGCTACGCGGAACTACGCGAGCGCTACTTCGGGATGGGAGCGTATAACTTCGGAACGAGGACTCTGGAAGGCTTCGCACGAAGTCTGATTAGGGACAACCCCGAGGCCGCTATGGCCGTCACCAAGATGAATTTGGAGCACTACCCAGAATCCGCACAGTCGTGGCTCACCAAAGGCGTACTACATCAGGCGGCCGGTGAGAACGAGGCGGCGATCGTCGCGTTCGAGAAGTCGCTCGAGTTGGCTCCGGCCAACCCGGTTGCTACTCAGCGACTCAAGCAACTCAAGGGGGGTAGCGACTAACGGGGCCGCCGCCTAACAGGACCTCCCAACTGCAACACGGCACCCAAACGGACTGTCAGGCCCGCAAAGGCAACAAGGGCGCGAGGAAGGCCATCACTTCGCTACGGCACGTCCATGTGTCGCAGTCGCCGGATCGATAGCAGCAGGAACCCGGCGAACACAACAACCGACGCACCGATCGCAAACCCAAAACTCAGGTCGTCAGCTCCGACAAACCGTCGTTCATCGAATCCGTGCATCAACGCTATCGAATAGTAGCGGACACTCAGAAGTCGTACGCCCGACACGAACCCCGAGAAAAATCCCTCCCACAGCACGATGTATAGCAGCCCGTACCCGATGGCCCGCGTGGTCTTTAGGCCAAGCCAGACGAAGGCCGACGAATACATTAACACCCCAACGAATGCGGAAGCCGTGACCGCAAGCGCGGCGGTCCAGTCACCGCTGAACGCCATATAACCTGTAAAAAACGCACTGATCGTTATGAACGGTCCGGAGATGCAAATTGCCGCGAGCAGTTTGGGCACGACGATCTGCCATCGAGGGATTGGTGAGAGGGTCAGATTAGCGAGCGTTCTGTCCTCCACCTCGTTCGCGAATGCGGCGCTCGCGATGGCGAGGACCACTAGCGGCGAGATCGCGCCTGCGAGCATGGCACTGAGCACAGACTCCTCGAACTCCTGGACGGTCGGTGCACCCTCAAAACTCACGACTAGCACTGCAATGACTACGGGCAACGACGCGAGCACGGACAAAATCAGCAGTCGCCATCGGCCAGAAAGCTGGCGGATCGTGAGTAAAAAGACAGCAGTCATCACTAACGCTCCACCAGGTAGCCAAAGACACTTTCCAGCGAATCGTCCAGAGGTTCGACGCGGCGCAGGCTGATTGAAGCCGACTGTGCGAGGCGAGGCAGTTCGATCTGCAGGTCACGCACATTCCTGCTCAGCACAACGACCGTCCCATCGGGATCGACATTCACGGCGTCGACAGAGTCGAGCTTTACGACCTCCGCAGCCAATTCACGAGGCGAGTCGGAAACCACCATGACGTGGTACGGCCTCTCATCCAGCGCTACTCGAATTGCACGGAAGTCTCCCGACGCCGCCAGTTTGCCATTGATGATTAGGACGACGGTGTCCGCGAGTTGCTCGACCTCTTCTAGAATGTGCGAGGAGAGAACGATCGTCCGGCCTTCCGCGGCCAGCTGCCGCAGCAGGATCTGGAAGTGTACGCGCTGCCGAGGGTCGGCGCCATTCAGCGGCTCGTCGAGAATCAAGATCTCAGGATCGTGGACGAGTGTTGCCGCTAGTCTCATCCGCTGCCGCATTCCCCGGGAATAGGTACCCATCGGACGGAGCGCAGCGTCGGCAAGATCCACAAAGCCGATAGCCTTGTCGACTGCGGTGTCGAGGTTCTTCACACCTCTGAGACGACCCATCATTCTCACGAAGTCGCGGCCTTTCAAGAACCCGTAAACCGTTTCGTGTTCCGACATCACGCCCATGCGCCCGTACAATGGTGGGTTGTCGCGAACCGGCTCTCCAAGAATCGTGACGGTTCCATCGGAAACGCCGGCAAGACCCGTGATCATTCGGAGCAAGGTGGTTTTACCGGCTCCGTTCGGGCCCAGCAAACCCGTTATGCCTGGCGTGATATCGAACGTGACATCGCTGACGGCGACGACACTTCCGAACCAGCGCGAAACGTGGTCGACCCTGATTACCGGTACGTCGCTACTTGCCGTCACGGTGTCAACCGGCTGTAGCGCGTCCACAGAATGCCTGCAGGAACGAGTGTCCACAGGAAGTACCAGCCGACCAGAATCCAAGCCGAGAGTTCGGCAGCCGGTGCCGCACGTGTAATGAAACTGACATCACCAAAGATCACGTCATTCACGTGCACCGGTATGTTGCTCAGGTTGAACATTGAGATCCACTGACCTGTCGTGCCGCCAATCTCGGCAGCAAGGCCGGTTGTAAACGGTGTCGTGATCACGAACAGCCCGACGAGGAACACGGCTGCGTATGCGCGCCGAGTCGTAAACGCTGCAGCGAGCAAGGCCAAGGTCGTGGTGTACGCGGCTAGCGCGATTCCCGCTGCAAGGAACCTGGGAATATCGAGCCAGTTGTCGAGCAGGTATTGAGCCGGCTGCGGATCGCCCATGGATAGCCCGACGAACAAAATTGTCTGCGGGAGCCAGGCGACCGCCACCATCACCACGAAGAAGGCACACCACCGAGAACAGATATAGTCCGGGCCTGTGAGAGGTCGCACCAAATACAGACTGATTACGCCCTCACGACGATCTGGGCACAGCAGCTCCGGCGCACCGACAGCTGCGAAGACAAAGAAGATGATTGACGCTATTCCGTAGTAATCGGAGTGCGAGGGAAGGTTGAGTTGTTCCGCCTGCTCGGCACCGACGAGCCTGTCTGCCGCACCAGCGACCAGCGCCATAATGACGGCGATAAACACGAGCACGCCAATGAAAAGCCAGGGCAGGACCTTTGCGAGCGCACCACGTCCCAGACCCAGGGAGGTCCTCACACCATCCTTGATAACAGAGAGCCGAGCCCGGTTTCGCCCCTCGCGCGGACCAGTATAGCTCTGATAGCCGATATCAAAAACGGTGCCTTCGCGTGTGTTGGTCACGGAGACACCTCACTTCCAAAATCGTCGCCGTCGCGTTCAAATAGCTCGGTCAGTGCACGGCGGCGGGGTGCCATCCGGCGTAGGGGCGCTCTTGCCTCCACAAGCGCATCTCTTACGTGGTCGTAGACCGATTCGTCGGGGCCCTCGATGTAGAGTCCGTGACCGTCTACGGTTACCACAACACCACGTTTCTCCAGGGCACTGACAAGAGACTCACGGTTGTCATCGACTTCGATGAATACGATTTCGGTCTCTTTCGTGAAATGCCTCACTTCCCCAGACTGCACCACTCGACCACTCTGCAGGACAATGATCCGGTCACAGGTGCGTTCGACATCTGCCATCAGGTGGGAAGACAAGAGGACGCTGATTCCGAACTCTCGGTGCGTCTTGCGAACCAGCTCGAGCATTTCCTCACGTCCCGACGGGTCGAGTCCCGCGGTCGGTTCGTCAAGAAACACGAAGGTTGGGTCGTGTACCAGTGCTTGGGCCAGTTTCACTCGCTGCTTCATGCCCGTCGAATATCCGCCCATCGCTCGGTAGCGTTCTTCGAACAGGCCCACGTGCCTCAATGTATCGGCCGCGCGTGTACGCGCGCGCGACGGCGGAAGACCGCTCACCTCGGCCATGTGACCGAGGAACTCGGCAGCGGTCACGTAACTCGGCAGACAGTCGTGCTCCGGCATGTACCCGAGCTTGGAGCGTACGGCGATATTTTCGGAAGCGTTCTGACCAAGAACCTTTGCCGAACCGGACGTCGGCTGGACCAGGCCCAGAAAGATTTTGATGGCCGTGCTTTTTCCCGCACCGTTCTCGCCGAGGATACCTGTGATCCCGTCGAAGATGCCGAAGCTAACCTCGTCGAGCGCAACAATGTCCTTATAGTGTTTCGAAAGGCTTTCGGCCGTGAGCAGGGCTTCCGCAGTATGCGTCATTCTGGTCTACACGCTTCTGCGTACCCTAGACGGCACGCGCGGCGGAACCGTCGGGCCGCCCTTTGGAGATCACGACTGACTCCCGTGCCGGTCGCGAACATATCGCCGGCGCGGAAACAGCTCTCGGCATGCCTGCCGTCGCAGGCCTTTGTGTAGAGGCTCATGGCCTGTTCGAGATCCTGCGTGACGCCCGCACCATCCGCGTACAGCCCGCCCAAGTTCATGCAGCCCGCCATATAGTCGGCGTCGCACGCTCGTTCGTAGAGATCCGAAGCTCGAGTGAAATCCTGAGTGACGCCTGCACCGGTAGCGTACAGTGCGCCGAGGCTAGTGCAGCCTTTCCAGTACTCAACGTCGCAGGCTTGTTGGAACAAGCCAGCCGCGTGAGTGGGATCTTGCGCAACCCCGGCGCCTTGCTGGTACATGTCTCCGAGGTGCGTACAACCCTGCATTTCGCCGCCATCACAGGCTTGTTGGTACAGGGTGCGCGCGAGCGTGAGGTCCTGACCGACCCCCACGCTATCCTGGTACATTACACCGAGCCTGAAACACCCCTCAGCATCGTTACCAGTACATGCTTGCTCGTATAGGCTACGCGCAAGCGTGAGGTCGCCAGCGACGCCGACGCTATCTTCGTGCATGATGCCAAGTCTGACGCATCCCTCGGCCACACCACCCTTACAGGCTTGGTCGAAGAGGCTTGCCGCCCGCGTGACGTCCTTGAGCACCCGCTCGCCCCTCCGTACCCTTTGCCCAAGCTCGAAGCAGTCCGCCACGTTCCCATCTGCGCAGGACAGGCGTAACTCCTTGGCGCTCTGACCTCCGGCACCACAGCCGGCTAGGGCGATAGCAACAGCGATC
This sequence comes from Gemmatimonadota bacterium, assembly GCA_036679605.1. GTDB lineage: Bacteria > Gemmatimonadota > Gemmatimonadetes > Gemmatimonadales > GWC2-71-9 > JAZDCZ01. The sequence continues at coordinate 28,050 of JAZDCZ010000178.1, forward strand.
GGCAAGAGCTTGCCAACGAGGGCGGTCGAGAGTTGGACGGTGTTCTCAGGCATGACCGTAGAAGATATGATTTCCCGTGACGAAGCGCGAGGTACGAGTAATTGGGGTACTGGTAGCACCCCAGAACACTGAGCGGGCACCTAGTGGCGCCGGTCTCCCGCAGCAACGACGGTGTTTCGTAAGACCCCTACCCCCTCGACCTCGACTTCCACCACGTCTCCCGGTTTCATAGCTGCCGTTGTACCCGGCGTACCCGTGAAGATGATGTCTCCGGGCATCAACGTGACATACCGACTCACGTAGCTCACAATCTCGTCCACGTCAAAAATCAAATCGGAGGTGCGCTCGGATTGTCGCAGTTCACCGTTGAGTCGAGTCTGGACGAGCAGGTTGTTGTAATCCAGGCCCGTGGCGATGGTTGGCCCGAGCGGCCCGAAAGTGTCGGACGCTTTGGCCCGAAGCCACTGGAGATCCGCGCTTTGCCAATTGCGCTCGCTCACGTCGTTACCGGCCGTGACCCCAAAGATGTACTCGTGCGCATCGACTGCCGAGACGTTGCTCGCTTCCTTGCCGATTACCACAACGAGTTCTCCTTCGTAATGCAGGTTCTCGGCGTCTGTCGGCATCACGATGTGTGCCTCGTGTCCCACGATCGAGGTCGGGTATTTCGCGAACAGTCCCGGGTACTCCGCCGGAGATCTGCTGCCAATGTGGCTGCGGTAATTGAGGCCGACCGCAATCACCTTCGACGGCTCGACGGGTGCAAGCAATCGCACACTGGACAGCGGCATCGTGCGGCCGGTACGGCGCGGTGACTCGAACAAGCCCCCTTGCAACTCCGCAATGGTCTCGCCCTCGAGAATACCGTACGACGCCCGCCCTTCGAGCGCGTACCGAACGTAGCGAGTGACTTGGTCTTGAGCGGCGGCCGTATGCGAAAGCACAGCGACGGCCACCACGCTCAGAACGCCTGAGGCGGTGTTGCGCATGGAATCCTCCCGTAGTGCGGGATGTCAGGTGTATCTCGTTATCGCAGCGAGGCTCAACCTGACATGTGGAATCGTCGCGTGAACTTCACGTTGAAACCCACAGGGCGGTCGAGAGCCGGAACGCGATCTCGGTCGTGGAGCTAAGATGCAGTGCCGAAGCCCAGGTGGCTAGCGATCGACCCAGAAATTCTAGTCGCGATGCAACCAACGGGCTTCAATACCCGTCTAATACTGATGGAGACCCGACAACAGGGCCTCCATAACCGACCTGACGGCCAAAGGATCACGCATGACAAAGCTGAAGCTCGCATTTCGGGCACTCGCCAAGGCACCGGTGGTTACCGGTATAGCGATTCTGTCACTCGCACTCGGCATCGGCGCCAATACTGCAATTTTCTCGCTGTTCGATCAGATGCTGCTCAGTTCGCTCCCCGTCGAGGACCCCGGCACATTGGTCAACCTGGCCAATCCCGGTCCGAAGCCAGGGTCGCAGTGGTGTAGTCAGACCGGAGGCTGTGATGAGGTCTTCAGCTACCCGATGTTTCGCGACCTCGAGGCCCAAGCCACCGTGAACTTCGCAGGCATTGCCGGTCATCGCTTTTTCGGCGCGAACCTCGCGACGAGTGTTCAGACCACGAACGGCGAGGGCGTGCTAGTGTCCGGATCATACTTCACGGTGTTGGGGGTTCGGCCGGCCATTGGGCGACTCCTGAGCCTCGACGACGATCGCACGATCGGTCAGCACTTCGTGACGGTGCTCAGCTACAACTACTGGCAGAACCAGTTCGGCGGGGATCCCAGCGTTCTCAACACAACTATCGTCATCAATGGCGACAACTACACCGTCATTGGGGTCGCGGAGCGCGGTTTTGAAGGGACGACGCTCGGTTCACGTGCCGACGTGTTCGTCCCCATCACCATGATGAGTAAAATCAGTGCGTTCTTCAGCGATGCCCAGTTTGAGAACCGGCGAGGCTATCGGTTCTACGTCTTCGGCCGCATCAAGCCCGGGATATCGACGGAGCGAGCGTCAGCGGAGATCAACACGATCTACAGCGCTATCGTCAACGATGTCGAGGCCGAACTCCAGAGCGGGATGAGTGAACAGACGATGGCCAGTTTCCGCGCCAAGCAGATCGTCGTGAGCGAGGGCCGACGCGGGCAAAGTACGATGCACAGCGAGGTGGCAACACCTCTCACCATGTTGATGGCCATCACCGGAGTGGTACTCCTGATTGCCTGCGCCAACATCGCGAACCTGCTGCTGGCACGCGGCGCCGGCCGCGCCCAGGAGATGGCGATTCGCGGGTCGCTCGGGGCGAACCGGCGCACGCTAGTTACGCAGCTGCTCACCGAGTCCGTACTGCTCGCGGCCATTGGTGGCGTCGTGAGCCTTCTCGTTGCGCAGGCAACGATGGGCCTCATCACATCGATGCTCCCACCCGAGAGTTCGCAAATGCTCGCTCCGACGCTCCGTCCATCCGTACTCCTGTTTGCGGCCGGAGTATCGATCGGTACAGGATTCTTGTTCGGCTTGTACCCAGCGCTCCACAGTACGCGTCCCGACTTGGTGACGATCTTGAAGGCAAGCTCCGGACAGCCGGCGGGAGCACGCGCCGCCGCACGTTTTCGGGCGGCGTTGGTTACATCGCAGATCGCGCTGTCGATGGCGTTGCTGGTCGCGGCGGGACTCTTCATACGAAGTCTGGCGAATGTCAGTCGAGTCGAACTCGGATTCACGACCGACAAAGTGGTGACATTCGGTCTGTCACCGGTCCTCAATGGATATGAAGTGGAAGATACGCGTGCCCTGTTCGAGCGGGTGGAAGACGAACTGGCCGCGATTCCGGGAGTCACGGACGTCTCAGCGGCACTCGTGCCCGTGCTTTCGGGAAGCAGCTGGGGAACGGACGTCTCTGTCGACGGGTTTGAACGAGGGCCGGACATCGACGCGAATTCGCGATATAACGAGGTAGGAGCCGGCTATTTCAGCACACTCGGGATGTCTATTCTGTCTGGACGGGAATTCACGCGGACCGACGATGCCGACGGGCAAAAGGTAGCCATCGTCAATCAGGAATTCGCCGCGAAGTTCGGGCTAGACGAGCGAGACGCGGTCGGAAAGTACATGAGCACGGGAGGTGACGAGCTGGATGTCCAGATCGTGGGGCTCGTCCGCAACGCGAAGTACAACACCGTGAAGCATGACATCGAACCTCTGTTCTTCACGCCTTATCGCCAGGACACGAATCTGGGTTTCGTGACGTTTTACGTTCGCACGGCCGTGGAGCCGGGCCAAATCCTCCGCGCGATTCCAGGTTTGATTCACACGCTCGACGCCAATCTGCCCGTCGAAGACCTGAAGACGCTAATGCAACAAGCTCGCGAAAGTGTGATGCTCGATCGCGTTATCGGAACGCTATCGGCCGGCTTCGCGATCCTTGCAACGCTGCTCGCAGCGGTCGGTCTCTACGGCGTTTTGGCCTACACAGTCGCACAGCGCACGCGAGAACTCGGCCTGCGCATGGCCCTAGGCGCCGATGGTGGCCGCATTCGTGGCATGGTGTTGCGCCAAGTCGGCATCATGACACTGATTGGGAGCACCATTGGGATCATCGCGGCATTTGGCGTCGGCCGCGCCGCAGAGTCGATCCTCTTTGGTATGGACGGGTTCGATCCCATCGTCCTTGGGTTGGCAACGGGTTTGCTGGCGATTGTCTCTATCGGCGCGGGGTATATCCCTGCCCTCCGAGCATCGAGAGTAGATCCAATGAATGCCCTGAGGTACGAATAAGAACTACATAGTCGCCTCAGTACCTCCAGCTCACCGTGTCCGCTCCGAGCGGATGATTCTTGCGAATCTGATCCATGATGCGCGGGATGAACATCTGGTGATAGCGCAGTCGCGACAGGCCGTTGCCTCGCGTGTGATCACCGTTCCAGCAGTGCTCATCGCGCGCGCCGTAGTCAACGTCGCCATCGTAATACGGGGCCGTCGTGCTCTCTAGAAACTCCTCGGCCAGGTACACTGCATTGTTGAGGTAGTAGTTGTCCATCTCGCCGACGTAGATGAACAGTTTGCCTCTGACCTTAGGGCCGAGCGTTGCCCAATCGCGGCGAAGGATGTGCACCAGGTCGTAGTTCTCACGCCAGTACTCGGCAACCTCGGCGTCGATCTCACCCGTCTCTTTATCCCAGATAGGTTGTGGGTATCCGTCGGTGCCGACCGGCGAGTACACGGCTTGCCAGATGTCCCATTGATCGCCCGAGCGACCGTGGGACCCGAGGGCCATTTCGCGATGATTCATTTGCTCTAGCGTCGCGCTCACGTGGCCGAGGTAATCGCGATGGCCGGGACGCGGCGTGGGCTTGAAACCATCGTGGCCGGTGTAGTAGGCGTTCTTATCGTCGTACAGGTTCACGACGGTGTACGCGCGGAAATCGATCGGGTCAGGACAGGCTGCCCAAGCACCGTTGAAATCGTCGGGATAGAACACCTGTACCGCCATCGCTTCCCACCCGCCGGTCGAGCCCCCGTACGTGAACCGCGCCCACCCCTCGCCGATGCCGCGGTACTTCAGTTCGATATACGGAATCAGCTCCGTCATGATCGCGTCACCGTATGGTCCGTTGTTCTCGGAGTTCACCGCATACGAGTCATCGTAGTATGGCGTCGGGTGCTGCACGGTGATGAGAATAACTCTGGGGAAGTTGCGCCCAGTCCATTCCTTATAGAACTCGTGCTGCAGTTCCTGTTGAATACGGTTGTAGCAGTCGAGCTGGAACCGTTCCGAGAAGGTGCACGGAACATTCGGATCCGGCGGATCGGATCGGAACCCACCGAACGTGTACGGGAAGTGACCATGCATGACCACGAGTGGGTATCGCGCATTCGGATGCTCGCGCTTTCGATACGCTCGTGTTTGATATAATCGGTTTCTGGCGGCTCGGGGATTGGAGGAATCTTCTGATCGAGCGTGATCGCAATCTTCGTGGAATGCGTGGGATCGATGTCCACCTCGATGGGCGTAGAATAGAGATTCCCGGGCTTGCGATTCCATGCCTGACCTTCACCCTTGTCAGGCGGGAGCTTCACGGTGTGCCCATCCGATCGGTGGAACGTCTCATAGCGGTTGAGGAGTGCTTGCACGCGGTAGCGACCGGCCGGAATTTCGTCGACCCTGTTGACCGGATATCCTACTGCGCTCTCGCCTACGATCGCGTCGGTATCAGGCGCCAGGCCGTCAACATCGATCCCGAACACGAGCTGCGTGCCGGGTCCGTCGTTGATTTGGAACCGCGGTTCGCCTTCGGCGTTAGAGACCAACACCAACAGGCGTCCGTCAAGCCGATCGGCACTCTGAGTGTCGGTGAAGTGAACTGCGAATTGCACGTTGCCGGCGGAGCCCGAATACGCACCCGCAACCAACGGCAGGACGCACGCGGCAAGCATGGTGCGTGGCGAAAGCATGATGTCTCCCGGAGTAGGTCTACATCCAATCTGCGGGCAGATCGTAGGAGTCGCTAGGTCGCTGAATTCTCCAAGCCTTTTGAACTCGCGCTAGTAGCCTCCCCAAGCTTGCGCTTGGGGTTAGCCTTTTCCCTTTTCCCTCATATTTGGCCGAGCGGTCGAGGCACGGAAGAGGGGGTGGCATTCAGGCCGCCCCCTCCTACGAATCGGACTGGTCTTACGGTCGCGTGATCACTGGAGTCCAGAGATAGTCCTCGTGCATCCCGCAGATCTTGTCGAACTCCCGCTGGGCCAGTGCAGCCTCGGCCTCCACGTCCTCGAAAATGGCATCCTGACCGTTCAAGATGCTCTTGGCATCGGGTCCGGACATAGACAGGATCCGCCGGACCTTGCCCCCCATGCGGTGGGAAAGCCAGCCCCACGACTCGATGCTTCCCTTCTCTACGTGGCGGTCGAATATAGGAGCCAAGGACTGTTGCAGAATCAGGTCCGCCGCTTCTTGTCTGCTGTAGTCACACACGAAGTAGGTGGAGAGGGTCATACCCGAAACCGAACCGTCGCTATCGGCGCTGGTCGCTGTGACCTCCCAGATGTAATCGTCGTGCGACGGGCAGATCAAACCTAGCTCCTGCAACGCCTCAGCATCTTCTTGAAGTTCTTCGACAAGCGCTGCGCGGGCATCGAACATAGCGTCGCGGTCGGTGCCAGTCGTAAACAACAAGCGACGCCAGTCAGTGCCCATGTCATGGGACCACAACCCCCATCCTGACAGATGACCTGCCTCGACGTGACGGTCGAGCCTTGGACCGAATGTCTGTTCAATGATCGCGTCGGCTCGGGTCTCTCGGCCTTGATCACAGCGGTAGTACTGCGCAAACACCCACTGTGTGGGCTCTTCCTGGGCCGCCAACGGAAGGGCCAGCATTGTTCCGGCGATGGCAGCGAGTGGGAGGGACAACTTCATGGAAACTCCTTGGACGTGGGAAACATAGAGGGGGCCCAGTTCTGGAGGCCTTCAGACGAGGAAGAAGTAACAGAGTGCCGCAAAGGATTGCAAGTAGACATGCTGTATTCGCCCAAGTGGCCTTCGTTCCTGTGGCAACCCGCGAGGCCGGTCGAGAGTTGGGAGGTGATCTCGATCATCGCGAAGGAACACCTACGAACTGCTCGACGACCCACAAGTATGGCGGTTGGCTATTGGCTGCGTTTCTCAAACCAGAGATTCTTCACCCGCCCAGCATCAAGTCGTAAACCCGTTACGCGATCACCGTCTCTCTGGAACCGGAGCACCAAGCCGCCGCGTTTGAAGCGATCTTCCTCCCGGAACTCTAACGCACCATCGAGATCGTTGCCGACCGCGACCGCGAGTGCATTGCCCTCCATGGTGATGACGTATGTCATGTCCAACTCAAGCGCATAATACTCCCCGACATACGCGCGGAGTTCGGACGCTGGCGGCGATGTGATCGGCTCGTCTTCCTCATGCCGCTGTCCTCCTTCCTGCGCGTTGCGTTGTTCCAACGGCTCCAGCCGATCTGCCAACACGACATCGGCGACAGCCCGTGAGAGACGCGTCGGATTGGTCGCCGACAGATTGCACAGGCAGATCACCGACGTGCGTTCCTCAGGAAAACGCATGAGTTGGGCACGGAACCCAACGAAGGCACCGCCGTGCTGGACCACTTTTAGGCCACGGTATTGGGAGATACCAAGGCCAAGAGCGTAGGTCAGGGTGTCACCGCCGTTGATAATGCCTTGGGTTTGCAAGTCGTCGAGCAGTCGCTGCCCGCCCACGGTCGGCTCATAGAAGTTTTGGTCCCACTTGGCTAGGTCTTCGACGGTCGTGTACACGCCGCCATCACCGACCATCCCTAAGGTGGTCATCGAAATGCGAAAGTCACCGTCCCCAGTTGGTGCGTATCCACTGGCTCGCATTGGAACGACATGTGTGTAGTCATCGTGGAAGTGCGAGTCCTTCATGCCGAGCGGTCCGAAAATCCGTTGTGCCGCAAACTCGCGCAGCGGCATACCACTGGCGCGCCTGACGATCTCGGACAGCAGGAAGTACCCGGCGTTGGAGTAGAGGTACTCGTCGCCGGGCGTGAAGTTGAGTTCGTCCTGCCGTACGAGGATATCGATGACCTCTTGGTCTGTGTACCAGTCGTCATCGCGATACCCGGCCAGGTGCATTAGGGTCAAGTAGTCGCGAATCCCACTCGTGTGGTTCAAGAAGTGACGGATCGTAATCGTGTGGCCGTATTCGGGCAGCTCTGGAATAAACCGCCGCACATCGTCGGCTAGTGAGAGTTTTCCATCTTGGCCCAGTAGCGCAATCGCCGCCGCGGTGAATTGCTTAGAGACCGAACCAATCCGGAACACCGACCGGTCGGTCAGCGCAATGTTGTGCTCCAGGTTGGCCATGCCATACCCGCGCTGGAACACCAGCGCACCGTTTCTGACCACTCCCATCGCACAGCCGGGAGACCATGTGTGGTCGTAGCGCGAGAAAGTGGAGTCGATCATGGCGATTTGGGAGCTGGTGAGTTGCTGCGCCGAAACGGGGGCAACCATCCCTATCGAACACGTAATGAGGATGTTGGAAAACGATCTTCTATAGTTCACGCGTGTCCCTCCATGCGAATTGTCCTACGCTCGGCGCAGCACTCAGCGCCCAGCATCTTATCTTCTCCTGATCACCACCCCCGGTGTTGCCCCTGTCACGTCGCTTCCGTCGTACACCGCGACACCGTTCACCCATACGCGATCAATTCCGGTGGCCGCGAGTTGCGGTTCCTCGAACGTCGCTCGATCCTGAATGGTCGCCGGATCAAAGAGTACGAGATCCGCAAGCGCTCCGATGCGGATAACGCCGCGGTCCTCAAACCCCACGTGCTGTGCGGCAAGGCCTGTCATCCGATGCACCGCCTCCTCGACTGTCAGCACGCTGTCGTCCCGTACGAAGCGTGCAAATACGCGAGGAAACGAACCAAAGCCGCGAGGGTGCCGACCGCGCAGGCCGCCATCCGAACTCACGTTGGTATGTGGCCAGCGATACAACTCGGCGATGTCTTCGAATCGCATGCTGCGCGCGATGATACCCTCGCCGGCGCGCCCGGTGGAATCTTCCCACGCAACCGCCTCGGCGATCAAGGCCATGTACGTGTCGATGGGTGAGACTCTGCGCTGCGCCGCGATCTCCGAGACCGTCATGCCGACGTACTCAGGTTGGGGGCCGAAGCTCGAAACGATTATGCCTTCCGGTGGTGCGAGTTCCTCTAGAGCAAAGGTCGCCGCGGCACGGTCAGTGAAGTCCCGCTCGGGGAACAGTACCGTCATGGTCGACTGCCAGTACTCGTAGGGGTAGACGTCGGCCGTGATGTCGATACCGTTCGCCCTCGCTTCGTCGAGCCGCGCGATGAGGCGGTCGGTCTGACCCCACAGGCTCAGCATCGCCAGCTTCATGTGGGAGATCTGCACCGGGATCCCAGCCTCGCCCCCGATCGTGATGATCTCCTCAACAGCGTCCCAGAACTCGCGGTCCTCGCTGCGCATGTGGCTGATGTACCTGGCACCATCGAAACCCGCCGTAACGCGGGCCAGGGCAACCACTTCTTCGGTGGTCGAGTAGATCCCCGGATCGTATTCCAGTCCCGTGGAGAGGCCGAGCGCGCCGGCCTCGAGTTCGCGTGCAAGTAGCACGGCCATGGAGTCCTGCTCGCTTGTCGTGGCGTGGCGCCGATAGTCGTCCCCCATGACACGGCCGCGGATCGTGTTGTGCCCGGCGTACGACGCCACATTCACCGCGGGGGGCGTCGTCTCAAGATCTTCGAAAAACTCGGCGAGTGGGAACCTCGACCCTCCGTCCTGCCCGACAACCACCGTGGTGACGCCCTGACTCACGACGGCCAAGGCCCCCAATTCCCCAAGAAGACCCCGATCGTGATGGCTGTGGGTATCGATGAAACCGGGTGCGAGCACGTGTCCGTGCGCCTCCACGACAATCTCTCCGGGAGTGGGGATGAGGTTGCCTATCGCAGTCACCCGCCCATCCGAGAATCGGATGTCAGTCGTGCGTGCTGGCGCTCCGGTGCCATCGACAAGGAGAGCACCGGAAATCAGGGTGGATCGCTCGGGATTGGCACACCCGAGGATGCAGGAGAGTATGAGGAGTGTACCAAGTCGCATCAGCGGTAATCTGGGCGTATCGCTCCGAATAGCTAGGGCCTGTGTTGGGATCCCCGAGATGACAAAGACGGTGCGAACGGTTCAGAAGAGGAACCCCGTACGGAGGTAAAATGCCGTTTGCTCGGTGCCACGGACAACAGTAAAGCTCAGCGTGTATTCTCGCCTCAACGGCGCGATCCAGATTCCCCCGCCGGCGTCCGGATGCCAGCCACCGGGTGATGTCCCCTGAAAATATACGCGTCCAACGTCTGCCAAGCCGAGTACTCCGAGTTCGGTGGGGAACAGGGTGAAGAACCTGGCAAGGGTGAGACGGGTGTCTGCGCTGCCGTACACTGCTGCGTCGCCGGCAAACCTCTGGAGCTCGAAGCCCCTGAGTGAAGATCCGCCGCCGAGATAGGCCGCCTCGTGAAAAGGGATCCGACCCCACACTTTCGTGCCTCCGATCCGAACGGCGAAGGTCGGCGCGGTGCGCACTGGCACCGACACGTACGCTCTCATCTCCCCGTGGAGCTTGCCGAAAATCTCCGCAACCTCGAGCAAAGCCGGATAGATGCGGGCGCCACCGTTGAGGCTAAGGCCGCGTGTCGTCCAACGGATCGCTGCCTGGGCTCCCACCTGGCTAAATAGCCCTGCGCCGTAGAGTGTGTCCTGGACGATGCGGCCGGGCTCAGCTCTGGTTTTCGTGATTTTGAGCAGAGGCCCGAACGAGAAGGTCGTGCGCGAGAAAGGAGAAACCGTCAACTTTGACTCGACCAAGGAGCGGTACTGTGTGACCCGATGAAAATTGCTCCCCTGCAGTCGGTTGGTTTCATTCCCGAACCCGTGGAACCGAACCCGATCGACGCCGGAGAGGAATGCGTGCAGTGTCCCGCTCACGCCAGGTGTCACGTCGGTGAAGTCGCTCTGGTATTCGAACAGAAATCGTTTCGACGTTGACACGCCGGCCCTGAGGAGCAGTCTATGCTTGTACGGCTCCCTGCGGAAGCCATGACCGCGCCAGACGACGCCCGCGCCAATGACGGCTCCATGGTCCGGATTGAATCTCACGATCGGCGCTGGTCTCCATGTGCGGCCCCAATCGGGGATGTCGGGTCGATCCCCTGCGTCGTAGAAGTACGAGCGCGGTTGCCTCACCTCGGCGGAGCTAATGAGTTCGTCGGCACCATCTCCACCGACGATGCGGACCTTGATGCCGCTCTTACTGGTGCCCCGAAACTCCGCTTGATCCTGACCGCCCAGGAGATAGAGGCGAATCTCGCGCGTCTCGCGCCGATTGAACGTCCGGCGAAAGTAGGGAGTCCCCGCAGGTCCTTGCGCTCGGCTCGAGAGCCGAATCTCCACCTGGTCATCGGCGATCCGGTCGACCACGGCGAGATCTGGCTGGTCACTCGCGTGTACATCGGCGTATGAGGATACGATTTTGTACAGCCGATCGGAGGCGTGGCGCAGCCGATCTCGCCGTCTCTTGAGCGTGCGAGCCAGGTTGGCCCCCACCAATCGATGGTGCTCAGGTGGCAAGCGCTGAACGGCCGCGTCGATCACCGAGTCAGTGAGCCGTCTCTGCACGTCGCTCACGAGCGAATCCCAGGTTGGCTTGTCGATCCCGACAAGAAACGGGCGGTCCATGTCCCGAGCGCTCCGTGTCAGTCCGTCGATGCTGGAGTAGTCCTCACCAAATGCCACGAGCCGGGGATTATACAAACGAAGTTTCCCCCTCAAGAACCCGTCGACCCGGATGAACGCCTGATCATGATTCCGCGAAATTGGTCGCCAGGTATCGAGTTGGCCGCCGTCGAACCGTGCCCACAACCAGTTGCCGTGCTTGCGGTCTCGGTCTCCAACAATGAGGTCAACGAGGCGTGCCCTGAGAAATCCTTGCGCATCGACACGGTGCCTGGAATCTTGGTCGAGCAACTCGAACAACGTCTCGGTGTCTACGATCTCGATGGCACCTGCAAATCCCGCCCCGCCGTCCGTACCATCCTGCGGAAACTCTTCAAAAAACACCAACGAACCGGCAAACTCATCGCGGAACGGTCCCAGTCGTGGGTGGTTTGGGACGACCATGAGACGTGGCTCCACATGAAGCACTCCTACTGCCTCCAAGAGTGGAGCGAGCACTAGCGCACCGGTGGGGTGATAGGCGCTGATCTGATCTTGCAGAACGGTTTCATTCAATGTGCCGCGCTCTGCTTCGTCGAGGCCCGGCCCAACAAACTTGTCGACTGAACGCAGCACGTACTGCCTTCCGTTCGCCCCCACCAAGTGCAGGGTCTTGGTCGTGGCGTCGTCACCGACACGGAGGGGGGTGAGCCCGTTGCCCAGCCGTTCTAGGTCTGCGACCTCGACCGCGAGGGATTCTGTCCACAGCTCGCGGTACCCACGGCCGGCGAGTACCGCGTGCAACCACCCTGCCCGATAATGGGATCCAGCGACAACCGTCACCGACTCGGCTGCTGCCTGACCGAACTCCGGAACACTTTGGGTCAGGAGCACAGCGGGCACGCCAAGCCACACCAGTACGATGGCAGTCACGCGCTTGCGGACAGTTGGCGTGGAAATGGGCATCAAGCGCTTCATCATCGGCTCTAGGTTAGCGCTCCCTCGGATCCCTCGCTACCGCCCCGCCAACTCCCTCAACCGCCTGAGCAACATCACCATCGCCCACGTGTCGCGTTCAAGATCGTTGTACCAGAGTTCCGGCACGATCGGTGGGTTGTCTGTGTTGGGCGTCAGTTTTTCGGTCTTCGCCGCGGTAGCAACCTCGATGGGCTCGCGTGATCGACGAAGAGTACAGCGTCAAAGATGTGTGGTAGCTCGACCATCTGCTCCCAATCGAAGTCGAAGGTGGCGTACCCGATGAGACGCGTGGGCCGCAGCTCCCGCAGCCATGCGCCCGCGGGACCGTCACGGGCGGGGCGCAAGTCGGCGAGGAGAAACTCGGCGTTCCGTTGTTCGGCAATCTGGTGCAGCGCATGTTCAACGGTCCCCACTGGACCTGAGACCGCATTGACCGCCACCTCTCTTCGGTCGATGAAACTCGCGGTGGCGCTATATTGACCGTCGTACGACACGAGCCCCACGACTCGGAGATCATCACCAAACGCGTTACTCAAGAACCCACCCATCGACCCTCCCTGGTAAAAACCTCTTCTTGGATCCGTCCCGCGAGCAACGTGCGCGTTGTGCGCCCAAACGATGACGCGCGTGTCTGAAGGTTGGCGAGCAAGAATCCATTCGATGTTCACGGCCATGGCGCTGTCACGGTCGGCGAGCTGGAATGTGACGGCGGAGAGCGCCGCAGCCGGAGTATATCGTGCGAGTCGGATTCACCTGCAGCTGAGCCAGTGACGCGAAGGCTACGCTCACCTTCCTGACTAACCGATTCGTCGAGGTGAATGTCTATGGTGGATGGTACCCTTGTGGCCGACCAACCCCACGGCCTCGCGTTACCATCCACACTGCGTCTTTCGAAACCGAGGTTGAGCGGCCGCTGCCCTGAGAGTTGCACCGGTGCGACGATCGCAAGGATGATCAGCGAAACAGTCGTGAGGAAGATTGTAACAACGCATTTCGTATTCACAGAGGTTAGATCCCTTTCAGGAGTTCACAATTCCCCGACCAAACGCACTACGATGCCGCACTTGGCTAGACCCGCTCATCTGCCTTCCCCTTTTTTCGCCGACTTCAAAGCTGGCACCTAGCTCTGTCTGTCGATAGAGCGTGATTGGGACTTGATGGGTCGTGATTGGGACATTTGCCCATCGCACTGCGGTACGTCGTCTCGGGAACATTCATCCCCCAATCACGGTCATTTGGAGCTGCGACAATCGAGGGACCGGATTCTACCGGATATTCTACCGACTTGTTCGGCCCCACTTCCCGCAAAATCCCGCACTAGCCAACGCGATTTTGGTTATTCACCTCGTACACGAATTCGTTACCGTGTGCACGCGGCTCGGCAAACGGGTGTGAGGTCATGCGTCTGGCCTTCTTGGTTACCACGGTTCGTCGCCGATTTGGGTGCTGGCGTGGCGAAATTGGTCAACGCGGCAGGCTCACACCCTGTTGGGCGAAAGCTCTTGTGAGTTCGAATCTCACCGCCAGTACCGCCGCACTTGACTCGAAGCATCACGAGGCTTAGCGTTGAGTTCAGGGTGTGAGCCGCGTAGCAGTTTCGCTACGATAGAAAGCCGGAGGGCGAGAGTTCTTCGGCTTTTTCTTGTCAGATTCTACCGCCTTTTTTCTACCGCCTTTTTTCTACCGCCTTTTTTCTACCGCCTTTTTTCTACCGCCCTTTTCTACCGCCCTTTTCTACCGCCCGTTTCTACCGCCCTTTACTACCGCCCTTTACTACCGCCCAGTTCTACCGTCCATTCCCCGCTACAGTTGACCTCCACACGCAACTCACTTTACTTCAGTCGCTTACCATTCGAGGCCGAGTGGGTCGAAGGCGCGCACCTGGAGAGCAATTTTAAGAACGATTGAAGTGTGCTGCATGAGCGACCAGACTCACGCTTTCCGTTCCCGCAACAGTCATCTATCCACCCGAACCAAATACGCTCCCGCCCCTCGATCTACCGTGAATTCGCTTACGTACCGACTGAGCCTGCCGTCCAACAACTGCTCTACGACTCCGGGCAACACCGGCCCGTCCTCTGAACGACTGCCCCGCCCCGTAATCACCCGCACTACCGCGCCGGGCTCGGTTCGGTGGTAGCGTACGAGAAAAGACTCCAACCGTCGCTCGGCGGTGACGGAGTTCTCTCCGTGGAGATCGAGCGTGTCGGCCACCACTGCACTGTGCAGCGAGCCGCTGGGCCCGGACGGCTCGGGCCTCATGGTTCTACGCTTACCCATGTTTGTGCAGGTTTCCCTTTTTCGCTTTTCCCGACTACACATCGGTTTGAATGGATGCCCTAAATGTAAACCTTGGGTTTACAAACAACGGGCAAGATCCAACCTTAGACCCTAGTTGCAGCCGGCCGTGCTGGACACCGATGTCGATCTGTCGGCCATCCTCCTAGCTCATCGTACTACCGAACTCGGGTGGTAGGTGCTGGAGCACTGAGTCGCGGACGCGCTCGGCCAGAGTTACGGCCAGTTGCGCCTCTTCCTGTGTCGGCTCGTACAGGTCGCCCGGATACCTAGCTTCTACGCCGTAGGGAGTGAGCGAGGTTGCTTCTCGTGTCAGGTCCGCAAGCGGTGGATCGGCCGAGTGCACGAGTTCCACAAGCCGGCCAATGTCATGAGTCTTCGGGAACTCGACTTGATGCCATACCAGCGTCGCCTTCAAGAACTTCTCGGCCGCCTGTTGTGCATGAAACGCCGCACCGTACGAGAGATCTGCTCCTCCACCCAGTAGGTGTCGTGCCGCCATTAGATCAGCCAGCCCTTTCCTTAACCACTGGCGTACGAATTCGCGCTTGACCTCCTCAGGCGGCTTCATATATCACTCTCCCGTACCTCTCGGCCGGCCAAGCGATTCCCCCTATGACACCTCGGGTTTCCTCAAAGCGATCCTTGCTGATCACAACGACATCAAACGGGAACTGTAGACCTATAAGCGCGGTGCGCACGCGCATTGCTTCCTGACGCGCGTCCGCCACCTTGTTCAGGACTACTAGGATATCGATGTCGCTGTCGCGGGTCATCCCTCCAGTGGCCGCCGAGCCGAATAGGATCACTTGCTCGGGACGAGACGCATCCCGGACGCGCGCAACGATCTCAGCAACGATCTCTTCGCTGAGCTTGCCGGCGGAGGATTCTGGTACTGTACGTTGCTCCGTCATAAACGACTCCAGACACGAAATACGCTGCTTTCATGGCATCGTACATCCGTAATTTGCAAGATGTTACATATTACCGCCATCCAACACAAGCAGACGATCACGGACCGATGCCGCTACATTGACCGGATCGGTGCGGCTCATATGAGCGACTCGACGTACGTTCATTCCCGAAGCGCTTCCGCCGCGATCTCGTCCGCGGTCACGGGAGGACCTCCGGGAAGAGTTCGCCCGGCTGGACCAATGTCTGTAGCGGCACGGCCTCGACGCGGTCGGCGATCGGGTAGCGCTTGGCACCGGGGTAGACGACGCTCACCCACGCCAAACCCAGGTCTTCCAGCGCAATGCTGATCGAGCGCGTCAGACGCGGTGCATCGGCGCGCTTGACCTCGACGCCCAGCAAGCGGTCGCCGCGGCGCAGGATCAGATCGATCTCGGCACCCTGGTATGTCGCCCAGAACCAGGCCTCGTCGTGCTGCTCGCTCGCCAATACCTGCTCGATGGCGAAGCCCTCCCACGAGGCTCCAAGCTTGGGGTGGCTGAGCAGCGCCTTTTCGTTGTCCAGACCCAGGAGCTGGTGAAACAGGCCGCTATCGCGTACGTAGACCTTGGGCGCCTTGATCTGGCGCTTCTTGAGATTGGCGTGCCAGGGTTGGAGCTGGCGGAGCATCAGGGCGTCCGTCAACAGATCGAGATAGCGGCGGGTGGTGGAGGGATTCAGGCCTAGGGCGCGGGCCGGCTCGGCAGCGTTCCAGACCTGGCCGTGGTAATGGGCAACCATCGTCCAGAAACGATGTAACGCCACCGCGGGGACTTGCACACCCCACTGCGGCAGGTCGCGCTCGAGTAGGGTCCGGATGAACTGCTTGCGCCAGCTCACGCTGTCCTGTTCGGAGCGGGCCAGGTAAGCAAGCGGGAAACCGCCACGCCGCCACAGCCTGGGGGCCGACTCTGTGCCCAACTCGGCCAGGGTGAAGCCGCCCATCGCGATCCGCTCCATCCGCCCGGCCAGGCTCTCCGAACTCTGTCGCGTTAGGTCGCCGGACGCGCTGCCGAGGATCAGGAAGCGCGCCGGTCGGTCGCGCCTGTCGGCCAGCACGCGCAGCACCGGAAAGAGATCGGGCCGTCGCTGGATCTCGTCGATCACAACCAGACCGCTCAGCGGGCCGAGCGCCGTCATGGGCTCGTCCAGACGCGAGAGGCTGACGGGATCCTCCAGGTCGAAGTAGTTGGCTGAGTCCTCGGGCACCAGCTCCCGGGCCAGGGTGGTCTTGCCGCACTGACGCGGACCGGTAAGCACCGCCACCGGGTTGCGGTCGAGGGCCGCCCGAATCGTACTGAGCGCTCTATGCCGAGGGATCATCATAGGGCGCAATATACCATGAAAATCCCGCTATTACAACGCGATTTTTATGCTTTTCCCTTTCCTGCTTCCCCGTGTACGACGGCCAAGGCCGCCGCTCGGCTAGTTTGCCCGTAAACGGGCTGTAGTGTTTTCAAATCTCCCAAGCCCAGGATTGCCGGCGGGTCACTGTCTAAGAAACTCAGCAACTTCAGCACAGATATCGGGGTCCTTGATGTAGGCGTAAGTTGAGAAGGCACACTACCGCCCCACCAACCCCCTCAACCGCCTTCTTCGCTCCGGCCGTAGCCTCCAACATATTCCGCGCGAGTTCGGGACGAGGATCGTGCGGGCCTTCTGCCAGATACCCAACGTGGCTGTGTGTCCCGTCGCCATTCTCCTCGTGGTAGCTGAACTGAACCTGTCTTGCAGCACCTCGTTGGGTTGAAGCTCCGGTGCGTCCCGCTCGTGCACCTTCCACCACAGCAACTTGTGACATTGGTGGCCCGCCACGAAACGCGACTTGGAAAGCCGATTGGTGGATCGTGACTTGCTCATGCGCGACCGTTCCCTCTTCCCCTTTTCCCTTTTCCCCATCTATGACTCTCTCACGCGAACCAAATACGCTCCCGCGCCTCGATCCACCGTGAAATCGCTAACGTACCGGTTGAGCCTGCCGTCCAACAACTGCGTTACTATCCCGCGTAACACCGGCCCGTCCTCCGATCGATTTCCGCGGCCCGTGATCACCCGCACTACCGCGCCGGGCTGCGTTCGGTGGTAGCGTACGAGAAGAGACTCCAACCGTCGCTCGGCGGTGACGGAGTTCTCTCCGTGGAGATCGAGCGTGTCGGCCACCACTGCACTGTGCAGCGAGCCGCTGGGCCCGGACGGTTCGGGCTTCATGGTTCTACGCTTACCCATGTTTCACGTCCTCGCACGATGCTCGCGCACATTCTGCGCCTTCCACTGCAGCATTGGCTGCATCCGCACACGTTGCTGGACGGTGGGATCGGAATGCAGATGCTCCGGCTCGATCTCGCCCTCATCGAGCAGACGATCGAGGAACCGGCGGTCGCCCTCGGACCAGACGAGCAGGGTTCCCTGTACCGGCCCGAGTGTGTTACCGATCCACTCCAAGAGGTCATGGCAATCCGTCGCCGCTCCGTCCGTGGTCCGTCGCAGCAGGGGCTCGAGTTCTCGCGAGATTGCGCGGGCGTCGAGTGCGCCCGCTGGCAGCCGGAACGAACGGCAGTCATTTCGAGACGCGGCGATTGAACAGACAAACGCCAACCGAAATCCGGGGCGCGAGAGCAGGTCCGGTGCAAGGTCTAGCAGACTCGCCGCGTCAAACGCGTCGCGCGTGACGGAGCGCTGCAGTAGGGCCGTGAACTTCCCGGCAGCCAGCTCCTCGATCGCGAGTGTAAGGACGTCGAGTTCCGACCCGGGAGGGTAGCGCACCGGGCGTCGTTCCGTGCCGAGCAGCGGGACACGTGCGACATAGCTTACGTCAACTTCTAGGTTCTGCGAGCCTCCCAGCACACTCGGAAAGCGGAGCCGGAACTTCCCACCTGCGTGTTCGGTCGGGGCACGCCTGACTGAGCAACCCTCCCGCTCGCAGCACGCGGTGAGGCCTCGCTCGAACTCGGGCCGCGCGTGGCGCATTCCGTCGACGTCTTCGGCACCGACAAAGTTCACGTCGATGTCGATCGAGAGTCTCGGCACGTCCAGGTGGAAGAGATTGAGCGCGGTCCCACCTTTGAGCACCCACATGTCCTTGCAACTCGGGTGCGTTCCGAGACGATCTAGGATGGCGCAAAGCCGCAGCACTTTTTCGACCACGTCGGGGCGAAACCCGGTGGCACCAGCGGTCTCGACGACGGCCCGCGATGTGATCATTCACGTCCGCCTTGCGGATCCGCATGCAGCCCCACGGGAACGATGAGCGCCCAGCGCGCGACAAGCCGGCCTTTCCGGTGGCGATCCATGAGGACCGGACTCCGCGGAACACGGGTACGGAGCCGCCGGAGTAGCGCCTTCGGGACCACCAGTTCCTCCCGGCGAGATTCCAGAAAGAAGCCGACTTTCGCCGCCAGCGTCTTGCTGCCGAGGAGATTCACATATTCCTCAAGCGAACCCGTGTCGACCGCCGGCACCGAAGCCAGCGATCGCCAGACTTCGTCGATGCCGCCAGCCAGCTCGGGCCGGTCGAGTACGTCCACGACGGTCCGTTCCAGGTCTGTGACGCGGATCTCGATTCCCGCCCGCTCGGCGCGCTCGATCCACCGCTCTCCTCGGTCGGCCGCGCGGAGCGGCGCGCGCGGTCGGACCGGGACGAAGCGACGCCCCTCGAAGGTCGTGGGCTTAGCGCCGGTCCAGGTAACAAAGGTCAGCCGTTCGAACACGCTTTGCGCGTATCCGTGGACCTCGAGGGCGCTGTGGCAAGCGACCGCGGCGTCCGGTGCCATTCGTGATGCCAGGGCGATGAAATCCCGCGGTCGAACAGGTGAGTCGACCCGCACGAAGACTCCTCGCTTGACCCTGGCGATACGCCCCTGCTTGACCCAGCGCGCCAGGTGGGAATCAACAGTAGACTTTGCCAGGCCGCGACCGCGGAGAACGGCCGCTAATTCATCCCGGGTGAAAAGGCTGTGCGTTGTCAGAAATGTCTCGGCCTTCATGGCACTCAACCTCCGTAACTTGCAATAAGTTGCATATTACGGCGATCAGACGCAAGCATACACCCGCCTCAGACGGCTACTCGCCCGGTTCGTCCGCACGGACTACGTCGTTCGTTCCTGTTTGCGGACCGCGTGTGACGAGATGTCTTCGGGTTCACGAACCTGATGCCCCGCGTGCGGCTGCCGATCTTTTCTTGTCAATTTCTACCGCCCTATTCTAGAAAACCCCCTCCCGCACCTGCGACTGCTTGAGCCCCTTTCGCAGCTCGACCACCTTATCGATCTCGACCGGGTGGTTGTCGGGCAGCGGCACGTCACCTTTCTTCTTGCCGAGCTGCGCAACGCTCTTGACCTTCTGCAAGATCTTCGAGCCCTCGACGGCCGTTTGATCTTCAGCGTAGTAGTTGAACCACGGAATTCCAGCCGCCCTGTACTCCTTCGCTGTCGGCGGTACAGTGGGTGGCTCGTCACCCGTTACCGCACGCCACACCATCGAGTTGGCAATGTGCACGAAGCAGCGGCTCTTGTGTCGCAGATCCCAGTCCTCGAAGTCATACTCGTCGTCGTAGATCTCCTGTCGCATCCTACCGCCGGCCGCAAGCCCCATTTCCGGTGATGCCGACTCCATCAGACACATCGAAGAGTCGGGGGCACCATAGACCCTCTCTTCGCTGACCCGTTGGCGTTCGTACGCCTCGCGTTTCATCGGATATGCCACTATCTGGAGACCACCGTGCTCGGCCTCGCCCGTTACCTGTTCCTCTACACTGTAACCACTGCCCAGGGGCATAGCGACGAACTGACGGATGATGCCCTTCTCCACACAGTAGCCGTCGAGCCACGGTTGATCCGGTACGACCACGTAGTCCTGCGGATCGCGATTCACACCGTCCTTCCAGCGTTCCCCGGTGACCGCGTTGATCTTGCCCGTCGCGACCTTCACCACGAAGGGGTAACTCCCCAAGAAATTGAGCCACATGGCCTCGGCCTGGTACATCGGCAGCATGATGCCGCCATGGTCCACCCAAGGCTGCGGTACGTTTTGCGCGAAGTCGTCCACGTGCCTGAGCGGAAACCGCCCCAGCCCCGCCGGTAGAGGATAGTCCGAATCGTCGTCCGGAATCCTGAGCGTGCGTTGGAACTCAATCCGCATCTTCGCATCCTCATGAACGTCCGGAAAATCGATTACCAGTTCATCTCGTGTTAGCTCGATCATGATGTCCATCTCCCGTGTTTTCTTGTCTCGGCTTCCCGTTTCCCGCTCTACCACGTCCCGTCCCTGACTTCTCTTACCAACCGCAACACCGCTTTGTCGGGCAGGTCTTTCACCTCGCGGATCAGCGTGGCAAACAGCTCCGGTCGTTTCCTTATTGCCTCCTTCAGATCGGTCGATACCTTGCCTGCCATCGCCAGCAGCACATCCGGGTCCTGGCCCAATTCCTTGGCCAGCAGGACAATCTTCGCCTCCGACGGCGGCGGCGTCTCCTCCCGCTCGACCTTGCTCAGAAATGACGGCTCCACGCCGATCCGC
Organism: Gemmatimonadota bacterium; assembly: GCA_036679605.1. Lineage (GTDB taxonomy): Bacteria > Gemmatimonadota > Gemmatimonadetes > Gemmatimonadales > GWC2-71-9 > JAZDCZ01. The sequence continues at coordinate 49,038 of JAZDCZ010000178.1, forward strand.
ATCGCTAACTGCCGCAGCGAGAAGGCCTTATCGTCTTTGCGCAGGCGTTCCCTGCACTCCCGTACATAACTCCCGAAGTCCGTCATACTGTGTAGTATGTACTATCTAGTACACGCTCTGTCAAGTGGATGTTTCGGATCGAGAAGCAGCTGGCTTCACTGCTCGCTCGATAGCAGCTGCCAACCTTAATAACTCGTATGGCGCACTCTGGACTAATCTGACACTACGTACCCAGCGCTCCGGAATAGGATTTCAGCATCTCCACGGCACCGCGGCAAAACTCCCGAAACCAAAAAGCATTTCTTGCCGGACCGGCACCTGCGGGCTCGTCTCCCACTAGCAACCGTGTTACCGCGCAAATCAAATCTACCAGCCACACACTCATCTCAGCCTCTCGCATGGCCTGCTCATCGCCCCACCCGTGGTAACGGCTCGCAGCCACTCTGGCCTCAACGACAGTCACACTTTCCTGGATTCCACTCCATTCGAGTCTAAGTGTCAGTCGATCAGCATACCGGGGGAAGGCGCCTACGTATTCCCAGGTGTCATCGTCCGTCTGTACTGAGCTGCCGAATCGAAATCCCTCCCACCCATATTTTCGGGCGACGTACCCTGCCAGCATTCGATCACGCGTCGGCGCCATTATTGAGCATATGACCTTCTGTTCCGTCTCCACAACTTTGGCAAGAAGGGTCCACCGGACCCCTGCATCATCCAATAGCTCCACGGCCTTAGAGATACCCACTATTGCCGGCGGGTCACTGTCTAAGAAACTCAGCAACTTCAGCACAGATATCGGGGTCCTTGATGTAGGCGTAAGTTGAGAAGGCACACTACCGCCCCACCAACCCCCTCAACCG
>JAZDCZ010000179.1:0-57781 GCA_036679605.1 Gemmatimonadota bacterium
AGCGCGGGCGTCTACGGCATAGCGCTCGATTCACTGCACATGGTCCGAGGATTTGTCAAACAGCACGATCTGGGCTTCCCTGTAGTGATGTTTCCCGAGGCGAAGTTGGCGCAGCTGTATCGTGCGGTGCGTGTTCCTCTTGTCATGGTGCTCAACGAGGAGGGCAGGGTTGTCTATTCCAGAGCTGGGCCTCTGACGACTCGGTCGGCGATTGATTCGCTGCTGGAGGCGGAGACGGTGAGTGCACTGGCTGCGCGGCCGATCTCTATGCGGTGAGTTAGGTGAACTGAGGATTCGTGTGGGCTGGCCGAGGCTGGTTCTGTCTAGCAGGTCGAGTCATTTTTCAAGGAGGTATCATCATGGTTACGGTGAAACGGTTACTTCGCGGTATGAGCGTGGCCCTGGTAGTGGCGGCGCTCGGCTTCGGTACGACGCAGCTGTTAGCGGCTACGGCCACGGCCTGTAACGAACCGGGACAGGTCGGAACCTGTCCGCTCTTAGACGAGATAACGTGCCCGCAAGCGTGCATGGATGTGTTCGGGAATCCGGGCCAGTGTTTCCGGGGTTGCTGCCAGTGCGTGATCTGACCAGGGAATAGCAGTAGGGGCGACGCATGCGTCGCCCCAACAGCTTAGTCGCTATTCGATATTCCGTTGTGTCGCGCCGTGCAGTTGTATCATACAGAGCAAGAGGAGTGAGGCGCATGGCCTACTGTAATAAGCTAATTGGTACTCTGTTGGGGCTCACCACTCTCCTGGCTGCCTGCCAGCCGGGCGAAATTACCCAGGTGAATCCCAGCGATGCTAACGCTGACGCCCCGAACGTTCCTAAAGTGAACCGAACCACGCTCACGGTGCATGCGGCCGTGGACTCGGTCGATCGTGCGTTGGGCGATTCATTAGGCTGGCGGGACGGGATCCCGGGTGCGGAGATAGACATCCTACGCAATGGGACTGCTGAGTGGATTACGGTGCTCACCGATTCGAGCGGTATGGTGAGCGTAGGCAAACTGGGAGCGGGTCTGTATCGGGTTTACGGGGCGCGAACGCTCACGGACGGAGAGGCGGGAGCAGTGGGAGGTGTAATACGGGCGTTTGGCGACGGTCGGACGATCGGTATCGGTGGAGAGACGACACTCGAGTTGTCGATGATAGCCGATCGGCCGCGCTCGCTTGTGATCAGCGAACTCGGAAACGGGGGGCCGGTACCATGGGAGACGGGAGGGACCAGCTACCTCAAGGGTCTGTACTTCGAGATCTACAACAACTCGGACAAGATGATGTATCTGGACGGCATGCTGTTTGGAGTGTCGGGTGCGGTTTGGACTAGCAGGAGTCTGGTGACAGCGTGCTCCGAGAGCCAGACGCCACGGACCGATCCCGCGGGAATTCACGCGGCGGAGGTTCTGCGGTTTCCCGGGTCCGGTACGGAGTATCCGATCGGCCCGGGTGAGACACGGACGATGGCGGTGGCGGCGATCGACCACAGGCCCGTTCATCCGACGCTGATCGACGAGTCGGACGCGGACTTCGAGATGGGCCTTGGGGGAGGTGCCAACAACCCCGCCGTGCCCGACATGAGCAGGCCGTCCTTTCCCAACCCATTCCTTGTAGGGAGCCTGTTGGCGTTCAGCCATGTGTATTTCCTATCGCAGCCGGTGGATGTGGCGAGTCAACCGGTGTCGTGGCGGGACGCGTTCAATGGCAGAGAGTACGTACTCATACCAAAGGACAAGCTTATCGACGTGGTAGCCTTGAAGACGATCTGGCCTGTGCGTGATCCTGAGTTTCCTCCGTGCGTTCCCATGGTGCAGCGCGGCTTCGACCGCTACGAGGGTGGGTTCCAGCAGATCGGTTTTGATGTCGATCCCGCGTTCCGCAGCACGCGGTCCTTGCAGCGGCGAGTGCTGCGGATTAGTACCGACGGCCGGAAGATTCTGTACAACACCAGGACCACTACGGTGGATTTCTTCCGGGGAGTGGTGCCGCGCACGTGGCGGAGCATTCCGTAATCTCAACTAGCTCTCTGGCCGTGTCGGAGTACAACCCGTCGGGTTCGATCCCCCTCGCCACGGTAATGGGCCCCATTTACCAGAACTGGTTGGCACCCGCCGTAGCGCTCGAGGTCACCGAAGCTACAGCGCAGGCGTTCATGGGTACGCTGCGCTGGCAGGCGCGTGCTACGCTGGGTTTTTGGGTACAGGTCCGTTCCGAGAACGCCTCGCCGCCCGACAACCGCTCGGGGTTGTTGCCCGGCGCGCCCCGTGGCGACCGCGACAGGTTGCGGGCGGCGTTCGGGGTGGTGTTGGGGGGGCGGTAGCAGACTGGCGACGGGCCATGCATCGCCGCGCTTCTCTCCTTGGTCTCGCTCAACACCGTGGCCACCCGATCTGCCAGGTCGCCCAGCGCAGTTCGCACGGCAGGCCACGGTAGATCTACCTGAGCGGCCAGCCGCTTGAAGTCGCCGGCTTGCACATTCCGAACATCCCACGCCCGTCCGATTTTCATCGCCATGCGACGCCGTAGACCAGGATAGATCTCCGTAGATACGACGTCATAATGTGGCGATAGCAACGCTCCTCCCCGCTCGTAGAGGAGAGCGAGGTTCTTGGCGTGCGCGTCCTCGTTTCCGACCAAATAGTTGAATCCGGCCCACCGGATCAGCCGCTCCAGGTCGACGACAGGGGCTGCCGCATGCCGGCTGATCACCGCTGCGCACCGTTTGATGCCCGGTCCCCCGTCGTGTTCGTATTTACGCCCCGGGTCGACCGCCAGCACCTGGCAGAAATCCTCCTGGTGCAGTTTCGCCAGGGAGTCTCCGCTTGCTATGCGATCGAAACGCTCTGTGCAGAAGACTCGCACGTCGGGCGCGATGATTCCGACCGACGCAACGACGAGATCCGCCGCTTCGGCCAAAGCCATGCAGAACAGCTCGTTCTCCAAGACGTCGGGAAATTCAGTGGCCGACTGCTTCAGGATGTGGCTCGTAACCGCACCGTTGAGCGGCAGTTGCCACCGGCCCTCTGCATCACGAAGGAGTGCGATCTTTTCCTGCGCTCCGGCTAGAGAGAGCCGGCCCCGTACCAACGCTCCCGCGAGGGTCTGTCGATCGGCCCTCGAGAACAGGCCGGCCACTTCAGCTCCGTCCAGCGTGCGGTAGGCCGGTGGCGCCGCTGGCCGCTTCGTCTCAGGCCAGATCGACACAGCACCGGGACACTCCCCACCAATCACGCCCAGCAGAACAAGGTCGTTCTCGGGCGCGGTGCCTATCGCCGCCGTCACGAGCCTGCGGTAGGCTTGCTCGGGGAGAAGGTTGCGAAAAAACGGCCCCGCCGCTGAATCCGCATACGGCTCCTGCCGCTTCGGAAGTGAGAGCGAGATCGGCGGCAGCTCCAGGTTTTCCAGTGCACCCGGCGCGTACGTGAAGCGCACGCCGCGGCCCCGTGCCGTAAGTGTGCCCACCAGCTCGCCGAACAGCAGGACGTCAAACACGCTGACCAATCATCGCGCTGCGACGCCCGATCTCCACGTCGAACCCCAGCAGGCCGAGGATTCGGAGCAGCGTCTTGAACGTGACACCGGGCCGCTTGCCCCGCTCGAGTTCGCTGAGCAACCGAATGCTGGTGCCTGCCCGCAAGGCCAGTTGGGTCAGGGTGAGCCCCAATTCCTCGCGACGACTTCGGATCAGGCGCCCCACCATCCTCATGTCCGTCACTTTCATGACAGCCTCCGCTTTACACAAAGGGACAATATAGTCCACCAGCACGAAATAACACGAGTCATCATCCCTTTGTGTAAGATAGATATCACCATACCCCGTATTGACTTATAGCACCATTGTCGTAATCATGCGGAAATACCCTCAGATTGAGAGCTTTTCACCAATCCGAGCGACATGCGACGAGCCGCAATCCTCCGATCCGGCACACCCGTCGCCCCTACTGCATCCGAGGTTCCTCAAATCTAGCTTGACCCGTGTAACGTGACAGGGTACATTATGGAGGTGATTAAGAGCCTTCGTCACAAGGGGCTGAAGCGCTACTTCAAGACAGGAGATGCCCGTGGACTCCCCGCCAAAATGCTGGGGCGCTTGCGTCTTATCCTGGCGGACCTGGACGCGGCCGAAAAACCCCTGGATCTCAACCTTCCGGGATATCGCCTCCATCCCCTCAAAGGTGACCTCAAGAGTTTTTGGGCGATCGACGTCACCGCCAACTGGCGGGTGATCTTCCGCATCGAGGACACCGACGTCTACGATGTTGACTTAACTGATTACCACTGAAGGAGATAAATACGATGCCCATGTTCGATCCACCCCACCCTGGTGAGCACGTGAAGGCGAATTGCCTAGAGCCGCTAGATCTTTCGGTCACGGCCGCGGCCAAGGGCCTGGGGGTGGCCCGCAAGACTCTCTCGGAACTGGTAAACGGGAAGGCTGGGATCTCGCCCCAGATGGCGATTCGGCTTGAGAAGGCGTTCGGGAGTTCTGCCCGGCACTGGCTGCAACTCCAAATGAACTACGACCTGTGGCACGCTCAGCAATGGGCAGGTGACCTCGACGTAGAACGCCTCCAGCATGCCTAAGCGACGGGTGACCCCTGCCATCGGTCGGTGACGATGTTCGACTGATCATTGATGTTGCCAGTCGGCGGGCCCGGCGGCTTAATGCAAGAAGTGCGTCCTGTAAGGACGCTTTGCTCGGCCGAGCGGGTCCTCGTCAGGGCCCGACTCTCAACGAATCATCCTCAGGACCCGACTCGCAAATGGGTATGCCGCGCTAGAATCCGACCCTCAAACGGGAATGCTTCGCTAGGACCCGACCGTCAACGGGGAATGCTTTGACAGGACCCAAGTCCCAACCAGTCCTCACCGGAATTCGATCTCAGCACTATATCCCTGCGTGAGACGCATAGCTTGGTCCATCACTGCGATCAATTGGTTATGTGCTTCGGGCCTATCCATGTTTGTTTGCAATCGTATGCCAGTCACAATGTACGTACATCTGACTTGGACTACGTTCCGCAATCGGCCACTGATCGATGGTGGCTGTGCAAAGTTCTTGCGACAATTCCTCAAGTCCGTAGCCAGCCGCTACGGTGCTGACGCAATCGATGTAGGAATAGTCAGCGACCACATACACATGCTCCTCATGTTGCCTTCGGTCATCGACATACCACGATTGGTGCAAGGTCTCAAGGGCGCGAGTGCGCGCGTCGCCAACAGGGACAAGATTGTTAGGGGTGAGAAATTACGCTGGGCACGTGGCTATGATCTCCGCTCCGTATCGCCGCAAGCACTCCCGCAAGTCAGCCATTACATACGCAATCAAGCACAGCACCATCCGCTGTCGCGCATCCATGAATAGGCGAGTTGAAGCCGACGATCCAGCACTGTTGACAATGGAAGGAACGATTTTCACAACCCAATGGTGTTGGTGAGTCGAGGGTTAACAAACCCTCGCTCGGCGGCCTAGTGAAAGAAGTGCGTCCTCTTAAGGACGCTTTGCTCGGCCGAGCGGGTCCTCGTCAGGGCCCGACTCTCAGACGGGAATGCTTCGGTAGGACCCGACTCTCAATCGGGAACGCTTCGACCGTACCTGACTCTCAAACGGTGACGCTTCGACGGGATTATCGAGAATCCAAGAATTTCGATATTCCTTGTTCAGTATTCAGTATTCGTTAACCGCACTCGCTATAGCCGCACACGTGACACTTGACGCACCCTTCCGCGAACTCGAGCTGAGAACCACAGTCTGGGCAAGTACCGATAAACTGCTGCGGATTCCCGAACGCCAGCTCAATCATTTCGCCGTCGGCTCCTGCGACCGCTTCGTGAACCACCGGCACCGCAACATCTTCGTCCTGCAACAGATCCTGCTGGATCCCCTGCTTGGCCTGCATCCACCGCTCCATCGCTATTCCGATGGCGTCGGGCACTGAAAGGACCTTCGTCGGTCCGAGTCCTGTCACACGGTCGGATGAGATGCCACGAAGTTGCCGATGGATCTCCGACATCGGAATGCCGGAACGCAGTGCGAGCGAGATGAGCCGGCCGACCGCCTCGACGTCGGCCATGAGCGCGCCGCCGGCCTTGCCGAGCGTCATGAAGACCTCGAACGGCTGGCCCTTGTCGTCTTCGGTTATCGTGACGTAGAGCGTGCCCATCGGGGTCTCTACCCTGCGTGTGGTTCCCTTGAGGAGTTCCGGACGCGAGCGCTTGGCGCGGCGCTGTAGGTTCTCGGCCTCGACGTCGTGCAGCGCCTTCTTCGTGCGAGTGAGTTCGGCTTCCAACTCGGCCGCCGTTGCCCGCAATTCAGTGACTTCGTCGGACGGTCTGCCCTCTGTCACATCTTCCCCGCTCTGCCGCCTTACCTTTCTGGCAGTGCTGCCCGTCGAGAGTACCTGCATGTCCCGGCTACCATCACGGTACACCGTCACGCCCTTGCACTTGAGTTCAAAGGCGAGTTCGTAGATCTGGCGCACGTGGTCTTCCGTTGCGTCATTCGGGAAGTTGCAGGTCTTGCTGATTGCACTGTCGGTGAACTCCTGGAACGCCGCCTGCATCCGAATGTGCCATTCGGGTGTCACGTCATGCGCAGCTACGAATACCTGCTGCCACTTTTCGGGCACTTCATCGAAATGGATGTGGCCGGACTCGGCAATCTTCTGCATCAGCGCTTCGGAATACCACCCCTCACTCTTGGCAGTGGCCACGAACTCTTCATTCACATCGGGCATCAGGACTCCGGCCTGATTCCGTAAGAACGCCACCGCGAACAGAGGCTCGATGCCCGATGAGCACCCTGCGATAATCGATATCGTGCCGGTCGGAGCAACCGTCGTGAGATTGCAGTTCCTGAGCTTTCTCATTGGACGGATTCGGTTACCCGCCGCATCCCTGGCGCAGGTTGCGTCCGGGCCCCAAATGCTCTTCTCCCAAGCCGGGAACACACCCCGCTTCGTGGCCAGGCGCTCGCTCTCGACTTTCGCCTCACTATCTACAAAGCTCATGAGCTTGCCCGCCCATGTGATAGCTTCGTCGGAGTTGTACGGCACGCCAAGCTTGATCAAGAAGTCGGCCCACCCCATGATGCCCAACCCGATGCGGCGGATCTGCTGCGCCAATTGGGTGATCTCGGGCAGCGGGTATTTGTTGGCGTCGATCACATTGTCCAAAAAGTGCGTGCAGAGATGCACCGCACGTCGCAGACCATCCCAGTCAACCTCACCGTTGTGGACGAACAGCCCAACGTTGATCGAGCCCAGATTGCACACGTCGTAGGACAACAACGGCTGCTCGCCACAGGGGTTGGTGGCCTCATAGTTACCCAGTTGTGGCACCGGGTTGTGCCGATTCGCCTCGTCAATGAAGAAGACACCGGGCTCACCGGTCTTCCAAGCACCGTGAATTACTTTGTCGAACACCTCGGGCGCGCTGAGCTGTCCCACGGTTTCGCCCGTCCGCGGATGTATCAGGTCGTAATCCTCTCCCGTCTTCACTGCTTGCATAAACTTGTCGGTGACAGCCACGGAGATATTGAAGTTTGTTATCTGTGTGGTGTCGTCTTTGCAACCGATGAAGTCGAGGATGTCGGGGTGATCGACCCGCAGGATGCCCATGTTGGCGCCCCTGCGCGTGCCGCCCTGCTTGACCACCTCGGTGGAGGCATCGTAGAGCGACATAAAAGAAATGGGACCGGACGCTACTCCCATCGTCGAGCGAACCACGTCAGAATTGGGACGCAGTCTTGAGAAACCGAATCCAGTGCCGCCACCCGATTGGTGGACCAGAGCCATGTTGCGCAGCGTGTCGTAGATGCCACTAGTCCCATTCGATAGCGCGTCATCAACCGGCAGCACGAAGCACGCCGAAAGTTGGCCGAGTGGCCGGCCGGCATTCATCAGCGTCGGGCTGTTGGGCATCCAAACTCGGGTTGCCATCAACTCGTAGAACGTCTCAGCCAAGGCCTCGATGGCACCCTCACTTGCACCATCTCTCGAATCCGCCGCCGCAATAGTTCGTACTACTCGCCAAAACAGGTCCGCCGGCTCCTCGACCGGTTCACCTTGATCGTCCTTGATGAGGTAGCGCCGCCTAAGTACGGTGACAGCGTTGTCCGACAGTTGGAGTTCTATTTCCCGATTATTTCCGCCGGAAAAACCCATTACGGCGCCTGCCCCATGTTGAGAGTTGAGGAGTTAGCACTAACCTCGAAATGTACGTTTTTTGAGAACCGCTGGCCGGTTGCCGGTGCGGGAAGCCAAAGTAGACATCATCGGTGCCTCACGCAATAGCCGAGGAATCCGATACTTCAAGGCCCAATTCTCCGTCCACATCACAAATCTGTTATCAGGTCGAACTGTGATCTGCCCACTCCCCTGAGCGGTGCCTGCGTGAGAGGTCTACGTAGTGCTGCCTGTCCCGTGAGTGGGATCTATCAAGGACTGTTTACTGCCGGCGAAACCTGACGAGAAGCCTCAACCAGGCCTCCACGGGTTTGCCGTCCTTCGTTGCCGGTCTGTAGGACACGGTCTTCGCGAAGTTGACAGCAGCGATAGTAGCAACACTTGGGCGGACCCGCCTGCCCAGCACGACATTCATGCTCTTGCCTTCCGGCGAGACTTTCACACGAAGTTGAATCTGCGCCGGAACAGCTCCCGCTCCCGAGGGAACCTCCAGGACCGGCAGTTTAGTGGGAGAAGGCGCTGTGTCGTAGCAGGCGCCGGACGAAAAATATTCGGGAGCCGGCGGATCTTGCGCGCATATGTTGCCCGCCGGTTTGACTGGCTCCACTGGCTTCGCGATTGGCTTGGGTACCGGCTTAGGTTCCGGCTTTGCTGCAGGCTTGGATACCGCCGCCAGTTTCGTCAACGACACAGGCAAGACGACTTTCTCGCCCTTTTTCACGGCAAGGGTCGTCTCGAATTTGTTGTAGCCCAGCCTTTCGATCTCGATCTTGTGTGAGCCGGGCCTCACTTCGGCCGAATCACCTTTGATCGGGTTCCCGTCGATCTTTACTTGAGTGCCCCGCGACAAGCCCCTGACGACGAGTATGCCATAATCGGGTACGGTCGTAACCGGCGGCTCGGGCGGCGGGGTCAATGAATCGGAGGCGGCCGAATCTGCCGCCACCGAATCTGAGGCGTTGGATGCCGCCAGTAGTGACGTGTCTATTGCTGGGGCCGCTGTAGGCTGACCGTCCTCGCCCGGGGCAGCACTGAGGGTTGGCGATCCCTTCATGAACGGCAACGGCCACTGCGCTCCCATCGCGAAGTACCAGTACCCTCCTGCCCCTCCCCCACCGAGCAAGAGAAATACCATCATTCCCACTAGGACACCGGATCTTCTCTTCTTCGGTGCCGCTTCTGCCGGTTCGGTTCCGGTGGAAGCCCCTGGGATGGGAGTGGTCGGCGTAGTTGGCGAAGCCGTGGGCGGGATCGTGCCGCCCGACGTTGGAGAGTGCTGTGGCAGCACGGTCGTAGCGGCCGAGGCCAACCCTCCATCAACCGTTGGCCTGGCAATAGGACCAGAGCCGTGAAGCGCATCAACCAACTCCTGCGCATTCTGAAAACGTTCGTCGGGTACTTTCGCCAACATCCGCGCAACAATTTCAAACAAAGATCGGTGATCGGCCGATTCCAATTGAGGCTCGGGCAGTTCCTCCATAATGTGCTTGTAACCGATGGCGAATGAGTCTTCACCATCAAACGGCACGCAGCCTGCCAGACATTGATAGGCCACGACACCCAACGAATAGATGTCACTCCGCCCATCTAGCGGTTGGGCCCGCGCCTGCTCCGGACTCATATAGTGAGGCGTCCCGATCGACATGCCCGTTCCCGTAAGCTTAGTGCCGGTTGCGGCCTTCGCTATACCAAAATCCATAACGATCGCATGCCCCAACTCGTCGAACATGATGTTGTCCGGCTTGATGTCGCGGTGCACGATTCCGTGCTTGTGCGCGTAGCCAAGCGCTCCCGCGGTCTCGCACAAGATCTGCCGAATTTCTGCGGGTGAGAGCGCACCTCGTTTTTCCAGCCGATCCGAGAGGGATTCACCGCGCAGGTATTTCATGACAAAGAAAATCACGCGGCCGGACTTACCGACTCGATAAATTGGAATGATGTTGGGATGCTCCAGCTTGGCCGATGTTCGGGCCTCGCGCTGGAACCGCTCTACAAACTCCGGATCGAACGACAGGGATCCCGGAAGGACTTTGATGGCGACTTCGCGGTCGAGATTCTTGTCTCGTGCCTTGAATACGATGGCCATCCCGCCCCGTCCCAGTTCTTCGACAATATTGTACTCATCCTTCAAGGCACTGCGGACCTGATCCGCTTCGTTCTGATCTCCGCCGGTCGCTATCGCCGCCAGGGGCGTAGTGACCGCGAGATCGAGCCCACAGGTAGGGCAGAATTTGGCGGTGTCTTGAGCTTCAGTGCCGCAACGCGAACAGAACATTCTTCTCCCCGAAGAAACTCCAACTTAGGTACCGGTCAGGAAGGGTGTCAAGCTGGTGACAGCAGTGGCCGTGGCTCATTATTGCCGCAGGGCGTACTCCCTCAAGAAAGCGGCTATGCCACGTGCGATTCCTCTTGCATATCGCAACTGTCCCTCTTCGCTTGCCAGCACCGATTCCTGCTCAGGAATCATCATAAAAAGCCCCTCGGTCAGCACTGCGGGCATCCAAGTTCCGCGCAAAACAGCAAACTCTCCGCGCAATATTCCGAGGTCGCCGAACCCCAATTGGCTCACTAGCGCCCTATCTACCGCCCGCGCCAACGGTGCACTACCAGGATGAAAGTAGTACACGCTGGTTCCCCTGCTCACGAACGGATTCACACCGTCCGGCAGCGCGTTCGCGTGGACGGATACCATGAGATCCGCATTGGCCCGTTCGGCCCTCTTGACCCGCTCCGCCAGCCCCAAAGGGGCCTCAGTATCGCGAACCAAGACAACCGTCGCCCCGTAACCCTCCAAGAGTCCGGCGGCCTTTCTGCTCACTGCCAGGACCGCCTGAGGCTCCCAAAGGCCCGCCGGGCCAGTAGCTCCCCACGGCGGGTGACCGGCATCCAGTGCAATAACCAGGCCCTTGAGCGGTCGCTTTGGATCTATTATCGGCGGTCGACGGATTTCCCACAGGAGGGCGTTCCCCTCCCAATGGGTTCGGTAGCCCCACACGTCATTCGACAGTGACACATTGATGACGACTTCATCCTCGACTGGCTGAGCGAACGACACCAGCCGGACGAGGGGGTCGGTACCACCGTAGTTGATGATGTCTACGTCAGCGCGGGCTCCGTACAGTGTAAGCGAAAGGTTCCGCTCATCCTCGGCAACATGAAACGGGAGCCTCGCCTGCAGTGGGATTCGCACGACCACAGATTCTTCTCCAGGACGCAGGCTCAGAGACCCGACTCGGCTGGACGGGGCCGGCGTGCCGACTGGCAGAATCTCCACTTCCGTTCCATCTACCCATGCCGAACTTCTCGCCGAGAGCTGCAGTCGGATTCGCCCGTTGGATCGGCCACTGACACTAGCCACTGTTCCATTCGGGAAGAACCAATTGTAGCTCCCCAGTGGGGACGGCCGGCCGACCACTATTCCATCATCGTCACCCTCATTCACAAGATCATCGTTCAGAGAAACGACGGGAAGTGAACGTGGCTCCAACACACCGACTCGAAGGGGCCAGAACGCCCGCCCCGTGTCACCACGGGCGATCAACTCGATGCGCATTCGCAGAGAATCTTCAGCCTCAGGCACTGTGTCCATCGGGAAGAGGGAGGCGGGCTCGCTCCCGACGGCACCCGACACAGATGCCACATACCTCGCTGTGGCGTCGTTTGACGCCGCTCGGGCATCTCGGATGAACGTCACTTCCCTGCCGTCGGCCAAGATCCCGCGCACCACGGCACCCGCTGACGCTCGCAGCGACAAGCGGGTCGATTCACCCGGGCGAACCCAGTGATCGCCTGTCGGCGCAAATGACGTGGTGTCGATCCATTCGTCGCCGACTGGCTCCGGCCGCCGTGGCGCGATTGGTGCGTAGAAGGTCAATCGAGCCGTATCACCGGCAGCGCTAGCCACAATATCATATCGTGCTACGGTATCGTCCGGCAGCGGCAACCAGGCGATCCATCCTCCGCTTGGAAAGACCGGAGTGGGCCGACCGTTGACCTTGACGACGGCATCGCCTCTGCCGGCGCCGCCAAAAATAAATGCCGAATCTCGACTCTGGATCTGGTAGCCGCTCAGCGCCACCAAAGTGGTTTGTTCACCAACTCGGGCGATCCGTCCCTCGCTGGGCGGGTAAACCACCGACAGGGATAGCGGCCCCACCGCATTGGAAGGCCGGGGTAGCGGGGCGAGCGACCTGCCAGGTTCTGGTTGGTAGTTAGGGCCGAACAGCGCACAGGAAGTACTCGAGAGGCAGATCACTAGCGCGACGGCCGCCGAGTCGAGACGTGCCATGGTGGCGGAAACTACACAAATTCAATCGACTACGTCAATTCTCGTGTTGACCGGGTATTTTTCGGGCAGTAGATTGGCTCGTTCTACTCTACTTTTTTCTGGAGTCATCTGATAGGTGTATTCCTGCGCACATTGCGGTAAAGAAAACAACACCGAATCCCGCTATTGCGAGGATTGCGGGAAGGCAATGGACCGCCCATCGGCCGAGGCCGCCAGCCCAAGCGCCGTGGCCGAAGCTCCTGCAAAGAATCCCGTGGTCCGCCAGTCGGCCGTTAAGGGCATGGTCCGGTGCCCTTCATGCGCCAAGGACGTTGTGCGGGGCCTCCCGTTCTGCCCGTCGTGTGGGAAACGGCTGACGGCGACACAGGAGGGCGTGCGGTCGTGTGCCAACTGCGGCATACCGCTCGGAGCTGACGCAAAATTCTGCGCGACGTGCGGCCAGGACGCCGATGGATCTCCCATGGCTCCTCGCACCTCGGCGTTCGCCGCCCAGCGATCGGAAGTGCCCGGAGAGTTGGCTGTGGTGGACGAATCAGGTGAGATCGCGAGCACCCACCACTTGGTTGGCGCAGAAACGACAATCGGTCGTGACGGTGCCGATATCGAATTCCGTGACGACGCATTCATGTCGCCGCTCCACGCACAGGTAAACATCATGGACGGGCAGTTTTCGGTCCGCGACCTGGGAAGCCGCAATGGCACGTGGATCTTTATTACCGAGCCGTATCGGTTAAATGACGGCGATCTGGTGCTCATAGGTTCTCAAATCCTACTCTTTCGACGCTTGGGCTACCCGGGGCCGCATCCGCCGGAGCGAGACGCAACCCGACGCATGGGTAGCTTGGTGCCCAGCGCTGACATCGCTAGGCTGGTTCAGCTTCGAAGTGACGGGTCACAGCGTGACACATTCCACCTATCGCCCGGTCGCAACATGGGGATCGGGCGTGAGCGCGGCGATTGGACCTTCGGATACGACCCGTCCTTGAGCGGACTACACGCTGAAGTCCGTTCTGAAGACGCCGACTTTGTGGTAGTGGATGCTGGTAGCCGCAACGGGGTCGCCGTATCGGTGAGAGGCGAGGTAGCATTGACGAACGGGTCGCGCTTCCTAGTGGGCGACAAGTTGTTCCGGCTGGTCCTCCCGTGAAGACCTGCACGACATGCGGTACCGAATGGCCCGATGAGACCAAGTTTTGCCCCAGCGACGGGACGACACTAAGATCTGCCCAGGCCGGCGCAAGTCTCTTGGGCAGTGTCCTAGCCGACCGTTACCACATTATCGAGAAGCTGGGCGAGGGCGGCATGGGGGCCGTTTACCTAGGTGAGCACGTCAAGATGGGCCGCAGGAGCGCCATCAAGGTCATGACCCAGGCGCTTTCGCAGGACCCCGACGCGATCGCTCGGTTCAACCGAGAGGCTGCAAACGCGGCTAGGATCAACCATCCCAACGTCTGTGGCATATACGACTTTGGGGAGACTTCGGACGGGACCATTTTCCTCGCGATGGAACTCATTGAGGGAGAATCCCTAACCGACCTGCTGAAGAGAGAAGCTCCGTTGGGCTTACACAGAGCGACCGCGCTCCTGCGACAGACCGCAGACGCTCTTCAAGCCGCCCACGATCTGGGGATCGTACACCGAGACCTCAAGCCCGATAACATCATGATAGCGCGGGCACGCAACGGCTCCGACCTGGTCAAGGTCGTCGACTTTGGCATCGCAAAAGCGATGGGGGGCGAGGAGGGACAGAAGGTCACCCGCACGGGGCTGGTGGTCGGGACTCCCGAATACATGAGCCCTGAGCAGCTCTCGGGGGACGTGATGGATGGCCGCAGCGACGTCTATTCGCTCGCCTTGGTCTTCTTCCGGATTCTTACGGGTGTGCTGCCATTTCAGGCAGAGAGCGCTCAAGAGGTGATGATCAAGCGGCTGACAGACGAGCCGACCAAGCTGGAAGATGCACTGCCAGGCGGGAATTTCCCGCCGCGACTCCAGCAAGTTATGGATCATGTCCTCCAGCGCATGCCTACAGACCGGTTCGAAAGTGCGGACGCATTCGCTCAGGCAGTGATTCAGGTAGTGAGCGGCAGCGCTGGGGGCGACGTTGCCGAAAAGACCGAGGAAGTGGACGTGGCGGCCACTCAGCTCATCGACGCGGGTGATTCGGCCGCGACAGAGATACTCGAAAAGACCGTCGCCGCTGATGCCTTCAAGGCGGAACCGACCCAGCCGCCGCAGGCTACACCTGAAACCCCGATGCCAGTGGCTTCTCCGGCGGAAAAAACGGGCAAGAAAAAACCCGTCATGGCAATTGCTGCCTCGATTGCGGTTCTGGCCGTCGGCGGCGGAGCGGCAACTTGGGCGCTACGAGGTGGGAACGGGACGGAGCCGGACACTACGCAAGGAGGGCAGCCCGTTGTCCTCGCCAACCGACCCTTGGACTCGTCCGACACCCAGGGGAGCGCCCTGCCTGGCAGCGAGGGGACACCAGGCGGTCAAGCCGGACTCGATTCCAACGGGGATGGTCGGATTGGCGCTACCGTGGGGGACAGCGTTATTTTAACTGGCGACACCACGGCCCGGGGGTCGTCGTCTGGAGAGGATAAACCCATTGCGGTCTCGGACCCCCCTCCAGAGGAGGGGACTGCGCCGGAAGTAACGGCCGCACGGATCCAAGTGACAATCGACAGCCTAATAGAGCCGATTTTTGAGGTCGAAACTTGGCGAGAAGCTAGGGATCGAGCCAGGACACTATTTAACGATGGGGCGACAACTGACACGCTGAAAGCCAAGATTGCGTATATGTTGGCACAATCTTATTCCTTTGACGTTGACATGGGGGACTTAATGTGCCTATGGAGCGATCGCGCCGTTGAAAACGACCCGACTAACGAACTACACAGAAAATTCAAACGAGACAATTGTAACCAGTGAATGCGACTAGCTCGAAGGGAAATTCGCGCATGCGGGTAACCGTATTCGGCAAGACAGACGTCGGCCGGAACCGCGAACACAATGAGGACTCATTCCTCGTGGCGGATCTGAGCACCCAAAATGCTTCACTTAGACCCGAGGTGAGGGAACATGAAATAGGCCCCAAGGGCACGCTACTCGTTGTCGCCGATGGAATGGGTGGGGCGGCCGCAGGTGAGGTTGCTAGTGAGATGGCAACGGATGTCGTTTACAAGCATCTGGTCGACGCGTGGGTCCCGGACCCCGAGAACACCGCGCAGCAGTTTGCTTATCGCCTGAGAGAGTCCGTAGAAAAAGCAAACGAGAAGATCCACACTTACTCCAGGGAACACCCTGAAGTGCGCGGAATGGGCACGACCATGACCGCCGTAGGGGCGTTTGAGGATCACCTCTACCTGTCGCAAGTCGGCGATTCGCGCGCGTACCTCGTGCGCAAGGGAACAGCCATCCAGCTCACGAAGGATCAATCGCTCATGCAGCGACTGGTCGACGCGGGCGAGCTTACTGAGGAAGAGGCGGAGCACAGCGAGCGGAAGAACATCATTCTCCAAGCCCTCGGACCAGAAGCCCGCGTTCGAGTCGACCTCACCTATCAGTCGATCCGAAAGGGCGATGCGATCCTGATCTGCTCCGATGGATTGTCCGGTCTCGTCACAAAGGATGAGATCGCCGAGAAGCTGCGTTCAGACAAGGATCTGTTGGCAATCTCGAGCGAGCTGATCGACCTCGCCAACGAGCGCGGCGGTCCGGATAATATTACGGTTATCGTTGCGCGCTTTTCAGGTGATGCATTGAGTGATCCCGGAGACGACGAAAAAGTGGGTCACGAGATTTATCCCTTACTTGATACGGAATCCACCACCGAACCCGTACCCGTTTACACCGGAAGCGAGCCCCCCACACCAAAGGGCTCTTCGATGATCGCGGCCGGTGCTGCCGCCGCTGCTATCGTCGCAGTATCCCTGATTCTGACCGTGTTTGCGTTCTAGGACTAGTGAAAGCACAGCTCAAGGCTCTCACAGGAAAGATCGCGGGGCAAATGGTCGTATTCTCGAAACCGGCTATCGAGATCGGCCGCCATCCTTCGTCCGACCTCCAATTCGATCCGGCCGGTGACCTCCAGGTGTCCGGACGTCATGCTCGAATCGTCCACGACGGGAACCGTTGGGTGCTGCGGGATCTCGGGAGCCTGAACGGGACCCTTGTCAACGGCCACCGGATATCCTCGAACACCGCCCTCGACGACACAGATCAGATACAGTTCGGCACCAAGGGTCCGATCTTGGAATTCAGACTGGTTCCCGATGGTACACCCGATGGAATCCTGGAGCCGGCCCGAACACCCTCAGCGCCCGATCCTCGACTGCTGCAAACTGCTGAGACGAGGGGACCGCGACCGAGCCAGTTCGCCACCCCGGAAGGCATGTCTACACTGCCCACCCCGGACCCACCGTCTACTAGCCCTTCCGGCACAACCAAGCGATTGCGTGTCGAATTGGGCAAGCAGAGCCGGAGAATCCGCTATCTCACGGCCGCAGTAATCACCATTGTTGTCGCGAGTGTTGGAGCCTTCGTGGTTCAGAACAACCGCCAGAAGCACATCCGCGAAACTGAAGTTTCTCAGCTCGAAGCTCGCACCGACAGTATCCTCGGCGCAGCCGCCGACGCATTGCAATCCTTACAGGGTCAGGTACAGGGCCTGGCGACGGCCCTTGGCGAGTCGAGAACAGAAGTGAGCGGTCTCCGCCGCGATCTGACGACCGCACAGAGAACTGGCGACGCTGAGGAGGTCACGGCACTCCGCAGGCGCCTGGCGGACGCGAGCCAGGCGCTTCTCTATAGACAGGCCGCCGCTTATGTGGACTACCAAGGCATCGTGGCGGCCAACCAGGCAGCAGTGGGCCTTCTGTGGGCAGAATTCGCTCCCGGCGACGTCGCCAACGGTACGGCCTTCGCCGTACGACCAGACGGTACCATGCTGACGGCCCGCCATGTGGTGGCCGGCGAGAAAGGTGATCGCCAGCCCACCAGATTGGCGGTGAAGTTTGCCGATTCCGATCAGGTCTACCCTGCTACGGTAGTTGCGGTGGACCCCAATTCGGACGTGGCAGTAATTCGAGTCAACGTGCCAGGCAACAACGTGCCTACGGTGAAGGGGCTGGCGAACACGAGCACTCGACTGGCCCCCGGCGACCCTGTCGCAACGATAGGATTTCCTTTGGGGACATCGCTGCCCATGTCCAAATCGGGCGACCGCACTATCGCCCGGACGACGTTCTCGGCCGGTTCTATCAGCAAGATTCTCTCCGACATCGTTCAGATCGACGGCTACGGCACCCAGGGGGCCAGCGGTAGCCCTATCCTGAACGAGAGCGGTCTGGTAATAGGGATCCTCTATGGGGGCGAGCCTGGGTCAAGTGGACGGATCGTGCTCGCGGTGCCCATTGCCTACGCCAAGCGGCTCTTGAACTCAATTCGTTAGCAGGACCAAACCGGAGTCACCGCAACCCAATGCGAGTGAGCGCTCGCATTAAATTAGGCCGGAGTAACGGTGCCCAATATACGCGGCCCGGATGCACCGGTTGCCGAGGGGACGTTGCCCGGTCTGCCGGCGAGCGACAGCCATCCGAGGTATGCGAAGGCCGCTGCCTCCTTCGCGTCACCATCGAAGAATTCCTGCCCGAACTCTAGCACCCTGAAGCCTGGCAATTGCTCTCGAATCATCTTCATGAGAGTCAGGTTCTTTAGGCCCCCCCCGGAAACGAGCAGATCCCGATCACTAGTCTCGGGAATCCAGCCGCGGCATGCCGCGGCAACCGACTGCGCGGTCAAAGACACTGCCGTGGCCAAACAATCGTCCGCTGAGGCGTCGGGCCTCGACGCACCCACCTGTCGGATCAGATCTTGTGCAAACGAGTCACCGAACATCTCTCGCCCGGTGCTCTTGGGCGGATCGAGCGAGAAGTAATGACCTCGAAGCAAGCCATCGATGACTTGCTGTTCCGGTTCTCCACGTCCCGCCTGGCGGCCTCCGTCATCGAAAGACAGTGAGGGATCGAAGTGGTTGACCACCGCGTCTATGATTGCAACTCCAGGGCCGGTGTCGAATGCGATCACCCCGTCTTCCGAACCCATGCGTGGCACCCAGGTGACGTTTGCCATTCCGCCGAGGTTCAGCAACACCCTGCCGTGCTGCTGGTGCGCAAACAGGTGGGCGTCCGCGATAGCAACCAGCGGCGCCCCTTCCCCACCTGCGGCCACGTCGCGGTTGCGAAAATTGCTGACAACTCTGACTCCTACGCGTTCCGCGATGACCGCAGCGTCACCGAATTGGAGCGAGGCTCGCCGTGGCTCGTGCCACATTGTTTGGCCGTGCGACGCAATGAACGAAATTTCTGCAGCTGACACTCCGGCATGCTTGAGCAATTCGAGCGTCGCTGCGGCAAACAGTTCCCCCAGTTCGACATTTATTAGCGCGGAATCTCGCATCGTGCCGCCGGCTAGCACTCTTGAAATCTTACATCGCATTGACGGCAGAAACGGGACGGTTCGGAAGGCTAGCAACTCCAACTGCGGCGTGGCATCAATGGCGACGAGGGCCGCATCTATGCCATCCAGTGACGTACCGGACATCAACCCGACGGCAAGTTCGCTCACTGGATCACCGGCGGAGGA
This sequence comes from Gemmatimonadota bacterium, assembly GCA_036679605.1. Taxonomy (GTDB): domain Bacteria; phylum Gemmatimonadota; class Gemmatimonadetes; order Gemmatimonadales; family GWC2-71-9; genus JAZDCZ01. The sequence continues at coordinate 19,122 of JAZDCZ010000179.1, forward strand.
TCGCCCAACACCTTCCTAATCACGCCACCGGCCTTGTCCAGCTGTCGGCTCGCCTCGTCGGCGTCCACGTCGAGACCGACCATCACAATGGCAATCTTCACGCTGCCGCCTGCACGCTCAATAGTTTTTCTGGCAACATCACGACCGACGCTACATGCCTCCATCACGATTCGCTCTCCCCGGTCCTTGAGCTTTTCACTAAGAGCTATCAGATCTACCATTAGGTTGCCGTAGACCTTGCCCAGCTGAATCATTGAAGCCGTTGTGATGCTATTCAATATCAACTTCGTGGCTGTCCCGGCCTTGAGTCGCGTCGACCCTGCCAGAGCCTCCGGTCCCACTCGAGCAACAATCAGGGAGTCACAAATCGCCGCGACGTCTTCGGGCGGGTCCGTGCAACTTACCAGGGCAGTGGTACAGCCCCGGGCGTGCGCACACATCAACGCACCTCTCACGAAAGGAGTCGTTCCACTCGCGGCAATTCCAATCACGATATCATCTTCCGTGACATTGTTTTCCTCTATTCTGGTCGCGCCCGCCGCGGCATCGTCCTCAGAGCCTTCTTGACTCTCCACAAGCGCCGGCAGCCCTCCCGCAATAATGGCGGAAACCATCCCGGGTGGAGACCCGAATGTCGGAGGACACTCTGCGGCATCCAGCACTCCCAGCCGGCCGCTGGTGCCGGCACCAACGTAGACAAGACGCCCGCCGGCACGGAGGGCACCGACCACCAAATCGATGGTCCTGGCCAGCACGCACCGAACGTCTCGAACCGCAGCCACGGCATCACCGTCTTCACGACTCAGCATGTCTACTATCTGCAGAGAAGAAGCGATGTCGATCGCTACTGTCCGAGGGTTTCGCTGTTCTGTAAGTCGGGAATCGAGGAACTCTGGTTCAGTCATGGATCCGAGAGCGTTCGCAAGACCAACGCGAATTGGCAAGGCAGGACCGGGGCCTGATTGCCCCGGTCGATACGGTGAATTCTAGGGTAGCTACGCGCGGCGACTACGTCCCGCCGTCGATCACCAACGGGGCAGTCAAGACAATGCGAATAAGAGCACCCGCCGGCACGATCAAGTCGTGACCCTTTGTCGCAACCGCGACTCCTGCACCTGCTGCTGCACCTACTATTCCACCGATCACGGCCCCTTTCGTGTTCTTACCGATCACCCTACCCGCCACTGCGCCAACAACGGCGCCGGCACCAACCTTCGCCGCATCACCTCCGGTCACACCCTTGCCCTTCTCCTCAAAAGCAACGCTGTCCGAATGAGCTTGTATCGTGTACACATTGCCACCGAAATGCGCCTGGTTGAAAGCGAAGGCTACCGCATCACCGCTGATGCTGGTAATCGTGCCGGTCAGTAACGCTCCAGCCGGTACCACGACACGGCCGGCTTCATCGACGACATCGTTCACAGCTGTGGCCGTCACCCTGTCGCCTACCTTGTTGCTGTTCGAAACGATCGTGTCGGCTGCGACTAGGTCTATCTGAGTTCCGTCCGACAGTGACAACGGGGTAGGTTTTGGTGGTGGTGGAGCAGGCCTCGCCGGCCGCCTTGGCCGTGGCCGCGCTTCAGTCGGAGACGCCGCCTGAGTTTCAACCGGGGGAGTATCTCCGGTGGTGGGCTGGTCGCTCAGTGTCGCAACTGACTCCGCTGGGGGTAGCGTCAGGTCACGCTCAGCATCGGAGTTCGATTCGCCACAAGACCAGGACATGAGGGCCGCTCCGAAGAGCGGCGCCAGCGTGCGAGCACGTATCATAATGGAACCCCCTGTTAGACACTTTGTCGGACCGGGCAGACCTAGCTCACTTCACCGCGCACATCGTGCCTGAAACATGCTACGGGCACCTTCCTTCAACAAGTCAGGGCGCGGCGCTATAGCCTCGAGCGGAGAAACTCCGGAGTCAGGCCCTGGAGCCAGCTTGCGAGAATCGCGAAATAGCCAGATATCAACAACAAACCCACGCCCACCATCACGCCACCAGCGATCTTTGTGGTCAGCGGCATAAAGCGTTGGTAGCTCTTGAACCAGCCGATGAATTTCTCAACGGCCAGGGCAGCAAGGAGAAAGGGAACGGCAAGGCCCATAGAGTACGACAATAGAAGTAGCAGCCCCTGTCCCACGCTGGTCTGGGATCCGGTGTACAGCAGGATGGACCCCAATATTGGGCCGATACACGGTGTCCACCCAGCACCGAAAGCCAGCCCCACCAGCGCACTACCGAGGTATCCGACGGGCTTGTCTTGGAGATGAACCCTCTTTTCACGTGACATGGCACCGAGGCGAAACACGCCCAGCATATAGAGGCCGAAAAAGATTATTAGAGCGCCACCGATCCGTTCCAGCCACACTTGATAATAGTTGAGAAATCGGCCCAGGGCCGTTGCCGTCGCGCCCAGGGCCAAGAAAATCAGCGTGAATCCGCCGATGAAGAACAGCGCATGGGTGAACGCAGTCCACCTGCGTTCTCCCAACTCGTCCAGCGAGAGGCCGGTTATGAACGAAACATAACTCGGCACCAACGGCAGAACACAAGGGGACAGAAAGCTCAGCACCCCTGCTACAAAAGCAACTGGAATTCCAACTGATTCAGTCATACAGAATGAAAACGCAGACGGCCATAATTAGTTCCCAAATTTCGCTAAAAACCCAACGATTTTATAGAGAAGCTTGGCAGCCAAAAAATCGGGGGCTACAATGCCTGGCAGCGGAGCCAACTCTACGATGTCACAACCAACCACGCTTTTCTCTCTGAACACCCGTTCAAGCAACCTGAGCGTGGGATACCAACTTCCGCCGCCTGGCTCTGGAGTGCCCGTAGACGGCATCAGCGACGGATCGAAATAGTCTACGTCTACAGTCAAGTAGACACTGTCCCCCAGTGAGTCGAGCACGCGCTCGATCCAATCATCTCCCCGTTCCAATTCATGGGCATATACCACGGGGATATCCTTGTCCTTGATCAACTTCGCTTCCTCGGAAGTGAGAGAGCGGATCCCCACCGGTACCAATCGCACTCGATCGACTACGCCGTACATCACGCAGGCGTGGGACAACGGCGTCCCCTCATATTCAGTCCGCAGATCAGCATGCGCGTCTAGCTGCAACACGGACAGTTTACTACCACTGGCGCGGTCCGCATGTGCCAAGATCGGCGGGCCGGACACGCTATGCTCGCCTCCTATCATGATCACGAATCTGCCCGCGTCCAGCAACAGGTCAAACGCACGTCTCAGCTCTCGCAAAGCCTCTTCGGGACCGCTATCGGGCAGAATCAGTTCTGGAAGAGTGTGTATCCCGATCCGATGCGGTTCGAGTTCCAATTCATGATCGTACAACTCAAGATACCGCGAGGCATGAAGGAGTCCGCGCGGTCCAAAACGAGTGCCGCCCATGTAAGACACGGTTGCCTCGTAGGGGACTGGTAGCACTACTACCTGCGATGAATCGAAATCGGACCCATCTACCGGAATACCGAGGAAAGACTCCGGCGGTGACCAGGGCAGCTTTTCCAAGTTGGGAGAAACACCGCTAGGCTTTCCCCTGTCACGAAACTCGTTCATCCGCAGAACACCACAGCGCTGACTACTGTCACCCACTTACCATCGTGGTGTGCCTCAGCCGTACAACTAATGTTCGTGGTCTTCACTATCTCGCCCGACAGGCGCCATTGCTCTCTGCGCTCGTCCCAGGCCTGATCCGGGTTGAAGGAGACGCCCAATACTGTTGCAAGCATGCTGGCCGCCAAGTCTTCGACATAGTCGCCAGCTTCTCGCTTGCTGAGCCCAAACCCGTGGTGCTCCGATATATATCCGTAGCGGTTTTGATCTGCAGGTATCGCCAAGCCTATCGATGCCGTCGCACGCCTCGAGGGTTCGTCGGTCACCGCCTCTGCTACCACCGCAAACACTACCTGGCCGGGCATCAGTTTTTTCACACCGCTCTTGCGGCTAACCATGCGGCAGCGAGGTGGCCAAATCGAACTTACACGAACCAAATTATGTTGCGCGATACGTGCCTCCCGAAGGGCCATCTCAAAGCTCGTCAGTTTTTCCTTGTGGCGCCCAATACCCTTCGTCAGAAATGCCTCAGTTGGCACAAACATCCTTGGGTCGATCACGAGCGCGCCTCCTTGCCTGGGATTGTGCTCAGTTCCAGTAACCGGGCATCCTGCCCCTGGCATTCGTGACAGACACCGTAGATCTCAAGCCTGTGATGATGATGACGAAAACCGTACTCTTCAGCTATAAGAACCTTCATCCTCTCTAGTCGCTCACTAGAGAACTCCACGACCTTTCCACAGGTTATACATATGAGGTGCTCGTGATGGCCCTGCTCGGTAACGGGCTCATATCGCTTGAAACCCTCGTCGAAATCGTGCTCGCGCACGAGTCCGGCTTCCAGCATGACTTCCAGGGTTCTATAGATCGTCGCCCGTCCTATCCGGTCCGACGACGAGCGCAGCAACCGCTCTAAATCACCAACCGAAAGATGGGAGTCCGAGAAAAAGACTGCCTCGGCGATAGTCACTCGTTGGTGGGTTACCGGAAGATTGCGATCCTTGAGGTAGCGACGGAAAACCTCGAGTAACGCCTTGCCATCAATCCTGGGCGGCGGGCTCGTCATCCTCGACTCCATACCAGAGATCTGGTGATATTTCAACGGGCGGATAGCTTTCGCCGCTGCGTTCTTGCACGCCCCGGATGACCTCTTGGACCACGGCCGGTGGACTCTCACCCACCTCCTCAACCGCAATCTTCTCCTGCCCCTTCGACCGCCCACGTACCGTCGACATGTAGCTGGCCGTAAAGATCCGACGCCTGCCCGAATCGGCGCAGCTGGATACAACCGCGACCCCCCACTCACGCTCATCTTTTCTCACAGGATGAAAGAGCCAAATGCCCTCGATTTCACTCGGCGGAACTATGGCCGCAACCGCTTGCGCTACACTCTTCCACCCCACCCCGTATTGCGGGTGCCGAGAGACGGTCGTCTGAGGTCTAGAAGTTGTCATGTCACATCCACTTGAACGAGATCGCCGTGTTAACGCAGCCTACCGCCGCCATCGCAACCGGCACAGACCCTTATCAGCGGCGCATTGAAAGTATCGGTTGTAATCTGACGACTCAAGTCGGATCAAAGGACCGACACAGGATCGCGGTCGAACACCACCCGTACTGGCCCTTCTCTCGTGAATGGAGCGCGAACAGCTGCATAGCGCGTGACGCGATCCAGCAACTGCCGATTGGTCCCTCGCAACATCATGTGCCACCGCCAGCGGCGTTTAATCCTCGCCAGAGGTGCCGGGGCCGGTCCGATCACATCCATAGTCGCGTCGGCTCTGGTGGAGACCAGCCCCCTCAGCCATTCGGATACTTTGACCGCCCCGTCCGCAACAGCCACCTCATTGAGTCCGCTCACAACCACGTTGACCAACCCCACATGGGGCGGGTATGCCGGGGATTCGCGCATCGCCAATTCGCGTTGGGAAAACCCGGGGAAATCATGTTTTGCCGCTGCTTCCAGAGCATAGTGAATCGGGTTGCGGGTCTGAATTAGCACTCGGCCACCAAGGCGACCGCGGCCGGCACGCCCAGCGACCTGAGCGATTAGCTGGAACGTTCGTTCCGCCGAGCGAAAATCGGGCAAATGCAAAGCAGTATCCGCATCTATGACTCCAACCAACGTAACCTGCGGAAAATCTAGACCCTTGGCTATCATCTGAGTGCCGAAAAGAATATCGACATCGCCACGAGCCACAGCATCGAAGATCTTGCGGTGTGACCATTTGCCGGACGTCGTGTCCGCATCCATTCGCGCCAGCCGGGCCGTCGGGAACCGCTCGGCCAACCAATGCTCCAATGATTGCGTACCCATCCCTCGGGCCCGTTGAATAGGGTGGCCGCACTGTCCGCACGCCATTGGAACGGGCTCTGTGTGTCCGCAGTAGTGGCACCGCAATCCTTCCGGGGTTCGGTGAACCGTCAGAGAGATGCTGCACTGGGGACACTCGCACACTGAACCACATTCGGGACACTGCAAAAAGTTCGCGAATCCCCTTCGATTGAGCAGCAAGATTATCTGGTTGCCAGCCGCCAGTTCGGCATCCACGGCAACGTCAAGGGTCTTCGTCCACGGCACCGCTCCGCTCCCCGAAACACGTGGCTCGTGACGGAGATCCAGCAAGGATACCTCTGGCAGCGGCTGCTCAGTGATTCGCTGCGGCAATGAGATCACTGTTATCGATTCCCTAGCCCAGGTTTCGAGCGACGGTGTGGCACTGGCCAGTATTACTTTCGCACCTTCGATTATTCCCCTCCGCATCGCGACGTCGCGGGCATGATACCTCGGCGATTCGCCGTGCTTGTAGCTGGTATCGTGCTCTTCGTCCACAACGATCGCGGCAAGCCTTTGAACGGGCGCGAATATCGCCGACCGCGTACCTACCGCGACCCGACGTTCGCCACTCGCCAAGCTGCGCCATGCATCCGCCCTCTCTCCGTCCGACAACCTACTGTGCAAAATCGCCACTGTGTCACCCAGCGCCCCGTAAACTCGCGAGATTGTCTGAGGCGTAAGTGCGATCTCCGGAACCAGGATTATCGCACTCGACCCCTTCTCTATCTCAGGTCGCAGTGCCTCGAGGTAAACGAGAGTCTTGCCGCTTGCCGTCACTCCGAATAGCAGGGCGCTCTTACCCGGCTCAAGTGCATGGATGTCGGATATGGCGTCGATTTGGGCATTGATTGGTTGGGGATGCCTTGAAGGGACGACGTTCTCTAGAAAGTCGCGGTCGCGGGAACGCTCTTCAATTCGTGCCACATTCCGCTCGACGAGGGCCTTTAACACGGCAGATGAGAACCCACCTTTCTCTCTCAGATGACTCACCGCCACCTCTCCACCCATTGCCTCAACTGCCTCATATGCCTCTCGCTGACGACGCGCTTTTCCGAAAACATTTTCGCGCTCCATCAGTGACGGCAACCGCGTCGTTAGCACTAGGATCCGCTCCTTGCGTTGCCTAGGACCCAAATCGGGCGGCTCTGTCTCCAGAGTCACGGCCCCGACCCTGGCCAACCTCTGTAAAGGCTCCCACACCGGTCTGTGCAGCTTGCGTGAAAGCTGAGTCGCTCCGATTCGTCCCCCCGAGCGCTCGATGAGGCGTATGATGTCACGACTCGCACCACCGGGCGCAGCGGTCGGATCTCGCAGTTGGGCTATCAAACGAGAGCGTCCCCAAAGTGCAGAGGGCATCATCGCCCGCAGCGAAAGCCCGATCGGTGCGAGGTAGTATCCAGATAGCCAGCGTGCCAGATCAAGTAGTCCGGCCGAGAGAATGGGCCGCTGGTCCGGAGCCAGCAACACCTGTTTGAGCCCGGCTTTCGATGACCGACTGAGATCCAGCACGACTCCAATCATTTGCTGCGAGCGGACGGGTACGACAACTCTCGCACCCGGTTCGACCCTGTCTGCCATGCTAGCCGGAATCAAATACTCGTAGGGCTTATCAGCTGGAATCGGCAACGCTACCTGACAGGTGGCTGGGGTCATGTATTGAGAAAGCGGGGGAGACCTAGTTTTGCGGCCAACGTGTTCCTTTCATGATGAGCAGGCCGAGAAAACGCCTTCTTACCAGTCTGCGCAGAGCCCGCATCGGGCGTTCAACAACGGTTCTTGCCCCGACCCATCCCGCTGCATGCCACCCTCTCATCAACAGGGTAGGAATACCATGTGCGATCCAGGAACCATCGGGCCCCGCGTCTTCGACCGTCAGCTCTACGAGTCCGGCATTTCGCATCACGCCCTTCCACTCCACTGGAATGCGTGGTGAAATCCCCAACGACTCCAATGCTAGTACATCTTGGCGGGCCGGAGTTTTGAGCCAGGCCGGAACCAACGCCACGACACTGCACATTGGGCGGACAACGCGGCCCGCCTCGTCAAGCACGGACTGAGCATCCGCTCCCGGTAGGTAGAGCACGTGGACGAACACCATGTCGAAGACCTTGTCCTCATGAGGCAAATCGGCGGGGTCAGCTACTTGAAAGGTAGCCAAGCTCGCAAGATCGGCCTCGCGGCCCGCCTGCTCCGCAACCTCGATCGCATTCGGGTCGGGGTCCACTCCATCTGTGTGCTTTTGAAACCGACCGCACCACCACAGGACGGACCGGCCCGATCCGCATCCGATCCATAGCGCTTCTTCTCCCGCACCCGCATCAGAAACCTGTGTTAATCTTCGGAGTATGGGCTCTTCGATCTCCGACCATGGTTGAACGATGGCCAGGAGGGTCGTGGCTGACAGCTGTGGCGGCATGGCCTGAACTTAGGGTCGGCAGCTGATCAAGCAAGCGCCTCAACGTGTGCTGCCACGGCAGTAGCCAACCGCTCTGGCACATACCCACCTTCCAGCACCGATGCCATCGGTGCTCCCAATTCGCTCCAACATGTCACCCATTGCACGAAGTCGGCAGGTTCCAACGTGAAGCCCGCCAGAGGATCGCCGGCCAAAGCATCGAATCCGGCAGATATCAAAACCAGTTGCGGTATCCATTCGGAGGTCGCCAGACCTACCGCGGCGAGCAAGGCGTCGACGTATGTCTTGCGCGGCAGCCCGGGCGGTAGCGGTATGTTGGTGATATTACCGACCCCCTTTTCTTCCGCTTTGCCAGTACCCGGATACAACGGCCACTGGTGAAGAGATACGTAGCGAATGCGTGCCTCCTGCTCGACGAGCGCCTGAGTGCCATTGCCGTGATGTACATCCCAGTCGACGATGAGGACGCGGTCTAGTCCCGCGCAGTCTATGGCCCATCGCGCCGCTACCACTACGTTATTGATGATGCAGAATCCCATTGCTCGTGCCGTCGTCGCGTGGTGCCCCGGTGGGCGAACTGCCGCGAAGCTGTTGGTACCTGACAGCGCGCACCGTGCTGCTGCGACCGCCGCTCCAGCAGCATATACTGCCGCCTCATAGCTCCGCTCGCTAACAACGGTATCCTCATCCAACCTGCCACCACCACTCCGCACCACCGTTTCTATGTCCTCGAGATACTCAGGAGCATGCACGGCATGCAGTAGCGCATCCTCCGCGGGTTTCGGGACACCCCATTCGACTGATTCAATGAGTCGTGGCGATCGAAGAGCATCCAGAACAGCCTCCAGCCTATCGGGAGACTCAGGGTGCCCCTGTGGTGTATGGTGTTCCAATGAAGAGGGGTGATAGAAAACCCGAGTGGTCATCCGAACTGGTGACCCATGCCATGCTCCATTAGCGAACCGGCCGTCGTCGGGCTGCCAATACTACGAACGAAGAAGAGTCACTCGCGTCTAGATCGCCGAGACATACTCTCTCGTCCCGAATCAGCGCACCGTGAAACTTGACACTGTAGCTCCTAGCATCACACTCCGATCCAACTGTGGAACGTAAGGCCTCTTCCTTCAAACGAGCTATCGTCCAATCGCTCGATACGGACAACACGACATCTCCCCAAACGTCTTCGACCCAAACTCGCAGCACCATTTCCGACAACATGTTCACGGGCCGCCACTTGCCGCCGGCAGCGTCGAGAAAAAACGCGCGATGGCCTGTCCATAGAACATCGACGACGCACGAACATGGGCGCCGTCCTCACGATCGGATGCTGCAAGCGATATTTCTTCTCCGCCCTGACCACGGAGTGACAGAAAACCTGGTCCTTCCGTCTCCAGGAAGGCTCCGTGATGGGGCACGCGTTCGGCAAAGAAAAGCTTGGCGAGCCGCAGTACTTCATCCGCTCCCATACTCGTCTCGGTCTCCAACGTCATCGCTCATCGCTCCTCTTAACTTGGCGTGCCACTGCATTCCACTCCACGCTCATGGATAGAGTTGTTAGGACGACTGTTTTTCGACACCGCGACTCAGCCACCTATTCGCCGCAACAAGCGCCACCAGAACGACACCAAATTGCAGAAGAATCGTTCCAACGTTCTCTACGCCAAATGGCCGGAGCCATCCGGTCGGATCGCCCTGACGGGCCTGGTATAGCCACCATATCAGTAGTACCAATGCTTCAAGCGGTACGATAACGGCGATCACCATATCCCACCACCATCCAACGCGAATGTCAGAGTGTGCATGATTGAGTTGTTCCTCACGAAAACGGCTGACGCCGTGTACTACCACAGCGATCGCAAAGAATAGCCCTGAAAGCATCAGCGCAATGCCCCAGACCCAGTCCTGATTATGAAGCACTTTTAGCGAGATCGCAGACGGCAGCCCCAGCAGAAAGCCGGCGGCCCCCACAATCCGGATTGCACGATGATGGTCCACTCCTGCGTCGCGGAGAACTCGTGTTGCAAGCTCAATCATGGCTACGAGGCTCGTGAACGCAGCGAATGTAAGCGCTAAAAAGAACAGTACCATGAAGAATCGCCCAAACGGAATACTCGCAAAAAGATGCGGCATCCAAATGAACGTCAGTCCTTCATTGCCCGAAGCAAAGATCGTCTGTTGAATCAGATCCGGGGTGATCGCTTGACCCGCACCGACTGCTCGGGCGAGTTCGGGATAGCTGCTCAAGACTTGGGGATCAGTCGCAAGACTGGCCACTAGTTGCGGCACTACCGAGAAGACCGTACAGATCACCATGATACCGGCTAGCAGGGAGATCGTGTTGTTTGCCGCCGGCAGAACGAATGCATTGAGTGCGGTGTCCTCGTGACTTCGCAAGTAAGCTGCGTAACAAAGGACAAGTCCCCAACCGGCGCCAGTATCCCACGCGTTCTGCGTAAGAGCCTGCACCCAAACATTGGAGTCTTTGAGTCGAGCCCAATCTACATTGAACAGATACGACAGCCCCCCTGACGCATCGGGCAGCGTCACGGCCCTTATAGTCAACACAACTATGAGGACGATCAGCGCAGGCATCAAGATTCTCGCTACCTTCTCGATGGCCCCTACACCACGGGCCACAACGAAAACCCCCAAGCCGATCGCAACCGCGTGGGTGAGAACTGGCCACCATGATGCTGTGTAGTTGCTCCAGAAGGCAGCCGGGTCGCTGTTCGACAGTTCACCCGTCAGCGAGGCCACCAAGTAGCGTATCGTCCAGCCGGCCACCACCGAGTAGTAGTACATGATTGCAGCAGCCACAAAGGCGACGAACGCCCCCATCCAGGCCCACCGAGGTCCCATGAGCTTAACGAACGCAGCTACTGGACCGGATCGGGTCTTCCGTCCCATGCCGAACTCGACGAGGATCAGAGGTATTGACCACAGAAACAGGAATACCAACCACGCGACAACGAACTCACCACCCCCGTTCTGCGCCGCGATTCGCGGAAACCTCCAAATGTTTCCCGTACCAACCGCCATGCCCAACATGGCGAGCATCATTAGCCATCGGGACGAGAACACTGCCTGTCGATCAGCCAAAGCTTCCCCCTTGTCTCCGTCCGAGAAGATGCGTGGTCAATTAAGTAGTGGCGCCAGCCGTGTCACCAAAGTCTCGAAATCAAGAGGCTTTCCCGTCACCTCCAGCGCTAATTCATGCGCAAGATCGGCCTGTCCCCGTGACATCAGCTCAGCCACAAACTCACCTGCTCTAGGATTGCGGAACCAATCTTCGTCATGCCTTTCGGTGAGTGCATCGGCGAGCGCGGCTTCCAACTGCCACGCACGCAGATACCGGGCCGCATAGAACCCCGGATCTACGTCCGCCAAGCAATCGTCCGCCGAGTACTTGAACAACGTCGCCCCGGAAAGCAGCTCCTCGTACTCCGGCCCCGTACCCCTGAAGTCTCCTCGATGCAATGACAGTTCGTAGATCAGCTTCGCTGCATAGCGTCGCACCATATACAGTTCATTCACACCCAACTCGAACGACAGCTGTTGAATTTCTCTCGCCCCCAGCGACGTGTATCGATCGAGCCAAAGCCGATTGAGGGTCAGGTGATCCCACAGCATGGCAAACCCTTCGGTCACCGAATTGTCGCCCAGCCATCGAGCCTCGAATGAAAGGTCACTCGACGGAGACGCAAAGTGCATCGCGTGGCCCAATTCATGCCAAAATGTTCGGTAGTCGGTGTGCCCTCCACGGGGACGTAGCACCAGGTACACCTCGTCGGGGACCTTCACAGGAACGCAAAATGCCCGAGGCTGCTTGCCGTCTCGCTCCTCCGTATCAAACCTGACTCTCCCACTCTGTGTCGCGTCGAGTCCCATGTCGGACATCTGACCTGTCGCTACTTCTAAGAGCTGGTCGGGCGGAAAAGCACGATCGTAGTCGTTGGCTCGAAAGGCCCACGCAGAATCCGAATGGATCAACTGGCCCACCTTGAGATTCAACCTTTTCTTCACTAACTGCCCTAGACACTCCGTGTACACGTCGGTAGTCGAGTCAAGGAACAACCTCGCACTCTTGCCGAGTGCCTCTAGGTCGACGCCCGAAAGGGCCGACCGGACTGCCACGTAATCATCGTAGCCGAGATCTCGTAACTCCTGGTGCTCGATCTCAAAACTTTCGCGACGAATGCCATCGAGCGCAGCCGATCCTGTCTCCATGCGAGCGCTATCGAGCGCTAAGCGAAAGGCGCGATCCGGAGAGTTGGAGATTTCAATTGGAACGCGAAGATAGCTGACCTCATGCCCATCGACCTCTACGGTCGCGTCTTGCTCCCAGAGTAGCACGCGCTCCTGCAACGGCGCGAGTCTTCTGCCGATTCGAGTGTCGATTACCCACGCAAGCAACTCACGAGATTCGCTTGCGCGCGCCGCAGATAATGCGGCATCGCTCTGCAGAACGTCAAATCGATCGTATATCTGTTGAAATGCAGGATCGCTCTTGAGACCGGAGCCGGTCATGTAATACTCTCGACCCAGCTCCTCATGCATGACTTCACCTACCGAAATGAGTTTGTCCGGTTTCACGTTGCGATACGTTCCGCCAGGTACGCGCGCAGCTGATCTGCCTGCACCCGTTCCTGCAAGAGCGTATCACGATCACGCACCGTGACCGTCTCGTCCTCAACACTCTGACCATCCACCGTTATGCCAAACGGAGTGCCTGCCTCATCTTGGCGCCTGTATCGCCGGCCGATCGAACCACCGTCGTCGTAAAAGACCCTCAGGTGCCGCCGAAGATCGTCGCAGATCCGCCGCGCCATCTCGGGCATACCGTCCTTTTTCACAAGTGGGAAGATCCCGGCCTTGATGGGTGCGATGCTGGGCTTCAGACCTAGCACGACTCTCGTCTCGTCCTTCACCTGCTCTTCGCGATAGGCGTCTGCCATGACCACCAGAGCCAGTCGATCCGCCCCCAACGATGTTTCGATCACGAAGGGAACAAAGCGGTCCTTGCTGGCCGTGTCCACGTACTCGAGCTTCTTGCCGGAGTACTCCTGATGCCTCATGAGATCGAAATCGGTGCGGTTGTGTATTCCCTCGACTTCCTGCCAGCCGAAAGGAAACTCGTACTCTATGTCGTAGGCCTTTTTCGCATAGTGAGCAAGTTCGTCGTCCGCGTGCTCGTGAAAGCGCAGCTTCTCACGGTCAATGCCCAACTCCACGTGCCATTCCATCCGGCGCTCACGCCATTCCTCGAACCATCTCTCATCATCGCCCGGCCTCACAAAGAATTGCATCTCCATCTGCTCGAATTCGCGTGTCCGAAAGATGAAATTGCCTGGTGTGATTTCGTTGCGAAATGCCTTCCCTATCTGAGCAATCCCGAACGGCGGCTTTTGGCGCGATGACTGAAGGACGTTCAGATAGTTTACATAGATCCCTTGGGCGGTTTCCGGCCGAAGATAAACGACCGATGCGTCTTCTTCGACCGGACCCATGAACGTCTTGAACATCAGATTGAACATGCGAGGAGCAGTCAAAGTACCACGGTTCCCGCAGACCGGGCACTGTGCCTCCGGCTGACCCGGCTCTCCCTTGATCCTCTCATCGTCCGCCCGGAAACGCTTCTTGCATGTCCTACAATCAACCAACGGATCGGTGAATCCCGAGACATGGCCGGAGGCTTCCCATACTTTGGGGTGCATGAGAATCGCGGCATCTAGACCCTCGATATCGTCCCGCTCGTGCACCATCGATCGCCACCAAAGGTCCTTGAGATTTTTCTTTAGCTCGACGCCGAGAGGGCCATAATCCCACACGGACCCAACACCGCCGTATATCTCTGATGATTGAAAAACAAAACCGCGCCGTTTTGCGAGGGACACTAGTCTGTCCATCACCGATGTATCTGCCATCGCACCTGATCGTCGTTATGTGGTTTCGAGAGGAGAAGTTCTGAAGGGCGAAGTATAGGACCCGCCTACCCCGCCAGCAAGCGACCAGACGGAGAGGCATGTCAACCGGCCCCATGGTGGTCCGCATGCTCCCGCCAGCCGCAATCGAGAACCGTGGAGGAGTTAGCCAGTCACAGCGGGTCGGCTGTTAGTTCTTACAGTTACAATTTCCCCCCCCGATAGACCTACACGTCTTGCCGGGCCGGTCACTGCAGGGAAGGCCCAGACCAATACAAGAAGCCTTGCAGGCCGAAGAGGTCGTAGATGAGGCGGCCATAGCTGCCGTGGGTGCAGCCATAGACGTTACCGTGGGTAGCAAGATCGCACCACCGACCATTGCCAGCTTCCTCACTAAATCGCGTCGTGATGGCCCCACAGCAACGCCCGCAACATTCGTCCCTTCCTCCAGCAATCTCGCCTTCTGCAGCCGGGCCAGGGCGAGGCTCACGATGCCCTCATCCTTGGGGATCGCCAGCTCCGCTTCCAGGTTTCGAGCCATCTGAGCTGGGGCAGTTTCGCCGTCGCATTGGCGCCAGACTGCCGCGGCGGTGCGATTGAGACAATGGGCCTTATGACCCTTCAAGTCGTACACAAGGGTCTCGTCACGTAGCTCGTCGACTATCAGGTCGTCCGTCCTCGCGCGAGGCATTTCCGAGGGTGTCAGTTTCATTGGGACCTTACCTCCTCTTTACTACAAATGTGTTCGCTCGCTCTGCGCAACAGTGAATCAACCATCTCGTGCGCTTCACCCCGCACACCCTTTAGGACCAGCGCTCCCGCAACGACCTGCCGCAGTGTATCGATAGCGACTCGAGGCTCCATCCGGGCGGATACGGTTTGTCTCAAAATCTCGAGGACTGCCCGTCCCTGAGAGAGCGCTCGAGGTCGCCAGCGCGCCCCAGGACGATAGTCGGTCAACAGCACAAGACCTACGGGGATGGGCTTGACGCCAGCTCGACGGGTGACCCCCGTGCCCCCACCTTTCGGTAGCGGTACTCCAGCCTTTGACCTGAGAGAAGGCGGCTTGGGAAACGGGTGTACCCGCCCCTGTCGGTCACACACCGCATATTCGTCCGAGTAATAAGTTGCCCCGGCTTTCACCAACTCCATCACCAGCGTGCTTTTGCCGCTAAAGGCTCTCCCCGGAATCATAATGGCATGTTGACGCCAACGCACCACTCCGGCATGTACAAAGACCCGGCGTCGCGCCATTTCCGCAACGTAGAGTTGTAGGTCCGATTCCAACGCTTTGAGCGCCTGGTCCAACTCCATTGTCCGGGAGACTCGCTCCGCATCTGCATACAGCAGGTTGAAGCGGCGGACACCGGCCCGCTTCCCCCGCCCCCCGACCCTGAGCGAATACAGTCGCTCCACTTTGGGGGTACGTGCGGGCTTCCACCCCGGAGGTAGCAAAGCGGGAATCCGTTCGAGGACCTCGGGCTCACTCACTCGCACACCTATCTTCACCCCGTAGGAGTTTAGCGCCAACCCGGCCGCCCATCCTAGGCGGTCGATTTTTTCCATTCAGAAGTACGTCGGTCGCAGTACGATCTCGTTGACCTTTGGGCTGGAGATCACGCGGCGGGCTCCTCTCCTCTTCCGGGCTCGTTTCCCTCTTGCATAATATAAGCCTAAGCCGTTTCCAGCAGTTACCCTCTCACAAGCTCGTCACCTGCAGCCAATTCGGCAGTGGTGTGGATCACAGTGCTCCCAGTGTGAAGATTGCGCCCCTATAGCCTCGCGATCTTTTGAACGGCGCTCCTCAAGTGTTTCGCACGGGCCTGGCCCACCGACCTTGCCTCGGGCCAGCGCCAGCGTAGGAACTCGCCAGGCGGCCAGACGGCGTCGGCCAACAGGTTTCGGGCTGACCCGAGTCTATCGAGCAGGAGCAGGCGTCGTCCGATTCGGCGCGGCGTGACCGCCACGTGTTCCTGCACGGTTGCCCTGCCGGCCCATGTGAGCCACTCCTCGAGCCTGAGTAGGCGCGCCAACCGTCTTCCCCGAAAGTCACGGGCCGGGCCGCCGATTTTCGGACCGCGTTCGAGGCCGAGGTCCCGCCGCAGCACAGCTACTACTGCACGGGCCGCCCGGAGGACGCCGAGTTGCCGGGCGGTATGGGTGAACTCCTCTCCCGCGTCCTGTGGGAGCCGTGGCCACAGCAACACGAAATCGAGGAGGCTCCGGATATGCAAGAGATCGTGGTGAACCAGGTGCTGTAGGAGAAGGGCGGCGTGATGCACGGGAATTGGGGAGGGGAGCGAACCCACGCGGGTGAGCTTGCCCCACACTGCGTCCGGGATAGGGGTATCGGAGCGCGGCAACAAACGATCCACAGGCTCTATTCCCCAGCGGATGTCCAGGTTGACCGCTTCCATCGCCGAGCGCGCGAGCCGTCGGACCAACACGACCCCCGGCCTCAAAGCGGCCGGGCCGCTCTGTGATTCCTCTGGCAGTGCTCTGTAATCCATGATGGCGAGAGCCTTCATAGCCGCTACTCGCTCCCCGGGAGGAACGCACAGGTCCAGGTCTACGAAGTGCCGCTCCCCAGGTTCATAGAGCCACCGGGATACCACCACACCCTTTATGAAGAAGTGGGTGACGCCATGCGATGTCAGAGTGGACGAGACATCCGACGCCTGTTGCAACATCACGGCCTCGAGTATTCGGCGCGCACGGGTTTCGTCCCGGTAAGCCTCCGAATGCTCACCGGCTCCAACGTTGCGTGCGACGAACCCGGCGATTCCGAACTGCCGCGCGAGGGCGATGGTGGCGTCCTTGCCATCCATCCCGAGGTGCTTGGCAGCGTGGCCAAGTAACTGGGTGAAGCGCTCGGCTACGGAGACCGTCATCTTACGTTGGGCTGGCTCAATATGTCCCGCACGACTCGCGTCGGCGAAGGATCGCGACGTAAGGGAATGCCATTCTTAGTCTTAGGGGAGCCGCACTGCTGACGCCTCGCGTGAGAACTCTACACCTGAAGAAGTTCTAAAGATCAGACGCTGAAAATAGCCAACGTATTGCGTCCACGTAAGCTCGGAGCAACTGGATGGCATGGACTAAGCGATAGCATCAGGCGGGCAACCCTGACTGAGGGAAACCATAAAGGACAGAGCCAGGATCGCCACCGGCCAAGAGTTGGCGCCCGTCACGAGGGAACGGCAAGATCTCGGATGCCGTAAGAGATTGGTGCGTCACGACTTGCGAATATCCCCGCTGTTCCTTAGTATAGGGTCTAGGTATAGGTTGGATTTCTCCCGTTTCTGACACTGCCAGGCACCGGAGGCGGCTTCTAGGGATTAGATTACTTGGTCACAGAACCGAGGCAGAGACTCGCCCGCGGCGGGGCCGAAGGTACATATTTGACAGGCAATTACGATCCTGGTAACACGACTTTTCGCTCTGGCAGGTTGGAGCGTTCTGACTGGTACTCCCCCAGCAATCAGTTGAGCCAGCGTCTGCTCTGGAATCGTTCACACCAGCAAAGAGAAGGGCTCGCGTGACGGATCCGACTTCCTCTGCTCGGGATTCGGCCGTTGACCGCCGACGGAGTGCGGCTACCCGCGAGATCCACATCAAGGACCTGATAGCGGTGGTCGCGCACCACTGGAAGCTGGTGACCCTTCTCGCTCTGATTATCGCAGGCGCCGCATATTCGTCGGGAAAGGATAGCGTTAGCCTGTACCAGTCGTTATTGACCGTGCGGATTTCATCCCCAAAGAACACCTTTCCAACGAACGATATCGATGTCAATGAAATAGCACTCCGCACCGATCCAATCTTATCCGAAGTACTAGTCCTAACAACGCAGAAACTCGCCCTCGGGGTAACCAGAGCGCTCGATCTCCAACTCGAGATCGCGGATCCATCAGTGTTTCGTGCGGACGTGTTGGCGGGGATCCAGGTGGACTCGGCAGCTCCCCGCGGTATGTACCGGCTGAAGTCGGGCCCATCGCCCGGCAGCATCGAACTGTGGGATGCCGGTTCCGATTCACTACTCCAGACCCTGGCCCGGAATGAGAGGGTGCGCGGACCGGGGTTCTCGTTCGAACTGATCCCAGACGGACTCCCCGAAGGAGGGCTCGATTTCCGACTTGTGAGCCCCGAGGAGGCTGCCGCGTGGGTAAGTGGTGGAGTATCCTACGCCGTACGTACAGAGACCAACGCCGTTGACATTACCTTCACAGCCTCGGATCGAACCCTCGTGCCCCATGTGTTGAACCAAACCGCAATACATCTGAGGGACGACGGTGCCGAGCGAGCCCGCGCAATAGCGGCTCAACGCCGACGATACATCGACGAACAAAAAACCCGAGCAGACCTGGATCTCCAGCAGAAACTGAGAGAGTTGCAAAAGTTCAAGGAAGGAAACCAGATCACGGATCTGAGTGCCGCAGAGAGATCGTTAATGGAGTCGATCAAGGAACTCGAACAGCGGAGGCAGTCGATCTTGATTCAGCTCTCGACTCTCGGGAGCGCCTTGGGCACGAGCGACACCATGGGGGTGGAAACACTCAATCGACTAGCTGCTTTGGAAGGAACGACCAATAATGCTGCGGTGATGTTTCAGATTGACAACCTCCTACGGCTCTATGAGCAACGTCGTGCGATGACTGCGGGAGCACTAGGACTCCGGGAGGGCAACCCACAAGTAGACGCCGTGAGGCAGAGAATCACCAGCGGTCAAGCTGCTCTCCAAAGAGCTGTGGGGGCAGAACTAGAGAGCCTGGCGAACAACCGTGATGTTTTGACAGGGGAGATCACTGGACTACGAGAGGAGTTGTCCACGTTCCCGGGCATGGAAACGCAAGTCGCGCGTTTGGAGATAGAGCGTGACATCCTGCGAGAAACCTACAGCTACTTGCTCGACGAATACGAACAGGCCCAGATGCGGGAAGCGACGGTCGCCGCCTACATCAGCATCTTGGACGCTGCTTCACCGGCCGGACGGATCGGAACCGACCTGCGACAAAAGGTGATCCTCGGCTTCATGGTGGGACTGCTACTGGGTCTAGGTGGAGCGTTTTTCCTGGAATACCTGGACCAAACCATTAAGACCGCGGCAGACGTAGAACGAGTAATTGGCGTGCCAGTACTGGGACTAATCCCCTACGAGTCGAAGCTGTCCTCCGGCACTGGAAACGGTGCAAGCAAAAGCGTCGTGGTTCTCACAGAATTGAGCCCCGATGACCCGTCTGCGGAAGCTTTTCGCGCGCTGCGCACCAACGTGACTTTTGTAGCTGCCGAGCGTCCAATTCAACTCATTTCGGTCACCAGCCCCGGACCCGGAGAGGGTAAGTCTACCGCAACCGTGAATCTCGCCGTCACTTTGGCCCAGGGCGGTAGCCGCGTTTTACTAATCGACGCCGATCTCCGGCGCCCTTTAGTCCACCGCGCCTTCGGTTTGGTCGATCAACCCGGCCTAACCGATGTATTGATACAACGCGCCTCCCTGCCCGAAGCGGTGCGTCCGGAGGTGATGCCGAAGCTCGACGTACTTCCGAGTGGGCCAACTCCGCCGAATCCTTCCGAGCTTCTAGGGTCGGAGGCGATGCAGCGTCTTATAGCGGATGCGCGTCGGGAGTACGAGTATATCGTGATCGATACTCCTCCAACGCTGCCTGTTACGGACGCGGCCGTCGTGGCCTCGGCCGCTGACGCTACCATCCTAGTATTTCGAAGCGGAGACACTGAAGAAGCGGCAGCGCAGCGCGCATATGCTCAGCTCCGTCGGGTACATGCGCGCATAGCGGGTGCAGTGCTAAACGGCGTCCACCGACGCAATGATCAATACTACAGTTACTACTCGAACGATCGCGACACGGTTCGCGAGCGGTCTGGGATTCGAGGTCTCGGGGCACGTCTTCGGAAGATGCTCTAGCGGAGCACCAGTCACGTCTTAGGCGTCCATGCCGCCTTCAGCACGATTCTGAGGCAACTAGCTACGAGAGCTACGAAACTCTGATTATTTGATCACGCCTGGTCCCGACACTCACGTAGACGACCGGTACTTTGAGCTGTTCTTCAATGTATCTGATGTAGACCACAGCTTTTTCAGGAAGATCCTCAAAGCGGCGCACATCTCCCGTTGGCTCCGACCAACCTTCGAGTTCTTGGTAAACCGGTTCGACGGCTCCCAACAGCATCGCATCTCCTGGAACATCGTCCACTATTTTGCCTTCGACGCGGTACTCGTTGCACACGGGAATGATCGGTATGGTATCCAGGACATCGAGTTTTGTTATGGCTAGACCTGTGAGCCCGTTGATTCGAACGGCGTAACGGGCAACCACGGCGTCGAACCAACCGCACCTCCGGGGGCGTCCGGTCGTAGCACCGTATTCCCCTCCAAGGTCCCGCAGTTGCCTACCGGCTTCACCGCCCACCTCGGTAGGCAACGGTCCATTCCCCACTCGAGTCGTGTAAGCTTTTACCACTCCCAGCACATCATCGATGGCCGTCGGACCGATCCCCGCACCCACCGCCGCGCTTCCGGCGATCGTATTCGAAGACGTGACATAGGGATAGGTGCCGTGATCCACGTCCAGAAGCGATCCCTGAGCACCCTCCAGCAACACCCGGCTCCCGGCAACTATCGCGTCGTAGGCGATCCGACCAGTGTCGGTCACTAGAGGAAGCAGCCGGGGCCCGAGGCGTGTCAGCAGTTCGCGGTGCATCTCCGCGTCGGCGCGCTCCTCAACTTCCAAGAGTTCAAGGAGATCGTTCGTGCGCGCAACGTTCTTCATCGCCAAATCGATCGCGCGGCTCAAATCTCGCAGATCTCCGACCCTGATCCCCCGCCGAGCGAACTTGTCCTCGTAGCTCGGTCCTATGCCGCGCCCCGTAGTGCCGATCTTCTGTGTGCGTTCCCGTGCGCGATCCATCAGCAGGTGGTAGGGAAGCACAAGATGTGCCCTGTCAGACACCAAGAGTCGCCCACCGAGGTCGATGCCTCTGCTCTCAAGCCCCTCCATCTCGCTGAGGAGGGTCTCCGGGTCGAGGACGACGCCATTACCAATTATGCACTTGGTTCCGGGCTGCAGCACGCCCGCGGGAATCTGGTGAAGTACAAACTCTTCATCATCGCACACAACAGTATGCCCGGCGTTTGCGCCACCCTGGTACCGAATCACAAGGTCAGCGCTTTCGCAAAGGACGTCTACTATTTTCCCTTTTCCCTCGTCACCCCATTGCGCTCCTACTACGACTACGCACTTGCAACGTGGACCGAACATGCGCACGCCCCATCCAAGATGGCCACAAAAAAGCCCCGGGGGCCACCCCGGGGCATCCTCTTCCGAAAGGTAGGTCCGAACAAAAAAACCGTCAACCGAGCAACACTGGTCCCCAGCCCTACAGTACCGCCCTCTTAGCTCGTCAGCACTTCTGCGACCTTCAACCGACTCAGCACGCTAGAGCGGGTCCGTTCGTCGAGGTCTCGCAGAGGAGACCTAACATGCCCACCCATCAAGCCCACGGCGTCCACTGCGGCCTTTACACCCGCAACACCGAGCTTGGACACAATCTCTTGATGTAGCGGAGCTACGATTTCTTGGGCCGCCCCAGCTCTGCTCTTGTCGCCTTCAGCGAAAGCAACCCCGATGTCTCTCGTAGCCGCAGCTGCAAAACAAGCCGTTGCCGCAATGGCGCCCGACGCTCCCAGCTCCAGCGCTGCGTAGTACAACGCCCCCGACCCAACGAAGTGCGCCCATCGAGGAACTGCCTCACAATAGGCCGCAAAGTTCTTCAGATCACCGGAGGAATCCTTTGCACCTATAATGTTCGGATGTTCGGCTAATTCACCGAACAGGGAGTCACTAAGTGCGATATGTGTGTATTTCGGAATGTTGTATAGCATGACCGGGACCGGCGATTCGTCCGCCACTCGGCGAAAGTGATTCGCAACAGCTGCCTGGGTCATTGCTGCACCATAGTAGGAGGGCGGCCGTACCAACACGGCGTCGCCATCCTCTTCAGCACAAGCACGGCACGCCGCAATGGTGGCCCGAGTAGACTCCCGGCCTGCGCCGGCAATGAGCCATTTGTCAGGCGGTACGACGTCCCGCAACCACGATATGATCCTCCGGTACTCACCCTCGTCTAGTAAGGGTGCCTCTCCGGTCGAACCTGCCGCCACGATGCCATCGACCCCGAGTTCCAAAAGAGATCGGACATTCTGCCTGAGATTAACGGGCTCCACCTCACCAGTGGCGGCATCGAACGGGGTAGTAATAGGAACCAGCAGGCCACTGGGGCGTCTGCTCACTGCAACAACTCAGTCCCGGTAGCGAATCCCTCCGGCATTTCATCTCCCACTGGCTCCGCCGCACTCGTCTCCGCAGTCGTGGCGGCCCGCGAACGGCGTCGAAACGTGCGCAGTTTCAGTTCGAAGTCAGCCGCGTTGCTCGCACTTGCCTTTGCGGTCTCAAACGTCACGACCTCGTTTTCGACAAGATCCATCAAGTGTTGGTCGAAGGTTTGCATTCCATATTGGTCTCGTCCCTCAGCAATGTGATCATGGATTTCGCCAACCCGGTTGCGATCTTTAATGAGATCGCGGATCGTAGCCGTACAGATCATGACCTCGATGGCCGGCGATCGCCCCTTTTGATCAGCGCGTGGGAGGAGCCGCTGCGACACCACTGCCTCGAGCGTTTCCGCCAAGCGCACGCGTGCTACCTCCTGTTCCTCGGCGGGGAACATGGCAACCATCCGGGAGATCGTTGTAATCGCGTCAGGTGTGTGAAGGGTCGAGATCAGCAGGTGCCCTGTCTCTGCCGCCTTCATTGCCGTATCGATCGTCTCCGCGTCACGCAATTCACCAATGAGAATCACGTCTGGGTCCTGTCGAAGGGCGGCCCGTAAACCGACCCTGAATCCATCGGTATCCGAACCGATTTCACGTTGAGTTACTGAGGAGTTGATATCGCGATGAAGAAACTCTATCGGATTCTCGAGCGTAACGATGTGCTTATTCATCGTCGTGTTGATATGGTTGACCATTGCCGCCATAGTAGAGCTTTTCCCGCTCCCCGTGACACCGGTGACCAGGATCATACCTCGCTCCGACTCCGCTACCGATTCCAACACCCTAGGGAGTTCGAGTTTCTCGAGGGTGGGCACTTCGAACGGTATCACACGCATAACGATCATGAACGATGAACGCTGACGCAGGATGTTCACCCTGAACCGACCGATTCCAGGCGCGCCCCACGAGCAGTCGTAATCCTTGATCTCGTCTATTCTCTCGCGGTCGCGCTCGATGGGAATGAGTTTGAGAGCAATCGCCTTCGTCTGCTCCGGCGTGAGCCGCTGCTTGGTGAGCGGCTGGAGGTCACCATCGATTCGTGCCCGAAACACGTCTCCTGCCTTTATGTGTAAGTCCGAGGCCCCACGCTCGACAGCCGCTTTTATTATTTTCTCCATATTCTAGTAACCGATGTCCAAGTTGACGAGATTTCGCAAGCTCTGTCCGCTCAAGTAGCGGCCTATGTTATCCGTAATAAGGTCGAGTTCGCGTTTCCAAAAGCTAGGTGATACTGCACTTACGTGCGGGGTCAAAAAGACTCTCTCATGCACCCAGAACGGATGATCCTCCGGCAGTGGTTCCGTGTCGAAAACATCGAGTACACAGCCGCCGACGTGACCGGTCTCCAGCTGCGACAGCAACGCATCCTCGTCCAGGAGAAGTCCCCGCGAAACATTGAGAACATACCCTCCTTGAGGCAAGGCCGCGAGCACTCGACCGTCCACGATCCGCTCGGTTTGGGCTGTGTGGGCCGCGGCAATAACCAGTGCGTCGCTCTCCGAGGCGAGTTTCACCAGATCGTCCGGGCCACCCACCCAGGTCACACAATCAGGAGCATCGGAGTCAGGGCACCGCCTTACCGCCCTGACGACCATGCCAAGCGCAGAGCACCTGGTTGCAACAGCTTGCCCAATCCCGCCCAGACCCACAATTCCGACTCGAAAGCCGGTCAATTCTCGAACCGGGTTGGTCCTAGCAGTAAATATGTCCTTGGCCCATCTTCGCATGGATCGTGCAGCTGCGGCCACGTGGAACCCCAGGGCGCAGTACCCGATGGCTGCCACCACCCAGTCGGCGATTGGATCTGCATGGATGCCACGCGAGTTGGTCAGCCTGGCACCACTCGAACGCAGTTGGTCCGTGATACTCGATCCGACGCCACCGGTGGCAGTATGAAGCCATCGCAGAGACGGCTCACCTATCGCTACAACCTCCCCTGGGATGCCCCACCCGAAATACGCCTCGGCACCGACGACCGCATCGATCGCCTCGTCTGACAATCCGGCTCCATCTCCGTCGCTCGAAGTTGGCGTCTTTACGAAAACAACATCCCATTCCGACCCGAAGGCATCACGTATCTGCTCTGTACACTCCGTTGGAATCGTCCACACCGGTCTCGTGGACGAGAGATTGACGACAGCTCTCCTCACTAACAGAAAGCCACTAGTATCATTATGAATCAGCCATCGCTGCGCAGGGTCCGAGGAATCCCATGCGATCCCGTACCTCAATCATCGTACTTTGTGCAACCTTCCTCGCCCGTTCGGCGCCATCGTGGAGAACGTCTTGCACATGACTTGTGTCTCCTGCCAACTGTGCCGCTCGATCTCTTATCGGAGCAAACGTAGCAGATATGTTGTCGGCAAGAACGCGCTTGCAATCAAGACAGCCCCAACCGGCCGCCCGACAATTCGCCGCCACCTCGTGCACGGTGTCGCTCGGTGAGAAATGCTCGTGCAGCGAGTAAATGTTACATACTTCAGGCGAACCCGGGTCGGTTTTCTTGACGCGCGCCGGGTCTGTTTTCGCGGTTCGAAGCCGTTGCCAAACATCCTCCGGTTTCTCCAAGACTCCGATGGTGTTGCCGATGCTCTTGGACATCTTCGCTTGACCATCCAACCCGATAATGCGGCGAGAGCCAGTTATTCTAGCATCGGGCTCCGGAAAAAACTCAGATCCGTACCTAGCGTTCCATTTTCGAGAAACCTCGCGGATGAGTTCGATATGTTGGGCTTGATCTTCTCCTACCGGAACCACCTCCGCCATATACAGCAATACGTCTGCGGCTTGCAATACAGGGTAATTGAGCAAGCCGGCTGGGACGCTTTCCTGGCGCCTAGACTTGTCCTTAAATTGCGTCATCCGTTCCAGTTCGCCGATCGGAGTAACCGTATTGAATATCCACGCCAACTCAGTATGCTCAGCCACATGAGATTGGACGAAGAGGACCGCTCGTTCGGGATCGATCCCGGAAGCTATGAGGCCAATCGCCATGTCTAGTGTGCGAGCGGCGAGTTCTTCGGGCTCGTATTGCTGCGTTATGGCGTGATAGTCGACTATACAAAAGTAGCACTCGTCCTGGTCCTGCATCTCGACCCAGTTGCGTACTGCCCCCAGGTAGTTGCCGAGGTGCAGTTCGCCAGAAGGCTGTATTCCTGAAAAAACACGTGCCATACGATCAACCTATGGATGCGAAAGAGGGGCTGCAAGGTGCCAGAACATAAGGATTTACTCCGGTGCGCGCTATCAGCGTCAGAGCACGCTGCCGACCATATCCGTTCGGTGAAGAAACCCCCTGACCCGGCCGACTGGGGTATCAAGGGTACCAGTGACTTCGTCACACAGATCGATCGCGATGCTGAGAGAATAGTCGCGGAAGTGCTTCTGTCGGCGTACCCCTCTTCGTCGGTGTTGGGCGAGGAGCTTACGCCCAATCAGACGTCCGGTGACTTGGTATGGGTAGTCGATCCGTTGGACGGTACGACGAATTTCCTTCATGGCTACCCCTCTTACGCCGTCAGTATCGCAGCCGTTGTCACCGGCCAGTTGTGTGTTGCAGTAGTGGCGGATATACCGCGGGAAATCACGTATCATGCTACGACAGGAGGTGGCGCCTGGTGCCGAGAAAGGCAGCTACATGTCTCCGACACCGTCAATGCATCGCATGCCCTCATCGGCACAGGCTTCCCGTTCAAGGTGCCGGCGCTGATCCCACGGTACCTTAGACAATTCACGACCATCCTTGCGGCCACTAGCGGAATTCGAAGAGCCGGATCAGCCGCACTAGATCTCGTTGACATCGCGCTTGGCAGATTCGCAGGTTTTTGGGAGCTGTCGCTGGCACCATGGGATGTCGCTGCCGGGACCCTCATCGTGAGGGAGGCGGGTGGATTGGTCACCAACACCGAGAACGACGCTGACGTGGTACGCCATGGCTCGATCGTGGCCGGCAATCCCACCATCCACGCTTGGCTGTTGGAGCAGCTACGGCATGCAACCGGGTGATGGGGACACCCGAGTTACGCCGACGCCGCTGCCCTGTCAACAGTGAGAAGGCGAGGCCCGTTGGAATCAACTAGGACAGTGTGCTCAAAGTGGGCAGACAGCGAGCCGTCAGCGGTCACAATCGTCCACTCGTCCTCAAGTGTCCTTGTCTCCGGACCACCCATATTGATCATCGGTTCGATTGCGATCGTCATTCCGGCTTTGAGCCGAGGTCCTCGCTTTGGTATTCCAAAATTGGGGATTTGAGGTTCCTCATGAAACTTGGCGCCGATTCCGTGTCCTACCAAATCTCGTACTACACTGTAGCCCGCACCCTCCGCGACGATTTGGACGGCGTGACCGATATCTCCGACGTGATTACCCATGACCGCCGCTTCTACCCCGGCACTCAGTGCATCTCGCGTTACCTGAAGCAGTGTCCTCGCGTCGTTCCCGATATCACCCACCGGCGCGGTAAACGCCGAATCCGCATGCAGTCCGTCTAGATAGACTCCGCAGTCGACGCTCACTATGTCGCCCTCCTCCAGGATGCGCGCCTTTGACGGTATGCCATGAACAATCTCATCGTTTATCGACGTACAGAGAGATTTGGGGAAGCCGTACAGCCCTTTGAACGACGGCCTTGCCCCAGGATGGCTCCGAATAAACTCTTCGGCTGCGTCGTCAAGATCCTCCGTGCTGACGCCTGGCATCATCTGGTCGACCAGTAGATCCAATGTCTTTGCGAGGATCTCGCCTGCAAGGGACATTGTCTCAATTTCTCGCGCCGACTTGATTGTTATCATGTTCCGATCACCTCTGTTACCCGATCAGCAATCGTCTCGACAGATCCGACACCATTAAGTTCACTGACAATGTCCCTACATCTATAGTAAGCTAGGAGGGGTTCCGTTTGCTCCCTGTAGACGGCGAGCCGCTTCTTTATTGCTTCGGGCGTGTCGTCACTACGTCCCTCTTGGTTACTCCTGCCGAGCAGCCGCTCAACGAGTTCATCCTCGGGCACCTCGAATGTCAGCACGCGGTCGATTTGTGAACCACGTGCAGCCAAAAGCGAGTCCACCGCCGCCGCCTGCGCGACAGTTCGAGGAAACCCGTCCATGACGACGCCGTCCGCCGCTTCACGAGATTCCAGAACCTCGGCAATCAAATCTAGAATCGTCTCGTCAGGAACCAAGAGGCCCGCGTCCATAAACTTGCTTGCATCTTTACCAAGCGTCGAACCAGCCACTACGGCCTCTCGCAAGAGATCGCCGGTCGCAAACTTCGGAATTTTTTTTCGCGAGGATATGAGCGCCCCTTGGGTGCCCTTACCAGAGCCCGGAGCGCCAAGGAGAACGATGTTCATAACTATCCGCTCGCCGAACGGAGCGTCCTACATGTATCTCCGGCGCCCACGAAACTTAACACGGCCATGCTTCATGAAATCATCGTAGTGTCTCAGTTGGGCATGCTGCTGCACCTGTACCCAAGTGTCTAGCGCCACACCCACGACGATCAGCAGAGCCGTGCCACCGAAGAAGAACGGAACGTTGAACCGATCGAAGATAAAAAACGGTAACAGAGCGACAGCGGTAAGGAAAAATGATCCGGGCAATGTAACTCTACTAAGCACATCGTCTATGTAGTCAGCGGTAGCAGCTCCCGGTTTTACTCCTGGTATGAACCCGCCTTGTTTCTTCAAGTTCTCCGCTATGTCGACTGGATTGAAGATAATCGACGTATAGAAGTAGGTGAAAAAGATGATCAACAACGCGTAGCTCGTGTAATAGATTGGGGTTCCGGGACTAAAGGCCTCCGACATGGCTCTCAGCCAGGGAAGATTGCTGAAAGTAGCTATGGTACCGGGAACTATTATGAGCGATTGCGCAAATATGATCGGCATTACCCCGGCCGAGTTGATGCGAATCGGAATGAAAGTCTTTTGGCCCTCTCTGATGCGACCACGCCCCATCACTTTCCTGGGTATTTGGATTGGGATCCGGCGTGAAGCAACAGTTACCGCGATCACTGCGCCCACGATCGACACCATCACTACCCCCAGCAACACCAACTTGGGGAGGTTGATCACACCAGTCTTCCAGAAGTCCAGCGTACGGAACATTCCAGGCCACATCCCTTGCATGATCGAGAAGAAGATCATCAAACTCATGCCGTTTCCGATGCCCCGCTCAGTGATCTGCTCGCCGAGCCACATCACAAAAAGTGCACCGGTCGTAAGCGTGAGGATCGTCATGAGTCGAAATCCCATGCCTGGAGCGGCTACAGCGCCTTGCTGTTCCGCGAAAATAGCGAATCCGTAGGCCTGCCCAAAGGAGAGGAGCACTGTGACATAACGCGTCCACTGAGTGATCTTCTTTCGACCTTCCTCCTCCTTCTGCATCTTGTCAATGGTGGGGAATACCGCGCCACCCAACTGGAACATGATCGAAGCGGAGATGTAGGGCATGATCCCGAGGGCTAGAACCGTAGCTCGGGAGAGGCCGCCGCCAACGAACATGTCATACACAGCGAAGAGAGTCTGCGCGCCCTGGTTCCGCACAAAATCAGCTAGAACCTGGACATCAACTCCTGGCGTAGCGATGTGCGCTCCACCTCTATAGATGGCCAGACAAAGGACCGTGAAGAGGAGCTTTTCCTTCAGTTCAGGGACGGCAAACAGATTGGGGATGCGTGGCGCTGTCATACTCAGATCTCGATCCGGCCGCCTGCTTGTTCGATCTTTTCACGCGCCACTCGAGAAACCTTGCAACCCTTGACCACAAATGCCCGTGTAACTTCCCCCGTCCCGAGGATCTTGGTCGGACGACCGGTGCGGTTAGCTAGCCCGGACGATGCGAGCAATTCAGGTGTTATCTCAAGCACCGACAGCTTTTCCAAATCACCGAGATTCACAACTTGGTTTGCGACGCGGAAAGGATTCGTGAAACCCCTCTTCGGAACTCGACGGATCAGCGGCATCTGACCACCTTCGAATCCGGGACGAACGTTGCCCGATGCACGCGATCGCTGGCCCTTGTGTCCCCTGCCCGCAGTCTTGCCAAGGCCCGACCCCACACCACGTCCCTTTCGCTTAGCAGGCCGATTCGCTCCCTTGGGCTCCGGCAAGTTATGTAACCCCAGAACCGGTAGGTCAGACATTGGATTCCTCAGATTTTACAGTTACTAGGTGGTTTACCTTGCGCAACATACCCCTCACCGAAGGACTGTCCTTTACGACAGTTTCGTCTTGATGGTGCCTTATGCCGAGAGCCACGAGTGTGCGTCGCGTTGATCGGGTCTGCCCGATTCCGGACTTGACCTGACGAACTCTAAGCTTTGATGCTGACTTAGTGGCCTTGCTCTTCTTGGCAGTCTTCTTCTTGGCTTTGCTCGTACTCTTCTTGGCAGCAGGTTGTTTGCTAGGCATTTTCCTTCTCCGGCTGGCGCGGTCGATAGTCGATTTCCGTGACATCGACGCCCCGCTCTCTTGCAACTTGTTCTGCGGTAGTAATGTTTCTAAGTCCATCAACCGTGGCCCAAACCATGTTGATGGCGTTGGCTGATCCCAGTGATTTCGTTAGGATGTCGCTAATCCCGGCACACTCCAAGACTGCGCGTACCGGGCCTCCGGCTATTACGCCGGTACCCGAAGATGCCGGTTTCAGCAGCACTCGGCCCGCGCCATGTGCGCCGATAATTTCGTGAGGAATGGTGGTGCCATCTCGAGGTACCGGCTGCATGTTGCGCTTTGCTGCCTCCACTCCCTTGCGTACGGTCTCCGAAACTTCGTTCGCCTTACCCATCCCAACGCCAACGGTCCCAGCGCCATCACCGACAGCCACCAGAGCGTTGAAGGAAAACCGGCGCCCACCCTTCACGACTTTCGCTACGCGATTTATGGAGATCACATTTTCGATGAACTCCGATTCACGCTCACCCTGATCTCGCCGCGGACCCCTTTGCTTCTCTCGCGCCATATATTTAGAACTCCAATCCGCCCTTTCGAGCGCCTTCTGCCACAGCCTTCACCCGGCCATGAAACAGATAGCCTCCCCGATCAAACACAATTCTTGTAATTCCTAAAGCTTTAGCTTTCTCAGCCAGCAACTCACCCACTGCGTGGGCTCTGCCAACTTTGCCGTCTTTCGTCTTAGCCAATTGCTCCGACTTGTCCGATAACCCTACCAGTGTGTGACCTCGAACATCATCTACGATCTGGGCATAGGTATACTTGAGCGACCGGAATACTACCAACCTTGGTCGGTCTTGCGTACCACTAATGGCCTTTCTCAATCTCAGATGCCTACGATACCGGCGTTCCCGCCTTGAGCGCGGTCTACGTATCAGCCTCATGCCTTAGCCCCAGATTTGCCCGCCTTACGACGGACCTGTTCACCCTTGTACCGAATCCCTTTACCTTTATACGGTTCCGGCGGACGCACCTGCCGCAGTTCGGCTGCGACCTGGCCAACCACTTCCTTATCGATCCCCTGAACCATTAGTGCGTTTTTCTCGACAGAGATCTTGATGCCGTTTGGCGATGTATAGTCGACCACATGAGAATATCCGACGTGCAAACGCACTCCAGAGGTCGTTGTTTCCGCCTTGTATCCGACTCCATGAATCTCGAGCTGCTTCTCGAATCCACTGCTCACTCCGGTGACCATGTTGTTCAACAGGCTTCTGGTCAGTCCATGTAGCGACCTGTGTTGTTTCTCGTCCGAAGGTCGGCTTACCGTAAGCGTGTCGCCGTCCAGCTTCAGTATCATATCAGCTGGCATTGTTCGGTCGAGTGCACCTTTCGGTCCCTTTACCGTAACCCGCTGCCCGTCGATTTTTACCGCCACACCGTTCGGAACCTTGATGGGGAGTCTGCCTACTCTTGACATCGTGCCCCCCTACCAGACTACCGCCACGACCTCGCCACCCATTCTGGCGCGGCGTGCATCGCGGTCACTCATTAGTCCTCGCGGTGTGGACAGGATTGCCATTCCAAGACCGTTCCTTACTCGGGGGATTTCTCGCACCTTCACGTACCGACGGAGCCCCGGTTTCGATACTCGCTGAACATCTCGAATGACCGAAGCATTCTCGTAGTACTTCAGGTAGATGCGAAGCAAACCATGGAGTCCGTCATCGACCACCTTGTAGTCCCGAATGTAGTGGTTGTCCCGTAGCAAACGTGCTATCTCCGTTTTGAACGTAGATAGCGGCACATCTACTCGCCGATGACCTGCCCGACACGCATTACGGATGCGAGTCAACATATCGGCCACTGGATCTGTCATACTCATATGGTCAGACCCGATCCTTTCACCAACTGGCTTTGCGCACTCCGGGGATTTCCCCACGGAGAGCTAGTTCCCTGAAACATATCCGGCACATTCCGAACTTCCGCAGGAAAGCACGCGCACGGCCACAACGCTGACAACGGTTGTACCCGCGTACCTTGAAGCGCGGCTTCCGTTTCGCTTTCTCCACCAAACACTTCTTCGCCATACTAAGACTCCTTATCCGATCCGGACCGGCGTCTGGCCGCGGAACGGCATTCCTAGGGCCCGCATTAGAGCTAGGCCGAGGTCGTCACGACCTGCGCTCGTCACGAAAGTTATGTCCATACCGTGGATCTTCTCCACCTTATCGTACTCGATCTCTGGAAACACCATCTGCTCTTTTATCCCTAACGAGTAGTTTCCACGCCCATCGAAAGAATTCGTAGTAAACCCCCGGAAGTCGCGAATACGCGGCACGGTTATGGCAATGAATCTGTCGAGAAACTCCCACATGCGCGCACTGCGTAGTGTCACCGCCGCTCCTATGGGCATCCCGGCCCGCAGCGCGAAATTCGAGATAGCCTTTTTCGCCCGCGTGACCACGGGACGCTGCCCCGCAATCACGGCAAGTTCCTCCACAACTGCGTCTAGCAGCTTCGGAGTCTTCGGTGCCTCTCCCAGCCCTACGTTGAGCACGATCTTTACCAAGCGCGGAGCCTGGTGGATGTTCTTGACTCCAAACTCTTCCATCAACTTTGATCTGACGGTACTGAAGTAGTACTCGCGCAGTCGGGGCCGCGGTGCCGGCGCTTTGGACCCCTTCTCAGATTTTGATTTCGCCGATTTCCTATCTGCCATAACCCTAACCGCTCCTAGGAATCGGCTGACCCGACTTCACGCTCAGGCGTTCAACCGTTCCGTCCTTATCTTTCTGTCGGCGCACGCGCGTCGGCTCGCCTGTCTTAGGGTCCAACAACATCACGTTCGACACGTGAATCGGCGCTGGAAACTTTATGATTCCTCCTTCAGCATCGGCACTGGCTCTTTGGTGTTTCGTGACAACATTCACACCCTCTATCACTACTCTGTTAGTCTTTGGATGGACGCGAAGGACAGCACCTTCAGTACCTGCGTCCTCCCCTCTGACCACACGTACCCGATCACCCTTGGTGACGTGCATCTTATGGCGAAACACGGTTTGTTGTCTCTTCTTGCGTCGCGTTTTCTTGTACACCAACGGCTTCATCTACAGAACCTCCGGAGCCAAGGAGACGATCTTCATAAACCTCTTCTCACGGAGTTCGCGTCCGACGGGGCCGAATATTCGAGTTGCTCGCGGCTCCCCTTGATCATTTATTAGGACGGCGGCATTGTCATCAAAACGGATATAACTTCCATCCTTGCGCCTCGTTTCCTTTGCCGTGCGCACGATCACCGCCCTGACCACTTCTCCTTTTTTTACCTGCCCAGCAGGCAACGCATCCTTGATGGTGACAACCACTGTATCGCCTAACCCAGCATATCTGCGTTTGCTACCACCCAAGACGCGTATCACGAGAGCCCGTCGGGCTCCTGAGTTATCCGCAACCTTGACTATGGATTCTTGTTGAACCACCTCTACCTCCTACTCCGCGCGGACCAAGATTTCGACGACCCTCCACCGCTTGGTCTTCGACAACGGTCTCGTCTCAATGATCCGGACCGTATCTCCTGCCCGGGCACCACGATCGTCGTGCGCAGTCACTCGTTTCGTACGCGTCATCCGCTTTCCATATAAGGGATGCGGAAACTGGCGAGTCAAAATGACAACGACGGTCTTATCCATTTTGTCGCCTACCACAGTCCCTGTCCGAACCTTGCGCCGCTTGCGGGCACTCACCTGCTCACTCATCCTTTTGTCCTCTCACGGAGTACCGTACGAATCCGCGCAATGTTGCGGCGCAACGCCCTGAACTGCAGTGGATTGTCGATTGCCTCTGTTGCCGAACGGAACTTCAGCCTAAACCTGGCCTCCTCCAACCGAGCTAACTCCTCTTCAAGCTCGCTCGTTTCCAACTCTCGGATCTGAGAGGCCTCCACCGGCTTCTGCTCAATGTCCTTCAGCACCATAGCTCAGCCGCCTCGCTTAATAAATTGTGTCTTGACCGAAAGTTTCGCGCCAGCCAACCTAAGGGCTCGGCGGGCCAATTCCTCGGAAACACCATCCACCTCGAACATGATTCTACCAGGCTTTACCGGGGCGACCCATTGCTCCGGATTACCCTTTCCCTTTCCCATCCTCGTTTCCGCCGGTTTCTTGGTCAATGGTTTATCCGGGAAAAGCCGAATCCAAACCTTACCACCGCGTTTCATCGTCCGAGTAAGCGCAACGCGGGCTGCTTCAATCTGCCGGTTGCTAATCCAACCCGCGTTCAGCGACATCATGCCGTATTCGCCGAACGACACTTCGTTGCCCCGCCTCGCATAGCCGCGGTTCCGGCCCTTCATTTGCTTTCTGTACTTCACCCGCTTCGGCGCCAGCATTGCTATGCTCCCGTGCTATAGGTCCGCCCGCGCGAATCTTCAACCACTTCACCCTTGAAGATCCAAACCTTGACGCCAACCGTCCCGTATGTCGTCTTGGCAGCCGTGGTTGCGTAGCTCACATTCGCCCGTAGTGTGTGCAACGGCACACGACCCTCATGGAAACTCTGCGTACGAGCTATCTCGCCTCCGCCCAGTCGCCCACCGCATTTGATCTTGATGCCTTTAGCTCCCATTCTCATCGCATTCTGAACGGCCCGCTTCATGGCACGCCGATAGGAGACTCGCTGCTTCAGCTGGTGCGCAACGTTGTTCGCAACCAGTTGAGCCTCGAGCTCGGGCCGTTTGATCTCCTCAACATTGATGCCGACTTCCTTGCTGGTCAGTTGAGCCAACTCATCACGTAACTTGTCGACCTCAGCACCGCGCTTCCCAATCACCACACCGGGACGACCAGTGAACACCGTTACTGTCACTTTACCCGGCTTGCGTTCGATGTGGATGTCAGCAATAGCAGCATGGGCAAGTCGGGATCCTAAATACTTCCTGATTAGCTCATCTTCCTTGAGCAACTCCGGAAACTCCCTACCCGCAAACCACCGGGAACGCCACGGCTTCACTATCCCAAGCCGGAATCCATATGGATGTGTCTTCTGACCCACTACGCTTCCTCCTTAACGGCTACCATGATTTCCACATGGCTAGTTCTTTTTCTAATTGGGGCCGCTCGTCCTTGCGCTGCAGCCCGGAACCGCCAGAGGGTCGCGCCCTCGTTGACGATCGCGTGCTGCACGTAGAGACGGTCAACATCGAACGCCTCCTCACTCCGCACTGCATCTTGCTCCGCATTCGCAACCGCTGACCGCAGCACCTTCTCAATCTGCTTCGCCGCGCCCTTCTTAGAAAACTTGAGCATAGCATATGCATCGTTGACATCTTGACCACGGATCGTGTCGATCACTAGCCTCATCTTGCGAGCCGACTGTCGTATATGCCGCTGAATCGCTCTTGCCGCCATGTCTACCTACCTACCACCGACCTTCTTGTCCGCGGCCAGTTTCCCACTGTGCCCGCGAAAAAGACGCGTCGGTGCAAATTCACCAAGTTTGTGTCCAACCATGTTTTCCGTTATGTACACGGGAATGAACTTATTCCCGTTGTGTACCGCTATTGTATTACCCACAAACTCAGGCGTGATAGTCGAGGCACGCGACCAGGTCTTGAGTACCCGGTTCTCGTTGTGCTGCTGGAGAGCTGTGATCTTCCGCAGCAGCGCCTCCGCCACATATGGACCCTTCTTTACACTTCTGGCCATCCGAACCTTGCCTTACTTCGTTGCCTTGCCGCGCTTGCGGCCCCGAACGATTAGTTTTGTACTCGGCTTCTTCTTGTCACGGGTCTTCTTACCTTCTGGTTTCCCCCAGGGAGTAACGGCAGGCCGGCCACCCGCGGACCTACCCTCACCTCCACCCAGTGGATGGTCGACTGGGTTCATAGCTACGCCTCGAACCTTAGGCCGACGACCCTTCCATCGGGTCTTGCCCGCCTTACCGATATTTATCAACTCATGCTCTGCATTTCCCACTTGACCTACAGTCGCGAGGCACTCCGCTCGGACCATGCGAACCTCGGTACTGCGCAGTTTCAGCGCTACATGATAACCCTCTTTTGCAACGACTTGTGCACCCGTTCCGGCCGATCGACACAGTTGCCCGCCCTTACCCGGCTTCAGCTCTATGCAATGCACTGTCGTACCGAGCGGAACGTCGGCCAGCGGCAAAGCGTTGCCGGTGCGGATATCGCTACCCGGGCCGGACACAACCGTGTCGCCTACCATTAGTCCACGCGGATGCAGGATGTATCGCTTTTCTCCGTCCGCGTAGACCAGGAGTGCGATCCGCGCGGTTCGGTTCGGATCGTACTCGATTGTGGCTACTCGTGCGGGAACACCGTGTTTCACCCTCTTGAAGTCGAGCACTCTGTAGCGACGCTTATGTCCACCGCCACGATGCCTGGCGCTCACATGTCCTTTGTTGTTTCGACCGCCCGACTTCGTCAGCGGAGCAACCAGTGACTTCTCCGGATGCGACCTGGTGACTTCGGCAAAGTCGGACACGGATCGACCACGCGATCCAGGACTAATCGGTCGGAATTTTCTAATGCCCATTGTCGCTAACCCTCAAAGACCTCAATCGAGTCTCCCTCGTGCAGCGTGACGTATGCTTTCTTCCATCGAGGCCGCCGACCCTGAGTTTTTCCCATGGTACGGCGCTTCGAACGCTGCTGGAGAGTCCGCACTCTCTGCACGCGTACGTCGAACAGATGTTCGATAGCCTTCTTGATCTGTGGTTTCGTAGCCCACGGCTGCGCTTCAAATGCATATTCCTTGCGAGCCGCAAATGCAGCCGATGACTTCTCCGTCAGCAGTGGACGGATTACCGCACGATATGTGTCAGGCATCGTCTCCACCCTTCTTGCTGCTGCCTGTCGACTTTCTGGTGGCGGTCGATTTCTTCTTGACAGTCTTTGTCTTCTTTACGGTTTTTGGCTTCTCTTTTGACGTCGCAGCGACCGGTTCAGCAGCTTGACCCAGACCGTCGAAAACTTTTTCCTCTATGAGAAGCGCATCCGACCAGAGGACATCGTACGGCGACACGTCCGCATATCGTTTGACCATAACGGACGCTAGGTTCTGAGCGGACAGGCATACTTCCGGCCTGACTCCATCCGTGAGCACCAGGACCTTTTTTCCTCCCAGCGAGAGCTTATCAAGCAACCCCACCATGTACTTCGTCTTCGGCCCATCGAACTCCAGTGCCTCGATGACGTATAGCGCTCCCTCTAACGCTCTCTGGTTCAGCGCCGACTGCCGAGCCAACCGACGGACTTTCCGCGGTAGGTCGACTCGGTAGCTTCTCGGTTGGGGACCAAAAGTAACACCGCCACCAACCCAGTGCGAAGCTCGAATCGTACCCTGACGTGCTCGACCTGTGCCCTTCTGACGCCACGGCTTACGACCGCCACCGGATACGGCACTTCTCGTCTTGGTAGATGCGTTACCCTGCCTCTGATTATTACGAAACGCGCGGATAGCCTGATACAGCACGACCTTATTCACAGTTCCGTCGAACTCACTCGGCAGGGAGAACTTCCCCTTCGCCTTCGCTTCTCTGGAATAGCGATGTGCTTCAAGCATAGCGACCCTTACCATTCTGTTTCCGTACTACTACAATGCCTCTCATGGGGCCGGGGATTGCACCCTTGATGAATAACAAATTCTGTTCGGCATCAATCCGCACTACCGTCAAACCCATCACCGTATGCTCAGCAGCACCCATGTGACCCGGAAGCTTCTTACCCTTGATTACGCGTGACGGATCGGTACCCGCACCCATACTTCCTGGATTCCGATACCTCGTGCTACCGTGCGACGCAGGTCCGCCACGAAATCCGTAACGCTTGACCACCCCTTGGAACCCCCGCCCCTTCGTCGTACCGGACACCTTGACGATCTCACCCGGCTGAAAAATCTCGACCGTCACGACTTCGCCTATCTTAGGCTCGGTACCCTCCGAAATTGGAAAACTGCGTAACACCGCTGGAGCGGCCTCGAGTCCGGCGCGCTTCGAGTGCCCAGCAATAGCCTTAGTCGTGCGACTCGGCTTTCTAACATCGAAACCCAACTGTGCTGACTTTCCACCCGCGTGGACCTCCACCAGCACGATAGGACAAGGCCCCGCGTGAATCACCGTCACTGGGATCACCCGTCCGTCGTCCTCGAACAGACGCGTCATGCCCAACTTTCGGCCGACAATTCCGTTCATCGCTATTTCACCTTTATTTCAACATCCACGCCAGCCGGCAAATCCAGCTTCGTCAATGCATCAACTGTCTGAGGACGTGAGTCGTTGATCTCAATCAACCGCTTATGGGTCTTCAGTTCGAATTGTTCCCGACTCTTCTTGTCTACATGTGGGCTTCGCAGCACTGTCCACCGTTGGGTTTTCGTGGGCAAGGGAATCGGGCCGGATGCGTGAGCGCCGCTCTTCTCAACCGTACGAACGATGTCAGCCGCAGCTTGATCAAGCACGACGTGATCGTATGCCTTGAGTCTAATTCTGATCTGTCCAGCCATCGCCATTCCCCGTGTCGTTTATGACAGTACAACCCATATCGCTCTATTCCAGTATTTTGGTTACGACTCCGGCACCGACGGTGCGGCCACCCTCACGGATAGCAAAACGCAACCCGTCTTCCATCGCTATCGGAGATATCAACTCTATCGTCAT
>JAZDCZ010000018.1:0-15502 GCA_036679605.1 Gemmatimonadota bacterium
CTGACAGCGAGATCAGCACCAGCGCACACGGCTGTCACGGCATCATCGATCATTCTCGCTTTCGCGAAATGGTGTGAAGCCTCGAGGGCTCGCTGAAAGTCATCGGCTTCGCGAGACGCAGCCAGAGTCTGGGCCAATCGCGAGTGGTCAAATGCTTGCGCATCCTCGGACATTGCGTAGTAGACGAATGCACGGTGGAGTTCATTCTTGAATCCCAGTGCTCCGCCGTCCATCCGAACCAGCGCCCGGTCGATAAGCTCTAAGGCGGCATGGTCTACAACCGCTTTGTCGACCGAAAGCAGCGAAACCAACTCACTCGTGGGTAGCATGCGCTCGGCCACTGCTAGGAGATGGAGCATCTGCAATGCGTCGCTCGAGAGTTCCTGATATTGACGTGCAAACGCCAACCGCATGGTGTGGGGCGGATGCCAGGTGGGCCCGGATCTGTCGCCTTGCATCTGGACAGTAACCAGTGAATGCGCGGGATCGCGCTCCCACTCCGAGTAGAGCATTTCCGTAAGATATGGAATGCCCTGTGCCAGCTGCGCAATTATTTCTCGAACTTCTTTTGGGACCTCCGCGTCTTTGGCAAAGTTCGCGAGATGCTCATGGACTCGAGCGTCGTCAAGAGGTCCGAGATAGAACCCGTCGCCCCACTCGATACCGCTGAGTGTCGCCGGCGCAGTCGGCACGAGAGAGTCACGTTCGTCGCACAGAAGAGTTCCAAGAATAAGAGTCGCCGAATCCTGCAACTGCTTAACCAGCATATGCAGCACATCGCGGCTGGCAGGGTCCATGTTGTGGATATTGTCGAACGCGATCGTAATCGGGCCACCGTCGGAAACGGCCTCGAAGATCATGTGAAGGGCCTCAGCTACGCGGATCCTGACTGCCTCAGCAGGTACCTCGGCAGGTTCTGGGATCCCCGGATAAAGACTCCGCAGGCGCGGGCTCACTCGACTGACCTCGGAGAGCCAGAGTGGATCGGTTCCGCTCACGGCGGGATCACGTGCTAATTGGTGAACTAGGTCTGAGATCGCGGCGAAGGGAATGCCCTTTCCTATTTCCTGACACGCCACGAAGTACGCAGGCCAGGTCCGGGCTGTTATGGAGGTGCAGAACCGTCTTACTAGTGAACTCTTTCCGATTCCGTTCGGACCTGACACCAGACAGGTGCATAGATCGCCCTGTCGAGTTCGTGCCCAAATCGATTCTAGCTGAGCGAGTTCCTCCTCCCTCCCCACCAAGATCTCCGGGCGTGACAATAGAGATGCCGATTCCTGTTGATCAGAGTCGGCGGTCCCGTCATCAGTTACCAGATTGCGCTCGACACGCTGCAGCAGCATGTGCATTTCGCGGTCGAGTTGTCGCCCGGTCTCGTCCTTCGAGCGACTGGCATGAGATCGCAATAGACTGATAGCGCCTGTAGTGTCGTGTTCCAACAGAAGGCGCTCGGCAAGCGAAAGAGCCGCCATATCATTCAGTGGATCGACCTCGTAGAGCAAAGCAGCGCGTTCATGCACCACCTTCACCTGGCCCTTCCTGCGAGCCGTCGAGAGGTCGCCTAGTAAACTCGACCGCACATCCTTCAAGCATTTCGCCCTGACCGCTTCAACCCAGTGGGCAAACGAAGTGCCAGCCCATGTCTCCATCCCGTCCAAAGGGTGCGCCAGATCCTGTGACTCGAACGCGTAAGAGCCTTGCGTGTCTATGTCGGAGGTAATGGGTCCAGACAACCGTACCGCAGCGCCCGTCCGAGTGATCGAGCTGGCACCCAGCGGTTTTCTGATGGCAGTGAGGGCCTGAGATAACGAGTGGCGAGCCCGATCCTCAGATGTGTCAGGCCAGAAGAGTTCGATGAGTACGTCACGTTCTACCGGCCGATCGCGCGCCTCGATGGCGAGGTAGACCAAGAGGGCGAGCTGCTTTCTGGACTTCAGGCGAACAGGTACCCCGCCCGGATCGAGCAGACAAGGGACTCCGAACAGCCTGATGTGGTGGCCAGCGGTCATGAGGGTTCTCTCCATTCGCCCCGAGAACATACCTACCCGGTATCAACCAAGTATCAACACGTTGTTATGTAAGAGGTTACACTTACTTTCAAACGCTATTGACCATGGCAATCAACATCCTACGGGCTGGTACCGGGCACTGCAAGTCTGTGGTTGGGGCCGCGCGATCTTCAGGTCCATCTAGACGACGATAGGATCCACCCTGGTCTGGGTGAGCCTCAGGGCTTACTAGATGGGTAGCCAGACCTCATGGAGGTGTGCCCAGACGACTCCGCTGGGTCCGGTTGCGCTGCGGCAGAAAACCGCGCTGGAGAGCCTGCCTGTTTCCTGGCCGGCGACCGTCTGCCATTCGTTATACGTTGCGAGACAAGTGCCCTCGGCGAGCGGACGGCAGCTCAGGTTGTCGATGCGAATGGAAAACGAGCGATCGCGATGCACGCCGTAGGCGTCCCACACACTCGAGAGTAAATCTTTGCGAGCCGTTCTAGTACCGCTGGGCGCAATGATCTCGAAATCGGCTGATAGAGCTTCGGATAGTCGGGCGAACACGTCTTGCGTTCGATCGACGCTGCCCGCAAACCAGGTCTCGAAGAACCTGTGCAGATCTATGACCTCTGTGCGGCAGTCGTTCTCCATGCAGCATTATAACAAGCCGCTAGGCGAGCCAATCCGTTGCAATCCTGCGCGTGACGTGTAGCATACGGAGATATGTTGATCAGTCCGTTCACGAGTTAAACGAAGTGCGAGAGTCGGTGATTGAGATGATTCCAAGATCGCAAGGAGGCGCACATGGGTCGGAAAGCTGATGCGACGAAAGCAGGGATCGGCTTCGGCACAGCCTTGGCCATAGCAATTTCCTGGAGCGTGAACAAGTCCATCGTTTGGGCGATCATCCACGGCTTCCTCTCGTGGTTCTACGTCCTCTACTATGCGATCAAGCGATAACAGGGGAGAAACATGTGCGGCGCACCTTTCAAGCTGCATCACGAAGTGCCACGCAGACTCATTAACGCAGGTACTCCTAGACTACGCTTGCCTCCCGCCGTATCCTTCCACTCGCTCGAAATCACTTTTCGGAGATGAACATGGTCAAACTCGGTTGCGCGCGTTCGCTCACCGTCTTAGGACTGGCTTGCGTGGCGGTTTCCACCGCCACAGCTCAAACGAACATCCCGACTCCGGAGTCGGTTCTGGGTTTCAGGGTAGGGGCGGATTTCCACCTCGCCACCTACGAACAATCGATCGACTATTTCCGGCAGTTGGCACAGGCGAGCGACAGAGTCCAGCTCGAGGAAATTGGTAGGACATCGGAAGGGCGACCCTGGTATATCGCTCTCGTTTCTTCGGCTACGAATCTCGCGAATGTCGAGCGTTACAAAGAGATCGCGCAGCGGCTGGCCCATCCCAAGGGCCTGACCGACACTGAAGCACGGGACCTGGCAGAGGAGGGTAGGGCGATCGTCCACATCGACGGTGGGCTACATGCTTCCGAGGTAGCACACGCGCAACACACAATTCAACTCGCGTATGACCTGGCCAGCAGCAACGACGATACCGAGGTGCAGGCCATCCTGAACAACGTGATCCTGATGCTTTGGCCGTCGATTAATCCGGACGGCCAGACGATGGTGGCCGATTGGTACCGGTCCAACGTCGGTACGTCCTTTGAAGTTGCTTCCCTGCCGCGGTTGTATCAGAAGTACATCGGGCACGACAACAATCGCGACGGCTACATGTTGAACATGATCGAATCGCGCGTGATCACGCGTGTGGTCAGGCAGTGGGAACCGCAGATCATGTACAACCATCACCAGACTGCACCGTTCCCGGCGCGCATATGGATACCTCCCTTTGCCGAACCGATTTCGGAGTTCGTGCATCCGCTGATGTGGCGAACGGTCAACCTGCTTGGCATGTCGATGGCCCAGGCGTTGGAGGAGAGAGGCCAGACGGGTGCAATGCACATGGGAACCGGGTTCGACAACTGGTATCCCGGTTTCATGGACCACGCGAACAACTTCCACAACGTGGCGGCGTTCCTCACCGAGACCGGATTGTACCGCTACGCCACGCCGCACTTCTATACCGTCAACGATTTCCCCACGCGGTCGCGGGACCTCAGACCGCAATCACTGTATTCCAGTCCATGGCAGGGTGGCTGGTGGCGGTTGCGCGATGCGGTGGACTACATGCTGACGGCCTCGGTATCCGTGTTGGACATAGCGGCCAAGTACAAAGAAGATCTGCTTTACAACCGCTATCAGGCAGGGCGTGATGTAATCGCGGAGCATGAAGAGAGTCCGCCCTACGGCTACTTCATTCCCCAGCGCCAGCGGGATCCCGTCGCTGCCGTGGAGTTGCTTCGCCGGCTGGCGTACAACGGGATAGAGATCGAGCAACTCGAACGGGATGTCCAATTCGAGGGACAATCTTTGCAGGCAGGTACGTGGGTAATCCCCATGGACCAAGAGTTCGCCAATTTCGTGCGCCAGCTGTTCGAGGTGCAAGACTACCCCGACCTACGAGAATTCCCTGAGGGCCCGCCGG
This sequence comes from Gemmatimonadota bacterium, assembly GCA_036679605.1. Classification (GTDB taxonomy): domain Bacteria; phylum Gemmatimonadota; class Gemmatimonadetes; order Gemmatimonadales; family GWC2-71-9; genus JAZDCZ01. The sequence goes on from JAZDCZ010000018.1 coordinate 4,560, forward strand.
ATCAGCCGTACGACGTAGCCGGATGGACTCTGCCATACCAGATGGATGTTCGCGTAATCGAAGCGGGTGCACCACTCACAGCTGCGCTGCGCGACGCTATGAGTCCGGTGACCGGTGCAGCAGTCGAGTGGAACGCACAGGTTGCCGATGCGGCCTCCTTCGACTCGCCCCCTGGTGTAGGGTTCAATAGCAACACGGTTGCAGCAGGCATAACGCCGCTTCCTGGACGCGCTACCGGCAGCGGCTCGGCGCTGCTGCTCGATCCTGCGCAGAACAACTCGTTTAGAGCGATCAATCGTGCGTGGAGTGAGGGAGGTGAGGTGCGCTTCGTTCCTGGAACGGTGGGGGCGGATGGGGCCGGCGGCTCGACAGGGAAGTACTTGATTTCCAATCTCGGGAGATCTGCGGTCGACGCCATCGTGAGTGACTATGCGTTGCAGGCCACGCGTGCGGGTGTTACAGGTACGCGCATCAGTCGGCCACGCATCGGACTTTACCGACCGTGGCAGGCTAGTATCGATGAAGGCTGGAGCCGCTGGCTGCTCGAGCAATATGGGTTTGAGTTTTCTTCTGTCTACAACAGCGATGTGGCGGCGGGAGATCTGCACGACCGGTACGATGTAATCGTTCTCGCCGATATTTCCAGTCGCCAGATCGAGCGAGGGTTTGCCAAGGGCACTGTGCCGGGGCGCTACGCCGGCGGAGTCGACAAGGCAGGCGTCCGTGCACTCGACGCGTTCGTGCGTGAGGGCGGTTCGCTAGTGACACTCAACAGCAGTAGTCTGTTTGCCATCGAGGCACTGCACCTGCCGGTCGAGAACGTTGTAGCCGAAAGGAAGCGCAGCGAGTTCTTCCTCTCCGGATCGATCGTGGAGATGGCTGTCGACCCTTCGCAGCCGGTGATGTCGGGAATGCCGGAACGCAGCAAGGTCTTCGTAGGTCGGAGCCCCGCGTTCAAGACGAAGGAGACTTTCGAGGGGTCGGTGCTGGCCAAGTACGAGGAGTCAGGCTCGCCACTCCTGTCCGGATACCTGCTCGGTGAGGAATACATCCAGGGTTATGCCACTGCACTAGATGTGCACCACGGTGACGGCCGCGTCGTGCTACTCGCGATGCGGCCGCAGTGGCGTGGGCAGCCGTTTGGAAACTTCAGGATCCTGTTCAACGCCGCGCTGTATTCATCGAGCGTCGCAGCCATCGCCCCGGAGAACGCGGATTTCTGGACCGCCCCGGAAGAGGAGAAGGAGGAAGAGACCAAGAAGGATGAGGGCCGGCGCTAGCCGGCCCTCATCCTCCAGAGCGGGTTCTAGTTACCGATCTCGGCTAGGGCCCAGATCGCCCAGCGCCTGACCTCCGCGCTCTTGTCGTCAGCTGCCTTGGCCAGCGCGTCGGTTGCGCTGGGATCGGCTATCTCGCCAAGCGCCCAGGCGGACCAGCGACGTACTTCCACCACCGGGTCGTTGATGAGAGTTGCGCTCAGTGCTTCGACCGCGGCCGGGTGGCCGATCTCACCCAGTGCCCATGCAGACCAGCGACGAACCTCGTAGGCTTCGTCCTGCAACGCCGCTGTCAGCCCCTGTACGGCAGCCGGGCTTGCGATCTCTCCCAACGCCCAGGCAGCCCAACGACGGGCCTCGGCGAACGAGTCGTTCATCACCGCTGCAGTAAGCACCTCTACTGCCCTCGGATCGCTGAGTTCTCCCAGTGACCATGCCGCCCAGCGACGTACCTCGCCGGACTCATCGGTCTGCAATGCCGTCATCAGCGGCTCTACCGACGTGCCATTACCGATCTCGCCTAATGCCCAGGCCGCCCAACGGCGCACGTCGGCGACATCATCGGTGCGCAACGTCGTGGCCAGCGCTCTGGCCGCCGCTCCCGTGGGATGGGTCATACCGCCGAGTGCTATAGCCGCCGTCTTGCGCACGTCCGCGTCGGGGTCACTCAAGCTGCGGATAAAGGCTTGCAGTCTTGGGGTCGAGTAGCCTGGTGCAGCGTCTGCCGTCGGCACCGGCGGGGCAGGCACGTCTGGTAACGCTGGTATGTCCGGGATGCTCGGTGGCGCAGGTGCGTCGGCTAATACAGCCAATGATTCATCGTGCGACCGGAATAGCGTATACGCACCGACGGCCAGCGCCCCCGGAATCATGAGGCCCGCCAACGCAGCGGCAATCAACATTGGAATGGGAAATTTTCTGCGACGCTGCTCATGGCCTCCTGTCGCCGCGTTGATTCCTGGCCATAGATCTGATTCCGGTGTTGCCTCGACCGGTAGCGAATTGATCGTCTCGACGGTTGCCTTGAGTTCCTCGAGTCTTACAGCGCACGCCTCGCACTCATCCAGGTGACGGCGTACAGCGCTATCGGCGGTCTCGTTCAACTCCTCGTCGAAGAATGCGGACAACAGTTCCTCGACGATCTTGCAGTTGTCGGCCTCGTTCTTATTCAAGATCTTGTCATTCATTTTAGCAATGCCTCCCGCACTAGCCGACGTGCTCTACTCAACTGTGACTTAACGGTCCCCTCGGCTGTGCCAATCATTTCAGCAATTTCTCTATAACGGTATCCCTGGATGTCATGGAGTATCAGGACCTCCTTCGCACCCTTCGGGAGACCTGCGATCGCCCGCTCTACGTCTATCTTCGTCTCAGGGTTAGCCTGCATTGCCTCTGCAGCGAACGTCTCGAGTTGATCTCCCACCGGGCTCACCTTAGCAGTGCGCCTTTTCTCGGTACGGAGGTGCCCCAAGATCACGTTGACTCCCAGACGATGGAGCCAGGTGCCGAACGCACTTTGGAACTTGAACGAACCCACTGCCTCCCAGGCGCGAACGAAGATGTCCTGTGTGAGTTCGTCGGCGAGCGTCGCGTCGCTCAGCATTCGCAAGCACAGACCATAGATGCGGCGGACGTGGATCTCGTAGATGTGCTCGAATGCGGCAGAATCGCCGGCCTGCACCTTCCGAACGAGATCGGTCTCATCGATGATCGATGTCGCATTGTCTGGTTTCTTCGGTACGGTCACCTTGGGCTCTCTGAGAGTGTTGGATCGAGGGATCCAAGGGAACTCGAGACTCCAATTATTTAGCGCTATCTGCACGATAGCAACTCCTCTCACAATGCCGTGAAACTGCTTTTCGTCAAGTTGGATGGATGTGGGAGCCGTTTTGTTCGAATGCGTTCTAGTTCGTACTACTTGTATCGTTTTGTAGCAACATTGTGAGATTGTGATCTGCGTCATAGTTGTCGTAACTAGTTGTGACACTTGCGATTACGAGCTGTGAAACTGACCGCCTCGAGCGGCACCACTGTTGCGTTTGAGGGATGCCAGAAACGGCACAAGACAGTGTCAAATTGGCAATCACTATCCTGTTGGGAGGATGTAATCATGAAGAAACTTCTTAAACTGTCACTGATCGCCGCAGTTGCGACCCTCACGGGCGGATGCAGCGACGACGGCGGCGGCATGGCCCCGACAACGGGCGCCGTGTCCAAGCAGGTATCGCTGTCGTTCTCAAGCGCCGGCCCCGGTGTTGCTGTAGCTCCCGCGTTCTCACGGTTTCCTGTGGCGGCCCTGGGTGACACCCTGCGGTCAGGCGGCAACACGCTCATACTGGACAGTGTCAAGGTGGTGCTCAGAGAGATCGAACTGAAGCGCGTAGAGACAACTGATTGCGACCTCGCGATGGACGAAGACGCCTGCGAGGAATTCGAACTCGGCCCCATCGTTGTGGACGTACCACTGGATGGCGGAACCATGCAGGAGATAGCGGTAGCAGTCGATACGGGTACCTACGACGAGTTGGAGTTCAAGATCCACAAGGTAAGCGGTGACGATCCCGAGGATGCGGCTTTTGCAGCGGCAAATCCTGGCCTGGTCGACAAGAGCATCGTTGTCTGGGGTAGTTTCGATGGGCAGGCGTTTACTTACGAGACCGATCTTAACGAAGAGCAGGAGTTCGAGCTGAATCCGCCGCTCGTGATCACCGATTCTACGACGACCACCAACGTGACTGTACGCCTCGATGTTTCGCAGTGGTTCAGCGACGGTGCGGGCGGCCTGGTGGATCCCGCCACGGCGAATAAGGGCGGCACCGCTGAGAACTTGGTGAAGGACAACATCAGGAACTCCATCAAGGCCTTCGAGGACGAGGATGGGGACGGCGACGAGAAGGACGAGGACGGCGACAACAGCAACTAGACCGCCAGTCGTCGCAACGAAAAAAGGGGCCGGGCGTAAATGCCCGGCCCCTTTTTTGTCCTACCGCCCTGCCAACAAATGCCCCACACTCACCGTCACGAGTTTGTGATCCGAATCAGAGGCCGAGTAGACCAGAGTCTTGCCGTCGGGGGACCACTCGGGTGCATTCTCGTTGGCTGCCGTCTCGGTGAGTTTGCGCACCGGCCCGCCGGACGCCGGGATCACCGCAATGTCGTAGTTGCCGTCCTGATACGTCCTGAACGCAACCATGGACCCGTCGGGCGACCACCGCGGTCCGTTCTCGTTGGCCGGAGTAGCCACGAGCGTCTTTGCCGCGCCCCCTTGGGCGGGCATCACCAACAGGTCGGCGCTCCCTCTCCCGAGTCCTATAAACAAAATGTTGGCGCCGTCAGGCGACCACCGACCATATCCGACCGCCCCTGCAAAGGTTAGTTGCTTTACGTTGTCCCCCGTGGTGGATACACGGTACAGGCTTTGACCGCCTTCATCGTCCAGGCCCAGGTACAAGAATGCCGCCCCGTCCGGACTCCAGCGCTGATTACCCCCGACGTTCCCACCCGTGTCGGTTACACGCACCGGCTCGCCCCCCTGGGCAGGCACGGTCCAGATCTCGTTAATGTTTTCCGCCTCTCTATCTGAGAGGAAGGCGATTAGACTGCCGTCGGGCGACCACTGTGGGTTGTTCTCGGCGGTCGGCCAATCGGTGAGTTGAACCTGGTTGGTTCCGTCGGCGTCCATCACCCAGATGTTGGCATTTCCCCCGCGTTCAGCCACGAACGCTATCCGGCTGCCGTCCGGAGACCAGCGGGGACCGCGGTCGTCAGCGGCGTTGGTGGTGAGCCGTGTGGGCTCGCCGCCCGACAGAGGAACGGTCCAGAGATCTTGGTTTCCGGTGCGTTCCGAAATGAAGACGACAGCCTGACCGTCTGGAGACACGCTGGCTGAGTAATCGTTCTTCTCGCTGAAAGTGAGTTGCCGTGTGGCACCGTCGTCGACCGAGGTGGCCCAGAGGTTCAGCACCGCTTCATTGTACCCGAACGTGACACCGGCGCCGTCGGGAGTCCAGGTGAGGTCGATCTCGTTGCCGGGGTCGTCGGTGGCCCGCACCGGTTCGCCCCCCCCCGCCGGCACGATCCACACGTCGGTCTGCCCGCCGCGGTCCGAAAGGAAGGCTACGAAGTTGCCGTCCGGCGACCACACCGGCGCATAGTCCTCACGTATGTCCCGGGTTAGCTGCCGTGGCGGGCTGCCATCCACCGGTGCTGCCCACACGTCGGATGTGCCCATGCGGTTCGAGGTGTACAGCAGCTCTCGGCTGTCCGGAGACCATGTACCGGGAAACTGGAGTTGCTCACGCCCCTCGGTGGTGAGCTGTCGTGTGTTCGCACCGTCCAGGGTCTTGACCCACAGGGTTTGTTCGCCTCCTCTGACGGACTGATACGCTATCTTGCTGCCGTCGGGCGACCACCAACCCACCTCTACCCCGGGCCCGCTCAGGACCGGTTCGTGCTCGCCGTCGCCGAGCGGAGCCATCCAAGTGTCGACCTCGCCCCCACTGGCCTTGATGTAGAGCAGGCTCTGTCCGTCGGGAGCCCAGTTCAGCGCTTGTTCGATTCCCGGGTCCGATGTTATCTGTCGCGCCTCTCCGCCGGCTACCGGCGTGACCCACACGTCGAACCCACCTTCGCCGAGGGCGGTGTACAGAATCGATTCACCATCGGGTGACCAAAGCGGGTACAGGACTTGGATGGTAGCGGGGCTCACACGAACCGGATTGCTTCCGTCCGTTGCTGCCGTCCATACTGCCTGTTTGCCATCGCGGGCAAGCCTATATGCGATCTTGCCGCCGTCGGGCGAATATTGCGGCGCATGGTAGTCCCCGGCCTCTGGCGTCAGAATCACACGTTCGGATCCGTTTCCCTCACATCCCAACCCGATGAGGCTGGAGGCTAGCAGCAATCCGGCAGCTTTCGTTCGCATAAACATTAACCCTTCACTATGATGAATCGGATGAGACCTCGGCGGCACCGCCCAAGGCCGATATGAGTTCTTGGTCTCCGGCTATCTGTCCAACCACTTCGTCCTGCACGGCCAAGACGTCCTTCACGTCACGCTCGTAACTCTGTATCCACAGGTGGCGCAGTGTTTCGGGATCGACGAGCTGGACGTTGATGCGCATGCGGTCGCCGGCGCGAAACACGGTTCCCTCCAGGAGCGCCTGTACGTCGAGATCCTTCGCAATTTGTTTGTTTGTTGCGGTCTCTTCGCGGTATCGCATGACTGCCGAGCGTGGCACGACCGTAACCACACCCTTTTGAGCCAGAGATGTGATCAGCGCGTCGTGCATGGCATCCACGAACGCCTGGTCGCTGCCGGAGAGGTCCTGTATCGGCATAACCGCAATGCGTTCGATGTTCTCTGAACCGCCCGGCCCACCACCGCGCATGAACCAGCCGCCTACCCCTGCAACGACCAGGGCCGCCGCGACAGAACCGATCCACCTGCGACGGGTCACCGATTGCCGCTTGGGCATCGCGCCCACCGGACGCGTATCGGTCGGTGTAAGGCCCCCGCTAGGCGTCCCGACCACTTCCAGCCGCGGCAGCATCTCTTCGGCAGACTGCCAACGATCGGCGGGGTTCTTTTCCAGGCACCGCATGATGAGTTGCGCCAGGGTCGGAGGGACACTCGGGCGCTGTTGTGAGATATCGGTTGGCTGCTCCATGACGTGCGCCGAGAGCACTGCCTGAGAGGTCTTGCCGTCGAACGGGGGATGTCCGGTCAGCATCTCGTACGCCATCACGCCCACGGCATATATGTCGGAGCGGTGATCGATGTCGGCTTCTCCCATCGCCTGTTCCGGTGACATGTAGGCCGGGGTGCCGAGCGCCATGCCTACCGTCGTGAGCTTCTCACCGCCCGCGGCACTCACCGCCTTGGCGACGCCGAAATCCATCACGATGGCATGACGGCCGGAAAGCATCACGTTGTCGGGTTTGATGTCGCGGTGCACGACGCCGTGTGCGTGCGCGTACGCTAGGCCGTCCACCACCTCGCGCAGGATGCGCACGGCTTCCTGGACCGGCATCTGGCCCTCGCGCCGTAGCTTGGCCCGCAGCGACTCGCCATCCACCAAGGGCATGACGTAATACAGGAATCCATCCAGCTCGCCCGAGTCGTGCAGGGGAAGGATGTGGGGATGGGAGAGTTTTGCCACGATCCGGATCTCGCGGGGGAACCGGTCGGGGCCCAATGCCGCGGCCAATTCCGGACGCAGCACTTTTATGGCTACGGATCTGTCATGCTTGAGATCGCGCGCCAGGTAGACTGTCGCCATGCCGCCGGCGCCGAGTTCGCTTTCGAACTCGTATTGGTCGGCAAAGGCTGCTTTGATGTGGTCCCAGTTATCTCCCACGGTGCCCAAGGTATCACGTGGGAGACACGTTGGGCAAGGCGGTGGACCACCATGGCGATGAGCGAAGTTCTAGCGCACGTGCTCGCGCAACCACTCCACCAGCACGGTCCGGTCCTCCTCCGACAAGAAGCCATGGCCTGCTTCCGTCCAGCGAAATTGCCGAGGCTGTTTCGCGAGGCGCTGAAGCGGTCGCACAGCCGTATCCGGTAGGTAGTCGGCGTCATTCTGGCCGTTGATCATCAAGAGCGGCCGAGGACTAATCCTACCGATGTAGTTTGCGGGGCATGCCGCGGCACGATGGCCGGTCTCGAAGAAATCGAAATGCCCGACGTGAAGTAGCGCTACGCCTGCGAGTCGGTTCTCAGCGCCCCCAACGATGGATGCGAGCTGTGCACCCCGGCTGAAGCCAACGATCGCCACACGGTTAGGATCGGCTTCGCGCTCGCCGACGAGGAAATCATATCCTCGACTCACGTCTTTTACTGTCTGGGTGACGAACTCGAGATATGTCGCCGGTTGATTGTACAAGCGCTTGTGCTTTTCCTGCTCGGAAAACGTCGACAGCAATCCGGTGTTTCGCTCGCCAAAATGCAACATGTCGATGGAAAGGACCATCCACCCAGCTCTGGCCATTAGTCGAGAAAGTTGCACCGATATCGCCGAGTTTTTGGCTTGTGGACCGCCACCGTGCAGGAACACTACTGCGCCTAGGGTTGCAGCACCGTCACCACGTGGCCGGTACAGCCGGGCCGCTACGCGGACACCGGGTGTGCTCTGGTAGGTCAGGTCTTCTTCAACGAGACCTTCCCGGTCGGAGGACTTCGACACTTTTGTATCAAATGGCATCTTTTGGTCGTATGCAAAGAACTCCAGGTACGTCGCGAACGTGCGGTCGTCAACCGGGTTTGTGAGCCACTCATCTGTCGGTCGCTCCTGCGCTCGGAGTGCGGCCGATGTCAGAAGCAGGGTAAAGATGGCGCAGGCAATCAGACGGCTGGTAGGCATTTGGTCTCCGATCTTCGTTAGCGGTCGGGAACAGGCTTTACGAGCCGAAAACCAACCGCATCACTTTGAAACCACGGTGCGAAGGTTTCGGTATTGGGGGTCGAGAACATATAGGTCGGGTCTTGCCAAGAGCCTCCGACCGCTGGGTATTGTACATCGGGTACCCCACCCTGCAGCCACTCCCTGACATTCCCGGCCATGTCGTACGCGCCATACGGGCTGATCCCGAAGGCATGACGGTTGACTGGGGCGGTCCCGATCATACTGAAGTTTGAGCGATCATCAAGGGTTGACAAGTCGTTTCCCCAGGGGAAAGGATTGTCGGAGTCGCCGAGGGCGGCGCGCCACCACTGCTCGAGTGTTGGTAGGGCCTTGCCTGCCCACTCTGCATAGGCGGATGCCTCGTACCACGTCACAGCGGTTACCGGATGAAGTGAGTGGTTCTCTGGAAATGTGCCGCCACTCCAGTTGCGGGGCCCTGGCAGTCCAGTTCGATCGGCGAACCCGGCCACTGCCACGTCGCGTGGAGTCCGCTGACCGTCGATGACCAGTGAATCCGGCCAGAGGCTACTATTTCGATATCCGCCATCCACGACAAATCTCATGAACATCTCATTGGAAACTTCATAGCGATCCATCAAGAACGCCGAAACTTCTACGCCCGCAAAGTTCTGCCCCTGGGGACCTGTGACGTGTCCTCTCTCAACGAGCACCATATCACTCGCGTCCCAACTTTCGTTCACGAGAGAGCGACGTAGCTTGACGGTATCGCCCTGGGGCACACTGACCGCGATTTCCACGGTCTCGTGCCGATCCAACTCAAATGAAGCGATGTACTCGCCGGCCACGACCGCCAAACCTCGCACGGGTGACGATCCCACTTCTATCCACTCGACTATGGAGTCTAGCGGTCTCAGTGCACGGGCCAGCCTGACCGAGGCTCCAGCGGGGTCCGTTTCTAAATCCAATGTGCCGCTTACCATCAGCGCGACTTCCTCGAGCCCACGTGCACTCAAGCTCACTCCAGTGCGTTGTAAGGTAGTGTGGATCTCGTCCAGTTTCCCTGAATCGGCTGCGGCTTGCAACTCAGTAGCCAGTGTGCGGATGCTTCTGACGTGGGACTGCTGAACGACAACGAATATTGTGATTGCCAGGGCTGCAGTTACGGAGCCAATCCACCAGTGGCGCCTTGAGGCCGAATGGCTTGGCATGACACTGACGGGCCTCGTATCGGTGGGTGTCAGTCCCCCACTGGGTGTCCCGAGCACCTCTAACTGTGACAACATCTCGTCGGCCGACTGCCACCGGTCGGCTTGCTTTTTCTCGAGACACTGCATTACCAAACTTGCGAGGGCGGGTGGTACGCCGGGCCGCTGTTGCGAAATGTCCGCGGGCTTTTCCATGACCTGTGCCGATAGCACCGCCTGTGCGGTTGTGCCATCGAACGGAGGTGTTCCAGTCAGCATCTCGTAGGCCAGGATCCCTATGGCGTAGATATCGGTGCGGTGGTCGAGGTCTGCCTCGCCCATCGCCTGCTCGGGAGACATGTAGGTCGGCGTCCCCAAAGCCATGCCCACTGTTGTGAGTTTCTGGCCGCCGGCCGCACTGACCGCCTTGGCGACACCGAAGTCCATGACTGTTGCATGGCGGCCCGAGAGCATCACGTTGTCGGGCTTGATGTCGCGATGTACGACCCCGTGAGAGTGTGCGTACGCTAGACCGTCCACTACGTCACGCAAGACCCGCACGATTTCCTGTATCGGCAGCTGCCCTTCACGCTGTAGCTTGGCTCGCAGCGACTCGCCTTCCACGTGGGGCATGACGAAGTAGAGGAATCCATCCACTTCGCCCGAGTCGTATAGGGGAAGGATGTGGGGATGGGAGAGCTTGGCTACGATCCGGATCTCGCGGGGGAATCGATCGGGTCCCAGTGCGGCGGCGAGTTCAGGGCGCAGCACTTTTATGGCGACGGATCGGTCGTGCTTGACGTCGCGCGCCAGGTAGACCGTCGCCATGCCGCCGGCGCCGAGTTCGCGTTCGATCTCGTAGTGGCCGGCGAAAGCTGCCTTCAAGCGCTCCGGTATGCCTCCCACGGGCCTAAGGTATCAGTCGCTAGGCCGGGTCGCAAACTACGGGCCACATTACCGCCTCTTTTCTACCGCCCTTGATCCGCGGCATGAGAGCCGCGGCTCGGGTGCGCCTGTGAGCGTGTTTGGTCGGAGAGGTGGGAGTCCTCTCCAGGCATGCACACTCCGGCCTGTAATCAACAGTAACTGCGTCCTTGTGAAAGGGGGTGGGAAGC